>JAVBVF010000012.1:0-125528 GCA_031554475.1 Eubacteriales bacterium | reverse complement strand
GGGGAACCCAAAAGGCAGCCCATGGGGTCAGCGTCATGCGGGGTCTTATCCCTGAATGATGGCCGTGCCGCTTTCCCCTTTCGCCGCCGCCGCCGCTGATTCCAGGCTGGCGATGATGGCCTTGCGGCCTTGGCCGGAGGCGACAAACTCGCAGGCCGCCTGGACCTTGGGGAGCATGCTGCCTGGGGCAAAGTGTCCCTCATCCATGTAACGCTTCGCGTCCGCAAGGGTCATGGTTTCCAGGGCCTGTTGGTTGGGCTTGCCAAAGTGAATGCAAACCCGCTCCACCGCCGTTAAGATGATGAAGATATCCGCGCCAATGAGGTTGGCCATTTTGCTGGCGGCGAAGTCCTTGTCAATCACGGCGTCAATGCCTTCGTACCGCTTGCCGCGGTATACCACAGGAATGCCGCCGCCGCCGCAGGCGATCACCACCTGGCCATCGTTCAAAAGCGCCTTCAGGGTCATTTTTTCGTAGATGTCCACGGGCTTGGGCGAGGGAACCACCCGCCGCCAGCCCCTGCCCGCGTCCTCCACATATTTGTTGCCGGTGGCCATCATGAGCTTTTTGGCTGTGGCTTCATCATAATACCCGCCCACGGGCTTTGTGGGGTTTTGGAAGGCAGGGTCGTTTTCATCCACCACCACCTGGGTGAGCATGGAAACCACGGGCTGCTCGTCATACCCCCGGGCCACCAATTCTTCGTCGATGGACTGTTGCAAATGGTAACCGATATACCCTTGGCTCATGGCCGTGCACTCGGGGAAGGGCATCAGGGGAGCGATGCCCAGCTTTTCCCCTTGCTCAAAGGCCAGGCGAATCTGTCCCACCTGGGGGCCGTTGCCGTGGGCGATTACCACATTGTGCCCCTGCTCGATCAAATCCACAATGGCTTTGGCCGCGTGCTGAGCCTTTTCCAATTGTTCCTCGGCGTTATTGCCCAGGGCGTTTCCGCCCAGCGCAATGACGATCTTTGCCATCTTCTCAGTCCTCCATACGGAAGTCCAGCTCATCCAGGTATTCGTCCAGCTCTTCTTTGAGGGCTTCTTGCTGGAGCTCGCTGGCGTATTGCTGGTAGCGGGTCAGGTACACCAACAGGCCCCGCATGGCGGTCAGGCGGTTCTCCGCTTCGTCAAAGGCCACGGAGATTTCGCTGTCCAGCACCTCGTCGGTGACTTCCTCCCCACGGGTGGCGGGCAGGCAGTGCATGAACTTGGCGCCCATGCTGCAGCGCTGCATAAGCTCCCTGTTCACCTGATACTTGGGCATAAAAACGCGGTTGCGTTCTTCCGGGCTAAGCTCCGCCTCATACAGGCCATACCACACGTCAGTGTACACGAAGTCCGCGCCGGCCATGGCCTTGTCCACATCATCGGTCACCAGCCAGCTGCCGCCGTTCTCCTTCACGTTCTTTTCCATGATGTCCTTGTGCTCTTGACGGAGCTGGAAGCCTTCGGGGCCGAAGTGGCAGAAATGCATGCCCAGATGGGTGGTGATGAAGCCCAGAGAGGCGCAAACCTGGGTGGCGTCGCCCACGAATACCACTTTCACATCTTCCAGTTTCTTCCCCTTGGGCAGGTTTTCAAAAATGGTGCACATATCGCCGATTTCCTGGGTGGGGTGGTTGTAATCGGACATGGCGTTGATGATCGGAACCTTGGAAGCCGCCGCCAAGTCCACCACGGTCTTGTGGGTGATGACTCGGGCCATGATGATGTCCGTCAAGCGGCTGACCACCTTGCCCGTATCGCTGATGGACTCGTGGCCCCCCAGTTGGATCATGCCTGGTCCCAAATACTGGGCGTGGCCGCCCAGTTGTTCCATGGCGGTTTCAAAGCTGACCCGGGTGCGGGTGGAGCTTTGCTGGAAAATCATGCCCAGGGTCTTTCTGCGCATGATGGGCGGATAGTAGCCCGCTTTTACACACTTTTTCAATAGCAGGGACAGTTCAATGATGTCCAGCAATTCTTGCTTGGTAAAATCCTGGGTATCCACAAAATGACGCATGTTGGTCTCCTCCTACAAATTTGAATTTTCGTTGGTGTTGGCCGTATCCTCCAAACGATCCAGCCCCCGGCCGGACCGGTACAACAGAATGCCCAAAACCGTGGTGACGATGGTGCCGATGATGAGCATCCACCGCTGGGCCCCGCCCCCCGCGTCCTTGAACACGAAGAACATGGACAGCGCCATGCAGCCTTCGGTGAGAACCACGCACAGGCAAAGCCCTACGTTTCCGCCTGGGACGCGGTACACCCGGGGCGTCTTGGGATCCCGAACCCGAAGAATCCACACGGCAGGGAACATGAATAGGTACGGGATCATAAAGATCACAAAGCTAAAAGCGAAGATGGTCCAGAACACATCGTTGGCGTCGCCGGACAGGCAGAAATTAAGCACGATCAGCATGGAGGCCATGATGCCCATCACCAGGTACAACGCCAGGGGCGTGCCGTATTTCCGGCTGCGCTTTTTCAGCAGCTTGGAGCGCCTATCCAGCCCCGCCGCTACCATCACCTCATTGGCGCCCAGGGTCCAGGTAACCATGTTGGAGATCAACGTGAGCATGGCCACCAGAATCACCAGGTAGAACACGGGCTTTTGCAAGGGACCCAGCACCTTGGTCAACTCTTCCAGGGCCATGTAGAAGCCATCCGCCTCGTTGATCTGCTCCGCAGGCAACGCCGCCAGGATACCAAAGGTGCCAAAAATGTACATCACCGTAATGATCGCGCCGGAGAGTACCGTCATCTTGGGAATGGTCTTTTGGGGGTTTTGAATTCGCCCGCCAATGGAGCCGATGAGCTCAAACCCCAAAAGGGCGTACAAAATCACCGCGATGTATTGGGTGGTGTTGTCCAGGGTGGGGATCATGTTGGACAGGCTGAAATCGTTGCGCACCCCAAAGCGCACCGCGTACACAATGCCCAAAACGCCGAAGATCAGCGCCACGGCCACCTTGAGCACCGCAAACACATTGCTCACCCGCACCGAAAGCTCAATCCCCCGAACCCCGATCCATACGATCACCCAGCACATCAGCACCGATACGCCGGCCATGATCAGGTTGCTAAGCAGGGGGTTTTGCTGGGCCAGGGAGGGAAAGAAGGCATAGGATAGCCACGAGGAAAAGGCCACAAACACCGCAGGCATCCAAAAGGCCACGTTGATCCAATAGAACCAGCCGTTCAAAACACCCCAGAAATTCCCAAACGCCTTTTTGATCCACACATAGATGCCGCCGTCGTCCGGATAGGTGCTGCCCAGTTCCGCGCTGATGAGCCCATAGGGAATGAAGAACAGCACTGCCGTAACCACCCACACCAAAATGGAAGACACCCCGATCATGGCGGGCGCCACAAACGTATCCATCGACAGAATGCTGCAAATGGTGAACAGGAGGCTAGACCACAGGCTTACGGGCTTTGTGCGTTCTTCCATGGCTGTCACTGGCCGCCCTTAGGCTGCTGCTGGGTGATGCAGTGAATGTTGCCGCCGCCGTACACAATCTCCCGGGAGAACACGCCCACAGCCTTGCGCTCGGGGAACATGGCCTGAATCTGGCTCAGGGCCAGGGCATCGTTTTCATCGCCGTACTGGGGCACGATCACGCCGCCGTTCACAATCAGGAAGTTCATGTAGGAGGTGATGCAGATATCCCCATCCTGGCGGGGCAGGGTGCCTTCCACGGCGTCGATGTCAAAATCGCCGGAGATGGTGACCGGGGTCTTGGTAGTGCAGAGCTTGTGGACCTTTAGTTTGCGGCCCTTGGCATCGGTCTGCTGGCAAAGGTAATCGTAGCTTTCCCGGGCCACTTCATAGAAGGGGTCGCTGGGGTCGTCTGTGTAGATGCACGCCACCTCGCCCGGGCGTACAAAGCAAGCCACGTCGTCGATATGGCCGTTGGTCTCCTCGGGATCAATGCCGTTTTTCACCCACAATACCTTTTCGCAGCCCAGGTAATCACAGAGCATGCCCTCGATTTCCTCCCGGGTCATGTGAGGGTTGCGGCCTTCGCTGAGCAGGCACATTTCGGTCACCATCACCGTGCCTTCGCCGTCCACATGGATGGAGCCGCCTTCCAACACAAAGCCAGGGGTGCGGTAGGTGTCCACCCTCTCCATCTCGCATACCTTCTGCGCCACCATGCTGTCCTGATCCCAGGGGAAATACAATCCGTCCACCAGGCCGCCCCAGGCGTTAAAATCCCAGTCGCAGGCACGAACTTCGCCCTTTGCGTTCACCACAAACGTGGGGCCGCAATCCCGCATCCAGCTGTCGTTGCTGGTGATTTCCACCACACGGATGTCCGGCGGCAGCATGGCGCGGCAATTCTGGTATTGGGCGGTGGACACGCACATGGTCACCGGTTCAAACTGGCTAACGGCCACCGCCACATCCCGAAACGCCTTCTGAGCGGGCTTTGCGCCATTGCGCCAGTTATCCGGCCGCTCCGGCCACAACATCCAAATCTGCTTTTGGGGTTCAAACTCTCCCGGCATCCGAAATCCGTCCGCCTTGGGGGTACTATTGATTCGTTTTGCCATAACGCAAAATCATCCTTTCCAACCGCTATTTCATTTTCCACAGGCGGGGATCCATCCGCCCGTGGCCTTCCAACTCTATCCTTAGCATAAAGGATATGGTAACCGTATAGTCAAGGGGTCATGCGCATTTTTTGAAATATTCCCGCTGGCCCTGGGAATCCAAAAATGATAAGATGCGTGGGGAAACCAACCTCGCGGCAAAAGGATCCCTCTCTTTTTTCGGCAAAAAAAGAGAGGACAGATTCGGCAAAAACCGCTATTCTTTGATCAACAGGAGGGATGGAATTGGACTGGTTAGGACATTTTCAGGAGGCTATCGGCTATATCGAAGATCATTTAACCGAAGGGGTGGATATGAACCGCTTAGCGCAAATCGCAAGGTGTTCGGCCTTTCATTTTCAGCGCATGTTTTCCTATCTGGCCGATTTGCCTCTATCGGAGTATATCCGCCGCAGAAAGATGACCAAGGCGGCCTTTGACTTGTGCAACTCGAAGGCCAAAATCTTGGATATCGCCTTGAAGTACGGTTACGACTCCCCCACCGCCTTTAACCGCGCTTTTCAAGCCATTCACGGGATTCCCCCCTCCGCCGCCAGGGAAACAGCGGTGACCCTCAAGGCCTATCCGCCCATCCACTTCCACATGACCATCAAAGGAGATGCCCAAATGAATTACCGCATTGAAAACAAGGAAGCCTTTCGCACCGTGGGAATCCGCCAACATTATCCTTTCAACCTCGAAGAGAATTTTTTGAAAATTCCGCTTTTTTGGCAGCAGGCCATGATGGACGGCAGGGGCCCTGCCCTCGCTTCTCTGATCAATCAACCGCCCTTCGGGCTTTTGGGCATTTCCGCCTGCATGAATGGCGCGGACTTTGACTACTACATTGCCGCCCCCACCGATCAGGACGTTCCGGCAGGTTTTGAGACGTATGAAGTGCCCGCATGTACCTGGGCTATTTTTGATTGTGTGGGCGCGTTGCCCAACGCCATTCAAGATTTGCAAAAGCGCATCCTTACCGAGTGGCTCCCCACTTCCGGCTATGAATACGCCAACGCGCCCGATATCGAGGTCTATAGCGAGGGCAACCAGCAGTCCGAGGATTACCGCTGCGAGGTGTGGCTGCCCATCCAAAAGGCGGAAAAGTAGGCCATGCCACGGTCTTTCACCCATTGACAATGCGCAAAATCTGCCTGTTTGTACGGGTGTTTTCATGGCCGCCATCAGCGAACACAGCAACGCAAAAGGCCGGAAGACTCTTTTGATTCTTCCGGCCTTCCGCCTGAAATCATTTTTTAGCGGCCATTCCCTTCGTCATTTCCCGTGGGAAACAGCGCGCTTAGCAATTCTTCTTTGGGTACATGGCTTAGGGCTCTTTCCAAAAGTTCCTCCGGCAGGGCCTTGGCCACCGCTGGCCGCTCATAGGGCAGGCCCGCCAGCAACTCTTCCACCTCGCTGACCGGCGTGACCCCAAAAAAGTCTCCCGTCAGCCGGACCCGTTCCATGCGGCCCTGCTTCACCCATACCCAGGCTTCCACGGTTCCGCCAGCTGTGCGCACCTGGCCCTTTCGCTCTCCGCCCCGCCAGGCCCCGTCCGTCCAGGCTATGCTTTTGTACTTTTCCGCACATAGGGCATCAATGGCGGCCCTGTCCTCCGGTGAAAAGTCCTGAGGCGCAAACTCACCCTCTGAGAGAAGCTCCTGCCGCAGCCGCGCCATAAAGCCCTCCACGTCCATGGGATGTTCGGGGGTAGACAGCCAGGCAGCCAGATTGCCCACCCGGGAGGCTACCGAGGCGATGCCCTTGCTTTCATACTTGGCCTTGTTCACCCTGAGAACGCCGCCCATATCCTTTAGGTTGGCGTTAAAGAGCAGGGTTCCGTGATACAAGGCCCGATCCTTCAGCCGCGTATGAGCGCAGCCCGATACCTTGAGCCCCTCTACCAGGAGATCGTTTCGGCCGGACAATTCGGCCTTCACCCCCATGCGCCCCAGGGCCGCGATGAGTGGCTTGGCAAAGAAAGAGAAGTCAGCGCTCCGGCTGCCGTCGTGAGGCGCGATAAAGGTGTAATTCACATTGCCCAGGTCGTGGAACACCGCGCCGCCACCGGTCAGGCGGCGCACCACCTCAATGCCGTGGCTTTGGGCAAATTCCATGTCCACCTCGCTGTGCAAATCCTGATTGCGGCCAATGATCACCGAGCGCTCGTTGCGCCAGAGCATAGCCACCACGCCCTGCCTCGTGGTCAAAAGCCGCTCTTCCGAGGCCAGGTTCCAGGCGGGGCGGGTCAAAGGGTTGTCGATCCAAACACACTCGTTACTCTTCATGCATGTCCTTATAAAAATCAATTCGTTCTTTTAGCGGCAAGGGGTTCTCCATGAACCCCCGGGAGAGATCCTTGGTGGCGGCCCGCTCATGATGGATCAGCGCCCAGGTGGTGTCCAAAAGATTGGCAAAGACCGGATCTCGCATGGCATTGCAAACAAAGGTCTGCCGAGGGGAATTGATGTCTTCGCCGCTGATTTGCAGCATGCCGTACTGGTCGCACAAGGCCCGCACCCGTTTGAGCTGCTCCATGGTGTTGCGGGAGGGCATGTAGGACACGGCCCCAAAGCCTAAATCTTTCAACACCACAAACACTTCCTCCAAAAAGCCATCCTCAAACACCTGGGACTTTTTGTCGTTGGTCACGGAGGCGCCGATATCCCCCAGGTACGGATAGGTGATGATGATGCCGTTTTCCTTGGCAAAGCGCACCAGTTCCTTCATGGGCGGGCATTCCGCCTCTCCGGCAGGGATGAAGAACTTCTCCACCAAATAGCCCTTTAGCAGCCCCAGCAGATCGTACTCGTAATAGGGGTTGCTTTCATCCCGCAGCATGGCGGCCATGCTGTCGGCCACGGGCAAAAGGCCCTTAAGGAAGGTAAGCAGGGCTTCCCCCTTGCCGTACTTCTGGATCAGCTTTCGCCCCGCGGCAAAGAGCAGGTGCCGCTCAGTGACCGAGCCGCCCTCCCCGTGCTGGGACAAGGGCAGCACGTCCTGGTCATAGTCCAGGGAAATGCCCAAAAGCTCCTCCACCTTGGCGCACATCTTCCGGTTGCGTTCACCCCGGGCCACGCCCACGGGCTTTAGGTATTCCGCCACCGCATCGATGCGGGTATGGGGAATCCCGTGGAAGGTCAGGTAGGCCACGCCCGATTGGTCGGGGTTGTTGGTACGGCGGCTCCCCAGGGGAGTATCCGTATGGGTGGAGCGCAACTCAAAGCCAATGGTGGTGGGAAAATCCAAAATCTTTCCCGCCTCAATGAACTCCCTTGCGCCGCCCACGCTGTCGTGATCCACGATCCCCGCTGTGGAAAGCCCCGCCATGTAGGCCATCCACACGGCCTTGGTGGGCGAATAGGGGGAGAAGGAGAAGGTGGTGTGAATATGGTTGTTCACATCAATGCCGGTGGTAGGGCGGGGGATCTCCCCCGCCTCCAGCTTGGCTTTCAGCTCCCCAAGGGCGGCCAGCCGCTCTTCCTTGGCGGGAGCGTTCAATTGATCGATCAGGGTTTGAATGGCTTGTTCCATGGTCGCACGTCCTTAGCTCAGCATATTCTGGCCGCCGGTAACGGGGATAGCTTGGCCAGTTTCGTATTTTTGCTCGGCGCAATAGAGGATGGCCCGGGCCACGTCCACGGGGAAGCACCCACGGTTCATGGGTACCTTGGCCTCGTAAAAGCGCTTTACGTCCTCAATGGTTTTGGCGCCGGGCACTTTGCCCGCGTTTAAGTACTGTACAAACAGGCCCTTTTCCGGATCCATCCACAGGGGGCCTTCCATGAAATTGCCCGGGCAAACGGCGTTTACCTTGATGCCATATTCCACCAGTTCCTTGGCAAAGGACTGGGTCAGGCCGATGCCGCCAAACTTGCTGCCCGCGTAGGCGAAGTTTTTGTTGGAGCCCTCCAGGCCGGACTTGGAGTTGATTTGTACGATGTCCGCCGTGGAGCCGGGATTGACCTGGTGCTGCAAGCGCATCACCCGGGCCGCATACTTGGCGCAAATGAAAAAGGCGGTGTAGTTCACCTTGGTCACCAGTTCAAAGCTCTTCACGGTCAACTCCTCCAGCGCGCCGGAGATGAGAATGCCCGCGTTGGACACAAACATATCCAAACCGCCAAAGGCCGCCACCGTATCCTGAATCATCTTTTCCACGGATTCCTCGCTGGCCACATCGCAAGCCGCCGCAATGGCCGTGTTCTTGCCATACTTGGCGTTGGCGGCCTCCGCGTTCTTCTTGGCCTGCTCGCCGTTCAAGTCCGCGTACACCATATGGCAGCCGTGGGTGAGCAACTCCGCCGCGATGCCCTCCCCAAAACCCTGGGCGCTGCCCGTTACAATGACGATCTTCCCGCTCAAGCGGCCGGCCCGAGGCGGGGCGGACAGGTCAAAGTTGCCCACACCCTGTATGGCAAGGTTTTCCGGCATGGCGGCAGGAAGGGCGGCAAACAGCGCTTCTGGGGTTTCCGCCGAAATTGCGTTTCCTTGGGTCTCTTCACCCACAAAGCGCACGATGGGGGCGATTTCCCCCACCGCGTACTTTTGGCGAATGACCGGCGCAACCGTATATCGATCCATCGGTTCATTCCTCCCTATGCAAATGTTACATGGCTTTGGCGTGGGCAAGAAGGTACTTCTCGCATGCGCCGTTCCAAAGGCCCTGGTTCGCCGCCGTAAGCGCCGCCAACTCTTTGAACATGGGATCGGTTTCCCCCAGCTTTTCAAAGTCGGAAAGGGCGGTCAGGGGCAAGGAGATTTGGTTGTAGATCAGCTTTTTGCCCCCAGGGATCTTAGGCAGGCGCAAGGTGGTGTCGATCACCGCGTCCAGTCCGCCGATGTGGGTGACCATGGTAGAGGGGTCGATCTTGCCCGCCGCCATCATCTCCATGGACTCCAGCATATCGTCGGTATTGCCGCCACTGTTGCCCGCCACGTGGGTGGCTAAGTAATGGGCGTTGTAGAAATTGAATGTAGCCGAAAAGGCAGGGTCCGTAGGACCGGCGAAGAAGTTGAGGCAGCCGTCATGGCGCAAAATGGCGTCGGCCTGCTCCACCACGGCGGAAACGGGGGCGAACACGAACACATCATCGTAGCCTTCACCGCCAGCCTTTTCCTTCAACAGAGCGGGTACGTCGGCAACGCCGGCGGTGTTCACATACAGGAGCTTCACGCCGTTTTTCGCCGCTTCTTCCACGCTTAGGAGCTTTTGAGCCGTGGCCAGGCGGTTTTCGTCGATATCCGTAACCACCAAAAGCCCAGGCTTGCGGTCGCAATGGATGGCGTAGTCGATAGCGCCCAGGCCCATGGGACCCACCCCCGCCAAGAGGGCCATGTTGCCCCCAGGCACAATGCCCATCTCATGGACATAGCTGCCGCTCTTGGTGTGGTAGTTCACATGGTAGCCCCCCACGATACAGCTCATGGGCTCGGCCAAAGAGCCGTGGTAGAACGCCTCCCCATGAAAGGGCAGTAGGCAGCCGTGCTTCATCACCACATTGGGAATGACCACATAGGTGGCCGCGCCGCCGATGTAGGGAAAGGTATAGCCTGGGGCGGCGTAGATGTCCGCGGGATCATTCAGGGCGGGCTGGATAAAAAACCGGTCTCCCGCCTTGAACTGATGTTGCCATTTGGCCCCTACCTCCACCAGTTCGCCGCAGAACTCGTGGCCGATGATGATGGGGTTTTTGTCCACATCGTTGGGCACCCGTTTGTGATCGGGGCCCTGCATGGCCGCCTTGTAGGAGGACATGCAGATGCTGTCGGACATGATTTTGGCCAAAATCTCATCGTCCTGGATCTTGGGAAGCTCAAACTCCTCCAGGCGCAAGTCCTCCTTGCCGTATAACCGAACCGCTTTGGTTTTCATGCTGATGGTTCCTTTCTTAAATGCCTTGCTTTTCCCGGCGAACTTTTTCCAGGGTGGTGAAGTTCATCTTGGGGGTGTAGCCCGGCAAGGGCAGAATTTTCTCGTGAATGGCGTCCAAAATCCATTCCGGCTGCGGATAGTAGTAGGATTCCAGTTCCGGGCAGGGGCAAATCACATTGGGAGCGGCCACCACCACAGGGGGCGCATCCAAGGAATCAAAGGCGAACTGGGTCAGGTTGGCGGCGATGTTGTTCACATACGCCCCACGCTCGCAAGCGTCGGACACCAGCACCAAGCGACCCGTCTTTTTCACGGACTCAATCACAAGATCGTAGTGGAAGGGCACCAGGCTGCGGGCGTCGATCACCTCGGCGGAAAGGCCGTACTTGTCTTGCAAGAGCTTGGCCGCGTCCAGGGCGTTATACAAGGAAGCGCCGATGGTGAGGAGGGTGATGTCCTTGCCTTCCCGCTTCACGTCCGGCTCGCCGATGGGCACCTCGTAATAGCCCTCGGGCACGCCGCCCTCATGGAACATTTCGCCGGTGTCGTAGAGCTTTTGCGCTTCAAAGAACACCACGGGATCGGAACCGCTCAAGGCCGCGTTCATCAGGCCCTTGGCATCGTAGGGGGTAGCGGGGTAAACGACTTTGAGGCCAGGGATGTGAGTGGTCAAAGAGGTCCAGTCCTGGGCATGCTGCGCGCCGTACTTGGAGCCCACGGAAACGCGAAGCACCATGGGCACCTTCAAAGCGCCCGCGCTCATGGCCTGCCACTTGGACATCTGGTTAAAGACCTCGTCTCCCGCACGGCCCAGGAAGTCACAATACATCAGCTCCGGAATGGCGCGGCCGCCGCACAGGGCATAGCCCACGGAAGCCGCCACGATGGTGCCTTCCGAAATGGGCGAGTTGAAGAAGCGGTGGTAGGGCATGGATTCCGTCACGCCGCCGTACACGCCGAAAGCGCCGCCCCAGTCCCGATTGTCCTCGCCAAAGGCGATGAGGGTGGGATCCTGGTAGAACTTGTCGATAATGGCTTCGAAGATGGCGTCGCGGGTGTTAAACTGCTTGATCTTGGAAACGGGCTTGCCGTCTTTGTCAAAGGCGAAGCGCACCTTGCTTTTGAGCTTTTCCAGGCGGCTGTTTTGCGCCTTGGGGGCCAGCTCGTCGGGCTTGCGATCCTCCATCTTCTCGATCTTCTGGTTGGAGAACATGTACTGCCGAATGGCATCGGGATTCTGGAAAAGATCCATGCGGGGCGAAATGCTCTCGTCGATGGCCAGCTTCATGATCTTGGTGATCCGCTCGCGAATGCCGGTATCCACCGCGTCCAGCTCGGCCTGGGTGGCCTTCTTGCCCTTGAGCATGCCGGCCTTGAAGGCGGCGATGGAATCCACCTGCTGCCAGGCCTCGATCTCCTCCTTGGTACGGTAGGTGGAGGCGTCGGTGGCGGAGTGGCCAGCATAGCGGTAGGTGAGGGTGTCCAACAGCACGGGGCCGCGGCGCTCCTCAATGATCTTGCGCTTGCGGGCAAAGGCGTCGATGACGGCAAAGGGGTTGTAACCGTCGATGCGCTCGGAGTGGAGCTGATCGGGGTGGATGCCCGCGCCCACACGGGCCAGCACATCGTAGGCCATGGTCTCGCCGCTGGTCTGGCCGCCCATGCCATAGTTGTTGTTGAAGAAGTTGAAGATGATGGGGAGGCCGCCCTTGTGGGCGTCGTCCCACAGCTTGTTCAATTGGTCCATGGCGGCGAAGTTCAGCGCTTCCCACACAGGGCCGCAGCCCAAGGACGCATCGCCCACGTTGCAAACCACCAACCCGGGCTTTTGATTCACGCGCTTAAAGAGGGCCGCCCCCGCCGCAATGCCCGCCGAGCCGCCCACGATGGCGTTGTTGGGATAGATGCCAAAGGGCGTGAAAAACACGTGCATGGAGTTGCCCAAGCCGCGAGTAAAGCCATTTTCCCGGCCAAAGAGCTCGGCCATGAAGCCGTAGAGCAGGAAGTCGAAGGCCAAGTCCCGCACATTGCCGGTCTTGTTCAACTTCTCCACGGGGGCCAGGGTGGCCCCGCCCATGAAATCCTTCATGATTTGATAAAGCTCTTTCTCATCCAGGTTTTTGATGGCCGCGCAGCCCTTGGCCAGCACTTCGCCGTGGCTGCGGTGGGAGCCGAAGATGATATCGTCCTTGCCCAGGGTATAGGCCATGCCCACAGCGGCGGCCTCTTGGCCGGTGTAGAGGTGGGCGGGCCCTGTATATACGTATTCTACGCCATTGTAGACCTTGGTGGTGCGAACCTGGTAGAGCATGGTCTCAAATTCGCGGATGGTCTGCATATCGCTGAAGATGCCCAGCAAATCAGCCTTGGAATACTCCTTGGCGGATTCGGCAAAGGGCTTTTGATACTGGTTTAATGGGATGTCCTGAAAAGTGATTTTCCCAGGCGCGCGCCGTTGTGCGGGCTCGATGTATTGACTCTGTGGCATGATGTTGTCCCCCTTTTATCTCATCATATTCTGGTTTTTCTTACTCAAAATGGAACAGCCCTTCGCGGATGACCTCACCCACCGTGGGGTGCGGGAATACCACGCGCTTGGCCTGCTCCAGGCTCACTTCCTTGGAGATGAGCACAGCGGCGGTAGCGATGATTTCCGAGGCGGGATTGCCCAGCATGTGCACGCCGATCAACCGTTTGCCCTCAAACACCAGCTTGCAGATCCCTGTACCGCCTTCATTCTCGGCCATGTACCGGCCGCTCATCATCATGGGCAGCTTGATTTCACGGGCATCCATTCCCTTTTGCTTGGCGGTTTCCAGGGTTTCTCCCACCCCCGCCACTTCGGGGTTGGTGTAAATCACAGAAGGAATGGCGTTGTACTCCATGGCGTCTTTTTTGCCGCACAGGGTATTGATGGCCACCTCGGCCTCCCGATAAGCGGTATGGGCTAGCATGGACTTGCCGTTGATGTCTCCGGCGGCAAACACCCCGGGAACATTGGTCTTTTGCTGGGCATCAGTCAATACCGCGCCCCGTTCCATCACAACACCGATCTTCTCCAAGCCCATGTCTCCGGTCACCGCTTTGCGGCCAATGGACAAAAGCACCTTGTCGCAGGGTAAGTTCACGGCTTCGCCATTCCACTCGTAGGTGACGCTGTCGGTACCGATGCGGGTGAGCTTGGCCCCCAACAGGAACTTCACACCTTTTTTCTCATAATGGGCCTGAAGAAGGCTGGAAATCTCGCCGTCCGTAGGGCCCGCGATCTTTGTGAGCATCTCGATGACCGTGACCTCACTCCCTGCCGAGTTCATCAGCGAGGCCATTTCCAGCCCGATCACGCCGCCGCCCACAATCACCAATCGTTGGGGAATTTGGGTCAAATCCAAAATTTCCCGATTGGTCATGCCAAAGCCCGATTCTACCGCTTCCTTGAGCCCTTCAATGGGCGGCAGGATGGGCTCGGAACCCGTGCACAACAGGAGCTTCGCCCCCTCGTATTTTTGCCCTCCAGCCAACACCTCAAAGCCGCCCTCGATCCGGCGCTCTATGGTGGCCCGTTCCTTCACCAGGGTCACGCCGCCGCGCTTTAGGGTGCCTTCAATGCCGGTAACCAACTTTTTGACCACCTTGTCCTTGCGCTTCACCACGGCGGGATAGTCCAGCCTGGGCTGTTCACAAGTCACGCCGTAGTGCTTGCCGTAGCCGTTCATGTAATCATAAATCTTGGCGGAATGCAGCAGGGTTTTGGAGGGAATGCAGCCCTCGTTCAGGCATACGCCGCCCACGGCCCGCTTTTCAAATAGCACCGTGGAAAGCCCCGCGTGGGACGCCAGCTCCGCCGCGTGGTATCCGGCAGGGCCCCCGCCGATGATCAACAAATCGTACATCTTCGCTTCCTCCTTTTCGCTTTGGAACTTGCGTTACATTGCCAAAAGCGCCGGGAAGCGCTCCAGGTTCTTGCACAGGGTTTGAAGGAACTTGGAGGCAGGCGCACCATCCACTGCCCGGTGATCGTAGGTCAAAGACAGGGTCATGCAGGGATAGAGCTTGATCTGCCCGTTTTCCTCCCGCGCCCGCTGGGTGATGGTATTCACGCCCAAAAGGCCGGTCTGGGGGGCGTTTAAGATGGGGGTGAAGCTCTCAATGCCAAACATGCCCAGGTTGGACACCGTAAAACTGCCGCCGGTCAAAAGATCGGGGGAAATGGAGCCGTCCTTGCAGCCTGCCGCCACCGCCTTTAAGGCGTTGGAAATCTGCAAAAGGGACATGCTGGAAGCGCCGTTGATCACAGGTACCATCAGGCCCTTGTCCGTATCCACAGCGCAAGCCAGGTTCACCTCGCTAAAATAACGCAGGGTGTCGCCCATGAGCCAGGCATTGAGGGCGGGGAACTCGGGCAGGGTGCGGGTCACGGCAAAGAGGATCATGTCCGTCAGGGTCACCCCCGCCAGCTTGGGATCCTCCTTGCAAAACTTGCGGGATGTTTGAATGGCGGTGGCGTCAAAGGAGGCGGTGTGGGTCAATTGGGCGGTGGAACTGAGGGAGGCCATCATGTTCTTGGCGATCACCTTGCGGATGGTGGACATGGGCTTATCCTCATAGGCCACCGCCGTAGAGGGCTGCGTAGCGCAAACAGCTTGGCCAGCGGCGACAGCCTGCCCTACGGGAGCCGTGGCAGACGCCCTGGACGCCGCACCGTTTTCGATCAAAGCCCGTACATCCCGCTCGATCACGCGGCCTTCAGGGCCCGTGGGGGAAGCCAAGGCGGGATCCACGTCCGCTTTTTCCGCCAAGGCGCGAGCCCTAGGGGAAACTCCAGTGGCCGTAGCGGCCGTATGGGCGGCGGAAAACGCGGCCTGGGACGGGGCCGGCGTTGCGCTGGCTGTGGCGACCGTTTCTTGGGGCGCCTCTCCAGCCTTGGTAGGCGCCGCGGCAGCTTCATAGCTTTCCCCCGCCTGGCCAATCACGCACACCGGCGCTTTCACCATCACCTCATCACCCTCTTGGGCCAGCAAGGCCAGCACAACCCCCGAAAATTCCGAGGGGATATCGAAGGCGGATTTTCCCGTCTCGCTGGAAAACAAGGGATCGCCCACGTTCACACTGTCCCCCTGCTTCACGTGCCATTGCGCCAGAATCGCGCTTTCCTCTGAGATGCCGATTTGCGGCATCAACACCATGTTCGCCATCCGAAAACCCTCCTTGTGTTATCCTACCATTGCCAATGAAAATCTATCGTTCAGCCTTCACGACTTGAACTCCTTTGGACGTGAGCAGCTCCTCCGCCTCTGGGGGAAGCCCATTATCCGTAATCAGCACATCCACCTGCTCGGCCTGGGCAAAGGTGTAGGGCATGTTTTTGCCAATCTTGGAACTGTCCATGAGCATGATCACCCGCTCGGCCTTTTGAAGCACAATGCCCTTAAGCTCGGACTCGAAATGCTCCCCCGCCGTAAATCCGCCGCTCTTGGAAAAACCGGAGGTGCCCATGAAGGCGATGTCCATGTTGAGCCCCCGAAGGATTTCCGCGCTGCCGTATCCGGAACAGGACAGCGAATTGCGGTTCACATTTCCGCCGGTTAAGATCACCGAGCAGCTTGGCTTCTTGGCCACTACATATAGCGCAATGTTCGGATCGGTGGTGATGATGGTCAGGTTTTTATCCGGCAGGCGCTGGGCCAGCGCCATGGTGGTGGTACCGGAATCCATAAAAATAGCGCGTCGTTCCTCAATAAAGGGTGCGGCCAATTCCGCCAGCTTCACCTTTATTCCGGTATTTTCGCCTGCGCGGACATAATAAAACGGCTCCAATTGGCTATGGTGCTGGATATTGGCCCGCGCGCCGCCATGTGAGCGAATGATCGCGCCGCTATCTTCCAAATAGGCCAAATCGCGCCGAATGGTAACGGGAGATTTTTCGGGAAACTGAGCGCAAAGCTCTTCGATGGTGACTTGTCCGTGGGATAAAATGTATTCACACAAAGCCGCCCGCCGCTCCACCATCTCCGTCACCCCTTGCCCCTATTTTTACACCCACAAACGTGATGAGTATAACACAAACGCTCATTTATCGCAATATCAGATTTCAAATGATCATATTTTTGATCGTTTGATCATTTCTGTCAATGCGCAACCCTCGGCGAAACCGATGGGTTGATCGCAAAAAAGGATGCTGCCATTGGCAGCATCCTTCAGACCGTTGACAAAGGCAATTTGGCAACGGGATGGAGCTTGCTCAAAAAGATCCGGTTGCGCGGAAGCGAGATGGCATAAGGGGTGGAGCGTACATATCCGTACGTGACATCCCTTAGCCACCGAAGCTGACAAAGCAAACGGGCCTTTTTCAGCAAGCTGAAGGATGCTGCCAATGGCAGCATCCTTCTTGCGTTACCTTTTAGATCAATCGTACACCAACATCGCGATGTCAGGATCGTCGATGTTCGCAGCGGTATACCATTTCGCGCCGGTGTCCGCATCTTCAACCGCTTCGCCGTTGGCGGCCTTCACAGCCAGTTCCACAGCCAAGTAGCCGATCTGGTAGGGGTTCTGGGTCACAGAGCCAACGAACCAGCCCTGACGGACAGCGTTCTTCTGGGGAGCGCCGGCATCGAAGCCAGCCACGATCAGGTCGCCAAAGCGAGCGCCGTCGGCCAAGTCAGAGCCGTCAGCGGTGGCAGCCAAGAGGCCGCCCACGGTGCCTTGGTTGGAGCAGAACACAGCGTACAGGCCATCCATGTTCAGCACAGCGTTCGCGGAATTGGTCACGTCGCCGATGTCAGGCGTAGCGGACACTTCCACATGGATAACGATGGTGGCGCCATCAGCGGGAGCGGCCCACTTGTCGTGACCCTGCACGGCAACGGTGCCACAAGCGCTGGCCAGTTCCTTCATCTTGTCCACGAAACCGCTGGTGCGGCTGGTGATGGACTCGCTGGTGGCATCCTGGGACAGCACAGCGATCACCACGGGCTTATCGGCGGTAGCGGCCTTCAGGGTGTCTTGGAAGCCTTCCAGCTTGAAGAACTCTTCGGCGGCCAGCGCAGCAGCGTTGGCGTTGTTGGTGGAAGCGGTGGCATAGATGGATCCTTCGGGAGCATTGGGCACGCCGGAGTCAAAGCCGATCACGGGGATCTTCTTTTCCACGCACTCCTGCAGCTCAGCCATCACGGAATCGGTGGACAGAGAAGCCAACGCGATGGCCACAGGGCCCTTCGCCATTTCGGCCTTCAGAGCTTCCACCTGCAGCGCGATATCAGACTCGCTGGGGGGGCCATAGTAGAACATTTCAACGCCGTACTTTTCAGCAGCGGCTTCGCAGCCCTTGCGGACAGCCTGCCAGAAAGAGTGTTGCTCGCCCTTGGAGATGACGGAGATGTACTGGCCTTCCGCCGCCGCCATAGAGATGCAGCCCAGTACGAGAACCAGTGCCAGCGCGATAGACAAAAGTTTTTTCATCCTGATAAACCTCCTCTTGATATTGATTCACACGCCATCATGCGCGCAAAATCTGTGATTGCTGAGCAAGCTCCTGCTTACTCCTTCTTTTCGGCCTTGTCGGCACCCTTTTTCACCCGGGTAGCCGCCTTGCCACGGGCGATATCCAATAGTACCGCGCCAATGACCACAAAGCCCGTGATAAAGGTCTGCCAATGGGCTTGCAAGCCCACGGAGGCCAAGCCTGCTTTCAGCGTCGCCATAATGAATACGCCAATCAGGGTTCCCACCATGGTCCCCGCGCCGCCCGACATGGACGTGCCGCCGATGATAACGCCCGCAATGGCATTGAGCTCCTGCCCGTTGCCGGTGCCCGGGGTGCAGGTGGTATAGGTGGCCGCATAAAAAATGCCCGCCAAGCCCGCAAACAACCCGCAAGTCGCATAGGCCGCGATCTTCCAGCGATCTACGCGAACACCGGAAAGCCGGGCCGCTTCTTCATTGGATCCGATGGCGAAGCTGTAACGGCCAAAACGGGTTTTGTTCAGCAGGAACAGCGCCACGAGGAAAATGGCGATCAGGTAAACCGCGCCAATGGGAAACTGACCATTGAGGCGGTGAAATACGTTCTTAAACCAGGCTTCCTCCGTACCCACGGTGGGATAATTCTGGGTGCGCACATTGGAAACGATGGACCCAAACCCTTGGGAAATCAACATGGTACCCAGGGTGGCAATGAAGGGCGGCAATTTCAATTTGGCGATCATCCAGCCGTTGCAAAGCCCGAACATCAGGCCCGTAAGGGGCAACAGGCACAAGGCCAACCAAAGGGGGAACCCCCATACGCTATGCGCCACGCCGCCGATGATGGCCGAGCACATCATCACGGTGCCGATGGAAAGGTCGATGCCGCCGGTGATGATGACAAAGGTAACGCCAAAGGCCATAAAGCCGATAAAATAAGCGGATTCCAAAATCTGCCGGAGGGTATAAGCCTCAAAGAACTTATTCCCAAAGATGGAAAAGAACGCGTACATAATGACCAGTGCCGCCGGAGCGAGCAACTTCTGCATGGAAAACTGCCTGCGGGCTACCTTCTTCTGCATGCCCCATCAATCCCTTCGTTCGTAACTTATCGTCTCGGCGCAGCCAGCGCCATGATCTTTTCCTGGGTCGCTTCCTCGATGCTGAGTTCACCGGTCTTTTCCCCTTCGCACATCACAATCACGCGGTCGCTCATGCGCAGGAGTTCGGGCAGCTCCGAGGAAATCATGATGATCGCCTTGCCGCTGGCAGCCAGTTGATTCATCAGCTTGTAAATCTCACTCTTGGCGCCCACGTCGATGCCACGGGTGGGTTCGTCAAAAATCAAGATATCGCAATCCCGCACCAGCCACTTGGCAATAACCACCTTTTGCTGATTTCCGCCGGAAAGGCTGCGCACCAAGCTGTCCACAGTGGGGGTTTTGATGCTCAGGCTTTCCCGATGGTCGTGGGCGGTCTGGCGTACCTTGTTGTCCTGCACCACCGACTTTTGGGTAAAGGCGGAAAGGCTTGCCAAGGCGATATTGTCCGCCACGGAGAGGGGCAAGCATAAACCAAATTGCTTACGATCCTCGGACAGATAGCCGATGCCTGCTTCCACGGCATCGCTGGGGGTGCGGATATTGATAGGCTTGCCGTGCACCAAGATCTCGCCGTTTTCCCGCTTGTCCGCGCCGCAAATCAGGCGTGCCGTCTCGGTGCGGCCCGCGCCCATCAAACCCGCGAAGCCCAAAATTTCGCCTTTACGCAAAGTAAAGGAAACGTCCTTCACATCCTTGGATTTCAGGTGGTGCACTTCCAGGGCCACGGGCGCGTCCGCGGGTACGGCGCTGCTTTCCTTGGGTTGCTCAGAGATCACGCGGCCCACCATCCTGCTGATGATCTCGTCCAGGGTCACGTCTGGCGTATTCACAGTGCCGACATAGCGCCCGTCCCGCATCACGGTGATCCGGTCGGAAATCTGCTTCAGCTCGCCCATGCGGTGAGAGATATAAATAATCCCCACGCCGCGCTTTTGCAAATCCCGAATAAAGCGGAACAAATCCTCGATTTCCGATTCCGTGAGCGCGGCCGAGGGTTCGTCCATAATGAGGATGCGTGTATTGTCGTATGACAGCGCTTTGGCGATTTCCACCATCTGCTGCTTGGCCACGGTGAGGGCCTTGATGGGCATGGTGGGGGCAATATCGATATGCAGGGAATCCAAAAGCGCCTTGGTCATTACATTTTGTTTCTTTTGATTCAAAACGAAGCCGTTCATGGGTTCGCGGCCAATAAAAATGTTCTGCGCGACCGTCAAGTCCCGCATCAAATTCAATTCCTGATGAATAATGCTAATCCCCAGCGCTTGCGCATCCCGGGTACCGTTGATCTCCACCGGTTTCCCGTCGATTTCGATGTCGCCGGAATCCTTGGGATAAATCCCCGTCAACACCTTCATCAGCGTCGATTTGCCGGCGCCGTTTTCCCCAACCAGCGCCAAAACTTCGCCCGCCCGAAGCTCAAGCTGCGCGTCGTCCAGCGCGTGAACCCCAGGAAATGATTTGTCGATATGCGACATTCTCACAAGAAAATTCGTCTGCAATGGAACCGCTACTTGCATGCGCGTACCTCACCCTTGTCGGTTGTTTATGCTTTTTCTTACTGCAAGTATATTTTAATTCACCGGCTTTGTCAACATGATAATCAGTGCCAAAGATAGGACAATCGTACACTATTTTGCATTTCCATTCCTATGGGATAACAGTTTGTGAAAATCCATCCAAATATGCTATGGCAAGCCAAAAGCCCCTTTGCGACCGCGGCTTGAGCCGGAGAGAACAGAACGAAAAGTATACTTTCATCTGTTCTTCTGTAGGGTCGCAAAGGGGCTTTGAGGGGCTACTGGGCGGCGATCTCCTCCGCCAGTTTTCCTTCCTCCAACCTGCTGACGAGCAGGCTGTCTCGAAGCACGGCGGCGCCCGTACGGGTAAAGGTTGCAAGCGTCTGTGCTGTGTACACGCACGGCAAAGCCACAAACAGCATCACCTTGCCTTGGAGCCGCTCCTCAGGAATCCATTCCACGGTATGCAGGATGTTGAGCTCGTCAAAGTCCCGCATGGTTTGGGTTTCGATCATTTGGATCTGTTCCGGCAAGGGGATGAGGTTTACCGCACAGAAATCCTGGCTGGCCAGCACACCCTGGGCCAATTCCAGTTCAAATGCAAATCCCCACTGGGTTTCCTGGGTCTGTTTCCCCTGCGCTTCTTTCGGCGCCCGCCGAATGAAGAGGGCGCCTACAATGTAGCGTTGCTCTACCAGCAGGGGAATCGCCAGCCCCTCCTCGGGCATTGCCTGCCAGTCCACACCGGCAAAATCCAAGGGAAGCGCCATTTGGTCAGTCATGTTGTAAATGCGTTGCAATTGTTCGTCATTGTACAGCGGCGAACCCAGGATGTCACCCAATTCCGAGATCAACAGGCCCGGGGTACAGGCGTAAGCCGCCGCCCCATCGGGGATTTCCACGCCTTTGAGGAACGAGAAGGGATACAGCCCGCTGATGGGTACGCCTTCTCCTGGCATGTGTCCGTCAAGAGGCCCGCCGATGGGTACTGTCAGCCCTGTCGTGCCGGTTCTTTGTTGCGGGCTGGATTTTTTTCGCTCCAAGACGCGAATGGTCACCTTCGCCTTCACCGATAGGGTACCGTCCGCATACCCCGTCACGCCCTCCGGTGTCGGATCAGGATTCTCGTTTTGCGCCACGGCCCTGCTTTCCTTTACGGTGATGTAGCATACTTCTGTCCCCACAAAGCCGGCCTTGGGGGTATAGGTAAACTCGCCTGTTTCGCTCTTGAGGCGTAAGCTCCCGTTCTTTACCCCATCCTTACTCGGGCAGGAGAATACAAAGCCAGGACTTTCAAAGGGATGGTCCTGGGAATCGTCCGCGGAAACCTTCGCGCTGTAGGTCTGATCATGATAGATCGTGGCCGTGATATCCTTGGTCACTGGGGCGTGATTTACGTGCTCCACATAGACCAGCAGCTTGCACGCGCCGGTTTTGCCATAAGGATCCGTCACCGTGAAAGTGAGGTAAAGATCACCCTTGCTATCATAGGCGTCATGATCCGGCGTCACCGTCACATGCCACCGCGCCGGATTGGCTCCATCCCGCGCCAGCCGCACATCGGCCAAGGAGACCACGCTGGGATGCGTGGTACCCGTCAACGCAACGCTTAAGAGGCTTGCGTCATCGTCCACATCCGCCGTCGTCAGCACGATGTCCGATCGATACCCATTTTGCAGCACAAAGGCAGGATTGGGGCTTGCCGCGATCCTGGGCGCATTGTCCTGGACGAGGAAGGGACCGAAGGTCTTGATGGCCACATTGCCCGCCTTGTCAATGGCTTTGGCGTGCATATAGTAGGCGCCGCGCAACGTGAGCGCCTGCGCTTCGGTATAAGGCGTCCATGCCCCGTCACCCACATCAGGCGTTAGGGGGCTGCCGTTGAGAATAAACCATTGGGTAGCCAGCCCGCTTCGCCCATAGCCCGGGACGGCCGGTTTATCCGCAAAGCTCAGCGCCACGGCGAGGTTGCCCGTAACCGCATTGACAGCCGTGTTGTTGACAGGTTGGCAAGAAATGTTGGGCGCCAGCTTATCGATGTTTGCGATGGCAACGGAATGCGTGGTCTCGTTCCCCACCTGATCCTTGACGGTAAAGCGGTATAGACCATTTTTCGATACTACCGTTCGGAAATCGTTGCCAACAGGGGTAACCGTCAACCCATTGGCCGATGTCACGCTTCGAACCCCCGTAGCCCCCGCAACGGCCCCTACCCCATCCCCAGTGGTGAGGGTGATGGCGACCGAGGTATTGGTCCACACGGTAGGGTTCCCGGTATGGGCGGCTGTAGGGGGCGTATTATCCAGCTTCGCGTCTGTGCTGACAGCATAGGCGGAAGTGAGCGGGGATGCATAGGTGACGGGCGTATTCCCCAGCGCGCCGTTATCGATTGTGCGCACCCGAACCTGGAAATGATCGCTGTTGCCAGCCGGAGCGGTAAAATTGCAGCTGATCACCCCGCCTGTGGCAGAGGGCTTCAGGCTGGGCTGAAAGGCTGTTTGCAAAACCGTCCATCTGTTGCCATCCAAGGAATACTCCACCCGATAGGTCAAGTCGTCCCGCTTGGTTTCCTGCGCCCAGCACAGATCGTCCCCCGCCGTCCAGGCGAGTTTTACCGTGTCGCCTTGCTTGTATTGCCGGGGGGCAAGGAACTGCACATTGGAAGGAGCGCTGGGCGCGTCGTTCACCGGCGTCACGTTGAATGTGAGGGTGGCATCCGCGTACTTCGCGGCTGCGGCGCCGTCGCCGTCGTCGGTGACGCGCAGGGGGAAGGTATCCGTTCCAAAATGATCAGCCATGGGCGTGTAGGTATAGGTTTGTTTCGTTCCTGTGTTATGGCCCAATGTCAGCGTGCCATGAAGCCCCACAAGGGTATCCACCAGCCCGTTTGCGCTATTCACTAGGGAATAGGTCAAATCCGGCTCCGCCGTTTCGATGTCGGTGGCGGTAATAGAACCGTTTAGGGGCGCGGCATCCTCCGCCAGTGTCAGGGTTTGGTTTTTCACCACCGGAGCGGAGTTAAAGGGATCCACAACCAGGGTGGCCGTGGCGGTGGTTTGTAGCCCCTGCGGGTCTTTCACGGTAAAGGTGAACTGTACCGTTCCGTTTTTGTTCTTCAGGGGCTTTAGGGTGATGGTGCGGTCTCCCGCAGCCGAGCCGGTGATGGGATAATGAATGGTATCCGGAAAAATCTGCGCGGGAACGGTGGGCACCACCGCGCCCAGGGTCGCCAGCAAAATGGGATTGCTGGATTCCACGTCCCAAGCGCGGAACAGGAAGGGCGCTCCCGCCGCGGTGGTTTCGCTGCCGTCGGCATATTCCGGCATATGCCATTCCACGTCCGTATCCCAGCTGGGCTCATCCGTGCGCCAGCCAGCGTCGCCGGAGCGGCTGAAAGCCAGATAGGGGGCGTTGTTGACAGGCGTCACGCGGATCACGATCTTCTTGGTTTCATCTTTCGCGCCCTGGGGGTCGCTGAGCGTATACGGAATCTCCACCGCACCGCTAAAGTAACGCTTTCCTTGAAAAGCGAAGGCTCCGGTGTCCGGATCGTAGGTAACGGTATGTCCGGCGGCAGTGGCCGCTGTGAGGTTGGGGGTAAACACCAGGTCGTCAAACGCATCGTCCACATCTTGGGCATGATGGGCTTGGGCCACGGCGGGCAGGTTGAAGGTAAGCGGCTGATCCTCCGCCACCGTTTCCGACAGATTCACCCCTAGCGGCGGGTCGTTCACCGGCGTAATGCGGATGCGCACCTTGCCCGTATACTTGCCCCCATGGGGATCGGAAACGGTAAAGCTAAACCAGCCGTAGTCGACATCCACCGGTCCGCTCAGCTCGGTAAAATAATCCTTGGCAGGCGTAAACTTGGCCTTGCCGCCCCCTACGCTTACCACGGTTCCATGGCTGGCGCTGCCCACGCTGGAAAGGGTCAGCGTAGTGTCGTCCACATCAGCAAACAGGGAAGTCAGATCGATGGTGAGGGCCGTGTCCTCCGGCGTAACGCGATAGACCACCAGATCCCCGCTGGGGGTGGTGTCCGCCATGGGGGTACCATCGGAGGCAGGATCCACTCCGGTAAAAGCGGGGCTGTCATTCACGGGGGTGATGTGCACAGCGCAGCTTTGCACCGTCTTGACCGGCGGGTTGGCAACATCGTCATGATTGGCGGTGACGGTGAGGGCCGAATTGACCCCAGTGGGATGGAATTGATCCTCCTTGGGGGTGACGGTGAGGGTGACAGTGCGGGCGCCTCCATTCTGGGAATGGCTTTGGCTTACGGACTGCACATAGGTTTCCCCATCGGCGGGCTGAACATTGACGCCAATGGAGCCCTCGCCCTGATCCTGGGCTCCGCCCCTGTTCCCCACAAAGCCCAAGTCCACGTCCACCACCTCAAAAACGATGGTTCTGGCCGTATCCTCTTGCATGCCATAGGGATCGTTCACATCTTGCAATTTGCGAATCACGGGCGCGTCATTCATCGGCCAGACGTGAACCGTGATCTGCCCCAAGGGGCTGGTGACCCCTGAAGCGGAGCGAAGTTGGTACTGGATCGTCAAATTCTCCTCTGGAAAGGGCCCGTAGGCAGGCTTGTGAAAGAAATCTTTGGCGGGCAAAAAGACGATGTTGTTGCCCTCCGCCTTCACCATGCCCGCAGGGCTCTCCCCCGGCGGCGAAAAGATGCTCACGTTGATGTGCTCCAGGGAGGGATTGTTCTCCTCCGTCACCACGGGGATGAGGATCTGGCTGTCCTCATCCACATAGACCTTGGGAATGGTCAACAGCGTGGGGGGCAACAAAGGGTTCACGGTCAAAAGGAAGGAGTGGTTATCCACCAGATAGCCGTCGCTGGCCACCAACTGAATGGTGGTCTGCGTGTCCACATCCTGCTGATCCACGGGCAAAAGCAGGCTCCACACATCGCTGCCCGCTGTATGCTCTACCCGAATGCGGGCGGGATCCACAACTTTCGCATTGGTGGAGGTCACGGTGAGGGTCAGGTCTTTGTCTTTTGCCAGGGCGGCGGGCTTTTCGTTGTCCACGTCTTGGAGCTGCACGGACAGGCGAAGGCCGGTATTGTTAGCCACGGTAACGTTGGCCATTTCCGCCTTGTTCACAATCTGAGGCCCGTCGTTTTCCGGCAGGATGCGCACCGTGATCCGCTGGGGCAGGGAATCGCCCTTGCTGTTTTGGGCAACCACGTCCAATTCCACGGTTCCGTTCATGTCCGCCGCCGGAGTCAGGGTGATGGTGCGGCCCGTGGTGGTAGGGGCGGCGGTCAGCAACGCTCCTCCGCCGGTCACGCTCACCTGCAAGGCGGTGACGGTGCTGGCAATATGCAAATAGGGGGACAGATCGAAGGTTTTCTCCCCGCAATCCTCCCGAATCTCAAAGGTGTGGGCCGTAATCCTGGGCACGGAACCGCCCTGCGCCGGCTCCTCCACCAGGACGGTGATCTGGGCCGTATCCGTTTGATTGGCGGCGTTGTAGGAGGACTGGAGGGTGTAGGTGTAGGGGTAGCTTCCCGGGGGTACCGTGTCCGCCATGGTCAAAAGCATCTGGGAACCGTCGGGAGAGACAGCGAGCCTGGGCACAGAGGCGCCGTCTCCCAGGGGGGTGACGGACAAAAGGGTCAGCGGGTCGCCGTCGGGATCCTCGTCATTCCACAAGGGCGAAGGGGAAAGCACATGGTCGTCAAGGTTGGACTGGGCGAAAATGTACCCATCCAGGTCCAGGTAGTGATCATTCCGCGCCAAGGGCGCCCTGTCTACCTGGGGGATGGTGAGGGAAACAGCGCCCTCGCCGGAGAGCCGGCCCTCGTCCACCAGGGTATAGGCAAAGCTGCCCGTCCAGGGGCCGTGGCCGCCGTGGCCGCCGTTGGAGCGGAAGGTGACGGTTCCGGCCTGGGCGTCAAAGGTGACCTCTCCCAAAGCCTCGGGGAAGCCCGCCAGGTCGACCCCCTGGAGCAGGAGATCCGCGTTGGCGGTGAAATCGTCCGTGGCGTCGGTCCGGACGGGGAATACGATGGTTTCACCCAGGTTCACCGTGGCGGCGGCCCCCGTGTAATCGGCAGGCACAGGGGGGGTGTTCACCCCCGTAATCTTCACCTTAAAGCGCATTTCGGCGGTGACGCCCTTCTGGGTTTCCGCCCGGACGGTAATGATGGCTTCGCCCTGCTTTTGATCGCCCACAGAAACGGTAAGATCGGGTCGCCGCACCAAGCCGTCCCCAAGGCCGCTTTGCCCGCCGCTGAGGCTGAGGCCGGTGATGAGCCCGGGCACGGAGGTGTCCGTCACCTGGGCGGTGATTTCATAGGTTTGGCCATAGGGAAGGTTCCACACCTCCAGCCGAACGGGGCTTGGAATGACTGTGTGCTCGGCCCCCATGGGCGCCACCAGCGTATCCACTTGGGTGATGATGGGCGGCACGCCACGGGGAACCACATGGATGGTGATGGTGGAACGGCTGACGCTTTCGGGGGTGGGGTCTCCCGTATGATCCTTGGCGTCCTCCGCGAAGTATTGGATCACGATATCCCCCTGGAAGCCTACGGGGATTTCATAGATGCTCTGGCTGCGGTTCAGGTAGCCCACATTGGGGGCGGGATCCCCGTCATAGCGCGCCACCAGGGAATCCCCGTCGGGATCGAAATCGTTATCCAGGGGGCGCAGGGTCAATTTCACTCCATCCTCAGTGGTGTACTCGTCAGGCTTGGCCTGGGGCCGATCCTCCACAGGGTTCACAAATACTTGGATAACGACCTGGGCGGTCTCGTTGCCGTCGGAGACCGTCACGGTCACGTCAATGGGCTGATTCACGCCATCGTTTTTCCAGTTGGCGTCGGGCAAGGAGGTGATGGTCAGCTTGCCATCGCTGATCACAAGCCCTGCCGCATTGATCACGCTGGGCTTGGAAGAGCCCGCCGTCATGGTGAGCGCATCCCCGTCCGGATCTTGGCAGCCTAGGTCAATGGGGCCGTAGGCGCCGTCCTCGTCAAAGGCGATCTGCCGATCCGCCGGGGCAATGGCAATCAGCGGCGGATCGTTGACGGGAAGCACATGAAGGGTCACCGTGCCTGTGCCGGACTGCCCGCCGGGGTCTGTCACCACAAAAGTGATCACCACATCACCCGCAAAGTCTTGCTTTGCCTGAAAGGTGATCTTTCCCGTGGCATCATCATAGGCAAAGCTATGCCCGCCGCCGGGCGCAGTCACAGACCAGAGCAGCTCGCTAAAGGCGTTGTCCACATCGCTGGCATGGGCGGTGGTTTTCATCTCAAAAACGATTTCCGTGTCCTCATCGACGGTTTCTTCAAAATGATGGGCCACAGGCGCATCGTTCACTGGCGTCACATCGATGGTCACCATTGCGTCGGCGGTAAGCAGGTTGTCGGAAGCCAGGAGCTTGATCTTTACCGTGCCATGCTTGTCTTTGGCGGAATGGAAAGTGAGCCGGTACGCGCCGGTCTGGGCGTTGACCAGCGTCAGGGCCACCGTCCCCACAATGGACGCGTCGGAGGTGCCGTCGTTGATCACGCTATATTGCACAGCCATGGCCTCGGCGGGGGTATCGTCGTCCACGATGGAAAAGTTCACGCTCAAGCCCGCCGCCGTATCCTCCGGGATGGTATAAGGCGTATCGCTGATGCCTGTAAACACGGGCGGATAGTTGACCTGGGTCACGCTCACCGTCACGGTGGCGGACTTGGTTTCTCCCCCCCTGGCAATGGAATACCGAAAGGTGTCCGTGCCACGAAAATTCTCGGCGGGGGTGTAGCGCACTTTCAGGCCATCACCCAGCAAGACAATGGTTCCCCCATGGGCGGAGGCCGCATCCACGCCGGTGACCTTGAGGGTGTAGGTATAGGGCGCGGGATCGCTGATATCCGCGCAAGTGTCATTGGCAAGCACGTCGATGTCCACCGCTACATCCTTATTGGTGATGGCATGATCGTCCTTCAGGGAGGCCGCGTCGTTCACGGGAGCGATGACGACGTGAACGTCAATTTCCGCCGTTGCGCCGTTTCCATCGGACGCCAGGATCACAAAATCATCACTCTGATTATAGTTGCGCTTGGGGACATAGCGGAGGGTATTGCCGCTGACTGTGGCCGTGCTGCCCGCCATGGGGCCGCTTCCCGGTTTGACGCTATAGCTAAGCGTATCGCCGTCCACATCCGTGGCCAGCCCGCCCAAGGCGTAAGTTAACGGAATGTCCTCCTCGGTGGTCAGGTTCAGCGCGCCGCTTCCCGCAGGCTGCGGCGGGTGATTCACATGGGTGACCGTGACAGGCGCCGTATAATCCGTAATCCCTCCCACATCATCCGTGGTGGTCACCATAAAGCTATCCGTTCCAAAAAACAAAGGGTTGGGCGTATAAATGACCACTTCATCGGAGCCTTGCCGCGCTATACGTACGCTTCCGTGCTGGGGCTGTGTGGTGATCCAGTACCGTAGCGGGTCGCCATCAGGATCCGCAAACACACCATTCAAGTTCAGCTGGTTCGCCGCGGCGCTCCCGTCACTATCCTCCAGCACCGTCAGTGCGGGAGCGGCAATCACCACAGGCGCGTCATTGGGGCCGAACTTCACAATTGCCCGAATGCTTACGCTTTGGGTCTCGCCATTGAGGCTAGCGGTTACGGTCAAGATCACGGCGCCAACCATATCAGGGCATGGCTGCAAACGCAGGGTACCGTGATCGGACTGGAAATCCGGCACGCAGGCCACAATTCCATCCTGGGTCATAGCAACGGTAAGCTGCGCCCCCGCGGTATAGGAAAGGTTGATCGTGCTTGTTGCCGATTCATCGTAGAGAAACACCACCGACGTGTTGTCCGCGCTGAGGGTGAGGGCGGGCGCCTTAGGCGCCAGAAGCACCGTTTCTTGTCCCATGCTCATGATCGGCGCTACTGTGGGCTCGGCAGGTAAACCGGTCTCCTCTGCGTCCTCCTCCCAGGGCGTGGGCGACGGAGCCTCCTCCGTGGGGAGGGCCTGGGTAGGCTCTGGCGGTAGGTCCGTGGTGGGTTCCTCACTAGCCGCAGGACCCTGGCTGGACACCGGCGCTTCGCTGGGCTCGGCGGGTTGATCGGTTGTGGGCGTCGTATTTTCAGGGGGCTGGCTTTCCTCAGGTTCCTCGTTGGGCGCCTCGCTCACCACAGGGGTGGGGGCGGCGGGTTCAACCGCGGGCGGCGCGCTGGGGGCAGGCGACGCAGTGGGAGGCGCGCCAACCCCTATTTCTGCGGGACTCTCTCCCTCCGCCGCCAGCGGCAGCTCTATCCCTTTGGGAGCCTCCTCTTTGGGAGTCTCCTCTTTGGGAGTCTCGGTGGTATGAGTCACCGCTGTTTCCATCAAAATTGGTTCATTCAAAAGAGGATCCCCGCTCGCCAGAGCGGAAATGCCGCCTTGCACAAATAAGAATAGCGCCATGAACAACGCCCCATAACGTCTCGCTTGCCTCTTCATTGCGTTTTCCCTTTCTCAGAAAAAAGGATAGAGATCTTCGATTTTCGTTCGCATAGAACTATCCAGTCTTATTCTACCTTATTTTCCCAAGGGTTGCAACCAAAAAGCTCACCATTGCCCAAATACAAGAAAAGGAGAGCCGCACCGCCGCTCTCCTTTGGGGCCTTCCCTATTTACTTGCGATAATCCCTGCAAGCCTCGGCGTAGGCCAGGATGTTGGCCCAGGGGACTTCCGGCTCCAGCAAATGCGTGGGCGCCACAAACAGCCCCCCCTTTTTTGAGGCAATATCCAAATGCCGAAAAACCTCATCCCGCACATCCTGCGGCGTGCCAAAAGGCATCAGCTTTTGGGTGCCGATGGTACCATGAAAGCACAGGCGGTCAGCGTACATGTCATAGATGGTTTGGAAATCCATGCATTCCGTCTGAATGGGGTTGAGCACATCAATCCCCACCTCAATCAAGTGGGGAATGAAGGGCATGATCAAACCGCACGAGTGATAGAACACCACCACATCAGGGTTCACCTTGCGCACCTCATCGATCAGGCGCTTCTGCCTGGGTTTCAGCCATTCGGTATACAAGGCCTCGCTCATCATGGTGCTGTGCTGCATGCCGATATCGTCGCCGATAAAGAGCACCTCTACGCCGGCCTCCACATACAATTTGGCCCGCTGGGTAGAAATCTCCGTGATCTTGTCCAGCAGGTATTCCGCCGTTTCTTCGCCGGACATCATGTCCACCATCAATTCTTCCATGCTGCGGATGGTCCAGGCGGTTTCCCAAATGGTCATCTGCATATTGCCGATGGATACCAGGCCTTTTTCCCGCAGGCGCTTCACATCCGCCCGTTGCGCATCAATGGACACGCCGTCAAAAGTAGGAAACGGGTAAGCCTGTAGCTGTTCCACGCTGTCGATATCCTTGAGCGGATGCCGCATGCGGGTCATGTGCTGCGCGGCCTCGCTGCCCGGTTCGTGGGCCACGCCAAAAATATCGATCTCCGTCCCAGCTTTCAGCCCCTCCTGATAATAGGGCAAAAACTGCTGGGTCTCCTGGTTGAGGGGCAAAATTTCGCTCACCCTGCGCCATGGCATCTGAAAATAATCACGGTAATCCTGCCCAGATCCCGTTTCCTGGTGGAATGTCTGTTCCAGTGCGGGGCAAAGCATAAATTCCACCGGCACTTTTTCATAGGGCTGCCGTTTCAACAGAGCCATCAGATTTTCCCGTTCGTTCATCCAACCTCTCCTTCTCTGGACGTTTCTATATTCAACGCCCCATTTTTGTCATCATACGGCACCCTTTATCCGCTGTCAACCTGGCAATGCGAGACCATTTCGTCTTTTCGCGTCCGGTTGTGAGGGCTTAAAACCTCCGTACCATAAATCGAATGGGACTCCAATACGACAAAATACGCTTGATGTACGCTGATGGTATTGTTCCTCTTGGAAAGAGGTCGAGGACCTAGCGTGAATCGATTGCCACGATTGATCGCCGACCCTTTTCATGCTACACTTAGCGCAGGGATTCCCAAATCACGGCTAAGGAGGGAGACGCATGGCTACTCGCCTGCCGGAAGACTTGCTCTGGATGGCGCACAGCTTTGCCAGCGCCACCGGTGTGACTGCGTCCCTATTCGACTTCTCCATCCGTGATTTCTTGGGGAAGCCTGCCGCAGATTTTTGCTCTTTATGCCAGCGTTCCCAGCAAGGGCAATGTGACAGCCGCCTGGCGCATACCTACGGCTGCTTCGAGGCTGAACGCTGGAACGGTTTGTATGTCTATTTTTGTCCCCTTAGCCTCGCGTTTGTGTCCACGGTGGTTTTCATGGCCAGGCGCGCGGCCTATTCCATCATTTCAGGGCCTTATGTGATGGGGCTGAGGGAGGATCTTCCCAAGCTGACGGAGGGCATGCAAAAAGCCGTCGGTTCTCTGCCCCAGCGTTCCCCCGCCCAGATCAATGCCCTTGCGGAGATTCAACGGGCGACGGCCATGTATCTTTCCGGCAGGAAAGCCGAGGATACTTTGTCTGTTTCGGCCACGCAAAGCAGTCTGCACAATACCCTCTACGAGCTGACCAGCCAGATGCGTTGCGGCCAGGGCTCTCGCTATCCCATTGAAGTGGAGCAGCGCCTGCAGAAAATGATCATTCAAGGCGATAAACAGGGCGCGCAAGAGCTGATCAACCAGCTTTTGGGAACGCTCTATTTTCATACCACGGGCGACTTTGCGCAGATCAAAGAACGTGCCCAAGAGTTGATCGTGCTTTTTTCCAGAGCCTCTATTGAAGGCGGTGCGGATGTGACCCGCATCTTTGGCCATCATCCCCGCTGGCAGCTGGAGGTGGAAAGCATTTCCACCATGGATGAGCTGTCTCAGTGGCTGACCTCCATGTTTTATCGTTTTGTGGGATATGTGTTTGACTTTAGCCAATTTGAACATGCAGACATCATGCGCAAAGCCGTCAACTATCTGCGAGAAAACCTATCCAAGCGGGTCACCCTGGAGGAACTGGCTAACCATGTTTCTCTTTCTCGCAGCTACTTGAGCACCATCTTCAAAGCGGAACTAGGCCAGAGCTTTACGGATTTTGTCAACCAAATGCGCATTGAAAAGAGCAAGGAATTGCTTTTGAATCCCGCGCTTTCCCTGGCGGCCATCGCAGACTTGGTGGGGTATACGGACCAGAGCTATTTTACGAAAAAATTTGCCCTTCTCACAGGACTGTCCCCAGGGCAGTACCGGAAAAAGGGCGGAACCTATTGAAAGAGGGATACTATGCTTGTACGTGTAAGCTGCGACGGACAGACCCTTGGCGACGCGCTCAGGCTGAGCGGCGTGGCCTTTGGGATGCCCTGCGGGGGCCATGGCCGCTGTGGGAAATGTGGGGTACAGGCCAGGGGGGAGCTTGCGCCCCCCTCGGCGGAAGAGCAGCAAAAGCTGATAGGGATGCCGCCTCCCATGGACGGGTTTGTTTGGCGCATGGCCTGCCTGTGCGGGCTTTTGGGAACGGCCGAGGTTTTGTTGCCCACGGAAAGCGCCACGTCCGTTTTGCCTTATCCCTTGCCTGCTTCCCAACGCCCAGGTTTTCATGCTGCCGAACCCGGTATCGCGGTGGATATCGGCACCACCACCATTGCCATGCAGCTTTATTCCCCAGGGTCCGCCCCCATGAACGAGCTTCATGAAATGAACCGGCAATCCATTTATGGCGCGGATGTGCTCAGCCGTATTGATCACGCTGCCGCCCACGGCGTGGAACCCCAGCGGCTCTGTCTTGAAAATCAACTGTCGCGGATGATGGAGCAACTGCGAACCCAGGCGGGGATGCCTCTGCATGCCATACGCTCTATGGTCATCACGGGAAACACCACCATGTTGCATATTCTCACGGGGCTGAATCCCCAAAGCCTTGGCGTGTCGCCCTTTACCCCTGTCAGCGTATTTGGGTGCAGCCAGGAATTGTTCGGCATTCCCGCCTACTTGCCCCGCTGCATCAGCGCCTATGTGGGCGCGGACATCACCTGCGGCATCCTGGCCACCCGCCTGTGCGAGCCTGGCCGCAACCATCTCCTGGTGGACATTGGCACCAATGGCGAAATGGCGCTTTTTGCCCGGGAACGCCTATTTTGCTGCGCCACCGCCGCGGGGCCTGCCTTTGAAGGCGCGCAGATTTCCATGGGCATGCCCGCTCTGGCTGGTGCCCTCGATCAGGTGGATTTTCATGCCGACCGATGGGAATACCATGTTCTCGGCGAAACAAAGCCTATTGGCCTTTGCGGCAGCGGCTTGGTGGACGCTCTGTGCGCCCTGCGCCAGGCAGGGGTTTTGGAGGCTTCTGGAAGGCTTGCCGCCTCGCCCTATTTGCTTGGCGACAGTGGCGTCAGCATCACCCAGGCGGACGTCCGCAACGTGCAGCTCGCCAAGGCCGCCATCGCGGCTGGCATTGATACGCTGCTCCATGAAGCCCATCTTCTTGCCGAGGATGTGGATGCTTTATTCCTCTGCGGAGGTTTCGGCAGTTACCTAAAACCCAAAAAAGCCTCGGAGATCGGCCTGATCCCCGAAGCCCTTGTTCATTGTACCGTTGCCGCTGGAAACACCGCCTTGCGCGGGGCTGCGGACATGCTCTTCTCTCCCCCGTTGCGCGCGCTTTCCCAAGAACTCATCCAAGGCGCCCAGGAAGTCCCGCTGGCCACGCATCCGTACTTTATGGAGCGCTATATCGACCACATGTCCTTGGGCGCGCAAGAGGATTGATCAGGTCCTTACGCGGAGGGCAGCTGCCTTTGCCAAGAATCCTTGGGGATGTGGGGGGGCAGCCTTAGACCCTGTTAATCCCTAAAATACAGATCCCGCGTGTAGACTTTTTCCAAAACATCCTCAATTTCAGGATGAAAACGGTTGGCCACAATCACATCGCTTACCGTCTTAAACTCCTCTAACGATTTTACCACACGCGTGTTAAAAAACGCTTCTTCTTTCAGCGCAGGCTCGTAGACAACCACCTCTACTCCCTTCGCCTTGATCCGCTTCATAATGCCTTGAATAGACGATTGCCTAAAATTATCGGAATTGGATTTCATGGTTAGGCGGTAAATGCCCACCACTGGAGCGGACTTTTGCGGAAAACCGGCCTTTTCCAAAATGCGGTCCGAAATGAAATCCTTGCGTGTTCGATTGGCCTCCACAATGGCGCCAATAATATTATTGGGAACATTGTGATAATTGGCGAGAAGCTGCTTTGTATCTTTGGGGAGGCAATACCCGCCATACCCAAAGGAGGGATTGTTGTAATAGTTTCCGATTCTAGGATCAAACCCAACCCCCTCAATGATCTGTTTGGTATTCAAACCATGGGTCTCCGCATAGGTGTCAAGCTCGTTAAAAAAGGATACGCGAAGCGCAAGATAGGTGTTGGCAAATAGCTTTACAGCCTCAGCCTCTGTTGGGTTGATAATCAGCGCAGGCACTTCTGTCTTGATGGCCGCCTGCTTCAATAAATCCGCAAATTTTCTGGCGCGTTCTTGTAGGTGCTTGTCTTCCGGCGGAGCCCCCACAATAATGCGAGAGGGATACAAATTGTCGTATAGGGCCTTTCCTTCCCGTAAAAATTCCGGGGAAAAGAGCAGGTTTTTGCAGCCATATTGAGTCCTCATGGCTTGTGTAAACCCAACGGGCACGGTAGATTTCACGATCATTGTCGCTTGAGGCGCCAGTTGCATTGCCTGCCCAATCACCGCTTCTACCAAAGATGTGTCAAAATAATTCTTTTGAGGATCGTAGTTGGTTGGCGTTGCAATCAAAACAAATTCAGCATCTTTGTAAGCCTCCTCAGGATCTAAGGTGGCGTAAAGGGAAAGCTCTTTTTGTGCTAGGTAGTCTTCCGCCTCCTTATCCTCCAGCGGAGACTCACGGCGGTTTATTTTTTCCACCTTTTCAGCCATAACATCCAGCGCAAACACTTCATTATGCTGTGCCAGCAAAATAGCATTGGACAATCCCACATATCCAATCCCAACAACCGTAATTTTCATACGTATCTTCCCCTTTGCATTTTGTGTTAGCAAATCAATTGATTAGCACGCGCTATAGGGCAAAATTCATGAGCGCACGCAAGCCTTTTGCATCGCGTCAAACCCCATTCATATTTGATAGTATTCTCTATACCAATCAACAAAACGCGAAAGCCCTGTTTCAATTGAAGTGGATGGCACAAATCCAAAATCCCGATTCAAGTCGGAAACGTCAGCATAGGTTTGATAAACATCCCCAGGCTGCATTGGCAAAAACTCCTTTTTCGCTTCCTTGCCAATGCATGTTTCAAGCGTTTCAATAAAGTGCATCAATTTTTCCGGTCGATTGTTGCCAATATTATAGACTTTGTGACAAACGCCCTGCGCATCAGGTTTGGGCGGATGTTCCAGCATTGCTTCTATCCCACACACAATATCGTCAACATAGGTAAAATCTCGGTACATATCCCCATTGTTATAAATCTTAATCGTTTCATTTTGCATAATCTTGTTGGTAAAAGAAAAATATGCCATGTCCGGGCGGCCATAAGGGCCATATACAGTAAAAAAGCGCAGTCCAGTGGCCGGAATGCTAAACAGATTCGCGTAAGTATATGCCATCAGTTCATTGCTCTTTTTGGTCGCGGCGTACAGGCTGATGGGATGATCCACATGATCATCAATCGAAAATGGAACCTTCTCTTGGTTACCGTACACCGAGGAGGACGATGCATATAATAGGTGCCTGACCGGATAATGCCGACAAGCCTCCAAGACATTGAAAAAGCCTATGATATTTGAATCGATATAAGCCCTCGGATTCTCGATGGAATACCGGACTCCCGCCTGAGCGGCCAAGTTCACGACGATCTCGGGTTTATATGATGAGAACACTTTATCCAGTGCATTGGCATCCGCTAGATCTCCTTGGACAAAAGCAAAACCTTCCAGCTGCCCAAGAATGGACAGCCTGCTTTCTTTCAGCGTTACGGCATAATAATCGTTTAAATTATCAAAGCCAAGAACAGAATGTCCTTTCTCAACCAGGCTCCGGCTTAAATGGTACCCAATGAATCCCGCGGCTCCCGTGATCAGTATCTTCAATCTCTTTTACCTCTTTCGTTCAACGCGTGATTGATTAGGCATCCCCATTCCTGGCAGTTAAAGGGCAACGCTTGCTCCAAGAAGACAGTCTCGGCAGCGTCCACAGCGTTTGCATACGCGTTCCGCCATACAAAAAATACCCCTTTTACGCTTCCCCCGCGCCCAGGCGGCCCTCGCCCGCCTTATCCAAAAAAAACAGGGCGACGGTGCCCGGTCCGGAATGGGAACCGACAATCGGGCCAATCATGGAAATCCCCACTTCCGGCACATGAAGGTCGGTTTTGAGCTTTCCCGCGAGCCAAAGGGCGTCTTGCTCACAATCCGCATGGCTGATAAACATGGTCTGCTTTTCCGGCTCCAAGGCAAACGCTTGCGCCTTTTCAAACAGCGCGCGAAGGCTGCGCTTGCGCCCCTGCACCTTTTCCCGGGGAATCAGCTTGCCTCTGGGATCCACATTGATCACGGGTTTGATCTTGAGGATGCTCCCCAAGTATGCGCTGGACGCGGATACACGGCCGCCTCGGCGCAGGAAATGCAAATCATCTACCACCACCCAATGATTGACCCTAGGCGAGATGGCCAGCGCATACTCATAGCATTCCTCAAGGGTCTTGCCGCGTTCCCGCTGCTTTAAGACAAGGCGGACCAAAAGCCCTTCCCCCATGCTGGCGCACAGGGTGTCCACCGCCAGGACTTTGCGAGTGGGGAAGCACTCGTTCACTTCCTTTACCGCAGCCATGGCGGAGGCGCAGGTACCGCTCAGGCCGCTGGAGAAAGCCAGCACCAAAACATCGTGACCCTTTTCACAAAGGGCGGTGATGGTTTCCAACCAACTCTGCTGGTTGACCTGAAAGGTGGTAGCCACGGAGCCCGCCAACAGCTTTTCGTAAAAAGCATGCATGGACTGGGTGAGACTTTCGTCCAAAGGATTGATTTCCTTGACTTCTCCGTCGATTTGATATGACATAGGCATCACGGTAAATTCCGCTTGCTCGCTGGCATACGAGGGGGGGAAGTCGCAGCAAGCATCCGTGACAATCCAAAAAGACATAGTAAGACCTCCTTTAGCTTGCCAACAGCGAATTGGCATAGAAATATCATACCAAAAACTGACACGTCCGTCAACGCGGGGATCCATCTCTTACCGTTCTCATCATTTTCTCATGAAGCTATTATCCAAAACTCAAGCAAACGAAACCAAACCGTGTTATGATCATGGTGGTTCAAGAAAGCGCCGCAACGCTACAAAGGGAGGAATCGTTATGGCACAATATACCATTGAAGACATTGAAATCATTCGGCAAAAAAGTGGCCTTTCCTATGAGGAAGCCGTCAATCTGTTGGAGTATCACAATGGGAGCCTGGCACGAGCGCTGGTGGACTTGGAAAAGAATGGCCGACTTAAAGACGCCCGAAACCCCGGCTATCAAAGCCACCGTTCCAAGGGCCGGAATTTGTTTACTTACTTGTACCGCATGCGCCTGAAGGTAACCAAAGGCAATGTGACCATCGTAAACCTGTCCAGCCTGTTTTGCATCCTGGCGTTTCTGATGGCCTTTTGGGTACCCATGATCGGCCTGATCGCGGCGCTGGTGCTTGGATACCGCATCTCCGTTGAACGCAACAGCAGCGAGTTTTCCGCCGATTCTTTTGAAACCGTTGTGAAGAACGCCTCTTCCAATGTGAAAAGAACCGTTTCTTCCTTTGCCAAAAATTTTGAGGGTGCGGCGGAATCCCGCAAGAGCGAAGCCGCCCCCCAGGCCCAAAAGGAAGCGCCCCGCTCCGAGAGCGCGGCCAGCGGCACCACGCCGGTGAATGTGCAGTTTCCCGATGGCGGAAGCGTAGAAGTCAAGGAAAATACCGACGGCTTTCATGAAGCGGATATTCAGTAATGCCAAAACGCAGCCCGTGGTCATCCAAGGCCACGGGCTGCTTGACCAAATGCCTTGTGGCGGGAAACGGTTTTTGTTATACTAGCATAAACGCGCTAAAGGCATCCCTCTCGCGCTGAAGGAGTAACCCATGAATAAGATACTGATCGTGGAAGACGAAGTCAAAATCGCGCGATTTGTCACGCTGGAATTGCAGCATGAGGGCTATGAGGTGGAAGCGGCTCACGATGGCCGCACGGGCCTCCATCTGTGCGAAAGCTGGAAGCCGGATCTGCTGATTCTGGACCTGATGCTGCCGGAATTAAGCGGCATTGAAGTCTGCCGCCGCCTTCGCCAAACCAGCGATATCCCCATTATTATGCTCACCGCCAAGGATGACGTGAGCGACAAGGTCATGGGCCTGGACATGGGCGCGGACGATTATATGACCAAGCCCTTCGCCATCGAGGAATTGCTGGCGCGCATTCGGGTTTGCCTGAAAAAGCACCGTTTGGATACCGCCACGGGAACGGGAACGCTGAAGGCGGGCAAGCTGGTGGTGGAACCGGCCAGCTATAGCGCCAAATACGGGGAGGAAACCATCGCGCTGACCAAGAAGGAGTTTGATCTGCTTTTGTACTTGTGGCAGCATGAGCACAGCGCCGTTACCCGGGATGAGCTGTTGAGCCACGTATGGGGTTATGACTTTGCGGGCGACACCAATATTGTCGATGTGTATATCCGCTACCTCCGGCAAAAAATCGACGACCGCTTCGCCATTAAAACCATTCACACCATCCGCGCGGTGGGGTATATGTTCCGCTATGAATAAGAAGAATCGCCCCAAAAAGCCTTGGGACTGCGAGGTCCCCGCGGATGTCGGCCAGGAAGGGGAAAACCGCGAAACGCCGGTACCAACAAAGTGTTCCCTATCGCTTTTGCGTTACTGGCCTTCCAAACTCTTAAGCAACCTCCGGTTTTCCTTAACGCTGCGCATCGCGATTCATTATGCGGGGCAGCTTTTGCGTACCACGTTTTTCGTCTGCTTGGTGTTTACAGTGGCTTTTGTCGCGGCTCATGCGCCGGTCGCGGCGAAAAGCCTGGATCAAATCGCTGGCATGCAGCCCCGCCACGGACGAGCCTACTCCGCCGAGCAGCTCAAAGGATTGCCTGTGGCGGAAGCCTACTTCTTGGAATCCCCGCTGCCGGAGGGCCTGGACGGTCTTTGGGAAAAAGCAAAGCTCTTGGTTTCACGGCTTACGGCTTCACCCTCTCCCCAGTTGGTTCTTTATCAGGAGACATTGGAAGGCGGTTTGGTGACAGCCTTTTCCTTGGAATACGCCCTGCCCCTTTACACCATCCTGTTTTGGACTTTGATCTGCTGCGATCTGTACCGGGTGGTTTTCTTTTTGCGCAAGCGCAACCGCCTCAATCAGAAGGTGCTCAAGCCCATTTCCGACATGGCGGATGCGGCGGCGGCCCTAAGCGCTAACAATCTCAGTGACCGCATCAGCATTGAAGGGACCAAGAATGAGCTCAAGGACCTGGCAACGGTCATTAATCTTATGCTAGACCGCATTGAGCGAAGCTACAACAGCCAAAAGCAATTTGTCAGCGATGCCTCCCATGAACTTCGTACGCCCATCGCCGTCATTCAGGGCTATGTCAATATGCTGGAGCGCTGGGGAAAAACCGATAAAGACGTGCTGGACGAGGGCATCGCCGCCATCTCCCAGGAAACGGAGTCCATGAAGGAATTGGTGGAGCGCCTTTTGTTCCTTGCCCGCCACGACAAAAAAACCTTAATGCTGGAAATGGAGCTTTTCGATCCCACCGAAGTGGTGAGCTCTGTGTACCGCGACGCCCAGCTGATTTCCAACGGCCATCAATTCACCCTGGAATTGCGGGATTCCGCCATGGTCAAGGGCGACAAGGGCATGATCAAGCAACTGATGCGTATTTTATTGGATAATGCCATCAAATATACCCCTGCGGACGGGCCCATTCTCTTGGGCATGCGCAGGGAAGGAGACTTTTGCGTTTTGTATGTCACAGACTCCGGCGCAGGGATTTCCGCAGAGGAGTTGCCCCGCATCTTCGACCGTTTTTACCGGAGCGATAAGGCCCGCAAAGCGCAGTCCAGCGGCCATGGGTTGGGCTTATCCATTGCCCGCATCATTGTAGTGGCCCACGGGGGGAAATTGCATGTGCGCAGCAAGGAGGGGGTGGGCGCCACCTTTTCCGTCAAGCTGCCCATTTCCACCGAAACACGGTAACCCAAGCCCAGGGGCTTCGCCCCTCGGCTTGTCAGGCTGTCAAAAAAGGTTCCGGGAGACGGCCTCCGGCGGCTAAAGGGCTGTTGCCCTTTAGAATCCCTTTCCTGAAACGCCCATTTCATGGGCGTTTCACAGATGGGTCCAGGGCGCAGCCCTGGCAGTGGTTTGGAGGCGGAGCCTCCAAAAAGGGTTTGTCGACAAGCTACCAAGCCCAGGGGCTTCGCCCCTCGGCTTGTTGAAAAAGGCCCATTTGGTGAGGTTTTTTTCACAGATGCCTTTGCCCGTGTGTAACACGGGCAAAAAAGGGTTCAGGGCAAAGCCCTGATGGGGTACAGGGGTGAAACCCCTGCCTATGGGTTTCAGGGGCTTCGCCCCGCTCATTCCCTTCGTCCCCTCTCATTCGCTTCACTTCTGCCGCCGGTTTTCCCCGCTATTCCCCGCTTTGCACAACGCCCATGTTCTTAAAAAAATCACCAGCCCAGTAAATCTCGCCCGAAAAATCTTCCGGCGGGTTTCCGGCCACAAAGAAGCAAACCCGGCGGATGCGGCTCAATGCGCAAAGGGTATTGGTCAGCCCGTAAGCCAACAGCCGGTCCCCCGCAGGCGTCATGCCTTTTCCCACCTGGTCAAAGCTCTGGGCGAAATGGATCAGCAGCGTATCCCCTGCCAAGGAAAAGCCCAACACATCCGAATCCACCAGCGCGCCTTTGCCCATGATGGGCAGGGCGTTTTTGGCATGGTCCGTGGGCAGAGGCCCTTTGGCCAGTTCCAAAAGCAAGGCCCGGGGGGTGGTGGTTTGATAGTAGGGGATCGCCCGCTGTACGGGCATCAGCTTTTGCCCGTTGGGGTGGGCCAGATACAATACGCACCAATCCATCAGAAATGGGGCAAAGCTCTGGCGCTGCTGCAAGGCATCGCCAAACAACAGGGCTGGCTGCTCCGCCGTATCCGCCAAACGAACATTTTGCACCAGCTCATTGCCAATATAGACGCGGATCCCCGCGATATTGGGTAAAAAGGTGGTGAGGGTATAGCATAGGGAGGCCATGGCTCCGGCCCGAGCCAGTCCGGCCGCCGCCAGCATATCGTCCAAATCAGGGGCGAAATGCAAAGTGATGAGATGGCCGCCGCCCTCGGAAGCCTCCGTGATACTGGGCGGGCGGTTGAGGATATCCGACAGCAGAGGCAGCGCCGGCGAATCCGCAATTTGCTGGGAGCCTGCGCCCAACTCCTGCAAAAGGCGCAGGGTCATGTCGGACAAGTCTTGACTCTCAAAGGAAACGCTGCGCGCCTCCGGCAAAAGCCCATCCATGCCCGCCAGGGGAAAATACAGCGTGACCATACGGGAAAGGCTTTGCACCTCCGCACTTTCGCTGCTGCCCGCCCGCTGGGACAACAGCTGCTCATACACCGCGCCGATATCCTCCCCAATGCTTCGGGTAAAAGCTCCGGCAGGCAAGGTTCCCGCGATATCCAACCCCACTTGCCGGTCCATAACCAGAAAATTCACATAGTGGATGCCTGGCAGCCTGGTCAAGGTGTTGGTGATGGCCTGGCAGGCCATGTAATAGCTCTTGCGGTCTAACTGCAACGCGGATGCGGCCAGGTTCACCGTAGCCACATCCCGGCTGACCTCCACGGGGTTCACCCCGAACATCGAAAGCCGCACCTCACCCCCCAGGGTTGCGGCAACACCGCTTCCTTCGTGGCTCAAAAGCGCCTGCACCACGCTTTCCGCCTGGGGGCGAGTTACCGAAAAGGCCACCTCCTCGGAAAAGGAGGTCAGGTGGATGCCGTCGTGCTTGGGCAAAAACAAGGTGACCTCGGCCTGGTACTCCAAATTGGCATCGCCAATGGGAGGCACATGCTGGCTTACAGGGGGCGGAAGGGTCATGGCGATGTTGTTCTCGCTGATGGGGATCCCGTCCTTGGCGCAGGAGGAGAGCAGCATGCTGGCCGTCAGCAGCCAAACAACGCCGAGAATGGCTTTGGTTTTTCGGAGCATAGGCTTTCCTCCTCAAGCGTTCATAGGGTCATCAGCCGTTGAAGCTGGGCGAGGGTGACTTTCCAAATATCGTTCTCCCGCACCAGGGGCAAGGGATAGCCCAGAATCTGCACAGATCCGGCTCCCTGGTGCATGGCGAGCTCCGCCGTAACCACCGCGTGCTGGCCGTCGGCAGACACGCTGCCGCTGCCCAGCGAAAAGGAGGACAAGGTGGCATAGGCATCCAATTGCTGCGCCACATCCTGAAAGGAAGGCTTGGGTTCCCCGTTTTCCACGTTCACCACAAAGGCGTACAAGGTCTCCAAATCGCCGGCTTGCCAGGCGGACAAAAACCGTTCCGCCGTGTTGCGTGGAGTCAAAAGAAGGGTTTCATCCCTCGTTTGCGGTTCGCTCAGTCCGGTGAGTTCCGATAGAAAATAGGCATTCTCCAACCGAAGGCTTGTTTGGGTCTGGCTGGTTTTGCGCACCAAAATTTGCACGCCGGTATAGGGAAAGCTCTCCGTGATGCTGGCAACGATGCTCTGTACCGCTAGCTTTCGCCGAAGGGGCGCTTCGCTCACCCAATCCCCTTGCCTCTGCCAATCGGCGGGAATGCCGTCGTCGGTCAAAAATGCCTCGTTAAAGGTCACGAACAGCGTGCTGTCCCTGGAATGGACACTTTCCACCTTCACGCTTTGCGGCAATAGCCGCCGCAGATCGCTGTGGCCCGTGGTAGGCCCTTTCAGCAGCGCTTTGATAATGGCCTGCTCCATGCTTTCATCCCGAGGCACCGTCAAGGAACGGCTTTCCGCGGCCAGCAGGGGCTGATCCGCAAAGCGGTAATATAGGGATGCCCGAATCACGTCCACGTTGCTCTGGGAAGCCGAGGCCGCGTGCAGGTTCATGGAAAGCCCTGGCACAGGGGTGGCCGCCGCCTTCTCCAAGGGGTTTACAAAACCCACCATGCAGCCCGATAAAAGGGGCGCGCAGCCCAGCAGGAGAAGCAATGCCATCAGCCTTTTTTTCATTGGGAGCCCCCCTATCCTTGATGTATAGGTAACTCTACGGTAAAGGTAGCGCCGTGCCCCTCCTCGCTGTCCACGGAAACGCTGCCCCCATGCATCAAAACCATTTGGTGAACGATGGCCAGGCCCAGTCCTGTGCCGCCGCTGTCGCGGCCGCGGGCCTTGTCCACGCGGTAGAACCGGTCAAAGATGTGCGCCTGGTCTTCCTTGGGAATGCCCGGGCCGTTATCGGTGACGGTCAAAATGGCGTCCCGACCGGAGCGGATCAAACGGACGCGGATGATGCCCCCCTCCTGGGTGTACTTGAGGGCGTTGTCCATCAGGTTATACACCACTTGGATGAGCTTCGCGCTATCGGCATACATCTCGCAATTGTCCGAAAGCTGGAGCTTGATCTCCTGGCGCCGTTGCTGGGCCATGGGCATCAGCCGGTGGGCCGTATCACTCACCAGTTGGGCAAGGCTGCAGGCTTCGCGGTTTAAACGCATGGTCTTGGCATCCATGCTGACAAGGGTCAAAAGGTCGCTGATAATCAAATTCAAGCGGTCGATTTCCTTATTCACGTCCATGAGAAACTCGCTGCGAAGTTCGCTTTCCATCTCGGGCTGATAGATGATGCTTTCCAACAAAATTTTCATGGTGGTCAGGGGCGTTTTCAGCTCATGGCTGGCGTTGGATACGAATTGGTTGCGGCTTTTATCCAGCATTTCCAGCTTTTCTGACATGGCGTTAAAGGTCTGGGCCAAGCGCCGCAATTCCCCGCTGCCCTTCACGGGTACCCGCACAGAGAGGTCGCCCCGCCCCATGCGCTGGATGCTGCGGGTTAACGCGGCGATGGGGCGCGTAATGACACGGGAAAAAATCATGGAGATCAGAATAGACGCCGCCGCGGCAATAAGAAAGTATAAAACCATGCGGTCTTGCAGGGCAAACAGCCGCTGCATCATCTCTTGAATGGGCGCGGAAAAGAGAACCAGCCCAACGGTTTTGCCGCTTTCACTCAAGGCGGCCGTGGAATAACTCACCCATTCCGCGTCCGGATCATAGGGACGCAGAAAGGAGAAAAAGGCGGAAACGCCGTTTTGTTTTGAGCTGGGCAATTTATGAACCCCATAATCCACGGCTTTCGCATTCAACAAAATGCTGGCCACTTCCGGCAGCTCCAGCCGGGAGCCATTGAGTTCCGAATAACTGTCCGCCTGCACTTTTCCAGCCGCGTCCAGCACCATCAAGCGCCCGCCCAATTCACCGCTGGCGGATTCCAGCCTGGTTTGCAGGGCGGACATCTGCCCCGAGCGGTACAAGGGCTCGATTTCCACCGCAAACTGGTCTGTTTTGGCCCGATCTTGTCCCATACGGTCTGAAAACAAATAATCGCCTACCAGCGCGATCAAAGAAGTGGCTACCGCATAGTAGCTCACCCCGACGATCAGCAGGAAGGCGAGTAGAATTTTCCAGCGGATGGAGGTAAAAGGGTTGTTAGTCCTTATCGGTGAAATAGTAGCCCACTCCCCACTTCGTGAAGATGAATTCAGGCTGTGCAGGGTGACGCTCGATCTTTTCTCTCAGACGGCGGATGTGTACGTCCACAGTGCGGGCATCGCCCGTATAGTCATATTTCCAAACGGTTTCCAGCATGGCCTCTCGGCTAAAGACCTTGCCACGGTTGTTGACAAACATCTGCAACAGGTCAAACTCCTTGGCGGTCAGGCGTACGTCCTTGCCGCCCAGGGTAACGGAACGGTTGACAGCATTGATTTCCATATCGTGTACGCGGGTGGTCTTGCGGGCATCCGCCTGCTGCGCGCCTGTAGCGCGGCGAAGAATGGTTTTGATGCGGGCCTTTACTTCCAAAATGTTGAACGGCTTGGTCATATAATCATCCGCGCCGTACTCCAGCCCCAAAATCTTGTCAATATGCTCGCCCTTGGCGGTCAGCATGATAATGGGCACGTTGCTGTGTTCCCGAATCCGCTGGCAAACGGTGATGCCGTCCATTTTGGGAAGCATCACGTCCAGCAAGATAAAATCATAATTGCCGGCGGAAAACTTGGCCAGCGCTTCCTCGCCGTCAGCGGCGGAATCCGTTTCAAAACCCTCTTGCTCCAGCGTATATTTCAAGCCTTTCACAATGAGCGGCTCATCATCAACCAGCAGAATGCGCTTTGCCATGGGTCCCTTCCTCTCTATTGCATCCTTTCTGTGAGCATGAAGGCACAGAAAGACAGGATTATTCAATAATAGTTACATTGTAAGACCAATTATGAAAAAAAGCAAGGGTTGCGCAATAGAAAATTCATATTTTTATGCCAAAATCATTATATTTTTCCGCTAAAGACAAACACCTTCAAAAGATTTCATTTCCCCTCTTTACAAAAGGGTGAGAATTTCGTATACTATAGGGGAACTAACGTTCTTTCGGAGGAAAAGTGGCATGGATGTTCTTGAAAAACTGACGATTTTGACCGATAGCGCCAAATATGACGTGGCCTGCACCTCTTCCGGCGCGGACCGCAAGGGCATGGGCGGGCTGGGGAATGCGGTACCCTCTGGGATCTGCCATAGCTTTTCAGCGGATGGCCGCTGCATTTCGCTTTTGAAGGTCCTCTTGTCCAATCACTGTGTCTACGATTGCCGCTATTGCGTCAATCGCAAAAGCAACGACGTCCGGCGCACCGCCTTTACCCCTGAGGAACTGGCGGATCTGACCATCCAGTTTTACCGGCGCAACTATATCGAGGGGCTGTTTTTGTCCAGCGGCGTCCTCGTCTCCCCCGATCATACCATGGAGCTGATGATTCGCGCATTGGAGCTGCTTCGGCACCGCCATCAGTTCCACGGTTATATCCACGCAAAAACCATCCCAGGCTCGTCTCCGGCGTTGGTGGAGAAATTGGGGCTTTTGGCAGACCGCATGAGCATCAACATCGAATTGCCCAGCGAGGAAAGTCTCACCGCCCTGGCCCCCAACAAAACCAAGAAGGCCATTCTAGCGCCCATGGGGCAGATCTCTCAGGGGGTAGCGCAAAACGGGCAAGAACTTGCCCTCTATCGCCATGCCCCCCGCTTTGTTCCCGCGGGGCAGTCTACCCAGATGATCATCGGCGCATCACCGGAGACTGACTATCACATCATCCGCCTGGCCTCCGGGTTATATCGCAAGTATAGCCTGAAGCGCGTCTTTTATTCAGCCTATATCCCCGCCGTGGCCGATACCCTGCTGCCCTCCGTGGACACCAAACCTCCGCTGCTGCGGGAACACAGGCTTTACCAGGCAGATTTTTTGATGCGGCAGTACCAGTTTTCCGCGGAGGAAATCTTAAGCGAGTCCACCCCCAATTTCAACCCCTATTTGGATCCCAAATGCAACTGGGCCTTGAACAACTTCCATTTTTTCCCGGTGGATGTAAACCTAGCTCCTCTGGAGACCCTTTTGCGGGTACCTGGCATCGGCCCCACTAGCGCCCGCCGGATCGTGGCGGCCCGCCGCAACGGCAGGCTCACCCTGGAGGGGCTCAAGCGGCTGGGCGTGGTGGTCAAGCGCGCCCGCTATTTTGTGAAATTCAGCGGCTTGAACGACGGCCTGTCCCTGGGGCGGGAAACCCTGGTCAGGGCTTTGGTGGATCCGCAGGCGTTTGCCTTTGGCGCTGAGCAACTCAGCATGTTTGCGCCGAGCCCCACGGTTCCCGCCTTGGCGGCAGGAATGCCCGCCCAGCACATTTTGGAGGAGGCGGTGTCATGCCTGGCTTCCAGCTTTTGATGGAACCGGAGGATGTGATTTATCAATACGACGGCTCCCTGGCGGGGTTCTATGGCTGCGTTCATACCAGCGTTTATGCCCGCCGCATGCCTCTGGAGATTCGGCAAGAAGGCGAGGAGCAGTGCAGCCTCCTGCCGCCGGTGATGATCCCTACGGACCTGACCAAAGCCACCCGGGTGCGGGAGGCCATTGCTCAAAAAATCTCCCCCAGAGCGCTGGAGCTTTGTGAGCACGTGTTTTTGAGTTGCTTAGAAAAGAAGGAAATTACCATTTTGCAATTCTTGCTCCAAGGCTTTGCCAAAGGCGCGCGGGTCACTGATGATTTTGCCGATCCCTGCGTGGCCAAAATGGTGCGGGCGGAGAGACACCTGCAAAACGAGGCGCATCTGTTGGCGGGCTTTATCCGCTTTGCCGAATACGAGGGGCGGCTCATCGCCACCATCCGCCCCAAAAATTTTGTGCTGTCCCTGCTGGCTGCCCATTTTGCGGACCGGTACTCCCAAGAAACCTTCCTCATCTATGACCGTACCCATGAGGTCGCCCTGGCCTACGAGCAGGGCCGAGCGGAACTGGTAGCGCTGGATATGGCTGAAATGCCGGAGCTTTCGCAAAGGGAACGGTATTACCAGGAGCTTTGGAAGCGGTTCTACCAGACCATCACCATCGAGGAACGGAAAAATCCCCGTTATCGCATGCGCAATATGGCCAAGCGCTATTGGGAGAACATGGTGGAGGTTTGCGAGGAAGCCTGAGAGCCCATAACCTAACCCTTTCGCTTGTGGCGAATGGTGGCGTCATGCACCGCGGGGGCGTTCAATACCCGCCCGATATCGTCAAAGCGGGAGCCGTGGCAAGGGCATTCCCAGGATTTGGTGCGGGGATGGTAAACCAGCTTGCAGCCCATATGAGAACAGCGTGGCGCGTGAAAACGAAAGGCCCCCTGCACATAGCGCCCGGACATTTGAAGGGTGGTTTTTAGGTTGGCCCGGGTGACAGTGGGCCCACTTCGCTGCCCGCTGTAAATCGGATAGCCGTGATTGGGCAAGCCCAGAATTTTTGCGCTGATAAGCTGTGCCGCAAGCACGCTGTGGACGATTCCCGAATGACCATAGCCCGTGGCCACAAATACATTGGGGGTTTTGCGGCTATAGGAGCCAATGTAGGGCAGGCCGTCGGCGGAGTAGGTATCGATCCCGCCATAGGCGGCCGTCGGGGCGCCTTCCTCAAAATTTCGGGCGTATTCCACCGAAAAGCGCTGCAGAGGGTGCTCCCGCAGGTTGGTGCCCACGCGGCCGTCGATCTGGTGAAACAAGGCGCCATCCCGATGCCGGCGCAGGGAGAACCGCTCCCCCGCGTCCAGGTACACACCGTCAAAGGCGGGTGCGACCTCCATAGGAAGCAGATGGCTTTGCTTTTGGAAGAGCCTGGTAAAGTACCACCCAGGGGTATTGATCACCGGATACCCTGTGGCCACAATGAGATAGGGCGCCATCACGCTTCCCCGCTGGGTATAGGCCATGTTGGTTTCCAGCGCAATGGCGCGGGAATGCTCAAAAATGGTGAGCCCGCGTTGGGCAGCCTTGCGTGCAAGAGACAAAAGATGCGCATAGGGCTGTATCGTCGCCTGGTTGCTGATTTGAATCGCATAGGCCGCGGGCAGCGGACACTGGGTGGCCTGGGTGAGCGCGGCGGTAAAACCGGCCCGTTTCATGGTTTCCAGTTCCCGTTCCATGGCCTCTTTTCCCCTGGGGTCGCCCATGACGATGCTTACATCCATATCCCGCCAATCGGACTCCATATCTTGCTCCGATGCCAACTCCCGCAGGGATTGCAGCGCGGCGTTCTGGGTTTGGGCATAGGCCTGACAGACCTGGGGGCCAAAAATCCGTTCCATTTGCGAAAACAAAAGCCCCCGGGTCTGCGTCACGATTCCGGCAGCCCGGCCGGAAGCGCCGCTGCCCAGCGTTTCAGCCTCCAACAGGATGACTCTGAGCCCCGCCTTGCAAAGCCAGTAAGCGATGTGCATACCACTCAAGCCGCCCCCGATCACCACGGCGTCGGCGCTGCGCCGCCCCCGCAAAACGGGGTACGCCGCCTGATTTTCCGAGTGCCAGAAGGGCTGTTCCCGCATAGTGTCCTCCCTGCGTATGCCTTGCCTACACTAGCATGCGCAAAAACGGAACAAATATCGCGGCTTGCCAGAAAAAGAGAAACTTGCTATGATGTTTCCATCATCGTGGAAAGGCGTGACTCCTATGCCCAAAGTGTTAGTCACCAACGGAATTCCCATGGAAGGCTTTGCGGCACCCAGGGATTTTGAGCTCCTCTACCCAGGAGCTGGAAAGGCTTTTGCCCGGGAGGAACTGTTGGCGCTCTTGCCCGATGTGGACGCGGTGCTGGCCTGCTCCGCGCTGGACCGCGAGATGATCCAAGCCGCGAGCCAGCTAAAGCTCATCGTTTGCTATGGCGCGGGCTATGATTCCATCGACCTCCAAGCCGCCACGGCCAAGGGGATTCCCGTGGCCAATACGCCCGACGCGGTCACGGAGGTCACGGCGGAGCTGGCCATTGCGATGATGCTAAGCCTTGTTCGGCGCTTGCCGGAGCTCAATGAGCGGATGCACCAAGACGAGCCCTCCCAGGCCTTTGGGCTAGGCAAAAACATGGGGCTTTCGCTCAAAGGCATGACGCTGGGGATTGTGGGCATGGGGCGCATCGGCGGCCGCGTGGCGGACTTTGGCCGCTTTATGGGCATGAGCGTATTGTACACCGCCAGAACCCCCAAGCCCGAGCAAGACCGGCTAGGCGCTCAGCATTGCCCGCTGGAGGAATTGATGCGCGCCTCGGATATCGTGTCCGTACACTGCCCCCTTACGCCGGACACGGACGGCCTGATCCGGCGGGAGTTGATTCTTTCCATGAAGCCTACAGCCTATCTGATCAACACCGCGCGGGGGCGTGTGGTCGACGAAGAGGCCCTGATGGACGCGCTTGCGCAGCGCCGCATCGCAGGCGCAGGAATCGACGTGTTTACTGGCGAGCCCAATGTGAATCCTCAATGGAGCACCATGCCCAACGCCCTTCTGGCGCCTCACGTGGGCAGCAACACCGCCCAGGCCCGACGGGAGATGGCCATGGCGGCTTTGGAACGCATGATGGACGTTTTCTCGGGGAAGCGGCCCCAAAACCTCCTCAATCCAGAGGTCGTTAAGGACCGCTAACCTTTCAAAAGATCCGCCTACTTTTTCTGTCCGTACGCACCAATTTGCCGCCCTTCCATACGATGGGGAGTGAAGCGGTCGAAACGTACCGCCACAACCGGTTCGAGCACCGGCTGTGCAACCCGTAAGCGCGCATCCCGCGCAAGCGGGCAAGAAAAAGGAGGCGTGCCTATGTCTTTTTACTCTTACAAACACGTAAAACGCACCTGAAAAGCATTAAGATAATGATTTTTCATGCTTTTCTCGCCGAGCAAGTGTGGTTTGGTAGTAATCCAGTAGTAAAATTCTATGCAATAAAAAACAAAACAACGCGCCATATCAGAAATCCCCTTTTGACATTTCTTCCTTTTGCAGTGTAGAATAAAGTACAATCTTTTTCGGCCACAGTCGCGGCCATAAATGCAAAAGGTGTGTGTGCGATGCCTAATAATCAAAAAAGTGAAGCGGTTGTTGATTTGTTCGTCCGCTATTACAAAATTATATACAATCATTGCCTGATCATGGCCAATTATGACCGGCGCTTCATTGCCTCTATTGACGACTGCATTCAAGAGGCCTTCGTGACCTACCTGCTTTCTTATGAAACACTTGCCAGTCACCCAAATCCTGTGGGGTGGCTTTGTCGTGCTGCCTGGAACCGCCTGCGCACAGAGATTCGCAACACCGTGGGGCGCGATCAGAAGCTCCGGCAAATGGCGGTGTTGGAAGAAGCTCTGCCATCAGCTGTGGAAGCGGCGCTTGAGCGCTGGGCAAGCCGCGAAGACGCAGCGGCCCAAATCGCCGCGATTTATGAAATCCTCACCACCAAGGAGCGCGCCATTTATCAAAGCTATTTTCTGGACGGCCTATCCAAAGCCGAGGCGGCCAAGGCCACAGGGATGACCGAGGACGCGGCCCATTCCGCCATTAGGCGGATTCGCAATCGGGCGCGCCAGTACGAAAATTTTCTTCTTATTCTTTTGTTGCTCGCGACCCTTTCCCATTTCTCGCGCACTATATAAGTGAAGGAGGTACCCACATGAATGGCTCTGCTAGCCAAATGATAGCGGAAATCAAAGCCGCCATCAATAACGGTACGCTCTCGTGTGCCGAGATGAAACGGAGGTTGATAGCAACTCTCAACGACGAACTCTCTCAAACCCAGCGCGAGGCAAATCTCCCCTTGGTGGAGGCGTGCCAATCGCTGCTTTGGGAAATCCATATGCAGGAAGAGAATGGCACGACCAGCGAAGGAGGCAAGGCAAAAACCACTGAAACGAACCTGGATCAACGCATGCTTCATAGCCTCGCCTCTACCCAGGCCAAACTTATCAAACGGCAGCGGCGCAACGAAATTCGCAAGCATGCCCTGCGCATTGCGGTTGCCGCGGCGGCAACCCTGGCGCTCTTGTTTGTGGCCGAAGTCCTGTTCCACCGAGAATGGCTGGAAGGCCAGTCTACCCAGAACGAGCAAGACTACGTGGTGCAAGGCAATGTGGTAGAGCCTGGGGTGGTTCAGTCCGGCGCGGCGGATACGGAGGGCGAGCTCAAGGAAATCAAGTCTACGGATTTTGAGGAAGCCATTTCCATCCTTAGTTTTAGGCCCCCCATGCCCACTTGGTTGCCCCAGGGGTGGGAACCAGTGAGGTATCGCAGTGCGATCATGGATGGCACAGAATGGTTTGTTGTCAGCTACGAAAAACTCCATTCTGAAAAACTACTGCGTTACGAGGTTCGCCATTCTCACGATGTCAATTTTGCCTCCAGTTTCCATGCCGAACAAAACCAAAACGGGGTTAAAATGCCGCTGGATAACGGTCTGATCGTCTATTTCAGTGCGAACCTCGAATTGCCAACCTGCGTGTGGATTCAAAATGATATGGCATCTAATATAAACGGCCCTCTCTCGCAAGACGAAATTCTACAAATGATAAAATCAATCAAAGGAGAATGAACCGTGAATAAAAAGTTAATATCTCTGTTCGTTGTCATTGTTATGGTCAGCGTTAACCTTGTGTTTGCTGTATCCGCAAATGCGGCACTTCAAGCAAGTCCTGTTTTTGCAACGAAATCCGCTGGTCTTAGTGCCAGCAAGTCCGGCTCTATGACGGCCACCACCTCGGTCGTCTGCAAAAAAATCTACGTTTCGGCAGTAAGGCTGCAAAGGAAAAGCGGCACCAGCTGGATCGATGTTGGATCCCTCCCCTGCCCCACCACCACTTCCGTTAACGATGATTCGTTTGTCGCCACCAAATCCTACTCCAGCTATTGTACCAGCGGCAACACCTACCGCATTATCGTCACCTTCAATGCAGATGGGTACGCAGCTACCGCTACGTCCAATAGCGCATCCTATTAACGCTATGTACCGCGCCAAGTCGACTGGTTGTGAAGCCCAGGAGCCTTTGCAGCGCATAGCACCGGAATACCTTGCCCAAAAGCTGGTATCCCCCAAAAACGCCCAAGAGCTTTTGGCTAAGCGTGTTTCCGAAATGACGGACAAGCAATGCGCCATCGTGCTTCGGCTCATCGACGCTATGGATCGCATGGCAACAAAACAATAGGAACAAAAGACCCGTAGGCATTTGCCTACGGGTTGCTCTTGTGCAAAATTTTCTACAGCACATTAGCGGAAGTACATCCCACATACACGCTGCCATCCTTGCGGCGTGCGAGCTTCGCCTTGTTTCCCTCGCCGTTATCATGGATGGCTATTCCCGCGAGCCGCTTTTTGTGTTGTTATACGCTTTCCGTCTCCACCACTTCTTCCAGCCCCCACTCCTGTTTCAGCGCCAGCTCCAGCACAGCCTCCTCGATCATGGCCCGCAGATAGTTCACATCCAAATGGATTTTCGCATCAGCCAGCCGCGCCTGGACATAGGCTAATTTTTCCGTGCCCCTGGGTCTGCCGTCCTTGCTCGTATACATCTGCTCCGCCGCGTACACCGCCGTGCGCACCAGCATTTGCACCATTTTGCGCTGCTCCGCCGACGTTCGCGCCTTGATCCAGGGCACCAGGTAGGTGGTGATGGCTGCGCCGATCAAGGCCAGCACCGCCGTGACCACTCCGGTAATATCAATCATTCGTTCGTCCTCCGCTCCGTTTGTTGATCTCATCAATCCGGTGGTGGGCGGATTTTACCGAGGCCTCCACCAGCACCACCCGCTTGTCCAGCTCGTCGGCCCGCTGATCCTGCCGCTCCACCAGCATGTCCGTTTTGTCCACCTTTTCGCGGATGTGCTTCACATCCGCCCGCATCTCGATCATGGCGGGGTTGTTGGTTTGCCCTCGGGTTCGGAGGGTGCCGATATTCAGCGCCAGGGCAACAATCACGCCCAGGGCCGTGATCAGCGAGGCCACCACCCCCGCGTCCATCTGGATTCCATTCATAGCCGCATCACTCCCCAAACTCCAAAAATTCTGTCTTGCACCAGCCGATGTGCAGCATTTTATAGCGGTCAATATAGCGCACCTGCGCCCAATCGCCGGAACGAGACAACACCACTAGCACCGTTCCGTCCGGCATGCCCTTAATCACAGGCGCGTCCGCGCTGGGATGCCTGCGCAGTCGTAAGTCCTTGCCGCCAGCCACTTTAGCCTGGCCTGGCTGTAGCTGTGCAGGTTCGGCCTGTGTCACCGGCAAGGGGGCTTCGGAAACAATCTCCGCATCTACCTGTACCCCGTTGATCCTGGCCTCCACCGCCGCGGAGAACTGCACCCATTTAGGCAGCCCCACCATGTTCCAGCCCCCGCTAATGGACCGTCGCTTGACCTCGCTTTCGCAGACCATCCCACGGCTGGCAGAGGCATGTACAGCCTTTAGCCCGTCCAGGTACTGGCCCATGTGAGACGCGTCCCCGTCCGTGTCCCCGTATTTGGCATTGAAGCCAGGAGTGTGGATGAATACCCACGCGCCCTCGGGGATATCGCCAAACAGCCGTACCGCCTCTTCCACGGTCCCGCGCCATTTGAGCGATTTTCGCCAATGGGCATTGCTGCCCGCCAGGTTGACCTCGTTTTTCGCCAGCCCGCATTGGATCAACAGGTATTCACAAAGACCCTGGCAGTCCATTCCTGCCAGGGTCATGCCGTTGGGGCTATAGGGGATTTTCTGCCGTGTTGCCTGGGCCAGCAGAGTTTTGCCCTGGGCCACGAGTTGCGAGCTGTTAATCATTGCGCCTCACCGCCCAACAATAGCAGCACCGCATCCCGCCAATGCTTAGGCACCTCGTCCAAGGTCATAAACCCCTCTCGGATCCGTCTTGCATAGATCGCTGCCATTATGCGCCACCTCCCATCAACAAGTCCGCGAGCTCAATGAGCGCGTTGTCCTGCTCCTCTACACGTTGAAGAAGCTGCGCCACAGGATCAGGCGCGGGTTCCGGCTCTGGTGGGCGGCTTTCGCCAGATAGAACGATCATGCCGCCCTCCGAAACCCGCCACTTGCGCGAAAAAAAATCCTCCTCGAAGTCCTGGGGCACGGCGGACTGCTCCACCTCCGCTCCCCCCACAATGCCGCCGACACTGGCATACCCTACAATGTAGCCCTGATCATCTGTTTTGATTTGCATAGATACCCCTCCTCATACAATGCCAACAATTGATGTAATGTCTCGCGTGATGTAGGCGCCGTGCCCTTGATCCGGCGTATGGCTCATTTCACGCGCATAGGTAATCGTTACCTCGTTCCCGCTGGCTAGTAGTTGCACGGAAAATGTCGTGTGTGCCGTGGAAGATACTCGCAACGATCCACCTAGTATGGAGGAGTTGGTGGCGAAAAACACGAACGCGACTCCCTGCGAGCTGGCGTTGCTGCGTACGGCAAAAAACGAATAGTTTTGGATGCCATCCACCACAATCGTCGTGTTTTCCGCTGCGCTGCCAGACCACAGCGTTTTTCGGCTTGCCCCTACCACATTGCCATTGGAGTCAAACATGGCATAGCGTCCGGAGGCGGGAAGGGCGGCGGGCTTATTCATTTTTTTATCGTCCAGCGCCTTCCCTTGCGCAGCGTCTAACGCCTTGCCTGCCTCCGTAGTGGTCAGGTTGTTCAACACATCGGATTTGTCCAATTTTTCCGGCACCGTCAGCTCCAAATCCGCAACTCCTGCATCTAGATCATCCACCCGGGCGTCCAGCTCTGCAATGGCCGTATCGTGTTCGTCCAGCGCCTCCTGCACAGTGGAGCCGTCCGCTGTGGGCACGCTAGCGGCGGTGACAGTGATGGCCTCTGCCATGTTCATCACCCAGTCCCAGGTGTCCGGCGCGGTGGCGCTGTAGACATCGCTGGTCTCAGAGTTGAGGTACATGTCTCCCTCCGAGGACCCAGGCACCCCCGCTATGATCCCCGTGCCACGGCCTGCGACAGCGGTACCCGTGAACCACTCCGCGTTGCTGTCGCCCTGCTCGCCCCGGGCGCACAGCAAGCGGTAGTTCACCCCGTCGTCACTGGGGGCAATGCCAGTCACCCCATCCAATAGCGCCACATAAGCGCCGCCCTGGTACTGCACTACGTCCCGCAGCCGATAGACCGCCGTGGCATTGTAGGGGACAGGCAGCCCGTAGCCCACCCGCCCCGCCGCTGTTTGTACATAGTCCGCCATTTTGATCACTCCTCCTCAATATCCGTGTACCCGTTGGTATAGCATGGTGGTTCCCTCGTCCACCACCCAGTCAATGCCGATCTCCGGCAGATTGGGCACCCGCTGCATCACCGTCATGGCGGCATCATCCATGTACAGGGTGGCATTGGTGATTCGCCCTTGTGGCAAGTCCAGGTGTATGGTGGTGCTGTTTGGTGTTTGGGTCACACTGCCTGATGGCGTACCGTCCGGCGGCAGCATGTCCACATCCACCAAAACCGTGTCCCATTTCGCTGTGGCGGCGTTGGCGTTGGCTGCCGCTGTGTTGGCCGCACCGGCGGCCGTGTTCGCCCCCTGGGCGGCGGTGTTGGCCGCTGCCGTGGCGGCGTTGGCATTGGCGGTGGCGGTATTGGCCGCCGTGGTGGCGGCCTTGGCGGCGGTGATTTGCGTTTGCATTTCGCCGATGAGGGCCAAAAGCTCTTCCAGGCTGGGGACAATGTCGCCTGGGTCGATATAGGTATCCGTGGTTCCGCTAATCACGCTGCCGGTGAGGTACAATGGCGTGGAAATCTGCGAGCCTGTGGACAGCCGCACCAGGATATACACCCGCCCAGGCACTGCGTAACAGGCGGAGTTTAGCGTGGCCGTGATTTTGTTTGCGCTCACCACGGCCGCAACAATTACCGTTTGGCGGTTGCTCAGCACCACATAGCATGTGGCGCTGGCGTTGCTCAAATCAGCGGCGGATTGCCCGCGAAGGCAGGTCACAGTTACGCGGTGGGCCTGGTTATCCCCCGCCACTAGTGGGGCCTCCAGCGTCATTTGTTTTGTGTCTTTATCTATGTCTACGGTAAAGTTAAGGGGCAGGTAGAGGTTTGCCATGGTTCACCTTCTTTCTTTGTTGGAATGCAGGGTATGAAAAAGCCCAACCCCTGAAGGGTTGAGCTTCTTTTCCATAAATGGCTTTAATCCATGATTAGGCGTTTTGTAGCGCATAATATTGAGTTGCGCAATCCGATAAAGCTACGCATAATTTTTCTTTTGCCTTTTTGAGATAAACTTTTTTGCGCTTCCTGTTTTGAATGTTCGCTAAAGAAGTAATGCTGTCGTTCAAAATGATGGGAATCAGCAAAAAACATACACCAAACACATTGAATGATAGTTTGATTGCTTTCAAGCGCGATAAGCCGTATTCCTTGCAATAATTCCTTACAACTAGCTTTGTTGTCATCATAAAGATATTGGGAAGAAGCATTGGCAAAACAAAAGCGACAAAGAGACTTCGCCCACCTTCCACGCCATAAAGCAACAAAAGTATCCAAACGCCAAGAACGAACGATAGCAACAACACGCCAATAAGAAAGATAAAATTCATCCTTGCAAATCTCCCTTCAAAGCAACGCTACTTGCAGATTTAATTCTATGGTCATATGCTGAGCAGGCTATCCATCCAATCAAATCTAATGCCAATATGCCTCCCAAGCCAAAAAAATATGTATTTGCACTCATAATAGGATTGCCATGATATGCTCCTCCTTCGGTCAATGATATGCTGCCATTATGGGCAACCAACACGCCAACTACGCCTAATACCGAAAAAATCAAACATGCAAGTGTATAAAAAACGGTAATATAGTAGACAACCTTTTTAACATACGTATCCTTGGGATAAAACACACACGAAACGAAACTGGCAGCGACAACCGTCAACATAGTGATGAACCACGACTGTCCGGTTTGGTCTTGAGATCCAGCAATCAACCAACAAACTGCTGAAACCAGCAAGGCGGTGATTCTGCTTTTTGATTCAGACATCCTGTTGCGAACTGATAATTGATAGTACTCACATGCGCCCATCACTTGTTGGTCGCAACGCACAGTTATTGTCTTTTTCAAATACAAGCACCTCGAACATGCCTAAAAATAAAGTAATATTATATAATAATATCCACCTATCTTCCACTTGTCAAGCAGGATACTGGCTTCACCCCCTCTTTTTCTTTTTGCAAAAGTGTGGTACGATTGGGCCATAAACGATACGGAGCGTGAGGTTATGAACAAACCTGTTTCGGATTACACTGCAGCCGAAGTTTTGGAAATATTGTCATCAAAAGGTATATTCGACGATTACAAATGCCCGATTTGTGGGAAGTCGGACGTCACGGTAAACAGCGATATCTTGACAATGATGCTTGCGCAAGGTTTTGCTGATTCGGAAAGAGTGAACAATTTGCTGCCGACGCTCGTTTTGCTTTGCAAGAACTGCAAGAATTTACAGTTCTTTGATGCCACATCTCTAGTATTGGAGTCCGAAACGAATGAGCGGCAGTAAACATGCCAACCCTGGCCTATCAACGTTTGTACCCACAAAAACAGAGATGTTCCCATTTTCGCGCAAAGAATATGAAAGCAATATCAACAGGCTGTTTGATGACGTTTACGCGAAATCTAGTATATCAACATGGAAAGCCGTTGGCGCTTCATTGCTTTCGTTCGGGTTTTCCGGCTTTCTTTCGCTTTTCACCGCTCAATTTGTTCCGTTATTTGGATTGGCTGCAGATACTGTCCAAAACTTTTTCGTTTGCTTGTATGTTACAACCTTCGTTAGTGGCGGCGCATTGTTTCTGTTTTCCCGTGCCAATGGCATCAAAAACTTTCCGAAAGGGAAATACTTCATCATTGATTCTCACATGAAATATGCTTTTGATGACAAGCAGCGCCCTTCATCTCCGGCGGCCTCATAACCGTAATCTGAGCGGATTCTAGCGTTCCGCCTTCTTCTAAAAAGAACAGCAGGACTGGCGGCCCTTTCTCGTAATAGTCTCGAACTGCTTGCTTTACCCACTCTTTCATTGTTCTGCCGCCTTTCACTGAAGAATTTTGGATGTAGCGCCCCCCCTTTTTCTTTTTCAAAGAGTGTGTTACCATTGGGCTACAAAAACAACGGGAGGTACTACCATGAAAAAGATCATTGCCCTGGTGCTGGCCTTGGCCCTGCTGCCCACCTTCGCCCTGGCCGCCAAGAAGCCCAAGGCCACCGAGCCGCCCGCTGTCCCCACCTTTGATTTTACAGCCGAGGAATGGCTGGTGAGGTACCAGGAGGTTGTTGGCGAGGACAGCGAGTGGTGGTTTGAGGAGTTTGAGGAAGCAGACAGTACGCCAAGTTATTACTATTTTCGGCATGAATATGAGAACGGGAACCGAATAGACCTCCTAAGCAAAAAGAAAGATCAGAATATTGGCATTGTTTCTGTTTCCGTCCCCTGTCAAGCGCCAGAGATAAATGAAGCAGCATTTACGCCATCCGCAGATGCTCTTCGTTCGTTTGCAAAGCAATATATTCTTGCAACAATGCCAGCCTTAACCGATGAAGATGTAGACGCTATCTTTAGCGATCTTGGTATGAACATCTTCTCCGAAGCGGTGTTTTATGCTCCGAAGCGGATAGAAAGGCACGGATTATTCTTTGAGTTCGGGGCGTATCCAACAAACATGAATTTTTCAGTCTCATCATGCGACCTGGACTTAATATACTGGTAACAAAGGGGAGGTAGCAAAACGCAAGGGAGAGCCCAAACGCGAGCCCTCCCTTTTTATTATCAGTAGTTACCTCCAGAGATAGACCTTATGAACGTTTTCACATGCAGGTCAGCCACGATCCGCGTAAGGGAGTTCGGCGTGATGCTGATGCTATGCCATGTCCCGCGTGTAATTTTTCCCGCGCTGTCCTTGGCAAGATATGGAACTGCATCAAATTCCCCGTTCACAATGGCCGATGAGGGAACAGTGTTGCCATCAATCTTGACGGTTGCCAATGTCGCGGCGCTTCCACGGTAAATGCCGAATTCTAGCGCATGTGTATGACTAGGAAACACCACCTGATGAACGTGAGCCATTACCTGGTGGATATGCCCACTTAAGGCCGTGCTGATGTCATGCCAATGTCGTTTCAGTGGGTGAATGTGGCCGGAAACGGTTCCTCCAGTGTTGTATCCAGTCGAATATCCTGTTGCTTGCTCGGTGCCGATAGCATCGCCTGTCGTATGGTTATCCCCAACAGAATAATCTCCACCCCCGCTAGTACCGCCGCCGCCGCTGGAGCTCGTCTGCGTGCTCCCACCCCCACTAGCCGCCCCCTTTGAATAGCTGCGAAACGCCTCCAGCTTATACCTGCACATCACAGAGTTAATCCATACCGCGTCCTGGTCAATATAGAAACTCAATTCGGCAGGGTTGCTTTGGTCGGCATTGTCCGCCAGGTGAACCGCGTACTGGTTGGTGCTGCCCTGGCTGTACAGTTCGCCAATGGCGGCCTTGCGGCTGAGGGTGACCAGCTCCGTCACGCTGTCCCGTACCTGATTGGCCAGGGTCAGGGTGACTCTTGTGTTATCTCCAAATACATTTCCTTTGGCAATGCTAACGACCCGCTCATCCAACAAGATCCCATAATCGGGCAAAGGCACGCGGCACAGCCGCCCAATGTAAAAGCGGTCAAGTGGTTCCCCTGTAAGCGCAAAAATGTCATCCCCGTTCACGGTGACGGTCACCCTGGGGTTCTTGAGCTTTTCCAGCACGCTCTGGGCCATGGATTTCAGGGTGGCGGCTTCCGTCACACTGGTTTCGGCATAGGTGGAGGCCACCACGCCCCAGGTGGCTAGGGTATCCGCGTCCAGGTACTTCTTGCCCCCGTTTACCTCGGCAATGGTCAGCTGGTTCACGCCTTCGCCGTAGCCCAGGGGATAGATCCTGGTACATAGCTCGCTCCTGTCAATGTCCACCTTCAAGCTATCGATGTTCCGGTTCATGCGCAGTTCGCTCATGTCACCGGTAGGGGCCTTGATCAGGTTCAGAACAAATGGGAACACGCTAGTATCAAACGTCCAAAGATATTCTTCCGTCAGCGGTTCCGCCAAAGAAAGAATGGCTCTAAGCAGGTTTTCGTTCTCAAAGCTGTACTGGAACTGGGTGGTGAACTCGCAAGCGCCTAGAACCCACATTTCCTTGGGTTGCAAGGCAAGCAACTGGGTTAGCACGGTCTTGATGTTTACCCCAGTGCCGCCATACTCCTTGTAACCGAAGATCACCCCGTCAGACAGCGTGGTTAGGGCATGCTCCATGGTAACTGTGGCGGTTGCGCCGCTTTTGTAGTTTGTGGTTACGCTCGTTACCCGAAAAATGCCCAAACTGCCCGGGGTGTCGTAAAGCTCCACGAACTGCCCAACAGCAGGAAGAAGCTCTCTTCCGTCAGCCTGTATTACCATGGACGCGGAAGATAGCGGAGACATTTCCAGCCTATAGGCCAGCTTGTCAGGCCGGATTCTCCCGATTTCCTTGAGTGCCGCGTCCATCAGGCGCGGAAGCCGGATTTCGATTTTCTCTTGCATTACCGATACCTCCCTGTAGCTTTTAGGGTGACGCTGCTTGCCGCGCCAGTGGTTACCGTCACCTCGTTTGGTTTTCGCTGATACAAAATCAGGTCATCGTCACTTGTGCCTGTACGCTTGTTCATGGCGCTGGCGTTGCCGATCCGGATAAGCAAATAGCCGTCTTGGTCGTAGGCAACGCTTAGCGTTTGCCCCACCGCAAGGCCTAGCGACGTGAAGGAAAACGACCGCCCGTTCACACTGATGGTGGCCGTATTCATGGTGCCAGCGCCGGCGTTTTTGATGTCAAATTCTAAGAATGTGGTATCGGCTGTTCCCACGGGCTGTAGCGTAGTCTTTTTTGCCGTTCCGCCAGAGGTGCTAAGGCTTGCAGTTGTCGGCTCCACCGCCTCCCAATAGGGGTCATATGCCGTAAACCCTACGGATACCGCGTCCGCCCATTGTAGCGCGCTGCCGCCGGCGGGCATATCCGTATATTTGACCCGTAGCTGCTGATTAGGCCGATAGTTCACCTGCAAGGTCCCGTCTGCCACCCAGTCCAGCACCGCGTCAATGATTTCCGCCCGCCGCGCCATATTCCTTTCCCGCACTGCAAAGATGACGGTCACCGTTCGGGTTTGTACGGCGCGGCCCAAGAAGCGCAACCCGTCATACTTCGCGTTGTCACCCGCCTCCACCCGCAGCTTGGGAGCGTTTTCCTGCACATCGATGATATACACCGCCTCATAAACGCTGTTTAGGCTCTGGCCGTTCAAATAGACATCAAATCGCCTCATCAGGCATTCCTCCTTAGGTTCAAGGCGTTGCCCATCTCCAGGCTCACCGTGGGGGCTACCAGCACGCCCACTCTTTCGCCGTCCATGTGGATGGCCGCCCCAGACAAGGCATTGGCAATGGCGCGAGCCATGTCCTCCGCGCTGGGGCCTCTTGGCATCTGCGCGCTAGTGCCGCCGCCCTTGCGCCAGTTTTCCGCTTCCAGGCGGGTAAGGACGGCCTCACCTTTGTGCAGTCGGGCGGGGTATTCGTTGTAGGGGACGTATTCAAGGCCGGTGGCTTTGGGGTTGCCGGTCATATGAATTTTGGGCATTCCAGAAATCTTAGGACCACTCACGAAAGGCGTCGCAGAAGATGATTGGTTTTTCAGCCCTAAAAATTCCAACACTTTATCAATAGCGCCCTGGATCCAGCTAACAATATCATCCCAAAGCTGTTTCGCCGCAGTACCGATGTTGTTCCACATGGTTTGAAATGTTTCGACAATGGATTGCTGTGCTGTTTGATCTCCGCTTATTCCTGCCCAAATGGCGGAAAAGGCTTTTTTCCCGATGTCGATGGGAATCTGAATATAACCCTGGATTTGTTCCCAAAGATTCTTGAACGCTTCTCCGATCTGCTCCGCAGTGGTTGCTTGCCCTGTAATTCCCTGCCAAATTAACGCCAAGCCATTGGCACCCATTCCCACCGCGTCGCCGGCGGATTTTTGCACATTTCCCCACAGGTCAGAAAAGAAAATGCGGATGTCCTCCGCAGTGGTTGCTTGCCCTGTAATTCCCTGCCAAATAGCGGCTAGGATGTTTGCACCCGTATCCCCTGTTTCCTGGGCGGCCTTTTGCACATCTCCCCAGAGGTTGGCAAAAAAGGACTTAACGTCCTCCCCCGTGGTTTTCTGTCCTGTGATGCCGGTCCAGATAGAAGCTAAGATATTTGCGCCGACATCTAGCGCATCCTGGGCAGCCTGTTGCACCTCCCCCCACAAATCAGAAAAGAAGGTCTTAATATCCTCGCCTGTAGTTGCCTGACCCGTAATCCCTTGCCAAATCATAGCCAGGATATTCGCCCCCACATCCACCATCTGACCAAATCCCTGGATAAAGGCATTCACAATCCCTTCAATGATCTCCGGCAGTTTCTGATTAAAGGCAGGCGCAGCAGCTATAATTCCCTGGATGAGTCCTTCCAAGAACGCAAGCCCCGCTTCAATCAGCGTATCCGCATTTTCAATTAGCGCCAGAAATCCGTCCAGAAGTGCCTCCACGATCACGGGGATGAGGGTGGGCAGTTGTTGGGCCAAAGTATTGATTACAGCCACAAGGCCCTGGATCAAGGCAGGCGCCAGCTTGGGAAAGATATCGGCCAGGGCGGTGATGATGACCGGCAACACAGCGGCCAGGGCTTCCATCAGATCCGGCAGCACAGCCACCAGACCGTTGATCAGGGTGGTCGCCCCTGTGATAATCGCCGGCAGCAGCTTCTTGATCAGCGGCGGGATCTTGGGTGCCAGCTTGGTCACAATGTCCACCAGGCCTTTTGTGAGTCTGGGAAGGATTTGATCCAGGTTCTTCACGATCACATCCGCCGCGTTGGAAAAGGCATTCACCAGACTGTCGACATCTCCTGATCCGGATAGAAAATTATCCCATGCAGCCTTTGCGGTGCCAAGGGATCCTGCCAGGGTCTCATTCTCCTTGGCATAGTTGCCCATCGCATACTCTGTCTTTTCTAAGAACATATCCATAGCCAGCGCAATTTTTTCTTGCTGGGTCATGTCCTTGGTGGCTTTCGTGATCCCCTTGGACATGGCATAGGCCCCAATGGCGGTATCGTTCATGGCCACGCCCAGGTTGTCCATCATGGTGAAGTTGCCCTTGGCGGCCCCCGCGATGGACTCCATGGCCACGGAGGTGTCAATGCCCATAATGGAGGCTACATCGGCAGCACGCTGCATGGATTTCGTGGAAAGATTCATGGACTCACCAATGCCAATACCAGCGCCTTGAAACAGCGCTCCCATTTTATTTGCGGTGGACAGATAGTCGGAGGTGGACAGACCAAGATTTTTGAATGCGCTTTTGCCTTCTTTTTGTACAGTTCCGGCAAAGGACTTGAACACGGCCTCGGAACCGCCTATGTTTTGCTCTAAGGAGCCGCCAAGGTTCAAGGCTTGGCCCGTCAGCACGCCAATCGCGGTGGAGGCCACGCCCACAGCCACCACCATGCCCTTACCCACAGCCTTGGCGCCGCCCGCCAGTGCGCCGCCCAAGGTTTGCCCCAGCGTCTTTCCCTTTTCCGTGCTGTCGGTTACGCTCTTGTCAAACCCGCTGGTGTCTAGCCCCAGCGTGGCAAATAGTTCAAATAGCTTCAGTTGGCTCACCTCCCTTTTGCGGCAAATACCGGTTCAACATGTTCACAATGCCCAAGGCCGCTTCTTTTTGGACATCCTCCGGAGCCTCGTCCTCCTCCGCGCATCCGTCCAAGGACAAGCAAAAAGACCCGAAGCTAGGCAGCCTCCAGTCCTTTCCTCCGGCCATCGTATACACATTTTGTAGCAGGCTCCATTGCAGATTGCCCAGGTATACCGCCTTCGCCTCCTGCTTTTCGCGCTCCAAAAGGAGCAAGGCCAGCGCATCCAGGCGCAGCGGGACGTGTGCTGCCGCCAATGTTTCCAGCACCCGCCCCGCGCCATGCCGCGCCGTCAGCGAAAAAAACCAAGCAACTCCCTGTCCCAGCTCTCTCGCACATCCTTCACGGTCTGCAAACCCGACTGGGCGTTGATTTCCTCCACAGGCTTGCCCGTCAGCGCCGCAATCACCTCCACAGTGTCCGCGTAATGGCTTTGCAGGAACACGGGAAACAGCTCCAAAATCGCGGATGCCGCCAGCATGCCATTCAGCTCCTTATTGGCGTGCTGACTGAAAAAGGTTTGCATTTCTTTGGTTTTGGTGAGCCGACCAATAGGCGCAGCAATGCGGGCTGCGCACTCGGCAAATTGGGGCGTGGTCATTTCGGACAGTTTCATTCTATTTTCCTCCCGTAAGCCTCATCAAGCAAAGAGCTTAATGGTAATGGGCATGGTGGTGGCGTTGGGATTGTCGCTGTGCGCCGTAAACTCAAAGGGCAGGGTGGCCACGTCCTTATCGGTCAGTGTCATGTTAAGCCCCGTCGTATTCAGCGCATTGCTGATTTCCGCCAAGCACAGTCCATCGCTGCCTTTGTCCCCGATCCACACCAGTTTGTCAATGTAATCCGAGTCCTGGATGCTGTCCCGCACCGTCACAGTGGAGATCTTCCCTTCCGTCACCATGTCCGCCGCGCCAAAGATATCCTTGAAATTTTCCCCAGTCAGCTCCACCAGGGTGCCAGTGATTTTGATGTCCCAGCTGGAGGTTTGGCGCGACCCGCGAAAGGGCGTCCGCATGCCATCCAATTCGGGCGTCCAGGTTTCCAGGGCCGATTGCACTGTAAGCCCGCCCTTGGTGGCGCCCATCAGCCCAGTCCCGTCCGTAATGGCGCTGGCAATCAGCGCTGCCAGACTGGGGGCATCCGTTGCCGCGGCATAATCAAAATTTTTCAGCAGGATTCCTGCGTTGAAACCCAGCTTTTTGAAGGTGTCCAACCGAATGGGTGTAATCATCCTCTATTCCTCCCTATGGATTGAAGTATTGGATCTGATAGCTGACGCGCCCACCCAGCACCGTGCTGTCCTGGGGGTCGTCATAGTAACTTAGAAACCCCGCCTCGTTGCGCTGCAGCACCACCATTCCCCCGGAGAAGGAGACCCGCGTTCCGCCTTCTGGGAGGGCCAAGGCAATGGCATCCAGGATTCGGGCCCGTTGGGCGTTTGCATCCTGGCCGTTTTCTTTTTTGCACCAGCAAATGGCCGTCAACACAGAAAACCCAAAGAAGGCCCCCTCCACCACCTCAAAAGTGATATAGGGAAACGTGGCCGAACGAGGAACCAGCCCATTCAAATATGCCTTAATAGGCTGGTTCTCATCTTGGAACTGGCTCCAAAATCCATACAGCGCTTTATGCAATTCCGTCATTCCCGCACCACCTCTGCGCTAACCTGTGCATACTGGCGCTGGGCTACATGGGGCGTGGTCATATCCGCGCTATGACTGGTGATGCGGTACAACAAACCATCTCTGACTCGTTTCATCCTGTCATCCTGGCGCAAAACCGTACCCGTGTCCGTAACCAGGGTGTACAGGGTTTTCATGCCGTTTTGATAGGCAATTCGGGCTTCTGTGCTGTGGTTGGTTGACAATCCCGCCAGGAACTCCGCGCCGTCCGTCCAGATCTGCACCCGCCCCCCCAGGCCGTCTTCCGCTTCCGTCAACACCTGCATCACAAAGGGCTCAAAAAAGTCCTCCAGGGCCATTACACGCCCACCTCCGTATACATGCGCCGCCAAGGCCGCAAGCGTTCCCCATACACGCCCTCCCAGCCCAAGGCGGCCCCGTTTGCCCCCTGGGCAAAGGAGCGGCTATAGTTGCCAAAGCTCTCGGAAGTCAGTGCTGAAAGGGGCGTCTTTTCGTCAAAAGAGGCAATCTCACCACATAGGGAAAGGAAGGCCGGAGGCGGGCGCAAAAACCACACCCGCCCCGCAAAGGTTTCGTCCGGCAGCCCTTCCGGCAATCCTATCAGCGTATTCCCTGGTCCCAGCTTATACACACCGTCATGAAACACACTGCCGTCAATGGCCACCCATGCGCCCTCCACAAGGAGGTCGTCCGGCTGCAAGGCATTGTTCATGATGATATAAACCTGTTCACGGTATCCGCATTCGAAATAATTGTTCAGGTGACGCATCACCTCCCCAACCGTTGCAGCCATGATCGCTCCTCCCTTCTTAAGCGGGCTTAGCGCCAAAATTCACGGTGGCCACAGCTACCTTTGCGGGCTGCAGCACCTTCGCCCCATACACATGAAGGCCCTTCACGCCGTCATCAAAGCCCTTTTCCCGCCGATAGGCCTCGGTTTGAAGGATCTGGTCCGCATAGGTGGACGTGGCATCCACCGATGCCATGATCTTGTACTTGTTGCCGGAGGTATTGGGGACGTTGTTGGACACGTAGACGTCAAAACCGGCCCCGCGGGACACCAGGCCGTTGGTCAGGCGGTTTTCCGCGCTGGCGCTGTCAGCCGAGGCAAAGCGCTTGTCCAGCAGCATGATGGCCTCAAACTCGGGGGGAACCACCACCTTGCGGCCAGCGGTGGGAATATTTGCCTTGTCCAGCAACGTCTTGATTTTGATGAGCAGCCCATAGGCGTCCACATCGCCCCCCGTCTCCGCCACATACAAGGGCGTGGCGGTGGTGCCCAGGCCCGTGGTGATGGCTCCGCTTACAAGGAGGCTTGCCAGATACCGGTCCACCTTGTCCGACAGGCCGTAAGACGCGGATTTCATGGCTTGATCCATCAGGTCGGCGCGGGATTGCACCTTGTCCACATCGTTCAGATAGAAGTTGAAATAATCGCCCTGATCAATCACCAGGGTCTGATCGGTGGTGGCCAACTGATCGGGATCCTCAATATCGGTATTTTTCGTGTAGGGCTTGATCGCAACATCGGACAAGGCGTTAATGTGAACCGTGTCGCCCATCTGCTTGATCTCGCCCTCATAGTTGCGGTTGAACAGGTTGACATAGACCAGGTTGGCGCGCATGTGCTCAATCAGCCGCGCGCTCCAAAGTTGCGGAATAAAGGTTGTGATTGCCATGGTTTATTCTCCTTTCAGATTGGGAAGCGCCTTGCTGATGGCGTCCCAGTTTTGATTGATCTCTTCCGGCGTCATGGTCTTGATGGCGTCCAGGGTGTAAGGCTTAGTGCCGCCGTTGCTAGGGGGCGTTACCGTGGGCACGCCGCGGGTAGTGGTGGTTTCCACCGCCCAGGTATTTTCCTTTACCACGGGCCCAATAAACGTGTCCAGGCCTTTGACCTCGCCATTTTCCACCGCCAACTTCGACAGGTCCAGGGTTTTGACGATGACCCCCGCCGCCTTCACAATGCCCTGATCCTCCAGGGCTTTTCTCACGGCTTTGGCCTTGATGCCCGCCTCTTTTTCTCCGGCCACACTGGCCTTGAAGGCGTCAAACTCCGCCTGTACCCTGGCTGCGTCAGCGCCGGCCGCCTGAAGCGCCTCCAGATCCGCTTTGTACTTGTCGCGTTCCTTTGCGGCAAGGCGCAGGGCTTCCTTTTCCTGCTTTTCCTTTTCATAGTCGGCCTTTAGGCCGTCTGTGGTTTCCGCATGGGCCTCAATGATCTGATCAATTTGCTCTTCTTCAATGCCCATTGCCTTCAAAAACTTCCGAGTTAGCGCCATACTATCTTCCTTTCCTTTGGGCGGCGTTCCGTGCCGCACGATAGTTTTTTTGTATGTAAAAAGCGAGGCGTTTCTTTGCCTCGCTTGATACCATGAAAAAACCGCCAGCTTATGCTTAGCGGCTTGTTAGAATCCCTTTTTCATGATCTCCTCCACGGTTTCCTGGATCACCGGCTTGCCCTTGTCAATGGCATCCCTGATGTAGGGGCGGGCAGGCATGAAGTAGGTCCCGTCATGGACAAAATGCGCATACTCCAGGCTGTTGCCAATGTCCACCGTGTCCGGCGCGGATCTCTCCACTTCATAGTTCACATCCCCAATCAGGTTCCCGCTGTGGCGGATGTCGGTGTGCATGCCAGGAACCACACGCCCCCTTAAATCCCTGTTGAAATGCGCGTCCTTGTACCCCGTTCGCATGTTTTCCTGAATGAGCTTAGCGGCCTTGGTGCCCATGGCCAACAGCGTGGCCTTTTTATTCCGCTCCAATTGCGCCTTCACCTCGGCGGAATGGTCAACGAACTTTACGCCGTTCATGGCTCGGCCTCAATCGTCTCAATAAGATTCCCGCCATACTCTTTCCGATACGCCTCATTGACCTCCCAAATCTCGTCTGCCACCCACTTAGGAGCGTCGGCACGCAGAGCAAAGCCTTCGGGCGTTTCGATCAAATATTTCTCGTACCGAAGAAAATCAATCATTACTTTTTCGCGCCCTCTCTTCTCCCGCAGATCGCCCCATCAGGCGTATGTTCTGGCGATCATTTGACCGTCCTCGTCAAACTCCTGAATTTCAAAACGCACAGCCTGATCCTTGTCAGTGGGATTCCCATCCCTGTCAAAAAAGTACGTGATACTGTACGTACCGCCAGAAAGCGTTGTTTCTTCGACCCGTTCAAAGGTTTTCATGGGATCCACCTCCTTAACAATGCAGCTCTCTGTGGAAATTCTTCTTCAAAATGAATCTGATCAAGGGAGTACAGCTTGACTGATTCCGCAAAATCCTCTGCAATGGAGTTCTCTGCGTAAGGGGTTACTGCTTTTTTTCCACTTATTATCGTATCTTTCGCTATTGCATCCAAGTATTCCTTCCCCTGCGAAATTCTTGCTTTGCCAGGAAGGGCAGAGGCGTCCAGTACATGTCCTGTCTCATGCAAAAGGGATTCAAAGATATTTTCGTCCGTATTCAACACGCGGTCATTGCGATAAAACGTGATACCTGTAGGCCCGCCGGTAGCATAAGAGTGCCCAAAATTTTTGTATTTCTTGCGCCAGTACGTATCCATCGGGTTGTAGTAGTCTACAAAGTCAACTGTCCGGACGTTATCTCTCAAGACGGCCGGCAATTGATCGACCAATCGCAACGCCTGCTCGGGCGTAATTCCCTGCCTTGATTTGTTATAGCCCTTTGGAAAACGTATTTGCTGCCCCGACGGAAGTGTATACACATTCGCTTGTTTTACGCGTCCGCCTTGTGATGAGCTTGTCCCATCAGAGAAGCTAGCGGTTCCCTGAGTAGGTACAATGCCGCGATAGTCAATCGGCTGCGAGCTACGCGGATGACCATTGTTTTGTTTTGCGCCCAAATATCCCTGGTGCTGCACCGCCTTGCCCACCCTCACATCCGTCTCCATCACACACTGGCAGTTGATCACCTCTGCCGCCGGCGCGCCAGGCGCGCCAGGATACATCAGTTCCGCGCCCGATGGACTTACGAACGGCTTGTCCACCGGAACCTCCGTCCCGTCCAGTTCCGCGTGGGTGTCGCGGGTGCGGATCATTCTTGCCGACCACCTTTTGACGATATTCAACCCCTGTACGCGAGCCTCTTCTCCCGCCTCAAACCGCGCCTGGGACTGTACCCGGGTCCGTTCGGTCTGCACTACCCGCTGGGCCTGATACAGGCTCTGCCCCGTCACCTTTTGGATTCGTTTCACGATCTTGGACCGGCTTTCCCCCAAAATCACCGCCTGGGCCATCTCGGTGGTGAGCCTGCGGACAATAATCCGGTCATTCCCCAGGTTATGATAGGCAATCTTGGAAAAAGGCGTTTGGGTCTCGCGCAAAAGAATATCGATTTGCCGCTTGTCGTATTGGTTGAAATAGACCTCTAACCCTGCCTTTTGCGCCTTGCCCTCGATTTTCCCAACGGTGAATTTCCGGTTGATCCCGTAGATCTCGGCCATGGCGTCCTTGATCACCGGCTGAACCGCTACCCCCGCCTTTGCCAACGCGTCCGCGATATCGTTGATCAGGTTTTGCTGACGCATCAGCTCGGTGATAAACCCTTCCCGCCAGGCCTTGGCCATTTCCTCGGTGTATCCGGCAGGGGGTGGATATTTGCCCGTATAAACGTCCACAACCTTTTGGAAAAACCCCTTTTTCTCCTTCAGGGCTGTTTCCAGGGCTCCGGAATAGATTTTGGCAACCCTGTCCATGGCGCTTGCCTCCACGCGGTCAGAGGCCCGATAGGCCTTGTCCATTGCCTTTCCTCCCTACGGGCCTATGCCAGCCCTTCGATGATCCGTTTGGCCTCCTCCTTATCCACCCCAATGGCAACCGCCACAATATTGACCGCTTGCCCAAGAGACAGCGCGCCCGCTTGGTATTGCGAAATGATCTGGATGAGGGATTGCGTCTGCGCTCCGTTGAGGGTTTTTTGCGCTACGGCTTCGGCCTGATCCCGTGTATCAGTTGGGTTAGGGGGGGCTCTGGGCCATCCCCCGCCGCCGCGCGCTCCAATTCCTCCAGGCTGGGTAGGCCCGTGGTTCTCTCCGCGTCCAGGTTGGCCAAAATATCGGGAATCTCGTCCTGGCTGATAAAGGGCAGCTTTTTCAACACCGTTTCAATGTCCAAATCCGCCCTGGCCGTGTAGATGTTTTGCACCGTCTCGGTATCATTGGAGAGCTGTTGGCGCTTAAAGGCGATGTTCTCGGTCACGATCCCCTGCAGGGAAAGTACCTGCTGCACAAACTGGAAGCACTGCCATTCGAATCGGTCACACTTCAAATCCAGGTTCATCATGGCGGCTTTAATAGCCACGTTGGTCAGACTACCCCCTGTGATCTCGCTTAGATCCAGCGCCATATAGTCCTTATAAATGGCTCTTTCCAGCAGTTCAAGGGCGGTTTGGCGGGCCTGATAGGGGACCTCGATGGTGTGCGGCTCTGCCGACCCTCCAGGGCCCATGCCGCTGCTGTCCGCCTGGTTCACAACCGCCCGAATTTTCTGGATTTCCTCCATCATGGTCACGATCTGATCCACATCGCCGCCAAAATTATTGAACACCCAGTACACGTCATTGGCACGGTCCAGGTTGTCGGAAAAGTCGGAGCTGATGCGGTCGTAGGCGTCAATTTTGGCCTTAATGGCCGTGGTGAACTCGCTTCGTTTCTCATCGTTGGCATAAAGCGGGATCACAGGCAGCCGGTTCCCATACCCCTCGGCGCCGTCGATCTCCTCCCCGCCTACGGTCTTTCTCACCGTTTGCTTATAGGCTTGCTTTTCCGTCACAACGTCCAGGTCGCCTTTCGGGTCTTGTTTGATGATCTCAATGCCCTCCGGATCAAAGATGCGAAGATGCAGGGGCTTTCTATCGGCGATTTTCCAAAACTGGAGCACCACTTTCGGCGTTCCTGTGGTTTCGTCCAGCAAGGCCAAGCATCCGCTGTTGCTGTCCACAACCGCCGGAAGGATCTCCAGGTGATCCAGGTTCCAAAATCCCCAGGCCACGCCGTGAAGAAGCGCTCTTTCGCCCAGCCGCGAAAGGGCCTTATCAAACCCGTTACCAACGGCCTGCTTCTCTTTCTCGTCCTTCAGGGTTGCTCCGTTGGCCAGCAGGTGTTGGTTTTCTTGCACCACCAGTCGGAAAAGAAAGTTTGACCCTAGCCGATTGCCTGGAACCTCTATGGTATCTGCCGCCCTGCGGACCACCCCGTCCGGCGTTTGGATGGTTCTTGAACTGATCTTGAGCATGGTTTTTTTAGAAACCACCTCGTTTTCTCCGTTGAAATAAGCGTTGGCGGATAACCCCCGTTTGAAATCGTCGCTTGCCATATAGGCCTTGACTGCTTGGAAGGCGAATGCATGCTTGTCCTGCGCCGCCTGGTAATCCTGATAGGTCAGTTCCGTGAACATGTTCCACCTCCTAGCTTAATAGGCTCTCTCTGGCCGTCCCGTCCAGCATGCGGCAAAGGCACGCTGCATTGTCTGGCGCGTCGTCGTGCTCCGCGTCCTCTGTATAATCCATGATTTGGGCGATATAGGCCGGATCCGTACCCTCCAACCACACGATATTGCGCCACCATTTGCGCAAATAAGTGCTGATTTTTTGATATTTGTTGGTATGCTCATGGTATCCCTTGGCTTTCGCGCCACGCCGAACAAGTTCTTTGGCCAAATAGCCCTTATCAGCATTGTTTTCGCAATACACTGGCGAGCACATGAGCCGGTTGCAGTCTGCGATCATAGCATCCAGGCACAGGTCCACATGCTTTCGCCACATCCTTCCATAGGCATAAATCGTATCCCCGTCCCGCTTTGCGCATCCAAAGGCCGTATAGTCCTCCCCATCATAAGCGGCATCCACATGAGCCTTGCCATTGCGGAGCTTGGTCGCATCGTTTTGATATTGGGGCTGTGTTACGAACAGCGCGCTTTCCGTGGCGATGTGCCGCAGTTCATAATTGGCCGCAAACAGGCTGGGAGCCATCACGGCCCGAAGCTCTTCCAGCTTGCCCTTGTCAATGAGGCCCGTTTGGTAGCAGTCATACCGCCGAAGGCTGGGCATTAATGAAAACGCATCCTCCCTGTGCCACGGTGTCCCTGTGTTTATGATGCGCCCCCCACGGTTGCGGATATTTTGCAGCTCTTGATAAATGCTCCTGGTTCTCTCCCGCTCCGCTCGGCTGATCCGGTCTTGAAGGTTCACAATATCATCCGTAAGGATAGTGTCCGCATGCTTGCCTGTCAGGCTACCCTTGGTGCCCATGCCTAGCAATTGGGGCGCTCCCATGGGCGACGTTTTCAGGTTGGTATCGATCTCCAGCGCGTTGTCCCTGGTCAGGGTGATTTCCTCCCCGTACATGGCCCGCGCGATCTCCTGCATCACGTCGGACAGCAACACGCGGCGGGCCTGCTCCACCACCTCGATCGCGTCAAAATCGGTCTTGCGCATGAAAAGAATGTTTCGGTTTGGGTTTGTGAGCATCAGAAGGGGAATCACCACGCTTAGGCAGGTGGTTTTGTAAGATCCACGGTGGGCCTGCAGGGTCATGTCCCCACCGCCCCGCAGCATGTCCCGCATCCAGGCCCCGTGAAGTTCATCGGTCAACAGACTGAAACCGCAAGCCCAGGCAATGTCAATGGGATTCTGCCTGCAAAATTCAGCGATCCGGATCGGGCGTGCGCTGCGCAAAATGCTTGTCCAGTTCATTGGCAATGTCCCCCTTGGATTCCTTGATATCTAGATCCACCTTATCCCTCCATCCCAGCTGCTTCAGCGAAAAAATTGCCACGGTCTTATCGATCATCCCGCAGGCACTCAATTTTTCCAGGCAAATTTCCTTTTGTGCCAGCAACCTTTTTATAGACTGAGATAATTCAGGGTGGGCGCGTGCCAGTTGCATCACATAGTCATATTCCCAATCGTTTAAAAGGCAACATTCCTTGAGAATCGGAAACCCTGCCGTGGATTCCAGGCATTCATTGGTATACTTGCGAATGGCCTGCGCCATGGCCTGGACGTTATATTTTTGTTCGCCGTTTTCTCGTACAGCCGGCGGTCGCCCTCTGCCCCGCCTCGCTCCAGCCTTCGCCACGTGTTCACCTCCAATCATCTGTTATTGCAATGAAAAAGAGCGGCCATGTGGTCGCTCCTTGGAAAATAAATGGAAAAACTTTTGGAAAAGGATTGACAGGACTTACAAGTCCTGATATAATAGAATCATCAAGAGAGGGAAGGAGGGAAGCCAATGGGAAAGAAAAAGAAGGGGCTAAGTCCTAAGGAAAAAGCCCAGTTGCTGATCGAAGCCTTGACCGCCATCGCCGCTCTGATCACAGCACTGGCCGCAATCCTAAAGGAGTAAGCGCCGGGGGCGAAAGCCCCCACCCTTCTTCCTTATTCTACCCCGTTGTGCGGTAAAATGCAATGGAAAAACGACGCATCATTCTCACCTCGTCGGCCCTGGTTGTCATCCTGGCTTCGCTGGCAATACCATCCCCATGGAAAAGCATTGCGCTTGTGCTGGTTGCCTGTGCTTTGATCCTGGACATAGTCCTCACCTTGAAGCGTGGAGGGAAATAGCATGAAGATGTTTTCTCCAGACGCTTTTCAGAGCATGCGCAAGATGAAAGGAATAACGCAAAAGAGTTTGGGCGAGGCCATCGGCACCAGCGAGCGCATGGTGCGCAAGTGGGAAGGCGGCACCTCTGAACCCACGGCTTCTTACCTTCTCCGCGCCATGGCGCTGCTAAACTGCACCCCCCAGGACTTGCTCAAAGACCCAAGCCCCCAAGATTGACCCCCACAAAGCGTCCAGCAACGGGCGCTTTTGTTTATGAAAAAAGAGCGCTCATCACGCTCTTGGGGAGCCGCTCCCTTGCGGTCGCTTCGCCCTTATACAATATAACACGGAAACCCATTGCACTCAATTGCACACCATTGCACACTTTTTGCTTGAGAGGAAAATCATCTGCCTTTTGGCCTTCCGCAGGACCGTATAAACGCCGGACAGACTGTAGTGCTCCCGTAAGGCTATTGATTCACAATCCAGCCCTTCGATCAGTCGCAGCTCCGCCATGACCCGCTGCTCCCGTTTGTCAAGCAGCCTCACGTACGGATCTACCTTTTTTCGCAACCTGTCGAGCTCCTGGGTGATTTCCACAAGTTCCTGCTCGAACTTCGAGCTATTTAAGGCCCCGTTTTCCACCCTGGATCCAGTAATCCCGCCGCTGGTTTTTGTCATAGAGTATACAGGGCTTGCGTTCGTGGCTTTGTCCATGACGCTTCGCAGTCTACGCCCAATCCGCGTAGCGTCGTTTGTCAGGGCTTCAATGTCCCTCAATGTTTCCTGCATCGTCATTGCCCCCATCTCCCATCCATGCTATAATGTTGGAGATGTCAGGATATCCCCCTTTCAGCTTGGCGGCGGGAGGGGGGATTTTGCGTTACTGGCAATCCGTAGGAAATTGCAGAATCAGGCTCCTTTTTGGCGCTATAGCTTTATCTGCTCAGACAGCTCGTTAATGATCTCCTGCCTAGCCTTTTTCAGCCTGTCCAGGATCCACCGCTGTGGACTGTCGGTCAGGTACCGGATTGTGACCACTCCTGATGCCCTGTTTTGGGCGACGGATTGTAGGCGAATCTCTCCTTGTTTTTCCAGTCGTTTATAGGCGTGCATACTGGCCTCGGTGAGCGTGCCTGGTGGCCATGTGTCCACGCAATGAATGTGTGGCGTTACCCGCTGTTCGTCCATGTCCATCACTCCAGTGGCTCAACGTTAATATAAATTCCAGGCACCTCTGCCCAAAACTTTTCTACGATCTCTCGGGCAACCAGCGCATCATCTGCCCAAAAGCCCACAGCTGTCATGCAGTCTTTCAGCAGCTTTTGCAGGTTGTCCGTATCGGGCTTGGTGGTGCGGTATTCACCGTTGCGATGCTTGCCCGCGAGCGGGAAACACCACTTCACGCAGAGCTGCAAGCCGTTGTTGTAGGGCATAGCGGGGGAATACTGGCTCAGGTTGGCGGTCAGCTTGGCCCTTGCGTCCTTCAGTTCGTCCGAGTCGTAAAACCTGGGCTTGCCCTTCACCATCGTTACGCGGTGCATTTGGTGGGTGACGGTAGGCACTTTCGCCATCCTCATGAAAAATTCCATGCGCTTCACCTCGCTAAAGTGTTCATTTTTCATTTTGAAAACATATGTCACTGGCACTTGCGTTGTGGGGAGATGGGGGCCAGCCCTTCGGCCCCATCCCCAACACGCACGTGACAGCCGGAGGCGTGCCATTATATATATTTATATATATAATGGTGGCACGCACGCTCCATGCCATAAAAACAAGACATTTCACGCACGCTCCATGCCATGTTTTATGGCATTGCACGCGCGTGCCGTGCCATAAAAACATGGCATTTCCTGCGCGTGCGTGAAGGAAAAGTCATGACATTTCACGCGCTCCCATCTCCTTTCTTCTTAATTGCTCCGTCATTTTTATCAATGAAGTAATCAGCTTGTTCAGAAATCCATTTACGAACCGTAGAGGGGTCAATATCAAGATACTCCGCAACGGATTTTGTGGTGGGGGTCCCGTCTGTCGTGCAGTTAGAGATAGCGCTAGCAAACCTTTCGTCCTTTGTCTGCTTACGCTTTTTACCGGCTTGCTGGTTTTTGCTGCTCGCCCTCTTCCAAGGCGGTTGCTCCCCGTCCGCGTCCACGTCCTTCAAGGCCCCGTTTTCGTCCGGAAGGTGTACCGGATAGGCGAACCATAGATTCACTGGCTCAAACCTGGCGAACTCGCGCAGGGTGCCTTCCACCCGCCACGCGGTGCGATGGTCTGCGGCCGCGCGGGCAGCCTGCGCTTGAGCAAAGGCCACCTCGCATTGCGTACTAGGGAGCATATCCTTCACGGCCGCGCGGAGGGAAGCCACCACCAGTTGGTCATCCTGTGATACTTCCTCCCGCCACCCTTGCACATGGTCATCCAGCCAGGCCCCCAATGCGTCGCAGTAGGCGCGGTCGGCGGTCTGCTTGCGCAGCTCCTCGGTAGTATCCAGCTCGATCATGTCCAGCATCGCGTCCGGGTCTCGGGCAAATACACCGCTGCCGCTGGCCCTGTCCATGCTCCGCTTCTGCCCCTGGGTTCCCTTGCTGTGGTGATGGCAGTAAATCACGGCGCAACCCAGCTCCGTGCATACTTTGTCAAACTGATTGCAGAAGTTTGCCATTTGGTCGGCGCTGTTCTCGTCGCCAGTGATGACCTTATAAATGGGATCGATCACAATGCCGATGTATCCCCGCTTGGCCGCCCTGCGGATCAGCTTGGGGGCCAGCTTATCCATGGGGATGGCCTTGCCACGCAGGTTCCAAATGTCGATATTTTGCAGCCTTTTCGCAGGCCAGCCCAAGGCGCTATACACGTCGCGGAAGCGGTGAAGGCAGCTGGCCCTGTCTAGCTCCAGGTTGACATAGAGCACGCGGCCTTGGGCACATGACCAGCCCAGCCACTTTTGGCCCTCGGCAATGGCGATACACAACTCGATGAGGGCATAGCTCTTACCGGCCTTGCTGGGGCCTGCCAGCAGCATTTTGTGGCCCTGGCGCAGTACCCCGTCGATCAGGGGCGGGCTGAGCTCGGGCAAATGATCCCATACGTCCCGCATGCTCTCCGGCTCGGGCAGATCGTCGTTTACGCTTTCGATCCACTCCCGCCATTCGTCCCAGCTGCCTTTGCCCATCTCCTTGGCAATGATATATTGGGGCTGCCCATTGCGGGTGATGCCGGGCATCCGGCTCAGCCGGCTGGGGTTTCGGTTTTGGGTGTCGATTTTCAGCCCGTTCTTGGCGCATACCTCGTACAGGTAATCTACGCGCCGACGGTACTCGTCATAGCTGCCGGCATTGATCCTCACAATGGCATGTACGCTCTTTTTGCCGCTGTGCACCAGCATAGCAATGGGCAGTTCCATCTCATGGAGGATGGCAAACTGTTGATCGATCTCCATGCTGTCGCTTTCCACCAGGGCGTATCGATATTCGGTGACGTTCTCATTTTTCACGCCCTTGCCATCCAGGGGATTGAAGCGGATCCACGCGCCGGCCTGGGGGTTGCAGTCGCCGATCACGCTGCCCAGGTCGCCCTTGCATTTGCCCAGGAGCTCGATCAACTCGCCCGCTGTGCGGTCGTATGCCCCTTTGTTGGGCATGAAACGCCCGTCCTTTTCCCAGCATTCGGTCACATAGCCCACGGTCTCGCTGGCCTCAAAAAGGGACTCCAGGTAGGTGGTCAGTTGCCGCACCTGCTCGGCTTTGGTCCAGTCCTTGGGGGGCGGGGGAACGTCTTTGCTTTCCAGCCAATGGGGATTGACGATAACGCCCTCATCCTTTTGGCCGCCGATGGACGCATCCCAGGCCAGTTCAACGTCGCAATCAGGATTTTTCGCCGGCATCCAACCCTGCTCCATGGCGTATTGCACAACGGTACCGCCAGTCACAGGCTTATGGGTACCGCCAAACCCGTCCCATTTGCGGAAGCATTCGCCGGCGCGATACCGCGCTCTGTCTCGGGCGCTCCAGGCATCCCAGTCCGCTGCTGTATAGCCTTCTTCCTTGAGCGCCATACCCACGTTGACCCATTCCTGGTAAGACAGGATGGCAGGGTCGATGTGCTCCAGCACCTCTTTTAGATCATGTTGCTTCATAGGGATTCCTTTCCAGTTCATGCTGTAAAATGGTTTAATTCTTTTTCTGTGACAGGCCGGTGTGGCTTGGTAGCTCGCACCCATCAATCACCCGCCAGGGCTTGGTAGCCCCCGAGGCCTTGGTAGACCCCCGTTGACGGTGAAAAATCCATTATTCCTATTCTTGCGGCACGTACGTTTGAGGGGTGATCTCTGTGGGGATCCGCCAGCCCATGGCGGCAATGCGGTCAATCAGTTTCCGCGCGTGGTCGAATGGCCAGGTGCCCACATGCTGGAAGCCTCGGCCTTCCAGGAAGCGGATCTGCTTTGGCGTGGTCAAGCCTTCTTCTCTGCGCTTTTCGAGCCGGTCCAGGAGCTTGGCGGCCTTTCCGGCGTTTTCGATGTCATCGGGGAAAATACCCATTTTTTCCAGGATGGCACGCTGCTTGTCACTGGGCGGGCCCATTTCCCAACCGAAGGCCGGCACATATCCGGCCAGGTCTTCCGATTGAATGGACATTTCAAACTGGAGGGGATCCACCAGCTTGCGCTTGCGGTGCTTCATCTCTGCCAGCTTCTGGGCCAAGGCGGCCTCACGCTGGGCGACCACATCGCTTTCGGCCTGTGTTTCCGCTTCCTCCAGGCCAACGGCGCATCCGGCCGCCTCCATGTTTTCGGTCATTTTGGCGGCAACTTCTTCATTCTCGCAGATCAGGTGCGCAGGCCGGCAGAGCTCGTGCCGCTCGGTATTCCAAAGAAAATCCAGCACCAGCAGGTGATCCTTGCCAGGGAAAAGTCGTGTGCCGCGGCCGATGATCTGGCAATACAGGCTGCGTACCTTTGTGGGCCGCAGCGGCACGATACAATCCACACTGGGGCAGTCCCAGCCCTCGGTCAGCAGCATGGAGTTGCACAGCACGTTATACGCGCCCTGGTCGAAGGCATGCAGAATTTCGGCGCGGTCTGTGCTTTCCCCGTTGACTTCGGCCGCGCGGAAGCCACGGGCCTTGAGGAGATCACAGAACTTCTTGCTGGTTGCGATCAGGGGCAGAAACACTACCGTTTTTCGGTCCATGCACTGCTTGACCATCTCGTCCGCGATCATATCCAGGTATGGATCCAGGGCACTCCCCAGGTCGCCCAGCTTATAATCTCCGTTCTGTGTGCCAACGCCTCTCAGATCCAGCCGCAGAGGAACGGTCAGCGCCTTGATAGGGGCTAGGTATCCTTCGCGAATCGCCTTGGGAAGTGTGTACTCATAGGCAAGGGTTTCAAATACGCTGCCTAGGTTCCGCATGTCCCCACGGTCGGGGGTAGCGGTGACGCCCAGCACCTTCGCGCCTTCAAAGTGGGCCAGCACCCGTTGGTAGCCGTCTGATAGAACGTGGTGCGCTTCGTCCACCACGATGGTGTCGAAGTGGTCGGGGGCAAATTGGGCCAGGCGTTTCTCCCGCATGAGGCTTTGCACGCTCCCCACCGCCACGCGGTACCAGCTGCCCAGGCAGCTTTCCTCTGCTTTCTCCGTGGCACATCCCAAGCCTGTGGCCTGCATCAGTTTGTCGGCGGCCTGCTCCAGCAGCTCCCCACGGTGGGCTAGCACCAGCACCCGCTCTCCGGAGCGCACCAGATCCTCGATGATCTTGGCAAAGATAATCGTTTTCCCGCCGCCGGTCACCAGCACCAGCAGCGTGCGCTTCACGCCTTCCGCCCACTGGGCTTGTACTGCGGCCTTCGCTTGTTCCTGGTAGGGCCGGAGCACCATCTTTCCTGCTGGAATGGAGGGCGGGGCGATGCCCTGCCCTCCATCGTGGAACAAGGATGTTTGCATCATGGTTAGAATGCACCTGCCTGAAACGCTGGCGCGGCCGGCTGGGTTGCGGGGGCCTCTTCGCCAGGAGCATAGAACTTCTTGATATCGTTGGATTGGTTCACCATGCCGTCGTTGCCCTTCCATTCACGCACGCTGACCTTGCAGCGGCCGGTGCTGCCTGGCACGGCGTTCCAATTCATGGACATCTTGTCCCCGTGCTTCCGTTGGCCAATGGCGGTGAAGAAGGCGCACAGCATCCCCTCGGTTCGGGTGTGCAGGAAAAGGTTGTGGGTCATTTTGCTGGTATTGACGCCGTCGGTGAGCTCCAGGGTGAGTACAGCCTTATTACAGGGGGGCAGCTTGTCGCCGCCGTTGTATCGGGCCCGTTCAAAGCTCACCACCGTGAAGTCATAGTCGCCTGCCGGCAGCAGCGAAAACTCGCTATCCTTCTCAATCGAATCATCCCAGCCCAGTTCGCGTTCAAAATTATCGGCCATGGTTTTCATCCTTTCACTTCATTAAAACGGAGTCGTTTCACGGTTGGCCTCCACCATGGTCCGTACCTGGGGCCAAGCGGAGATGAGCACACCGTTGACAAACTGCGGATCATAATTGGCAATCGGGGTTTCGTTGGGGTAGTAGCCCTTGCACGCCACCGCGAACATGATTTCCTGCTCGGTCACCTGATCTCTGACCATTAGGTCCTTGAGAGCCTGTGGGATGGCATCAGAGACCACGGCAGGAGGGGGCGGCGTCTCGGCATCGGGAGGGGGCTCGGGTGGTTTTGCTACAGGAGGCGGTGGAGTAACGGCGGCTGCCTGTGCCGCAGGTGCCGTTACGGGATGCGTTGCGGGGGCAGTAGGGGCTTGCCGTAGGTCCTCCGTGAATAGGTGGGCGATCTTGGAAAAATCAAATTCCAGCTCATCCGACAGCCCGTGACGGTTTTTCGCGTCCCAGCTGGGGGTATGGGTGGCATACATCACCCGCTTGCCTCCCTGCGCTTTGTTTTTGCCTTTGCTGGCGCCCTGCCCATCCACATTGACCACAAGGGTCTTATAGTTGATGAAGAGCACCACATCAGCCCATTCTTTCAACATGGCGCTGATTTCCGCACCTGTCTTCTTGGTCAGCTTCAATTCGTACCTGTCGTAGCTCCCCATCTCGTCGGGCTGTTCAAATTTCCGCAGCTGGGCATGGGCGGTGAGCACCACATTCACTCCACGGTCGATCAGGTCGCTCAGCAGGTTCAGCAGCTTGCCGAACTCTTCGTACACATACACATAGCCCTTGCCGTAGCCGAAACTCTCCACGCCCTCCTGGTTGAACTTGGCGCATACATGCTGGACGCACATGCGCTCGGCCCAGTCGGCAGTATCCAGCACGAAGGTACGGCAGGCCAAGGGGTTGGCTGTTAGATACTTCACCGTGTCCAGCAGCATCACCCAGCTGGTGGGCTTGGGGGTTCTGGCCACGTCCATATTGACCGTGCTGCCTTCAGTATCGCAAAACAGCGCATCGGGGAACTGACTGGCGAAGGTGCTCTTTCCAATCCCTTCAGGGCCGTACAGCACCACCTTTTGCGCTTTGGATATTTTCCCCCGGGTAATTAGCATCAAAAAGCACCTGCCTTCCATGTGGTCATCGCGGGAGCCTCCGGTGGAATCTCCGGCACATCGGCTCCCTGAGCATAACCGTCTTCAATGATGATGCTGCACTCCCCGCCGGTGCTCACACGGGTGGCGATGGCCTGCAGGCCTTCCGCTTCGAGCCATGCGCCGAACTTTTTCAGGGTGTCTGTATCCATTTGCTCCAGCTTATCCAATAGCACAAAGCCGCAATTGGGGTTTAGCTTGCGAACAATGGCGGTGGCTACCTTCAGCTGGTCGCTGCCGCTCAGCCCGTCCCAGGGATAGCCGCGGTACTTCAGCTCGCCGGCTTCCACGGTCAGTTCCGGAAGGGGTAAGGTGGCGGCGTTTAGCAGGTCGGTCTTCTTGCCGCGTACGGCCTCAATCTCCTGGGTCAGCTGCTGGTATTGCCGCTCATATTCCTTGGCGTCCTCCTCGGCCTTGTCCTTATCCAAGTTTGCGCGCACCTTGAGATTGATGGCATCAATCTCGTTGATATTGCGCGCCAGTTCTTCCGTGGATTCGTCCTGTAGGTCAACGGCAGATTTCTGGGCCGTTTCGCAGTCTGCGCATACGGCGGCGTACTTTTGCTGGATTTCTTCCAGCTGCTGGCGCAGGCGATCCCGTTCCTGCACAAGGGAAGCGGATCGCTCCCGCTTGCGCTGGTTCTCTCCGTTGCGGGCAAGGATCTCCTGCTGCTGCCGGATCAGCTCGCTGGCGCTCACCGGCTCCCTGGGGGCGCTTGGGTAGTAGGTTTGTTCCAGCGCGTACTTTTTCTTTTGGTCCGCAATTTGTCCGATAGCATGACGGCGGTTGTAAATACTTTGGGCTTCCAGGTCTAATGCTGCCAGCTGATCGCCCACGCCGATAACACGCAGCAAGGTATCGGCCTTTTCCTTGGCAGATGCCATCATGAATCGGGGAAGATCAAGGGCCAGCTGCTCTACGAACGAATCTAGCAGCCGCTGGCCGCTCTTGTTCCCTTGAGGGTCGATGACTTTCAGATCGCTGTTTTTGCCCTTGCGCTCGACTACCAGGCCGTTGTCCATCACAATGTGTATACTGGGGGGCAGCGTGCTGCCATCCCGCTGGGGCACGCTTGGCCGGTAGCGTTCGCCGCCCAGGGCCCAGGCAATGGCATCCAGCACGCTGGTTTTGCCTTGACCGTTGCGGCCACCGATCACTGTCAAGCCATTAGCGTCCAGCACTACCTTTAATGCCTTGATGCGCTTCACATTTTCGATCTCAAGGCGATTGATCTTCATTTGCACCATCCTTTCCGATTGTGGTATACTAACCATGAACATACAGTTACAATGAACATGTCTGCGGGGACGTTGCCCCGTTGTCCACATCTCGTACAAATGCTTGGGGAGGTGTGCATCTGACAATCACACCTTTCGCCAGGATCTAGGCTTGCGCCGCAATCAGGACAGATCTTGTACGTCATGGGTCGGTCGCCTCCAATCATTCAATGTGTCGATCACTAGGGAAAGATCCCCATTGGTTGCGGGTTGACCATTTTGCTTTTCCATGCTACACTCTCCTCGTAAGCTGTCTTTTGGGGCTGTCGCGGTATCACGCGGCGGCTCCTCTTTTTGTGCGCAGGTGGCGTGGTTGTCCCAAGAATCGCCGCCGCAGATGGGGCAGGTGTTAGTCATCGTCGGTCACCTCAACAAACTTCCCAGCCTCTAGCCGATACCATATCATGGCCTTAATTCGATTGCCGTCTACCCTGCAAGACTTGACCCTTGTGCGATGCCATGTCCCATCTTTTGCTTTTTCCCATTCCGCTAGAACCAAAAAGCAACCCTTTTCTCCGCGAGCCTTTCCCCCCCATCCAATACTTGAGGCCACGCCTTCTTCGCCTGTGGCAGAAGCAGCGCCCTGGTATCCTGTGGCAGAAGCAGCGCCCTGGTCGCCTGTGGCAGAAGCAGCGCCCTGGTCGCCTGTGGCTTGTCCGCCTGCCTCTGGATGGGAACGCTCAAAAGTATACCTAATCGCAGCGTCAACCAGTTTCCCAATCGTCAATTTTGCGCCAATCTCGATCTTCTTGGCGCATACCTTGGTATCGCCATCTCGTTTATCAGAAACTTGACCCAGTTCAACTTCGTGGTATTGGCTGTTATTCGGCGAATAATACTCAAAAACGTTCAGCGGATGTTCGCACGCATGAAAACCCGAATGACACAAATTCGCCTTTTCTTCTTCGTAAGATTTCCCCTCCTCAAACTGAAACCCGCGACATTTCATGTCTTTGTCAAATCCCTTGTAAGCCTTCATCTTTACTTCTCCCATCACTCAAATTCCAAATACTCCCTATCCACCCATCCACCGTCCACCCTGGCCCAACCATCCAGGCTGCCCGTCACCGTCACCTCCTGCCCGTCCTTGAGCCATCCCACCCGCTTGCCGTCGGGCTTGTCCCTCAGGGCCAACCGGCCGCCGGTGACCGTCGCGGTGACGGGCTCCGCGCTGGGTTCCGTGTCGCTAAGGTAGTCCATTTTCACCCAGCCGATGTCTCCGGCGCGGTCTACGCGGCACCAGCCGTCAGCCTCCTCCTGTAAGAGCACCTGATCGCCCCGGTCCAGTCGCAAGAGTACATGCCCGTCCACGGGGCTTTCCCGCACGTTGACGGCGTTGGCGGTGCAGTACAGGGCTTGTCCTTCGGCGCTGGTTGCCAGGGGCCACAGGAGCCACATGGCCACCAGGACGCCGCAGATCATCCAGGCAATGGCGTGGCCCGTGTAGCACCTGCAGACCAATCGGGCGCGGCGGGAGATTCGCCGCTTGTCCTCCCTGGTGGGTACAAATGCCTCGCTTAGCATGCTATCCCTCCGTTCCCTTGCGACACATGCCGCATCGTTTGCAGTAGACCTCCCTGGCCTCCAAATAGGGGGCAAAATCGCCGGTTTTGGAGCATTGGGCGTACAGCGCCCAGCCCTCGTGGGTGTTGATGTATCCGACACAATCAGGGGCGGGTTTGCCTGCCTGTGGGGTTGCTGTCATTTTCGCTCCTCCTCAGCTAGAAAAATGGCCATGGGGTTGTCGGGTTTGAGGATGTCGATCAGCCCTGAGGCCTCTCGCAGGGAGAAGCCCCCGTGAGTATTGGCCTCCTCCCGGGCCATTTTCTGGTAAAAGGTCTTTTCCGTGATGCCCAGCAATCCGGCCACCTTGCGCTGGGAGAGTCCGCGTTGGGCGATGAGTCCGCGTAACAGATCCGTTCGTACCATGTGTGTTCCCTCGCTTTCGTTGTTTTGGGCTTGTCCTCTATGGGGAGGTCATTCCTCCCCGTTTTCATCTGCGCCGCCTGTGTCGGGTTTGCTCATGTACTCCTCCAGCCACTCCGGCAAGATACGCCATCCCCGCCCGATCCGCTTGGCCTTTAGCTGCCCTGTGCGAATCAGCCAGAACACTGTCCTGTAGCCCGACCGCCCCCCCAGATAAGGGGCAACCTCCCTGGGAGTCATAAACCTGCGCGGCTGCGTAAAACCCATGATTGCACCTCCTCTGTTGATGGTATGCGGCCTTGGATTGTCCACTTGCCCCGTTCCCGTCATTGCTGTCAGCGGCTGGTGTCGGACTGGCTACCGGCTCTGGCCGTCGTAGAGGGGGGGATTGTTATGGGCGTAGTGATGTGGTAGAATTGGTTCCATCAGTACGAAAACGAAGGGGTGCACGCCTTGGGTGGCTTTGTTTTTGTCCCTTTCTGCTGCTTATGGTAAAATCTTGGCAGATACGCCGGTCAGAAAGGAATACGATGGATAATAAGGAAATTGCAATGCAACTTACGCTAAAGGCCATGGAAGCGAAGCTCATTCCTTCGCTTGTCTTTACCTACACTACCAACAATCACGCCAAGGAACATGCCGAAAAGACGGCAGACGCAACAGTCGCATTTTTCAGCAAAATGTTAGAATCGCTCGATTCTAAGCAGTAATTCGCCAAGCCCCCTGATGCAATCCATGATCTGAACCGACTGCTCGATCGGCGTATCTTCCTTTACATGCCCAGACAAAAGCGTTATTTTTTTCGAGAAGAATGTCCGCGAGACGATCCGTGCGCACCTCTCGCCACCTCCTTTCTGTTGACTGTGACAGTTGAATTGTTGTATTTTTTGTGTACTTGTGGTACAATCTGTTCGCCCTAAAGGGCAGTTGAAAGGGGGCGGTCTTTATGACCAAACTTTTGAAGTTGCCCGGCTCCCAACGCTGCTGGCGCGAAGTAATGGGCCGGTAAGCGGCTAATGCAGGGCAGGTATCTAGGCGGTACCAACGCCGCCAAAGTGAAGCAGCGCATCAAGACATGAGGGAGTTGGCGCTCCCTCACCGGCCTGCTAGCGGCTGGTTGCAGTGTGCTTTGGGTAAACAAATGTTGGGAGTGGGGTGCTGTGCGCTAACACGGCACCCTTGCTTACGCCGTTTCGCACCGGAAATTACTTAAAGTAGTTTTTACGGGTAAAAAAAGATAATCCATCGAAATTCCGTATAGTTTACTCAGCTCTACAAGCTGGTCTGCTCTTGGGGCGGTTCGTCCTTTTTCCCAACTGATAACGGTCGTTTTTGAGATGCCCAATTTAGTTGCGATATCAATCTGCTTGTAACCGGCATTCACCCTTGCGGCTTTCAGTGTAATTGTCACCAAGTTCCCCTCCCTTCGATTTTATATTCAAAGCATATACTACTTAAAGTGGTTTGTCAACACCTAAAGTAATTTATTTGCAAAAAAACGTTGACTTCTCACTTCTTAAAGTATATATTTGTTTTGGAGGTGCTTGAAGATGGGACTTGATGATGACTTGAGGGGGATTTTTGCAAAAAACCTTAATTTTTTGCTTGAGAAAAACGACAAGACACAGATTGACGTTGCGGAAAGGCTTGGAATTAAACAGTCAACTTTCTCTAGCTGGTGCACGGGGTCAAAAATGCCACGGATGGATAAGGTGCAAGCGCTTGCGGATTATTTCGGGGTGATGAAGTCCGATCTGATAGAAGAAAAGCCCGCCACCGAAGCAATGAACGAACAAGGCGAAGAGGATGCGGCGCTTATTCGGTTATATCGAGCGGCATCGCCGGAAATTCAAGCGGCAGCTCTTGGCATGTTAGAAGCTGCTGAGCGAGCTCGCGTTGCTCGGGATTCATCCTCAAAAGATAAATGATCCGCTGCTCTTCTTCTGTGTAAGTCTCGTTTGTGTAGGCGCTCTCCCTGTCTGTTTCCCGCTTTTCCTGGCTCATGTGCTGCACCTCTTTGCTTGTATTGGGAACAATTGTTCTGCACCCATCATACTCCATTACGCTTTAAGCGTACAGTACCGCTAGTGGTGTTCCCTAGTGGTGTTCGCACAAGATGTTGAATTGTAACAGGAATGCAATATTTAGGCGTTGCATAATCGTACTTTTGGTTTTCGTGCGATACAAAATTGTGAGAGGTTCGTAATATGCGGGGCAAAGCATTCTCGCTCCAATGTCGAATACACTGATCAAAGAGGTGATTTCGCTTGGCATCATTCTTTCAGGACAAGGCCCGCGGCTGCTGGGTCTGCCAATACAAAGACCCGACCACGGGGAAATACATCCCAGAGCGTGGATTTGCCCGCAAAAAAGACGCCCAGGAGTGGTACCACGCCTCCGGCTATGATCTGGAGGCGGGAACTATCAAGCCCACGGGCAAAATGACCGTGGCAGAATGGCTGGATGCATGGTGGGAGACCTATTGCACGGAAAAAGTTATGGAGCCGTCCACTAGGCGCGGGTATCGAATAGCCATCGACCATCATCTAAAGCCCGCCATGGGGAAAACGCTGCTCGCAGATCTTCGCCCCCACCACGTCCGCAAAATGTTGGCCGCGCTGGCTGAGAAGAAAAAGCCCGCCAAGGACCCAGAGAAGGCACAAGCCTACAAGCCATCCACCATACGGCAAATCTATATTTGTTTTAGAGCCGCGATGAATCAGGCTGTGGCGGACGATTTGATACGCAAAAGCCCGTGCCTTAAAATCCCTGGGCCTGAGGTGCTTCAAAAAAAGCCCGCCTACTGTTCTGCGGAGCAGGTGCAATCCATGATCAGGGAAATGGAGGGCACTAGGTTTTTTATGCCAATCTATCTATGCATCATGCTCGGCCTGCGTCGCGGGGAGGCGTTGGGGCTGAGATGGGACGACCTGGACGGTGATGTTATCCATGTGCGCAAACAGGTGGCGACAGATTCCGCGTTTCACGGAAAAAAAGCGTCGCGGCAGTTGGCATACAAGGATCCCAAAACCAATCGATCTGTGAGGGATTTACCAATCCCATCCGATTTGAAAGCCGCTCTGGCCAAACATCGGAAGCAGCAGATCGAGCGGCGGTTGTTGGCTGGCCCTGCGTACCAGGATGAGGGCTATATTTGCGCCGACGAGGGCGGCGGTGTTCTCTCTCCAGACTGTGTAACTAGGGCGGCAAAGGCAGGCCTGGAAAAAGTTGGAGCGCCGCCAGGAATGCACCTGCACGACCTGCGCCACACCTACGGGACATTGATGTACCAGGCGGGCTTCCCCATCGATGTGGTGGCTGATCTGCTGGGGGACACCGTATCCACCGCGCAGAGGTTTTACATCGGCGAGGATGGGGAAAAGAAACGCGCGGCGGCGCTCGTGGCAAATGATATTTTCAAGGCAAAATGACCATAAAAAAACCCCGCCGGAGCGGGGCTTTTTTATGCCCGCCAGTAGTAACGTGGTAGTAAAATCAGATTTTCACTACCGATTGAAAAATCATTCTTCCTCTCAAAACCCTTTCCACAAAAGGCTTTCGCTGCCCATCGGCATCACGCAATATCCATACCCATATTACTCTTACAAAAACGCAAACCCCTGCTCGTGCCCCGGGGTAATCGCAGGAAGTGCCATGGACGGCTTGCAAGAGAAGGTCTGCGTACAGGTCAAGCGCGTATACGACAGCTGCTTGCAACAGGAACAGCTCGACAACATGGAAGTAACCATTACCAGCTATGCCATGGTAAGCAACAACTGCGGCAATTGCAACTGCGGCTGTGGTTGCGGTGATTCCTCCGAAACGATCCCCCCCACCTCCGCTCCTGTGGCTCCCATCACCTTTGAGAGCTGCCGCTCCACCACCACGGACGGCATCATCAGCAATCTCACGGTGGAACGCCTGTGTGACCGCCCCTGCTTTGCCCGCGTTCGTTGCCGCATCGAAGTCCCCATCGACATCCTGTTTGTGGATAGCCGCTGCGTAGAGTACATCGGAAAGGGCGTCATCATCGTTGATAAGGACGTTCTGCTTTCCATTCCCGACGAGTCCATCGTTCCCTATTGCCTGGAGAGCATGGTCAGCGCCATTTGCGTGGCGGGAACCTATCTTGGCAACAACAAGTTCAAACTCACAGTCTGCGTGACGGTGGTTTTGAAGGTGCTTGCGCAAGTGGAAATCCTGATCCCGTCCTACGGCTTCTGCCCGATCCCGCCCTGCGAAGAGTTTGCCGAGAACGTATGCGACGAATTTTTCTCCTTGCCCCTCTTCCCGCCGGCCTCCCTGTGCAACACCGGAGATATCAATTTGCAAAACGCCGCGTGCACCATGGGCAATTGCGGCGGCGGCTGTGGGTGCGGACGCCGGTAAACAACCGGTCTCTTCCCCCCAAAGGGAAACACCAAACGGAAAAGGGCAGGAAGCAATGCTTCCTGCCCTTCAGCTTGCTGAAAAAGCCCTCTTTTATGAAATTTTTTCACAGCCACCTTTGACCGTGTGTAACACGGTCAAATAAAGGGTTCAGGGCAAAGCCCTGAGCAGGGTTTTAGGGGCGGCAGCCCCTAAGCGTACTTTGTCAACGGTCTGAAGGGCAGGAAGCAATGCTTCCTGCCCTTGGTTCTCCCTTTTCCTTACGCGTCCTTTTCCGCTACCATGGGCTTCCAGCCAATGATCAAACCGCCGGTAATATCGGTTTGCTGCCAGGTGCCCTGCTGAAAGCCAGCGCTTTGAACGGCCTTGAGCCAATCCTGCTTGCTTTGAAAGGCGGCGGACTCCACTTCCCGTTGCTCGGGGGCTAAAAGGCTGGCCAACTGTCTGAATGGGGCGGGATAGCATGTAACCCCCAGCAAGAACTGGCCGCCGGGCTTGAGCACCCGAAGCGCCTCTTGGAAGATCTTCTCCCAAACAGGCTCCTCCTGCTTGGCCTTACGCATAAAAACCGCGTCAAAGGTGTTTTCCCGCCAGGGGATATCCTCAGAACCGGAATACATGATATCCGCATTTTGCAGGCGGGTTCTCACCTGTTTCACATGCTCCATGTTGCTGGAAACGCCGCAAATTTCGCATTCCATGTGGCGGGCAAGGTATTCCAGCATCAGCCCGTCTTTGGAATTGACATCCAAGACTTTGTCCCCTGGGTCCAGCACCACCCAGGTCAGCATGCCTCGCTCCATGGCGGAAAGTTTAGGACGAACCGCAATGATGGCTTCATGTGTGAGCTTATGCCCCTGGGCCTTTGTGATCATGCGGCGCCCTCCTTTGCAAAAGTGTTTCCTTATCCATCAGGAGTATATCATACTTTTGCAAAAAATGCACGCATTTTCGTAACATTTATTTCATTTAATTGAATTTTTCTTGTAAACTATATGTGGTGGCCACGCCGCTCTTCAACCACCATAAGAGAATCCCATCCACCACGACCAATGCGAGCACGATCGCTCCAAGGGTCCACGCCGCGCTTAGGCCAAGGCTGCTCAGCCCCAAAAACGCCGCCGCCAAAAGCCCTAACCCCAGCATGGAGCCAAACATACTGATCATGCCGTTGGTGTTGCGCTTCACCGCCTCGGTCTCCGATTTCCAGTCAAACCTGGGCCGGAGGGCATCCATAATCAGGCCGAACACGCAAACAAACAGGGAAAATAGATTCCCAATGAAAAACGCCACCAGGGTTTCGATCCAAAACACCGGCATAAACACCCAGAGCACAATGGCCGTGGTCAGCGCGGTGATCAAATTGAGGGTGAATCCCATCAACAGCTTGGCCGACAACTGCGTACTGGCCGCCACGGGGATGATGCGGCCAAAATAGTGGCGCTTCCCTTCCCTGGAGACCGATGTGGAAACCGCGATGTTCATGCAGCACGTCAGGCAAATCAGTCCGGCGGCAATGGCCAAATAGACCACGCGGGGAATGGCGCCAAGCAGTACATTCATCAGCGACATGCCTTCCAAGTGCTGCTGGGAGCTCAAAATGGCCACCACCACCATCAAAGGATAGATGATCAACGTGGACACACAGTTTCCCACATAGGCGGGCACCGTAAAGACCTCTTTCAGTTCCCGCAAATAGAGCGCCCAAAGGGGCGGGCGCAGGGGTTGATCGCGCTTCCCTTTGCGCCTTTGGGCATTCAGGAAGGCCCGTGTCTCGCCCTGCTTAACGGCCAGCGCCTGATAGCTTCCGCCCAGGAAGAATAGGAATAATCCTATCACCGCAAAGGATACGGCCCATAGCCCAAGCCCAACCAGCCATCCTCCCACACCCGGCAAGAGGAAAATATCACACATCCAGCGCAGCGGCGGAAAAAAGCGGGCCATGATATCCACAACGCTCAGTTGCCGCAGCAAAAACTGAAGCACTGCCTTTTCCGAACCCTGCTGCTGCATATAAAAGGAAAGGCTCATTTGCCCCACAATGATCGCCATCACAAACAGAAAGGTGGCGATGGTGGTAATCCCCTCCCGCCGTTTCCAAAGGGCTGAAACGCGGATCAGGAAAAAGGAGAGCAGCGCCACAAAGGCAATGGGGATCACGGGCATAAAAGGAACAAACCATAGCACCTTCGCGTAAAACCACAGGCCGGCCTTTACATGAATCCCGTATAAAATCATGGCGGGCAGGCAAGTCAAAAGCGCGATGCCCGCCTCGCCCAGCAGGATCAAGCCGAACTTCGCCGCTAAAATCCCCCGGGAGGAAATGGGCAGCGCGCTGACCATTTCAATGTCCCGGCTGAAAAAGAGGGTCGAAAAGACATAAAAGAAACTCACAAAAAGCGTGATGGCCACGGTGAACAAAAAAGTCACCGCAAAAATCCCCTCGGGATTGCCAAGCGCCACAAAGCCTTGGAAGATAAAATATTCCAGCGCCACCACCATGGCGTAGAGAAACACAAACAACAACGCAAACCCCACAAAAGCGAAAAGCCCTTTGGCCTTACTCCATCCCGCCCGCTGCAGATTCTGCGGCTGAAAGGCCAGGAGCCGGTCTTTTAGCAACAACTTACAATAGGCCAGCATATGCTCAAGACTCCTTTTCCGTCAAGTCCAAGAAGAGCTCTTCCAAGGAAGTGACACGGTCATCGCCTTTCAACGCTTCCAGGGTCCCTTTGGCGATCAGCTGCCCCTGCCGGATAATCCCGATTTCATCGCACAGCTTTTCCGCCACATCCAGCACATGGGTGGAAAAGAACACGGTGCCGCCGCTTTGGCTGTGCTGTTTCATCTCTTCCTTGAGGACATGCATGCTTCTGGGATCCAATCCCGTCATGGGTTCGTCCAAAATCCAAATGCTGGGATGGTGGATCAGCGAACCAATCACCGACAGTTTCTGCTTCATACCGTGGGAATAGCTGCGGATTTGCTGGTACGCGGCATTTTCCAACTCGTACAGCGCCAAGTATTTCTCCCAATGCCGCTTGCGATCGCTCTCGCTCACGCGGTACACGTCCGCCACAAAGCGAAGGTAATCCATGGCCGTCATTCGGTCGTACATCTCAAAGCTGTCGGGAACATAGCCAAAGGTGCGCTTGGCCTCCAGCGGTTTTTCGGCCATGTCGATGCCTTCCAGCCACACCTGGCCCTCGTCGGGATGCAAAATCCCCGTCATCAATTTGATGGTGGTGGTTTTGCCTGCGCCATTGGGGCCGATAAAGCCAAAAACTTTTCCGCTTTCAATCTCCATCTCCAAATGATCCACCGCTTTTACCTTGCCGCCGGCATAGGACTTGCTTACCTTTTCAAAACGGATCATAAAAGCCTCCTGTGCGTTTTTCAAAAGCAGTATACCAACTTTCAACAAAAAGAGGAAGCGGTTTTGCTCCACTTCCTCCGGTTGATGATCCTATGCCGCGTTATTTGGTGCCAAACAGCCTGTCCCCCGCATCTCCCAGCCCCGGCACGATGTAGCCGTGCTCGTTAAGCCTTTCATCGCAGGCGGCCACATAGATGTTCACATCCGGATGATCCCGTTGCACCCGCTCAATGCCCTCCGGCGCGGCGATCAGGTTCACCAGCCGGATATTCTTACAGTTGCGCTGCTTGATAAAGCTGATGGCGGCCGAGGCGCTGCCGCCTGTAGCCAGCATGGGATCTAGCACCAAAAGCATGCGGTTCTCACTGTCCGCCGGTAGCTTGCAGTAGTATTCCACCGGTTGCAGGGTATTGGGATCGCGGTACAGCCCAATGTGGCCGATCCTTGCGGCGGGGATCAGTTCCGCCACGCCGTCCACCATGCCAAGCCCAGCGCGCAAAATGGGAACAATGCCGATCTTTTTTCCGCTCAGAACGCGGGTTTTGGTGGTGCAAATAGGGGTTTCCACATCGACCTCTTCCGTGGGAAGATCTCTGGTGACCTCATAAACCATCAGCATGCTGATTTCTTCCAACAATTCCCGAAACTCTTTCGCGCCGGTGGTTTTATCGCGCATCAAACTCAATTTATGCTGAATCAACGGATGGTCAAAGGTATACACATTTCCCACGGGCAGTCCTCCTTCAATCTTGGCAAATTCTCCGGTTGCCTTGGGCATCCTTGTGGTGGTTGGGGCAAATAGGCTAATTTTCCCCATCTTTATCAATTATATGCGATCATTTTCCGTTTTGCAAGCCTCACCCAGCCTCCTCCCAGCGGGAAAGCACACTTCGCGCATGAATGCGGGAACGGCTTGACACCAGCAAAAGGGAGTGATATCCTATTTTTTGTACAAGCATCCATGGAACTGGACTGGGTATTTTGGATTGCCATGGGCGGCGCCATTTTGCAAAGAGCCTTTTGCGGCGCGCCTCATGAAATTTGCGGAGGCGGCTATGCGCGATAAGCGGTTTTTGGTCACGCAATTGATCACGCTATCATTTCAAATTTTGTTATACCTACTGCTTTTTATCACCTTTTTTTCGATCATGGCCGTCAACAACCCGCAAATCGTCAATTTGAGCCGTACCGCCGCGACCACCATGGCGATTTTTGTGGTGATCATGGCGATTTTGACCATCGTCTACGGAGGGTATGAACTGGGAGACAAAAAATCCCGCTCTGTTTTTTCCTCCATCCTCATTGCCACGTTGTTTGCGGATGTGGTCACGTATGTTCAATTGCAGATCATGAACGTAAACCCGGCCAATAACGACCGGCTTATTTTGTTTGGCGAGGACTTTGCCCTGCTCCTGATGATCATTGTGATCCAAACCGGCCTCATCTATTTCCTGGTCACCATTGGCTATCATCTCTTTTTCAAAGTCAACCCGCCCCAAGACTGCTGTATCATTACCTCCTCTCAGGAGTTGGCTGTTCACGTGGCACGAAAAATCGCCTCCTACCGCCAGCGGTTCCGGCTGAAAGAGGTGGCGCATTATGAATGCGCCGACGTGGAAAAGACCATCCAGGAGCACGAGGTCATTTTTTTGGCCGGCATTCCGGACACGGAAGAGGGACATCTACAAAACTTTTGCTACAGCCAAAACAAAACCATTTACCTGCTGGCGGAGTTGGAAGACGTGATCATTTCCACCGCGCAGCAAAACATTTTGGATGACGCTCCGTTTTTGTACATTCATCCTGTCCGGCCTACCCTGGTCCAGCTTTTCGTCAAGCGGCTCATGGACATCGTGATCAGCGTGCTCGGTTTGGTGGCGTTTAGCCCTGTGATGCTGATCGCGGCCCTATGCATTGCCTGCACCAGCCCAGGCGCCGTTTTCTTTCGGCAGAAACGCGCCACCATTCACGGCAAAATTTTTTCCATCGTGAAATTCCGCACCATGTACACGGAACGTGACGAGCAGGAAGTGGAGCAGGTTTCCGCGCTGGAAAACGACCGCCGCATCACCCCGCTGGGGCGCATTCTGCGGAAATACCGCATAGACGAGCTTCCGCAGTTGTATAATGTCCTTAAGGGTGATATGAGCATTGTGGGTCCCAGGCCCGAGATGCTGGAAAATGTGGTCAAATACGAGCAAGAAGTTCCCGAATTTAAGTATCGCCAACAGATGAAGGCAGGCCTCACCGGCCTTGCGCAAATCGATGGCAAATATAACACCTCCCCCAAGGACCAGGCCATTTTGGATCTGTGGTATATTGAAAATTTTTCCCTGCCCATGGATTTGAAGCTGATGTTTCGCACCCTAACCATCTTCTTTCGCCGGGACAGCACGGAAGGATTCCCCACGGGACAGAAAACTCCTTGTCCCAAAATGCGGACCGTTTCCAAGCAACCTCTCCAGATCAAAGCGGCCCCTGTCAGCGAGGAGTCGGAGGTATCGGCTCCACCCATGCGCGCCGCGCTGTAACCCCCGCCTCCCCGAAACCTTATTTTGGAAAGGATGACCCACATGGACACGACCCTGATGATCATGGCCGCCGGCATGGGTTCCCGCTACGGCGGCAACAAGCAAATCGATGGCATGGGCCCCCACAACGAAGTTCTGATGCTGTACTCGGTCTACGATGCCATCCAGGCGGGTTTCACCAAGGTGGTCTTTATCATCAAGCATGATTTTGAGGATCGTTTCAAGGCTTTGGTGGGCGCCCCGCTGGAAGGAAAAATCAAAGTGGAGTATGCGTTCCAGGAGCTTCACGACCTGCCGCAAGGCTGCTCGGTTCCCGCCGAGCGTCAAAAACCGCTGGGCACGGTGCAGGCGGTGTTAAGCGCCAAGAACCTGATCCAGGAACCCTTCGCCGTCATCAATGCCGACGATTACTATGGCAAAACCGCCTTCCATGCCATGGCCCAGCGTTTGCAGACCTTAAAGCCCCAGCGCGAAGCCTGCATGATGGGGTATTATTTGAAAAACACCATCAGCGAGCACGGGCACGTGACCCGCGGCATTTGTGAACTGAATGCCGCCGGACAGCTCACCTCTGTAACCGAGACTTATAAAATCCAGCCCTTCCCTGATGGCACCATCCGGGACACGGAAAAGGACCCCGCGGGAGTGGTTCTTAATCCAGAAAGCCTGGTGAGCATGAATTTCTTCGGCTTTACCCCTTGGTTCTTTGGGGTGGCGGAAAAGCGGTTTGAAGCCTTCCTGACCTCGCTGGCCCCCACGGAAATGAAGGCGGAGTTCGTTTTGCCCGTGCTGGTGGATCAACTGATGCATTCCGAGGGCCTGAGTGTGGACGTTCTGCCTACGGACTCCACTTGGTTTGGGGTCACCTACCAGGAGGATAAGCCTTTTGTCCAGGCTGAGCTCAAGCAGATGCACGACCGGGGCGGCTACCCCGAAAAGCTGTTCTAAGGAGCGTGCCGAATGAAAATTTTGCTCACCGGCGGCGCCGGATTTATCGGGTCCCATACCTATGTGGAACTGCTCAATGCCGGGCATGAGGCCGTCATTGTGGATAATTTTTACAATAGCAGCGTAGAAGTCATTCGTCGGCTGGAAACCATCACGCAACAACCCGTCACTTATTACGATGCGGATGTTTGCGACAAAGCAAAGCTGGGCGAGGTATTTGCCCGCCATGCCTTTGACGCGGTCATCCATTTTGCCGGATACAAAGCGGTGGGCGAAAGCGTGGAAAAACCCCTGGAATACTACCGCAACAACCTGGACTCTACCCTAAGCCTTTGCGAGGTCATGCGGGAGCACCAGGTGAAGCGGATCGTGTTTTCCTCCTCAGCCACGGTCTACGGCGTCTCCGATAACATGCCCTTGGTGGAGACCATGCCCACCGGCTGCACCAACCCCTATGGCTGGACGAAGTACATGATCGAGCAGATTTTGCAGGACGTGGCTCATGCCTACCCGGACTGGGCCATTGCGCTCCTTCGCTACTTCAACCCCATCGGCGCCCATGAAAGCGGCCTGATCGGCGAGGACCCCGTGGGCATTCCTAACAATCTGATGCCCTACATCACCCAGGTGGCCTCCGGCAAGCTCAAAGAGCTTAGGGTGTTTGGCGACGACTATCCCACCCACGACGGCACCGGCGTTCGGGATTATATCCATGTGGTGGACTTGGCCAAGGGCCATGTGGCCGCCTGCGGCTTCCTGATGGAGCATGCGGGCTGCCAGGTCTTTAACCTGGGAACCGGCACGGGGTACAGCGTGCTGGACTTGGTGAAAACCTTTGAAAAAGCCAATGGGCTGAGCATCCCCTACACCATCACCCCCCGCCGCTCAGGGGATGTGGCGCGCTGTTTTGCCGATCCCCATCAGGCCAAAAACCTGCTTCACTGGCACGCCGAAAAGACCCTGGAGGATATGTGCAAAGACGCCTGGCGCTGGCAAGGCGGCAATCCCAACGGGTTTCGCGCATAGAAAAGGCACCAAAAACCCTGCTCCTCAAAGAGGCTCCATTCCTTTGCGAATAGAGCCTCTTTTTTTGTCGCATACTTTCTACGCAAAGAGGTGACGTTACATGAAACTCCCACGCCAAACCCTTCTTCCGCCAGCCTTGGACCCGCAACCCCGGCCGTCGGACAAGGAAATCTATTTGAAACCCGTATCCCTGACCCACCAACAGCGCCCCCTAAGCCAGGCGCTGGACGCTTGCAAAGGAGAGTCCTCATGAACAAGCAAAACGTAAAGACCGATCCCAAAACCTATCAAAGCCTGGTGGAGCGCCTTTCTCCCAATTCTAAGATGGGGCAAATGCTCCTGCGGGCCTTTTGGGTGGGCGGGCTGATTTGTGTGCTTGGGCAGGGGCTTTCGGACATTGGCGCACACGCGCTGAAGTTGACCGCCCGTAACGCCGGAACCTTCGCCTCCGCCACGCTGGTGTTTCTCACGGCGCTGCTTACCGGCATCGGCATTTTTGACAAAATTGGCCAATATGCCGGAGCGGGTTCCTTTGTGCCCATTTCCGGCTTTGCCAATGCCATGGTCTCCCCCGCGCTGGAATTCCGGCGGGAGGGCCTGATTCTCGGGCTTGGGGCAAGGCTGTTTACCATTGCAGGGCCGGTGTTGGTCTACGGCATTGGCGCGTCGGTGATTGTGGGCATTCTCTATGCGATTTTTCGCTGGTAGGCCGCTGATCCTGCAGTGCTACATGAAGGGGGAGAAGAAATCACCTTGCAGACCAAACGCATCGGCAAACAGACCATTGTGTTGCCTTCCAAGCCTTATCTTTGCAGCGGCGCGGCCATTGTGGGCAAGCTGGAGGGCGAAGGCCCCCTGGGCCATTGTTTTGATCAAGTGGTGGACGACGAATGCAATGGCCAGGAGACCTTTGAACTGGGCGAGAAACAATTCTATCTCGACGCCATTGACACCTGCCTGAAAAAGGGCGGCGTACAGGCGGACTGCGTCCAGTTTCTTTTGGGCGGCGACCTGCTCAACCAGATCATCAGCGCGTCCTTTGCGGCCAGAGAACTCTGCGTTCCTTTTGTGGGGCTGTATGGCGCCTGTTCCACCATGGCGGAAAGCCTTTGCCTGGGGAGCATGTTGGTAGACGGCGGCCATGCGGATCGCGTCCTTTGCGCGGCCAGCAGCCATTTTTGCACTGCGGAGCGCCAATACCGCTTTCCCTTGGAATTTGGTTCCCAGCGTTCCCCCACCGCTCAGTGGACGGTAACGGGCGCGGGCGCGACCCTTGTGAGCAACGCTCCTTGCCGAAAACCACTGGCGCGCGCTACCCAGGTCTGCATGGGTCGGGTGGTGGATTTGGGCATCAAAGACGCGGCGAATATGGGCGCGGCCATGAGTCCCGCGTCTGCGGATACGCTGTGCGCCCTCTTTCAGGATACCCAGACCAAGCCCTCGGACTATGATCTGATCCTCACGGGGGATCTGGGGCAAGTGGGGCACGACCTGCTCCTGGAATTGATGAAAGAGCAGGGCTTTCCCTTGGATCCCAACCGTTACACGGATTGCGGGCTGGAAATCTTTGATCTCACGGCTCAGGACATGCATGCGGGCGGAAGCGGCTGCGGCTGCAGCGCCACGGTTTTGAACGGCCATTATCTGCCTTTGATCCAGCAAGGACAATATCGCAAAGTGATCTTCATGGCCACAGGCGCTTTATTAAGCCCCACCAGCACTTTGCAGGGTGAAAGCATCCCGGGGATTGCCCATGCCGTGATTCTGGAAACGCCGCAGGAAGGAGCTTAACCCTCGATGGATATTCTTTTGTATGGCAAGGCCTTTCTGATTGGCGGGCTAATCTGCGCAATCGGCGAACTTTTGGTGGTGAAAACCAAACTCACCCCTGCCCGTATCCTGGTGGTTTACATTTTAGCAGGGGTGGTGCTCAGCGCCGTAGGGCTCTATGCCCCGCTTGTGGAATTCGCGGGGGCGGGGGCCACCGTGCCCCTAACGGGCTTTGGCCACGCGCTGGCCCAGGGCGTGATCATGGAAGTCCAGGAGACGGGCTTCATCGGCGCGTTCACCGGCGGGCTTTCCGCCACGGCCGGCGGCATTGCGGCAGCGATCTTCTTTGGCACCCTGGTGGCGCTGCTTTGCAAGCCCCGTTCCAAGGGGTAAGGATCCCTCTTGACACGAAAAAGCACCGGCCAAGGCCGATGCTTTTTCGTTTAGCGCCCCCCCTTGTTTCTGGCAAACAACCGCAAAAACCCGCAAAGAATACGGGGCGCCTTCACACAAATCATTTTCACCGCCACTGGGTTCACCTCCATGAATGACTTATTCTCAGCAATATGTAGCCAACCACCATCAGCGCGATTCCCAATAGGGCGATCCACACCCACCCCGGCAAGCTCACAAACAAGAGGATAATGCCTACAATCAGCAAAACATACCCAATGAGCTCAAAGACCCGATTGTTGCCGGCCGGATAGCATCTTTGGGCGCTTTTCAAAAAGCATCACCTCGCTCATCACCTCCTATGCGGGAGCGAGGTGATACTTGCCTTTTTCGCCCTTGCGGCGGGGTTTATTTTTCGATGCCAAAGAGCCTGCAGGTGTTTTCCGTGGCCAAGGCAGCGCATTCGTCCACAGCTACCCCTTTGATTTGCGCCACCCGCTCCGCCACAAAGCGCACAAAGGCGGGCTCATTGCGACGGCCGCGCATGGGCTCGGGGGCCAGGTAGGGGCTGTCCGTTTCCAAAAGCAGCCTGTCTTTGGGGCAAAACGCAGCCACCTCCGCCAAATTCTGTGCGTTTTTGAAGGTCACCGGCCCCGCGAAGGATAGGTGAAACCCCATGTCCAAATACTGCTTGGCGCTTTCCACGCTGCCGCTGTAACAGTGGAGCACCCCCTGCGGCAGCTGGCTTTTTCGTGCCTTTAGCATTTCAAGCATCTCCCCATGGGCGTCCCGAACATGCAAAAGCGCAGGGAGCTGATGCTCATAGGCGAAGTGCAGCTGCTTGAGGAACACCTCCCGCTGCACCTCCCTGGGGGAATGGTCGTAATAATAATCCAAGCCAATCTCTCCCACAGCCACAATCCGGGGCAGGGATAGCCAGTCCTCCAGCAGATCCAAATCGCTATCCTGGAAGAATCGTGCCTCATGGGGGTGCACGCCCACCGCCCCGTAAATCACAGGGCTTTCAGACGTAAGCGCCACAATTTGCCTGCTGGTTTCCATGTCGCTGCCCGCCAGCAGGCATTTTTGCACGTGGTGCTCCGCCATCCGCTCCAAGACCTGATCCAGATCTCCGGCAAAGCGTTCGTTTTCCAGGTGGCAATGGGAATCAAACAAATAGCTCATCGAATGTAGGCCCCATCCTCCATGCCGTCCTGCACCGTCACCAGCTTTAACACATCGTCCGCGGCGGTGGACGCGCACAGGATCATGCCCTCGCTTCTGATCCCCCGCAGCTTGGCGGGCTTCAGATTGCTCACCAGCACCACCTGTCGCCCTTGGATCTCCTGGGGGGTGTAATGCAGGGCAATGCCGCTGACCACCGTGCGCTGAGGCTCCGCCGCGCCCAGGGAAACGGTGAGCTTTAAGAGCTTATCGCTGCCCTCCACCTTCTGGGCCTCCACCACCCGGGCCACCCGCAATTGCACCTTGGCAAAATCGTCAATGCTGATGGCTTCCGTTTCTCCCTTTTCCAGGGCCTGGGCTCCTTCCTTGGCGGCGGGCAGTTGGGCTTTGGCAGGCTTGGGCGCTTCTTCCTTGGGCGTGGGCACAATATCCGCCAGTTCCTTGGCAATGTCAATGCGGGGAAAAAGGGCCTCCCCCTTTTGCACCTTGGTTCCCGCAGCCAGCTTGCCAAAGACGGCCAAGGATTCCCAAGTGGCCAGGGCTTGATCCTGAACGCCCAGCTGCTCATAGATCTTTTGGGGAGTGCGGGGCATGGTGGGCGCGATTAACACCGCCACAAAGCGAATGCACTCGCACAGCACGTACATCACGTTCTTGAGGCGCTCCTTGCCTTCCTCGGTCTTGCACAACACCCAGGGGGCGTTCAAGTCAATATAGCGGTTGCATTCCCCCACCAACTGCCAGATGTCGCCCAAAGCCAGGGAAAATTGCAGTTCCTCCATGTGCTGGCGAACCTTCAAGGGCGTGGCCAGGGCCAGGTCGGATAAAACGGTATCCAGCTCACTCAGCGGTCCGCACTGGGGCGCCAGGCCGTCAAAATACTTCTCCACCATGGCCACGGTGCGGCTGACCAGATTGCCCAAATCATTGGCCAAGTCCGCGTTGATGCGGGTCAACAGCGCTTCATAGCTGAACTGGCCATCGCTGCCAAAGGGCATTTCCCGCATGAGGAAATAGCGGATGGCGTCGCTTGTGTAGCGGCCCGCCAGCGCCACAGGATCCACCACATTGCCCAGGGATTTGCTCATCTTCATGCCATCCAAGACCAGCCAGCCGTGGCCAAAAACCTGCTTGGGCAATGGCAAGCCCAGGGCGTGCAGGGCGATGGGCCAAATGATGGTGTGGAAACGGATGATTTCCTTACCCACCAAATGGATATCCGCGGGCCAATACTTTTGGTAGAGCTCATCGTGATCGGTTCCGTAGTTCAAGGCGCTGATGTAGTTGGTCAGCGCGTCCAGCCAAACGTATACCGTATGCTTCGGGTCAAAATCCACGGGCACGCCCCACGCAATGGATGTGCGGCTCACGCATAGGTCGCTAAGCCCGGGGCGAAGGAAGTTGTTGAGCATTTCGTTTTTGCGGGACACGGGCTGGATGAAATCCGGATGGGTTTCAATGTACTCGATCAGCCAATCCTGATACTTGCTCAGCTTAAAGAAATAGGCTTCTTCGCTGGTTTTCTCCACAGGCCGGCCACAATCAGGGCATTTGCCGTCCTTGAGCTGCAGCTCGGTAAAAAAACTCTCGCAGGGAGTGCAGTACCAGCCCTCATAGGAGCCCTTGTAGATATCTCCCTGATCGTAGAGCTGCTTGAAGATCTTCTGCACCACCAGGGCATGGCGGTCGTCGGAGGTGCGGATGAAATCATCGTACTCCACATCCATGAGCTTCCAAAGCTCCTTGATGCCCTTGACGATCTCGTCCACATAGGCCTGGGGCGTCACGCCCTTTTCCTTGGCCTTGCGCTCAATTTTCTGGCCGTGCTCGTCGGTTCCGGTCAAAAAATAGGTGTCAAAGCCCTGCTGCTTTTTGAAGCGGGCCATGGTATCCGTGGCCACGCTGCAATAGGCGTGACCAATATGCAGATTGTCGCTGGGGTAGTAAATGGGGGTTGTGATGTAGAAGGTTTTCTTTTCCGTCATGGTTCTCTTTCCTCTCTGTGGGGGCTTGTCCCGCTTTTTTCCACAAAAAAACCGCCCCCTGTTTGGTAAGGGGCGGGCCAAACCCGCGGTACCACCCTAATTTATCACTTCACATGGCGGATATCGGCGCCAGCCGTTTCGCCCTACCTATCGGGCCAAAATGCTCCCGAGCCATGTTCACGTCTCCGCCCGCGCCACTTCCCACCCTGCGTGGCTCTCTTTGCCGTTTCAAAGTCGCTACTCTCTCGTTCATCGCAACCATTCAATTGTCTTTGCTATTATACCCCAAAACGCCGCTGTGTCAACCGTGAAGGTGAAACATCACGGTCTACGGAAAAAGCCATCCCGCCGCCACCATGGCGAAAAACGCGCCCAAAAGCGCACAGGGAATCGCGTAGCCAGCCTTCTTTTGCTTCACCGCGCCCAGGTAGACGCAGACCGTATAAAAAATCGTCTCGCTGCTGCCCATGAGGGTACAGGCGATGAGCCCTATGCGGCTGTCCGCCCCGTGGCGCGTGAGAAGCTGCTCCACCATCCCCAAGGCAGCGGAGCCGCTCAAGGGGCGCACCAGGGCCAGGGGCGCCACCTCCGCAGGCAGCCCCAGCCAAGTGAAAACAGGCGCCAAAAGCCGGATGATCGCGTCCATGCAGCCGGATGCGGAAAGCATGGCGATGGCCACCATCATGGCCGCCAAATTGGGCAATACCCCGATGGCTACCCGGAGCCCTTCCTTGCATCCCTTGGTGAACAAATCATAGACCGGCAGGCGTTTCCACGCCGCGGCCAGCAAAAGCCACAGTAGCAGGGCCGGGATCACCAGCGCCTCAACGGACTGCATAGCGATTTTTGCGCCACCTGGCGCAAAGAAGGGCAGAACCAATGCCCACTACAGTGGAAACCGCCGTGCACAAAAGGGTGGGCCCCAAAACAGCGGCCGGCGCGGCGGATCCCGCCGCCACCCGCAAAGACAGGATAGTGGTGGGAATCAACTGCAGGCTGGTGGCATTGACCACCAAAAACATATACATGGCCGCAAGTCCCGCGGGGTCACCGCCGCGCTCTTCTTCCATCCGTTCCATGGCCAAAATTCCCATGGGTGTGGCCGCGTTGCCCAGCCCTAGGAGGTTGGCCGAAAAGTTCATCACAATGGCATCCTTGGCAGCCTGCCCCCGAACCGAAGGAAACAAAAACCGCAGTAGGGGCGAAAGCAAACGGCTCATCTTTTCCGGCGCCTTCAGCGCGTTGACGATCTCGATCATCCCGCAGAAAAAAAGGTACCCCGCCAACAGTTTCAGGCTTAGGGAGATGGCGTTTTGCACGCCCTCCAGGGCGGCCGGCAAAAGGGCGGCGGCTTTGCCGGAAGCCATGGCGTATACGATGGACAAAAGCATCATGCCTCCCCAGATGGCTTGTAGCATTCCACTTTCCCCCTTCCCGGCGCTTCTGTTTAATCCTATGAGACAAGTCCCTGCTTCATGCCCGGCTTTCCCATGAACGCCAAGCGGCGCCCCTCAGACTTGATGGGCGCCGTTCAGGCATACCGTTTCTTACCGCTGTTTTATGGACTTTCTACCCTGTTAGCTGTTTGCGCCGTCCCCCTCAACGTAAGACGGTTTCGCTCCCTCATCCTGTTGGGCGTTCTGGGCTTCAGGCGTTGCGGCAGGCTCTCCCTCCGTTTCCACCATTACAGCTTCCTGGGTTGGCGTTTCCCCTTCCCCTGTCTGCCCATCCTCAGCGGGAGACTCGCCTTCCGCTTCGCTGTCTTTGGCTTCCACGGAGGCGTATTTCTGCGCCCGTAGAACGCTTTGCTTTTCTTCCAGCTCGCTCAGTTCACACAGCAGCCTTTCCAGCGCCTCGGGCAGCTTCTCACCCTTACGCCATAAATCAATGGCCGTCATGCTAAACTCTGTCAAAATCTCCCGCCGGCGAGTTTCCAAATTGATTTCCTGTACCTTGAGCTTTGCGCTGCTGGCCAGGTTGGAAGCCGACGTTCCCAAGGACTCCATTCCCTTTAGCCATGCCAGTTTCAGTTGATGAACCACTTTTGCCACCCGTTTTCCCTCCTTATTGCTTATACAGATCATCCCGCAAGCGGTACAATGTGGCTCCCCGCTTTTTCATGGTAAATACCTTCACCCACCAATCCACGGGCGCGTCAGCGTCATACTGCATATACCCCCAGCGAACGCCGTTCACCCGCTTGCCGCGCATGTTGCTGTCCGTCCAGCGGATCATTTCGGTGGCCACTTCGTAGTCCTCAATGATAAACATGCTGTGAGGGCCGTTTCCCCCGCCGTAATACCCTACAATTTGAAAAAAATCGCCCTTTTGGATCTGGACCAAAAGCTCCCTGGCCCTGTTTTCGTTTTCCGCTTCGGAAAGGCTGTCGTCATACTTGAACTGGGCGGCGATGGCAAAGGGGCTTCCCTCCTGAGCGGTTTCCACCTTCCACTCAATGCCATAGTCATAGGGAGCGCAGGCCTTTTTGCTGTTATTGACGGGCATATGCAGCGAAAGTTCCGGATATTCCGCCATGCGGTAGCCTTTGGAATACGTGTCAAACAGCCGCATCACAAAATTTTTGCAAACCCCAATGTCCCCATCTTCCTCCGCCGGCGCGAACTTATACTTGGAATCTTTAGAATTTTCATAGGCCAAAGCGATCATTTTTTCGATCAGTTCCGCTTTGGGCGAGGGAATCCGTATCTCCATTTCCGAAACCGGCGTGCTTTCCGTGGGGTTTGCTTCGGCGTATCCCCGCACCTTCAAAACCGCCGACGTGGTTTGCGGCGCGTCAAAGGTGAACATATGCTGGCACTCTGCCCCCGCCGCCTCGTAGGTTTGGGTTCCGCTGCCGTTTGTCAGCTCCAGCTCATAATAAGCCACATTTTGTCCGCCTATCTTCACCGTCAGCTGCGTGCCGTTGTCGTAACTTACGCCTGGCTCCGGCGCAATCACATACAGATAGGGCGCCGGTGTGGCGTCGGCCAGGGAGACTTCCTCATCCTCCTGGGCGGCGGCCAGAGCGGACGGGAGGAGCAACAATGCTATGGCCAATAGTGTTAGCGCCGCTTGGCGGTATGGTGAAAAGCGCAAGACCGCACCCCCCCTTTCCCAAAGTATATCACAATTTTGCGCAAAAAAGGATGGGCAGCTTTTGCCCATCCACGGTTTTACAAATCGGCCGGACCATTTTGGATCACCAGTGTACAGTTAGCGCATCCTTTTGGCAGGTGAAGACGGCCCTTTCCACCGAGCGCAACTCCCCGTCCAGATTCAGCCGCATATGGGGCGAGGCCAGCACACACTTGGGCGTGCGATAGTGGTGGGTAATGGCCAGCTTCATGAGCTTGCCCCCCAAAAGCGCCGGTAAATAAAAGGGGATCTTCCAGCGGGGTACCGCGTCCACCACCACAATGTCAAACAACCCGTCCGCCACCTCCGCCACAGGCGCGATAGGGATACCGCCGCCCACAAACTTGCCGTTGGCAATGGCGCAGATCATATATTTCCCGTCCAGTACCACATCGTCCCCGATTTCGATATGCATCTCAAAGGGCTTGAAATTCTTAATGGCGCGAACCACGCCATACAGATAGGGCCAGATGCCCTTGGCAAATTTCTTGGCTTCATTGGCATACTCCAAAACCATCACATCAAAGCCCGCACCGCAGACATTGATGAAAAAGGTATCGTTCATGGTTCCCGTATCAATGGCACGGGGCGGATGCGCCAGAATAAAATCCAGGGCGTCCTTCCAATTTTTAGGCGCTTCCAGCGCTTTGATAAAATCATTGCCCGTACCGGCCGATAGCGCACCCAGCGCTGTGGCGGTCCCCATTAAGCCAGCCGCAGTTTCCGAAACCGTCCCGTCGCCGCCTACGGCGATCACGGTTTTTACGCCTTCCTCCGCCGCTTTGCAGGCAAGTTGGGTCGCGTGGCCCGCAGCCTCCGTATAGACCAGCGTATGCTGGATTCCTTTTTCTTTCAAATAGGCCGATGCCTGCTCGCCGATGGCTTTAGCGCGCCCGTTTCCGGCCACCGGATTCACAATCAACCGCATCTTTCGTGTCCGCCTTCCCACAAACATTAGCCCTATTTTACATGCAGCCGATTCAAATGTAAAGGGAAACCCTCCGGCGCCATGAGATTCGTTTGCTTTTTGCCCCGCAACCCGATATAATGCAAGGATGAATCCAGAAAATAAACCGAGGATGTGGACGAATGAAGCTGGGAATCGTAGGCCTGCCAAACGTTGGCAAGAGCACTCTTTTTAACGCCATTACCAAAGCGGGCGCTCAGGCCGCCAATTATCCCTTTTGCACCATTGAACCCAACACGGGCATTGTGCCTGTGCCCGATCACCGGCTGGACGTGCTGGCGCAAATGTTCAACCCCAAAAAAGTCACCCCCGCCTCCGTGGAGTTTGTGGATATCGCGGGGCTGGTGAAGGGCGCCAGCCAAGGCGAAGGGCTTGGCAATAAATTTCTCTCCCACATCCGCGAGGTGGACGCCATCGTGCATGTGGTGCGCTGCTTTGAAGATGAAAACATCATTCATGTGGACGGCTCCATCGATCCCAAGCGGGATATTGAGGTCATCGATCTGGAATTGATTTTTGCGGACATGGAGACCGTTTCCCGCCGGGTGGACAAGGCCCAAAAAATGCTGAAATCCGGTGAGAAGAAATTTCAATCCGAGGTGGAGCTGGGGCAAAAGCTGCAAACGCATTTGGAGGCCGGCCGCCCTGCCCGTACCCTTTCGCTCTTGGAAGAGGAGCGGGAAATCATGGATTCCTGGTTCTTGCTCACGGACAAGCCCGTCATCTATGCCGCCAACATAGCCGAGGACGATGTGGGGAAGCCTACCCATGAGCTGCCCTATGTACGGGAGGTAGAAGCGGTGGCCCAGGCCGAGGGCGCGCAGGTGTTTACCATAAGCGCCCGCATCGAGGAGGAGATCTCCTCTATGCCCACGGAGGAAAAGCAGGAGTTTTTGCAGGAGCTGGGCATTGGGGAAAGCGGTTTGGACCGCATTATCCAGGCCAGCTACACCTTGCTGGGGCTCATTTCCTTCCTCACCGCCGGCAGCGATGAATGCCGGGCCTGGACCATCCAAAGCGGCACCAAAGCGCCCCAGGCCGCCGGGAAAATCCATACGGATTTTGAGCGGGGCTTTATTCGGGCGGAAGTGGTCGCCTATGACCAGCTGGTGGCCTTGGGCAGCATGAACGCCTGCAAAGAAGCGGGCCTGGTTCGCAGCGAGGGCAAGGACTACGTGATGAAAGACGGGGACATTGTGCTGTTCCGCTTCAATGTTTAAAGGGTAAGGAGACGCCATGATGAGCAAACTCAGCTTCTTTTTTAAGCGCCTTTTGCGCATGGATTTCAAAGCCATGTGGAAGACCACGGCGATTTTGAAGGAGCGCAGCGGCAAAAGCCGGCTTTGGCTGCTTTGGGACATGCTTCGCTGCGCGCTGCAATACAACGCGGGGTACATGGATTACAAAATTGCCCAGATGTACCGCTTGACGGACGAGCAGAAAAAGACCCAGATCACCCGGGGCCTTTCCAACACCATCGTCCGCCGCATGAACCCCAAAGAATACTGGCATTTCTTTGACGACAAAGCCACCTTCAACGAGCTGTTCAAAGAAGAGGTCAACCGGGCCTGGATGAGGCTGGACGCAAGCACAAAGCCGGAAGAGGTGTGGGCGTTTTTGGCCCATACGCCGGACGTGATCGCAAAACCCCTGGAAGGCAGCAGCGGCCAAGGCATTGAGCACTACACCCAGGAGAATTGGGACGGCCGCAAAGAGGCCTTTTATCAGGAGCTTTTGCAAATGCAGCCCCTGATTTTGGAGGAACGGGTCATCCAGCATTCCCGCATGATGGCCCTTTGCCCCACCTCGGTGAACACCATTCGGGTGGCCACGCTCTTGGGAGAGAAAAAGCAGGGCATTGTCTATGCGTTCCTGCGCATCGGCAACGGAAAAGTGATGGATAATGTGGACTGCGGCGGCATGGCCGCCCGGGTGGATCTGGACAGCGGCGCCCTCCTCACTGTAGGCGCGGATAAACAAGGCAACACCTTCACCCACCACCCCATGACCGGTACCCCCATCGTCGGCTTTCAGGTTCCCTTCTTTGAGGAAGCCAAGGCCATGTGCCTGAAAGCCGCCCAGAAAGTTCCCCAAATGCGCTTTATCGCCTGGGACGTGGCCATCACGGAAAAAGGCCCCTGCTTCATTGAAGGCAACAGTTTCCCCAGCCACGCGGTGCCCCAGTTTGCCGCCCATTATCCAGACGGTATCGGCATCATGCGAGAGTTCCGCCAGTTTATTGAGATTTGAAGGAGGAATCCGCGTGAAAAAAGCCATCTCCCTGGCCCTTTCGATGCTGCTTTTGCTTTCTGTGTTCCCCGTTTCGGCTTTGGCTGCGGCCAAAACCTTCACCGTCATGGTGTACCTGTGCGGTACCGATTTGGAGAGCGAAGGCGGCATGGGGTCCAGAGACCTGCAGGAAATGGTGAAGAGCAAGATCCCCGCCGATGGGGATGTGACGCTGTTTGTGCAGACCGGCGGCACGAAAAACTGGCAGGCCCGGGGGCTTGACAACCGCAAAGTGCAACGCTGGACCGTCAGCGGCGACGGGCTCCGCCTGGTCACGGATGTGGGCGCGGCGGACATGGGCGATCCGGACACCCTGGCCGACTTTCTCAAGGCTGGGCTTCAGCAATTTCCTGCCGACCGCTATGGATTGATCCTCTGGGACCATGGCAGCGGCGCGTCGGGCGGCGTTTGCTACGATGAAATGAGCAAAGATGCCTTGTACATGTCGGAATTGTACCAGGCGCTCCAGACCGCCTCCAAGGCCAAAAACTACCGGAAATTTACCTTTGTGGGCTTTGACGCCTGCCTCATGGCCTCTTACGAAATGGCCTGTCACCTGCAGCCCTTCGCGGAGTACATGGTGGCCAGCGAGGAGCTAGAGCCCGGCACGGGTTGGAGCTATAATACCTGGCTTCCCCAGCTTGTGAAAAACCCCGCCACCTCCATGGAGGAACTGGGGCCGCAAATCGTGGACGGCTACCTTTCCGCCAGCCTGCGGGCAGACCGTAGCGAATACGCCACCCTGTCGGTTTTGAACCTGAACAAGCTGGATCCTGTTCGCACGGCCCTGGAGGGTATGGCCGCCTCTTTGGACGGGCAAATCCAGGGCGGCAATTTGAAGGGCATTTCCCGGGCCCGCCAAAACGTCCGCTCCTTTGGGGAGATCTTTGACCAAGCCTCCGATATGGTGGACATCACGGTCTTTGCCAATGCCTACAGCCAATACGATAAGGCCAACGCCAAGGCGCTCAAAGCCGCGCTGAAGGACGCCATGGTTTACACTAACCATACCCGCAACCTGACGGACATCTCTGGGCTGTCGGTATTGGTTCCCTTAGCCACCCGCAAGCAAGCTCCCACCTATTTGCCTTACTACGACGCCTACAACCTGTCCCCAGCCTATACCCGTTTTGTGAAGACCATGGTGGGACAAATGAACGGAGGAAGCTACAGCTTCGGCGATACCAGCGTGCAGCAGCAAAGCGTGGGCCAAGCCACTCAGGACTGGCTTTCCCTTTTTGGCAGCGATCAAGAGCCTTCTGCCTCCTCCGGCGGCAGCCTGTGGGACATCCTTTTTTCCGGCTGGGAGGATGGCAGCGCGGATTCCTCTTATGAAGATGACGATGGCTACACGGACGACAGCAGCTACCCAGGCAGCAGTGACGATAGCCCTTCCCCGTTTGACTATGAAGAGGGCAATCCCGCCTACCTGCCCCAGGAAACCGCCGCTCCCAGCATTTCCGCAGACGCTGCCGAGGATTCGGACTTCTCCCTGGATGATTTCCTAAACGACCTCTTCGCAGAGGATCTGGACTCCCAGGCACAGCCGCCGCAGGAGGATGCCCCCGCTCCCAATGCCGCTCTGTCTCCTCTGCCGCAGGAGGGCAACCCCTTTGCCAACGCCTCCCAGGAGGACAGCGCCTACGTGGTCACCCTGACGGATGACCAACTGGAGCATCTGGCCAAGGCGGAAGCCAACCTGATGATGGACGTCAGCGACCCTGACTTTGAATGCTATGTGGAACTAGGCTACGTGCAGGACGTGGCGGTGGACTGGGATCATGGCAAAATTTACGGCATGTTTGACGGCACTTGGCCTACCTTGGAAGGTCAAATGGTCTGCATGTATGATCAGATCTCCAACGAGCGCTACATCCGCGCGCTGATCCCCATCACCCTCAACGGCGCGGAGCAATACCTGCTGGTGGTCTTTGATGCGGAAAACCAAGGCGGCAAGGTGCTTGGCGCTACGGAGGGATACACGGAGTCCGGCATGCCCGCCCGGGGCTACACAGCGCTGCAATCGGGAGATGTGATCGTTCCCCAGTATGATCTCCTTTACTGGGATGAAAACGACCAGCAGCAGACCGAGCCTTTCCAGGGTGATCCCATTACGGTGGGCGCCGATGGCACGGTTGGCTTTCAGTATGCCCAGGTGGAAAACGATGCCCAATACCAATACGGCTTTTGCCTCACCAACATCTATGGCGACTATGAGTTTACAGATTTCACAGCGCTTTCCTATTGATTCGGAGCCCCCAAACAGTGCCACGAAAAACGCCTTTGGCAACCCGGGCAGGTTGTCAAAGGCGTTTCTCATTGTCTTGTGTTTGACCCATCTCCTGTGCGCCTATGAACTTTTCATAGCGTCCCATGCAGGCGCTCGGCCCCTTTGCTCCGTACTTTCAGCCGTCGCGCGTTTCGCTATCGCTCACGCACTCGCTTCCAGTCCCATCTCTCGTTCGCTTGCCGTTGCGCGGCAGAGCGCACCGCGCCACGCCCGCTGACGGTGCCCCGCAAGAATTTTTCGAGCGCCCAACGTTCCCTACGTTTGCGAAATTTTCCTTAGCTTCCCACTTCCGCCGCGTCAAAGACCTGGGCCACATGCGCCTGGGAAAACGCGGTGCTTGGCGTAAGCCAGCTCACCACCGGAACGATGATCAGCCCCAACAGCATGGCGGCCGCGCCGCTGACCGGAGCCAGGGACATATCCCCCGCTACCAAAGGCGGAAGCAATGAAATCAGTGCGCCCGATACCATGGCGGTTACGGCGCCTGCCTTGGTGACCCCGCGCCACAACAATCCATACAGGAACGGGGCCAAAAACGCTCCCGCAATGGTCCCCCAGGAAAGGGACATGAGCGAAATGATGGGGGTGTTTTGCAGTAGGAAATTGATCACCAGGGACAGCGCCACAAACCCCAAGCACAGCACCCGCATCGTCCAGGTAGAGGTCTTGGGCTTCATGCCCGGCCGGAGCGATCCCAGCAAATCCAGGGTAATGACCGAGGAAGAGGAGAGCACCAGCGCGGTCAAAGTGGAAATGCTGGCGGAAAGCAATAGCACCACGAACAATCCTAGCATGGCGTCTGGAATGCCTACCACAGTTGTATCCGTCAGCATGGTGGGCATGATTTGATCCTTGGGCATGGCTCCGCTATTCACCAGATCCGCCAGGGTGCTGGCGCCATCGGGCGAAAGGATTTTGGATAGCACCACCCGCCCAAAGCTGCCCGCGAAGTACGCGCCGCCGGCGATCAGAAGCGCAAACACCGTAGAGATGACCGTGGCCCGCTTCACGCTGCCTTCATCTTTGATGGCAAAGAATTTGTGGATCATCTGGGGCATGCCCAACACGCCAAAAGAGGTCAGAACCACGTTGCTGAACAGCCACATGCCTTTCCCCACCGGCGGCAAAAGGGAATTGAACCCCTGCGCGCCCACGCCCTCCGTCCCCAGCAGCCTCAGCCCTTCTGTGACGCCACCGGCGCCCTGCAGGATGTAAAACACCACGGCCACAATCCCCACCACCATGATGATCCCCTGTATGAAGTCCGTGATGGCCGTGGCCTTATACCCGCCCGCAAACAGGTACACTGCCGAAAGCATGGCGATGACAACCACACACAAGGTGTAGTCAAAATGAAAGGCCATTTGGAATATGGTCCCCAGCCCTTTATACACGCTGGCTGAGTAGGGCAACAGGAAAACAAAGATGATCACGCTGGCAAGGATCTTCAAAAACTTGCTGTTATAGCGCTTTTCAAAAAAGCCGGGCATGGTGCCTACCTTTAAGCGCTCCCCCATGGCGCGGGTGGGCTTAGCCAAAAGCGACCAAGCCAGCAGGCTTCCCACCAGGGCGTTGCCAATACCGCACCAAACTGCGGACAACCCCGCGTCCCAGCCGGTGGACCCTGCGTATCCCACGATAATGACGGCAGAAAAATAGCTGGCCCCATAGCTGAGCGCACTCATCCATGGACCAACATTGCGACCGCCGAGCAAAAACTCGTTCAGGGATAAATTTTTCCGTGCCGTTAGGAAAATGACCGCCACCATCATGAAAATGTACGCAAATAGAATAAAGAGCTTCATTGCCATTCCACCTTCCGTCCTACTTTGCCCCCTTAACAGGGCTCTACGAAATCCATTATACCCAAACCCCTGCAAAAAGCAAGTCATTTCTGCCGCCGCGGGGATTCATGAACAGGCATGCCCCCGAATATCCTTTTCACAACGCCCACAAGGGAAGGGAGGCGCGGCCATGCTGCCTGAGCGGCTCAAGCATGCGGAAATTCCGCAAGAGCTGGTGTTCGGCTGGCCACGGTCAGTGCTTTTCGGAGACGAGAAGCTGGTTGTGGAACAGCACCAGGGCATCTTTACCTGCACAGAGCAGGAGGTTATTGTCAAAACCGTTTGCGGACTCTTGGTGATCAGCGGGGAGAACCTTTCCTTATCCCGCTACAGCCATGATGATTTGGTGGTTTTTGGAAAGATTAGCAAGCTCTCCTATCGCCCAAAGTAACGAGGTGGTTCCTGTGAAGCCCATTCGATTGCCCTTTTTCACCTACCGCTTTGTCTTGGAAGGCCTCAATTTGGAGCGGTTTATCAACACCATGGGCAAGGAAGGCATCCCCTTGCTCACCCTGAAGCGCACCGGCGCCCGCAAGCTGGTTTGCGAGTGCTATCAGGCGGACATGCCCGTGATTGAGGCCTTGGCGCTGGAGAAGGGTTGGAAACTTACCCACCCGCAGCCTTTGCAGCTCGCGGCTTTTTTGGCGTTCCTGCGCAAGCGTTGGGGCATCCCCCTGGGGGTTTTTTTGATGGTGGCTCTCTCCGTGGCCATGTATCAGTTCGTCTGGCGCGTGGAAATCAAAGGGGCCAAGGAGTACCAAGGGGATATCAGCGCCTACCTGATGGCGGAGGGGTATCACCCAGGCGTTCCCAAAACCCGTGTGGACGCCGCTGCCCTGGCCCAAAGGCTGAGCCACCGTTATCCTACTGTCGCCTGGTTTACCGTCTATGTCCATGATATTACCCTGGTGGTGGACACCACCCTGGGCGTACCTCCCCCTTCCCCCCGCGCTTCCGCCCCGGCGGATGTGGTGGCAGCCCAGGACGGGATTGTGGACTCCATCCTCGTATACGCGGGAACCGCCGCCGTCAAAGCGGGCGATGCCGTTCGCAAAGGCCAGGTCCTGATTCTGGGAACCGAGCGCATCGCCGACGAGGGCTTAACTCCGGTACGCGCCCAGGGCATCGTCATGGCGCGCTGCTACCGCTCCCAAACAGTGAGCATGCCGCTTTCCCAGGTGGAAAGCGAATCCACGGGGCGGTCTGCGGAACATTTGCAACTTTGCACCCCTTGGATTTCCTATCCCGCCGCTTTAGAAACCCCGTCGTATCTTGCCTTTGATACCGAAATTTCCCAAACCCCGCTTGTGGGAAGTTTTTTCCCTTGCTGGGTCAAAAAAACCACTTTTTCTGAAGTGGCGCTGGAATACTCGCAAAGAAACCTGGAGGATGTGAAAAAAGAAGCCGCCGCCGCCGCTATGCAAAAGCTGGCAGATGGCCTCAGGGGCAATGAAATTGTTGACAAATGGGTAGATTATTGTATGATAGAGAGTGGTTCATTGGCTGCAACCGCTACCGCGGAATGGCTGATGGATATTGGCAGTTACGCGCTGCCGTGATCGGAGGAAGGCCTTTTTGACAATCGCACCCCAACAGCGCGTCGCGCTGGAAAGCATGGATTCGTATCTCACGCTCTTTGGCGCCAATGAAAAAAATCTGCCCCTCATTGAAGAGGAGTTGAATGTGTCCCTTGCGCTCAAAGGCGCGGATTTGATCATCAGCGGTGAGGCGGAAAATATCGGGATGGCCCAGGCTGTGGTGGAAAAGCTCATGTCCCTTTGCGCAAGGCATGCGCAGATCGACCGCACCACCCTTCGCTACGCGCTTTCCCTGGTCAAACTTGGCCAGTTGGACAAGCTGGACGATATCGCTTTTGAGGTGGTGGCCATCACCCACCGGGGCAGGCCCATCCGGTGCAAAACCTTGGGGCAGTACCAATATGTCAAGGCCATTCGAGATCACGAGCTGACCTTTGCCGTGGGCCCTGCCGGTACCGGCAAAACCTACCTGGCCATGGCTTTGGCTGTGGTGGCGCTGCGCAACAAGGAAATTGAGCGAATTGTGCTGACTCGCCCGGCTGTAGAAGCCGGCGAAAAGCTAGGCTTTTTGCCCGGGGATTTGAGCCAAAAGGTCGATCCGTACCTGCGCCCCCTCTTTGACGCCCTGTATGACATGATGGGAGCGGAAGCCTATCAGCGGCTTTTGGAGCGCGGGGTGTTGGAAATCGCGCCGCTGGCCTATATGCGTGGCCGCACGCTCTCGGACAGCTTTATCATTTTGGATGAGGCGCAAAACACCACCCCTGAGCAGATGAAAATGTTTCTTACCCGCTTGGGTTCCGGCTCCAGGGCCGTGGTCACCGGCGACGCCACCCAAACGGATTTGCCCCCTGGTAAGCAGAGCGGGCTTTTGCAGGCGTTGGATGTGCTAAAAAGCATTCCGGAAATCGCCATCGTTCGTTTAACCCATACCGATGTGGTGCGCCATGACTTGGTGCAGACCGTTGTGAAGGCTTATGAAGCATACGAAAGGGACCGCGTGGGGAGGAGTTTAGGGCATGATGCCTAAAAGACATCCAAATGCGAACCGGAAGCACACTTTTTCTTGGGAAATGGCGCTTAAAACCCTGCGCGGGGTTACAGCGCAATGCTGGTATGTGCTGATTGCCGGCACGCTGGTGCTGCTGGCGCTGTTCTTGGTGGCCATCGCGCCGGAGCGCTATAATCTGCGGGTAGGCGATATTGCGCACACCACCATCACCGCCAGCAAAGACGTGGTGGACGAGATCAGCACCTCCCGCCAGCGGGAAGAGGCCGCCAGGCAGGTGGAGCCCTCCTACTTGTATAAAGAAAGCGTGGCCTCCGAGGTTACCCAGAACCTGACCAACCTGCTAACCCAAGTCAACGCTGTGCAGCAGTATGGGCGCAAGCTATTGGAGCAGCAAGCGCCCGGGGACCCGCAGGCCCAGAAAAAGCATGCCTTTTCTCCGGCGGAAATGGACTACGCCCATTCCCTCATCACGCAAATCAACTTTGCGGATTTCCAGCTAGACACGCTTCTTCGGGCTGGCGACCAGCAGATGTCCGATCTGAACGAAAACATCACCTCCGCCGTGGAAAACACCTTAAACACCACCATCCGCGAAGGGTATGTCAACGAATCCATTCAGTACCTGCAGCAGATCATCGGCTACAAGACCAACATGGATCTTTTGCAAAATGTGGTCACGCCCATTTTGCGCAAGGTCATCCAGCCCAACATGGTCATCGACCAGGAAGCCACCGCCAAACTCCAGGAGGACGCCCAGGCCGCCGTGGAGCCTGTGATTTATAAGCAGGGCCAAAACATTGTGTTGGCTCGGGAACGCGTTACGGCCAACCAATTGGAAATGCTCCGCAGCCTGGGGCTTTTGGATGATGAAAACGTAGACATCATCATGTATGTGGGCGGCGGGCTGTTGGTGTTTTTGGCCATGCTGGGGCTCGTGATTACCCTGGCCCTGTTTGACCCCTCCCTGCTTAGAAGCCCTAAGAAGCTCTCCATCCTCATGCTGGTGGTTTGCCTGACCCTGGGGCTTTGCATGCTGGGGCAACTGATTCACATCTATATGGCGCCTGTGCTTTTGGCCACCATGATGCTCACTGGCCTTTTGGGCGCCCCTGCCGGCCTGTCTGCAGGCTTTGCCGTTGCGCTATTGGTCAGCGCCATTATCGCCGGGGGCGACAGCACCTATGGCACGGAAATGGTCAATTTGCTTCTGACCACCTTGATTTCCAGCCTGATCGCCACCGCGGTGATCCGGCAAAAACCCTATCGCCAACAGGTCTTATTGTGTGGCATCATCACCGCCATTGCCAATTTTATCATCATTATCACCATTGGCTTTATGACCAATACCTCGGTGCAAACCGTGCTGAACAACGCTTTGTGGAGCGCCGGCGGCGCGCTGATCGCATCCATTCTCTGCGTGGGACTGGACCCGCTGGTGGAAGCCTGCTTCAACCTAGCCACCCCCAGCAAACTTTTGGAATTGAGCAATCCCAACCATCCCCTGCTGCGTCGGCTGCTTTTGGAAGCGCCAGGCACCTACCACCATAGCATTATCGTGGCCAATTTGGCGGAAGCCGCCGCCGAGGCCATCGGCGCCAATCCGCTCTTGGCCCGGGCCAGCGCCTATTTCCATGACATCGGCAAATTAAAGCGCCCTCTCTACTTCAAAGAGAACCAGATCGGCGAAAACCCTCACGAACACACCAATCCTTACGTTTCCGCCGCCATCGTCACCGCCCACACCAGAGACGGCCTCATCATGGCGCAGCAAAGCCGCCTCCCGCAAGAAATTCAGGATGTGGTCATCGAGCACCACGGCGACACGCCCGTGATGTATTTCTACCACAAGGCCTTGCAGCAGGCGAATGGCCAACCGGTGGACGTTGCCGATTTCCGCTATGACGGCAAGCGCCCTCACACCAAGGAAAGCGCCATCGTCATGCTGGCGGACACCATTGAGGCTGCCGTGCGCAGCATGCCCGATCCCACCCCCCAAGCCATTGAGGAGTTTATTGAGCGGCTGGTTCGGGGCAAACTGGAAGATGGGCAGCTCAGCGATGCGCCCATCACGCTTTCGGATATGGATAAAATCTGCGACGCTTTTGCCACCGTGCTCAATGGCATCTTCCATGAACGGATTGAATACCCCATGATTTCACCGGAAATCACCGTAACGCTGCCTCCCGCGCAGTCCGCGCCCTTCCCCGAGTTTTCGCCCGCCGAGGCCGCGGCCTCTGAAAACAACACGAAGGACTCCCCATCGCAAGAAGCGGAGCCCCCAGCGCCGCAGCCGGTAGAGGAGCCCTCTGCGGAGGCGCAGGAAGAGCCCGTAGACAGCGCTGCCGCCGAGTCCGCAGGGGAGGCCCCCGATGTTCATTGAGTGGGAGCAGGAAGTCACCCTCCCTTATGCCACGGAGAGCGTGACGGCCCTTTTGTCCTTGGTGGCGGATTGCTGTCAAGCGGCCGAAGGCATTCGAATCCCCTGCGGGGTTCATGTGCGCCTGACGGATGATGAACGCATTCGCGAAATCAACGCCCTCTATCGTGCCATCGACCGCGCCACGGACGTTTTGAGCTTCCCTACCGTGCACTATCCCCAGGGACAAACCGCCAAGGATTGCCCTGCCCGCCTGCAACGGGAAACCGACCCGTCCCTGGGCGGCGCAATGCTGGGGGACATCCTCATTTCTTTGCCCCATGCCCAAATCCAGGCGGAGGAATACGGCCATGGCCTGAAGCGCGAGCTTTGCTACCTGTTTGCCCACGGCCTGTTCCACCTCTTTGGCTATGATCATGTACAACCCGCTATGCAAAAGGAGATGCGACATATGGAAGAAAAAGCGCTGGCCGCTGCCGGTATTTCCCGCGAGACCGCGCCGGTGGTACCCTCCGACAACGAACTCCTAGCCCTTGCCCGCCTTGCCATGCAGCGTTCCTACAGCCCCTACAGTCACTTTAAAGTAGGCGCTTGCTTGCTGGCCATGGACGGCCGTGTATTCCAAGGCTGCAACATCGAAAACGCCTCCTTTGGGCTGACCAACTGCGCCGAGCGCACCGCCTTGTTCAAGGCGGTCAGCGAGGGCGCCACCGAGTTTAGCGCCATTGCCATTGCAGCGGAAAGCGTCCCTGCCTATCCCTGCGGCGCCTGCCGCCAGGCCCTCAACGAATTTGCCCCCCACATCCGGATTTTGATCACCTGGGGGGACAACCACGTGGAAGAAACCACGCTGCCCGCCTTGCTGCCCCACAGTTTCGGACCCAAGGATCTGGCCTAGCCCACTTACAGAAACGAGGAGACTCTTTGATCATGCAACAGGCACAACCCTTTCACTCCGGCTTCGTGGCCATCGTCGGCCGTCCCAATGTAGGCAAAAGCACCTTGATGAACGCCATGGTGGGCGAAAAGGTGGCCATTGTGTCCAACCGCCCCCAAACCACCCGCAACCGCATCATGGGGGTCTATACCGGAGCCGGCCATCAAATCGTTTTCTTGGATACCCCTGGCATGCATACGCCTCGCACCCGCTTGGGGGAATATATGATGCAAGCGGCCAAAGAGGCCCTGCAAGGGATCGATGCCCTGATCGTGATGGTGGACGCCACCAGCGTGGGAAAGCAGGACCGCGCCCTTGCCGAAGAAATGAGCCAGCGCAGGGTCAAAAAGTACCTGGTGCTCAATAAGATCGACCTGTTAAAAAAGGAGGCCCTTCTTTCCCTGATCGACTCTTTTGCCTCCACAGGCTATGACGAGATCGTCCCCATCAGCGCCCGTACCCTGGACGGCGTGGAGCGGCTCAAAGCCCTGCTGGTGGAAAATTTGCCAGAAGGTCCCCGCTATTTTCCCGAGGACATGCTCACCGACCAACCCGAACGGGTGTTATGCGCGGAATTGATTCGGGAAAAAGCGCTTTTGCACCTCAAAGAAGAGGTGCCCCACGGGATTGGGGTGGAAATGCTGGCATTCACCAAGCTCAGCGACAACCTGATGGAAATCCACGCCACCCTCTACTGCGAGCGGGCGACTCACAAAGGGATCATCATTGGCAAACAGGGGAGCATGCTCAAAACCATCGGCCAAGAAGCGCGGCGGGATATTGAAAACCTGCTGGGAACCCATGTGAACCTCAAGCTCTGGGTGAAGGTGCGGGAAGACTGGCGCAACCGGCAAACGGATCTGCAGACCTTGGGATACCAGCACGAGAAACTGTAAAAGCAGTAGCCACGCCCATTGGCGTAGTAAGCTCCTTACCCTAGCCCGATCAAAGCAGGCGGTCGGCAGCAAGAAAATATTTTGAATACCCGCCAGCCGCCCTCTGAGGGCGGCTCAGCTTGTCGATAAACCCTTTTTGGAGGGTCTGCCTCCAAACCACTGCCAGGGCTGTGCCCTGGACCCATCTGTGAAACGCGCATGAAATGGGCGTTTCAGCAAAGGGATTCTAAAGGGCAACACCCTTTAGCCGCCGGAGGCCGTCTCCCTGAACCTTTTTTGACAGCCTGAAGCCGCCCTCAGAGGGCGGCTGTTTTCTTTCTTTTGCTATCTTTCGCTGGGAATGGATCTCCATTTCTGTTTTCGCGCCCACCGCACAAAGCCTCCTAAACCCACCGCCACGGCGCTGCTTATGGCCCATTCCACCAGCATAAAGCGAATGACCGCCTGCCAGCCGGACAGTGGGGAGAATTGCTTGATCCACAGCGGAAGCGCCAACATACACACCAAGTATCCTGCCCGCCAAAGCATGTTGGCCAGCAGGATCCTCAGGGAGCCCACCATTTTCCCAGGCTTGGTCGCCCTCCAAACCATCCACAGGGAAAGCCCTTCCAACAAAATGGAAATGGCGGGGTTGAGCACGTAATCTATCCGAATCGAAGAGAACAGCCCCAGGAGCTTCACAGTGGCGGCCACAGCGGCCGACAGCAGTACCGCGTTACGGGTACGGGTCTGCAGAGCGCTCCAGCGCATGTACCCATAGGCTATGGGAAACCAGAGATAAACGCCGATTGGGTAAGGGATCAGATGCAGCAGTGTCCCCACCGTCGCCTCCGTCATGCCCCATAAAAGCCCAATGCCCACTGCCACGGTCAAGGTTTTTCCTGGTTTCATCCGTCTATCCTCCTGCTTTGTGTTAGCGCCTGGGCAACGGCAGCGCGGATTTCTTCATATCCCGTGCAACGGCAAAGGTTGGATTCCAGCCAAACCTCCGCCACTTCCTCCCTTGCCTCTGGGTGGCGGGTGCAAAGCGCGTATGCCGCCATCAAAAAACCAGAGGTACAATACCCGCACTGAAACGCCTGATGCGCCACGAACGCCCGTTGAATGGGCGTGTCCTTAAGCCCCTCAACCGTGACAATCTCATGCCCGATCCCTTCCGCCGCCAGGGTGAGGCAAGATTTCACGGGCCAACCATCCAGCATCACAGTACACGCGCCGCAATCCCCATTCAGGCACCCGGGCTTCGCCCCGGTCAAGCCAAGCTGGCCGCGCAAAACCTCCAATAGCGTGTCGCAGGGGCGGATGGTGGCCTGCCGCTGTTCCCCATTCACCGATAATGTCACCACGCTTTGCTTTTCAAGCCTTAGCATCCTCTTGTCCCTCCAAATGATGGATCGTGTCTAAAAGCGCCAGCTCCAGGCGAAAGAGGCGATATGCGGCGCTGCCCAAATGGTCGCCCAGCACGGGTGCTGGAATCCGTTCCATGGCGGCCTTCACCCGCAGTTCCACCGCCGTGCGCGGATCGTTTAGCGCATCTTCCATGCCCGCGTCGCGCAGCGGCCCATCGCATAACCCGCTCAGCGCTAGCCGAATCCAACCCGCATCATCTTTGGCCGCAACCAAGGTGAACAACGGGTAATCCATTTTGTCCGCGCGCACGAGTTTTTCGTGGACAAACGGCCACCTGGTAGCGGGTTCGGGTATATCCAAGAAAAGCAGAAGCTCCTGCTCCTCCAGCCGCAAGCGCCCATCAAAAATGCTTCGTAGCGGAACACACCGGTTCCCTAGGGCGCTGGCGACTTGCGCCCGCGCGTCAGCGATAAGAAGCGGCAAAGCGGCCTCTCGGTATGGAATGGTACCTGCCAAATTCCCGCCCAGGGTAATTTTGCATTGGTTGGTGTGATCGGCGATACGCGCAACCGTTTCCCCCAGCATGGGGAACAGCCCTGATTCCGCCACTTGGCTGAGGGTCGCGCAAGCGCCCATATGAAGGTTGTCCCCACGGATCGCCACGCCGCCGCACTCCGGCAGCGCTTTGATGTCAATGACGGCATCCGGCTGAATGGTATGCATTCGTGCCCTGCTCACAATTTCCGTACCGCCGGCATACCAATAGGCCTTCCGCCGGCCTTCGCCCAGCTCGCTTGGCAGCGCGAGCGCTTCGGCCAGGGTGTCCGGCCGGTAATAAGAAAATTCGTGTGCGATCATGCTTTGATCCCATCTGCCTGCCACAGCGCCTCCGGCGTTAAGGGCAGCGTGTTACACTCCACCGCGCCCAAAGCCCGCGACAGCGCGTTTGCCAATGCGGCAGGCATGCCCAAGATGCCGTGTTCATCAATGGGCCGAGCGCCGTAGGGCGCGCTTAGCAAAGGCTCCTCCACAAATTCCACATGGTAGCGGGGTTCTTCTCCAATGTGAATGAGTTTGTAGGCGCGCAGGTTTCCGCTGACCAACCGGCCTTCCTTGTCAAACTGAAAGGCTTCGCGGGAGGCCAAGCTCAGCCCCATAGACATTCCGCCCATAACCACCCCGCGAGAAAGCACAGGATTGATCACTTTGCCCGCATCCATCACCGTCCACGCATTCAGCAGCCGATACGTCAGATTCCTTGTATCCAGTTCAATTTCCACCGCCTGGGCTCCCGTGGTCCAGGCAGGCGCGGGAGAGCCCATGCCGGTCTGCGCGTCCAGCGAGGTGAGGCGCTGCACCGTAAAGCCGCCCCTGCCGATAACCTGCGCGCCCATCACGTGGCCAGAGGGCAATGGGAAGCCATGGATGAGGTCCGCCAAACCAACATATTGGCTGGGGTTCTCTTTTAGAAATGCGCGTTCTTGCGCGATGCCGATCTCATCGGGCGTGGCGTGCAGCGCTATGCAGGCGATCGCCGCCAGCTGCGCCTTCGCATCCTCCACTGCCCTAAGGGCGGCATTGCCCGCCAAATAAATCGACATGCTGGCCACGGTTTTCCAGTGCTCCGGCATCACGTGGGTATCAAACCCCGGCGAAATGAAAATGCGGTCGATGGGCATGGCCATGGCCTCCGCCACAATCTGTGCCAGTTGCGTACGCAGCCCCGGCCCGCATTCCACCACTGCCAAGTGCAAATTCAGGCTGCCATCGGCATTGAAGGTAATCAGCGCGCCGCTGGTGGCATCAGGCTTATTGGAGGGCGCCTTCCAAAAACAGCCTATACCCATGCTGCGCACCCGCCGCGCATCCAGTCGCCGGTAAGCGTTGTGGGGCCATCCCAGTCTCTGTTCCAACCGATTCAGGCACGCGGAAAAGTCCCCCAGGCTGCTGCGGGTGAGCACCGTTTGCGTCGGGGTGGTGTCCTCGGGCTGAATCGCGTTGATTCGCCGCAGTTGAAAGGGATCCATGGACAACAGGGAGGCCAGCTTGTCCAGCGCCCTTTCCATGACAAACGTCGCCGCGATATGCCCAAAGCCGCGGTAGGCGGTTGCATAAGGATGGTTGGTATAGACACAAAGCGCGTCACAGGTGAGATGCGGGATCCGGTATGGCCCGCTGCAATCGGTAGCCACCCCCCGCGCGGCCCGCGGAATGCTATCGGCATACGCTCCGCTATCCAAACAATAGGTGGCCTGCATGGCCACCAGCTGGCCATCGGCCATGGCGCCCAGCCGAACCTCCGCCTCCAGCCCTTCTTTGCCTGGAGAGCAAGAGAAATCCTGCTCCCGGGTATTGGCTAGCCGTACCGCTCTGCCGCCCACCGCCCGTGAAGCGGCATAGGCCAGCAATTCCAATTGAATGGCGGATTTGCCCCCAAACCCTCCGCCCACCAACGGCACGCGCACCACCACCTGTCCGCTGGCCACGCCAAAATAATCACTGATGAGCGCCTTAACCCCATGGGGCGCCTGTGTGGTCGTATCGATCAAGACCCGTCCGTCGGCATGAATCTCCGCCTGGGCCACCCTTGTCTCCATGGCCACATGGTCGGACATGGGCATGGAGACGCGCAGCTCCGCCACTGCCTCACACTGCGCAAAGGCAGTGGCCGTGTCGCCCTTGCGAATGCGAACGCGGTTGGCCACATTGGTGCCTGGCTCCGGCCGCAGTTCCTCGGAAACACAAACATACTCCCCTAGCTCCGGATGCAAAACAGGCGCGCCGCAAGAGGTTGCTTGGGCGGGCGATAGCACAGCCGGCAGCGGCGCATAGCAAACTTCCATGGCATGGGCGGCATGGCTTGCATGGGCCAGCGTATCCGCAACCACCAACGCCACAGGCTCCCCCGCGTAACGTACCACGTCCATTGCTAAAAGCGGCCGGTCCCGAATTTCCTCTCCGCACAGCACAGGCACATCCCGCCCCAACAGCACCGCACGCACTCCCGGCAAGGTCCGCGCCCGAGCCGTGCCGATGTTTTCCACACGCGCATAGGCATGGGGACTCGTCAAAAGCGCCGCGTGCAGTACGCCTCTGTCGGGCAAATCATCCACATACTTGGCACATCCGGTGACCTTATCCCAAGATTCCTTGCGCGGCGGCGCCTCACGAATGCTCATCTGCTACGCCCTCTCCAAGAGTCTTGCCAATAGTATGTATTTTCCAGCATTTTTGAACCTGGAAAAAAACAGCATTGACCAATGCTGTTCAGACCGTTGACAAAGGCACTTTGGCAACGGGATGGAGCTTGCTCAAAAAGATCCGGTTGCGCGGAAGCAAGGTGGCTTAAGGGGTGGAGCGTACAGGTCCGTACGTGACATCCCTTAGCCACCGAAGCTGACAAAGCA
>JAVBVF010000018.1:0-81376 GCA_031554475.1 Eubacteriales bacterium | reverse complement strand
CGATGTTTTGAGCCCTCAAAGCGGATAGCACCCTGTCAGTCTCGCTGGGGTTCCCCGCGTCTACCAGCATGGAATGGCCATCGTTGAAAAGCAGTGTGCAGTCCGCGGCCTTCACGCTGAGGAAATGCGCCCCAAAGACCGCAGGGTTTTCCTGCACCGCAAACAGGGAGGAGGCACTCGCCGCCCCCAAACACACAAAGGCCAGACAGACCCCTAACATTCTATACCACTGGCGCTTCATTGCAAATGGCTCCTTTTCAAGGAGCCATTATACCATGGGGAGGGGAAGGGTTCAAGGGCGGGCTTTGGTGGAGTCGCCCAAAGCGTGGCTTAGTCGCTCCAGAAAATAGAGGTATTGTTTTCCCCCACGCCCTCCACGGAGGTTTCCGCGGCAGGCGGAGCGGAAGGCTCGTTTCCAAAGAGGAAGCCCACAATGTTATCCAGCACATTGTTGCGGCCAGTGACCTTGGTTTGCGCCACCTGCACCATTTGCATGCCTTCCAGCACAATGCCGTTGTTGAGAAGCTCCGCGTGGACAGGGATGACCCGATAGGTGTATACCACGCCGGCCTTGGCCTTGGTATCAGTGTAATACAGCGTTTCTCCGGCGGTTCCGTAAAGCTCGGTCAGGATAAAGCTCTCCCCTACGGCGTCCCGTTGGACGCGGTAGACGGCGGAATCGGCGGGCTGAATCATGAGCAGGGGAAAGCCGCTGTCGTTATGGCCTACGGTGAACCGGTTGGGGCTGCGGGGCGGCGTCCAAACGTCGCTCTTTTTCGTGGGGTGGTTGTTCTCGGTGAAATACTCGGTGTAGCGGTAAGTGGCTGGGGTCAGATCCACAGCCAGCATGGGCTCGCCCCGCCACTTGATGGCCTGCTTGTCGATCTCCAGGGAGACAATGCCCGAAGGCTTCGAAAACTGGGGTTTTTTTTGGTTGCGGTACAGCTGCTGGAAGTAGTTTTTGGCGATCAGCGCGGTGTTGTCCCCACCACTGACCCAGCTGGGGAGCTTATGGCTGCTGTCGGGCTTGTCAAAGCCCATCCAAAAAGCGCAGGCGATTTCGCTGTTGTAGCAGGCCATCCAGATATCGCGGGTGCCGCCGGACATGTTCACCGTTCCCGTTTTGCCCGCCACGGGGGTGCCTGCGGCGGAGAGCTTCGCCCCTGTGCCGGAGGCCGTCACGGAGGATAAAAGGCTGGTCATCAGATAGGCGGACTGGGCTTTGAGTACCCGTTCTCCGCTGGGGCGGAGCTGAAAGAGCACGCGGCCGCTGCTGTCCGTAATTTTGGTGATGAAGTGGGCGCTGTGGAAGGTGCCGCCGTTGCCAAAGGGAGCGTAGGCGGCCGCCATCTGTACGGGGGACACGCCATAGGTCATAGCGCCCAGAGCCAAGGCCAGGTTGTCATCCTTGGCGTCCAGCGGGATGCCCACCTTTCGCAAATAGGCCTTGCCGGACTGCACCCCGATTTGATTGAGAAGGGATACCGCCGCCACGTTTAAGCTGTTGGCCAGCGCCGTACGGATGCTCACGTTGCCGTAATAGGCATAGCCGCTGTTGCGGGGTTTATAGCCGTTGAAATTGGTGGGTTCGTCCTTGAGCACGCTGCAGGTCATAAAGCCATGCTGGTCAATGGCGGGGGCATACGCCACCAATGGTTTCAAGGAAGACCCAGGCTGGCGGCGGAGCTGGGTGGCCCGGTTTAAGCCCCTACGCACCTCATATTTCCGGCCGCCCACAATGGCCAGCACATCCCCTGTTTTGATGTCCACGCAGGCGGCCGCGCCCTGTACAAGGGTGCCATCTTTGGCCTTTTGGGGGAACACATCAGTTTGAAACTGTTTGTCCAGCAGGTCTTGGTGCTCGCGGCTTAAGGTGGTGTCGATATGATAGCCGCTGCCCAGGACCTGTTCGCTGCTCAGCCCCAGAAGCTGTTCGGCCTCGTCCAGCACGGCGTCCACAAACCAGCCGTACTTGCTCTCCTCCGGCGGGAGCTGGGCCAAAACCAGTTCGGTTTTGGCGGCGTTGTCGTGAGCGGCTTGGTCGATCATGCCTTCCTTAAGCATGGTATCCAGGATGTATTGACGGCGGGAGCGGTTGTTTTCAGCGGACACATGGGGGGCATAGTAGCTGGGAGCTTTGATGGCGGCGGCCAGGGCCGCGGCCTGGGTGAGGGTAAGCTCGGACGCGTCCACGCCAAAATAGGTTTGGGCAGCGGCTTGGATGCCATAAGCGCCGTTGCCGAAATAGATATAGTTTAAGTACATCTCAAAGACTTGCTCTTTGCTCATTTGCCGTTCCAGCATCAAGGCCAGGTAGATTTCCTCCAGTTTGCGCGCCACGGTTTTTTGGGTGCTTAGATGGCTCTGGCGGATGAGCTGCATGGTGATGGTGCTTCCGCCCTGGGCAAACTCGCCTTCTTTGAGGTTGGCCACTACGGCCCCCATGAAGCGGACTACGTCAAACCCCCGATGCTGGTAAAAGCGCAAGTCCTCCGCAGCAAGAAAGGCTTTTTGGGTCAGGTCCGACACGTCGGACAGGGGGATGGCGGTACGGTTTTGCGTGCCCCGAATTTGGGTGACCAGCACGCCCGCGTTATCGTACAGATGGCCGGTCTGGGGAGCTGCCGTGATTTTGGCAATGTCCAGCGCTTGCCAATGAGGCACGTCGAAATAGAAGAACGCGCCCACCAGGCCCATGCAAAACAGGCTGGCCAAAACCAGCACCGTGTTGCGGAAGCGGTGCCTCTTTTTGGGCTTGGTAACCAGGGAAGGCCCGGGTACCCTCACCGTTTCCTTGGGCGGCTTGTGGGCAGGAGCGGGCGCTTGGGAAGCACTCTCCTTTTGCGCGGAAGAAGGGGCTGCCTTTTTCTCCTGGGCGGAGATTTCTTTTTTTTCTGCAGCGGTGCTTTCTCTTTTCTCCGTGCCGGTTTTTTCTGTGGCGGAATTTTCCTTCTTTTCCGGTGCCGGAGCGACCTTTGGAACAGGCGTTTCCTCTTTTTGGGCCAGAGACTTGTCTGGCGTTCCCTCGGGCGCGGTCGTTTCCTTTGGGGCGGCTGGCGGATCCTTCCAGGATTCAGGCGTTTCCGTAAGCCGCGCCGCGCGCTTGACACGTTCGTCTTTTTTCATCATTCATACCCCATGTGCGGTAGCCCTCGCGGGACGTGCGTAGGATCGCCGCTGATTCTTCGCGGATAATATGTGCCGTTCTTTCAGTTGGCAACCATGGTAAGTCCGTTAATATGTACCATTTACTTATCCAAAGCGTATCTTGTATACTCAAACGGAGAACAAAACGGGAGGTGCGACAATGCGAGCGAAGTATGAAAAGTTCTTTCGGCTGGGCGTGCTTGTGTTGATGCTGGGCGTGATCGCCTTCGCCTTTTGGCAAAGTCAACGCCCTCCTGTGGAACAGGTCAGCTATCAAGCGTTTTTAGAGCGGGTAAACGCGGGGAAGGTGAGCGCAGTGACGCTTATGGACAGCGCCATGCTCCAGGCCACAGGCGTCGATGGACAGCGCTTTTCCTTTGACAATCCACGCATCGATACGCTCAAGCACAGCTTGCTCCTTAAGGGGATTGAGGTTCGGGAGCAGAGCGTGGACAACGGGGTTTATGCGCTGCTTTTGTTGGCGCTGGCCATTGGCTGCGCCTTGCTTTGGCGCAAGCGGCAAAAGCGGGAAGTGGTCTTGGGCGGCAAAAACAGCTGGGACAACGAGCGCAAAGTTCCTGAAACGCGCTTTGAGGAGGTGGCGGCCAATGAGGAAGCCATGGATAGCCTGCGTGACTTGGTGGGCTTTATTCAAGCTCCTGAAAAATATAGCCGCTATGGGGCTCGGATTCCAAGGGGCGTGCTTTTGTACGGCCCTCCTGGCACGGGCAAAACCCTTATGGCCCGCGCTTTGGCAGGTGAGGCGGGCGTGCCTTTCTTTGCGGTAAACGGCGCGGACTTTGTGGAGATGTATGTGGGTGTGGGCGCTAGCCGGGTGCGCGCCTTGTTTGCCAAGGCCCGCAAAGCGGGACGCGCGGTGATCTTTATTGATGAAATTGACGCCATTGGCAAAAAGCGGGACAACACCAGCGACGAGCGGGAACAGACCTTAAACGCGCTGCTTTCGGAAATGAGCGGGTTTCACGATCAGGAAGGCATCATTGTGATGGCGGCCACCAACCGGATTGATACCTTGGACGAGGCGCTGCTGAGGGCCGGCCGGTTTGACCGGCAAATCGAGGTGCCCCTCCCTGGGTTTGAAGAAAGGGTCAAAATTTTAAAGGTGCATGCCAAGGGCAAGCCCTTGGACGAAACCATTTCCTTGCCCGCCCTGGCGGCGCAGACGGCGCTGTTTTCCGGCGCGCGGCTGGAAAGTATGCTCAATGAGGCGGCGATTCTGGCGGCCAAGCGCAACGCGGAACGGATCTCCTCGGAAGATGTGGATGTGGCCTTTGACACCATGATTTGCGGTGCGGACAAGCGGGGCGCCTACGGCCTGGAACGGGAGCGGGAGATCACGGCTGCCCACGAGGCGGGCCACGCGCTGACCACCTTCTTCCTTCTGCCGGACAGCCGGATTCGCAAGGTGAGCATCATCCCTTCCTCCAAGGGGGCGGCGGGGTACAGCATGGCCATTCAGCCGGAGCGGATGTTCCACCACAAGCAGGAGCTTTTGCACCACATCGCCGTGGCCCTGGCGGGCAGAGCGGCGGAGGAAATCGCCTACGGCGCGGACATGGTCAGCACAGGGGCGGCCAACGATATTGAAAAGGCGTCCAGCCTGGCGCGGCGCATGGTGGCGGAATGGGGCATGATGCCTGATCACGAGGGGCTTTACGCTTTTGCCCAGACCCAGCGAGACAACGCCTGCCAGCAATGGATGGACCGGGGATATGAATTGGCCAAGACGGTGATTTTGCGCAATCATGCGGGCTGGAACGCCCTGACCCGGGCGCTGTTAACCCAGGAGGCGCTGTATGAAGAAGAAATTCGCGCCTGCCTGGCGCCGGACAGCGGAAGACTGAATGCGTAAGTAGGCCAAAGCCTTGCCAAACCTGGCCGGAAATAGTCTTTGCAAAATCGCCGGAGACTCGCTATAATACTGAGGAAAGAGACTTGGCGGTGGCAAGGAGGCGCGAGATTGCTCAAACGTATCCTGTGTTTGGCGGTTTCTATGGTTTTGTTGGGTGGCGCGGCGGCTTCTTACGCCGAGCCGGCCAGGGTGTTTTCCATGGCCGGTTTTGACGGGGACAATAGCGCTCACGATTGGAATGACAACGGTTTTTTTACCCGTATGCAAGAACGTACGGGGATTGCCTTTTCCTTTGACCCGTATACGGACTATCAAAAATGGCAGCAGGCCAAGGCCGATTTTGCCCAAACGGGAAACTGGCCTGACGTGCTGTTTAAGGCCCAGCTGACCACCGAGGAATTGTTGCACTATACGAACGAAGGGCAACTCCTGGATTTGAAGCCTCTGCTGGCGGAAAACGCACCGAACCTGTCCCGGCTTTTGGCGGAGCATCCGGAGTACGTAAAATCCATCACTTTGCCCAATGGGAAGATTGGCGCACTGCCGCAAATCACGGAGATTCCGCCGCAAAACGCCATGTGGATCAACGCCCAGTGGCTTAAGAATTTGCGTTTGGACATGCCTACGGACGTAAAAAGCCTCAAAACGGTTCTGCGGGCTTTTCAAACCTTGGACCCCAATGGGAACGGGAAGCGGGATGAGGTCCCCTTGTCCTTTTTGGGCGTTTGGGATTTGAAATTTCTTTCCCATGCCTTCGGGGTGACCATGAACGATTATCACCTTTGGCAAGATGAAACGGGCGTCCTCCACTATTTTCCGGCGGAGGAAGGGTTTGCGGATTTCCTTTTCTACCTGCGGGAGCTGTATGCGGAAAAACTGCTGGATCCCAATGGCTTTTACACCGTGGAAGCCCTGCGCGTCAGCGCTGACGAAAAGCAAGACGTCACCTACGGCATCTTTTTTGCGCCCAATCCGCTCATGATTTATCCGCGGGCGGCGGCGGAACAATATGTGCTTCTTGCGCCCCTTTCCTATGGCGGCAAGCAGGTGTACCGGGATTTGATGCAGGAGGTGACGGGGGGCGCGTTCGCCATTTCCGCCGCCTGCCCAGATCCGGCGGCGCTTTTGCGCTGGGTGGACGTGCTCTATTCAAAGGAGGGCGCCATCCAGGCCATGGCGGGCAACGAGGGAAGCGACTATACCGTTTCCGAGGACGGGCTTTGGCAATGGGCGGGACCGGCCACGGGCCTTGCCGAGCGGCTCAATGCGCTGTACCTTTATGATACGGGAAATATGCCCTGGCATTTTCCCTTGGCGTTTTATGAACGCTTTGCCGAAGCGGGGGTTCGCCGCATCCATGCGGAATTGCAGAGCTTGCAATCCTTTTTGGCACGGCCGGTTCCCTTTGTCACGCTGACGGCGGAGGAGCGGGGCAGGATCGTTCCTTTGCAAAGCCAGCTGGGCGCTTATGTGGACGAGAGGATAGCCCAGTTTGTGCTAGGGCAGCGGGAGCTGACGGCCGAAACCCTGGCGGATTTTCAAAATGGACTGAGAGAACGCGGTTTGGAGCGCTTTTTGACCGATTGGCAAGCCATTGTGGATCGGGTCGTTCCCTAAGCCAACCAACACCAAAGAAGGACGGGAAACAGCATGTGTCAATACGCGGAAATGATTCGCCGGTTAAAGACCCCCGCCGTGATGAAACGGCTTACCCAGCTTTATGGCCAGCGGGACGGGATGCTGGTAGAGCAAACCGCTAGGTATGTTCGGGTTTTGAAGCGCCATGAGGAATTGATTCACACGGAATCCGCCGTGTGGCTGGTGAGCGCCCCGGGGCGGACGGAGATCGGCGGCAACCATACCGACCATAACCGGGGGATGGTGCTGGCGGCGGCCGTGAATTTGGATACGCTGGCGGCGGTCAGCAAGCGGGAGGACACCACGGTTCGTGTCTTGAGCGAAGGCTATGATCCGGTGGAGATTTCCCTGGAGGACCTTTCCCAAAGGAAGAGCGAGGAAGGCGCCACCGCCTCTTTGATTCGCGGCGTGGCGGCCAAATTGAAGGAGCAGGGTTATCAAATCGGAGGCTTTGACGCTACGGTGACCTCCACCGTTCGAGGCGGAAGCGGATTGAGCTCCTCCGCTTCCTTTGAGGTGCTCACCTGCGCCATTTTTGATGTGCTTTACAACGGCTGGACGCTGGACCCCAAGTTCCGCGCCGAGGTTTCCCAGTTTGCGGAAAACGTGTATTTTGGCAAGCCTAGCGGCCTGATGGACCAGACGGCTAGCAGCGTGGGCGGACTGACCTTCATTGATTTCAAGGAGGATCCGGCCAAGATCGAGGCCATTCGCTACGATTTTGCTAAGCATGGCTTTGCGCTGGTGGTGGTGAATACCGGCGGCAGCCATGACGACCTAACCCCTGATTACGCGGCCATACCCGCGGAAATGCGGGCGGTGGCGGCCTGCTTTGGGGAACAAAACCTTCGCCGCGTCCGGCCTGATGAGTTTTTCCAAAACATCCCGATGGTTCGGGAAAAGCTGCAGGGCCAAAACGCTGACCGCGCTCTTTTGCGGGCCGCCCATTTCTTTGCGGAAAACAAGCGCGTGTTGGCGGAAGCCGAAGCGCTTAAAAGCGGGGATCTTGAAGGGTTTTTCCGCACGGTCATTGAATCGGGCTACAGCAGCTTCACCTATTTGCAAAACATTTTCTCCAGGCCCGACCGGCAGGAATTGTCTTTGGCGTTGATGCTGGCGGAGAACCGGCTCCGGGGCAAGGGCGCTTGGCGCATCCATGGGGGCGGCTTTGCGGGCACCACGCTGAGTTTTGTGCCGCAAGCGGAAGTGGCGGGCTTTGTGCGGGAAATGGAAGGCGTTTTTGGCGCTCATTGCTGCAATGTGCTGGACATCCGGCCGGAAGGCGCGGCCTATCTGGACCTGTCCGTTGATTGACAACGGCTTTCCTTCGTGTTACAATGCGTAGGTAAGAAAGCTACTTGGCTTCTTCAGGGCAGGGTGAGATTCCCTACCGGCGGTACAGCCCGCGAACCGTCAAGGTATTCCTTGGCGGCCGACTTGGTGAAATTCCGAGGCCGACAGTAATAGGCGCACAGCGCCTTGAGTCTGGATGAGAGAAGAACAGCCGCCTGTTTGTGCGTGTTCTCGCCCCTGATGGATAAGCCATCAGGGGCGATTTGTATGGATGGAGGGGTACCCATGAATCAACCGCGAAAGACAAGATTTTCCACACGGGACATGAGCACGGTGGCCGTTTTGGCGGCGGTGGCGTCCATTTTGTTTTTTCTGGAAATCCCCATTGTGTTATTTTACAAGCTGGACTTTAGCAACCTGCCCGTGCTGCTGGGTACCTTTGCCATGGGTCCCTTGCCGGGCACCCTGATCTTGGGGCTCAAAAGCCTTATTGGGCTTTTGCATTCCAGTTCCCAGGGCGTGGGGGAATTGGCGGACTTCCTGATTGGTCTAGCCATGGTGCTGCCCGCCGGCTGGTTTTACCAGCAACGCAAGACGCGCAGCGGAGCCGTTTGGGGCATGGCGGTGGGCGCGGTGTGCGCCACCCTGGTGGGTGTGTTTTCCAATGTGTACCTCATGATTCCTTTTTATAGCGAAGTATACCATATGCCAGTGGAGACCATTGTGGGCATGGGGCAGCAGCTGATCCCCTCCCTGGACAGCCTGTGGAAGTTTGTGTTTTATATTACCGCGCCCTTTAACCTGCTGAAATGGATCACCATCAGCGTGCTGGGAACGTTGATGTATAAACCGCTTTCCCCGCTTTTGCACGGCAACGGCAAGCGCGCCCCTGGGGCTCGCCCCAGGGAGAAGGCGGAATCATGACGCGGCTTCATTCCCAAAGTGCGGAGCATACCCGTCGCATCGGCGCGGCCTTGGCGGCGCAGCTGAAAGCTGGGGACGTGCTCCTGCTTTTGGGGGAGATGGGGGCGGGGAAGAGCGAATTGACACGGGGAATCGCCAAGGGGCTGGGGGTGGAGGGATATGTGCCAAGCCCTAGCTTTACGGTGCTGCAGGTGCATGATTCCGGCCGCCTGCCGCTTTACCACTTTGATTGGTATCGCTTGAGCGGCGCGCAAGAGCTTTATGAGCTGTCCATGGAGGAATACCTGTACGGGGACGGGGTGGCCGTGGTAGAATGGCCCCAGAGGGCCCAGGAAGCGGTTCCGCAGGCCCATTTGCGCGTGACCCTGGCAGCGGTAGGAGAAAACGGGCGGGAGATCACGCTGGAACCTGTGGGCGGATTTCGGGAGCTTGAAAACCCAGAAGAATAGGCGGGAGCGAAACCATGAACCTATTGGCAATCGATACCTCCGGTCCTGTGGCGGGCGTGGCGGTGCTGGCGGGAGGGCAAATCGCCTATGAAGGCGCGGCGGTGAACCGCATGACCCACTCCGTCAACCTGATGCCCATGGTGGAAGAGGCCCTCACCCGAAGCGGGCTCTCCATTCGGGAGATGGATTTGTTCGCCTCGGTGGTGGGGCCTGGATCCTTTACAGGCGTGCGCATTGGGGTGAGTACGGTGAAAGGCTTGGCCCATGGCGCGGGCAAGCCTTGCCTGGGTGTAGATGCGCTGGAAGCCCTGGCGGCGGGGGTCGGCATGACGGATGCGCTGATCTGCCCTATTCAGGACGCGCGGGCAGGGCAGGTATACGGAGCGGTTTTTGAGGCCGGAATGCCCCCTGTGCGGAAAGCGGACAATCAAGCGGCGCGGCTTTCCGAGTTTATAGACAGGGCGCTTTTGACGTGCGAGAGAAATCAGCGCCTCTGCTTCCTGGGAGATGGGGTGCAGACCTACCGCCAAGCACTGAGCGAAAGACTGGGGGAGCGGGCGATTTTCCTCCCCGCCCATCTTTCCTTTTTGCGTCCGGCCAGCGTGGCCATGCTGGCGGAGGCGTACCAGGACCAGGCGGGGGATTATTTGGCCTTGGAGCCCAAGTACCTGCGCGCGCCCCAGGCCGAGCGCGAAAGAGCGGCCAAGTTGAAGGAGCGGCAGCTATGAAGGACATCCAAATCCGGCGGATGGCCCTTCAGGATGTGCCCCAGGTGCATGGGCTGGAGGTGGCCACCTTTGCGGAGCCTTGGTCCGCCCAGAGCTTTGCCGATGAAATGGAAAAAAACCCCTGCGCCCGCTATCTGGTAGCGGAAGCGGCAGGGGAGGTGGTTGCCTATGCGGGGGCGTGGCTGGTTTTTGAGGAAGGGCACATCACCAACATTGCCGTGAAGGAGACAGCCCGGGGGCAGGGCATTGGAGAGCGGCTCACCCGGGCCCTGATGCAATATGCGGCCAATTTGGGCGTACAGTATATGACGCTGGAGGTGCGCAAAAGCAATTTTGCCGCCCAAAGCCTGTACCGGAAGCTGGGCTTTGCCCAGCTGGGCGTTCGCAAGCGGTACTATGAGGACAATGGCGAGGACGCGCTTTTGATGGTTTGCGAGTGCATGCCCCCGGTGGAGGATGATTTTAGGGAGGGGTAAGGCTCTTTCCAAGCCTATGGCTGGCAGCGCAGGCTGAAGGGCGGGCGTGAACATTGGATTTGGGTTCACGCGAAGTCCAGGAGGAAGCCCCTGCTTTGAGGAAGCTCCTTCCCAAGCCCTTTAGGTAAATGTAAAAAATTCGCACTCCAGCCGCCCGTTATACAGGCGGCGTTTTTTGTCCGCGCGGCGGCCAAAGGCCCGTTCAAAAGCGGGATCCGAGGCGATTACGCCCATTTGCCAGCCGGGGTGGCGCTTCAGCAGTCTTCCCAGCTCCCCATAGAGCCTGCGACAGCTTTCACGGTCAGAAAGCCGCTCTCCATAAGGCGGGTTCAAAAGGAACACCCCTCGGGCTTGGGGCAGTTGCAGGCTGCGAAGATCGGCTGCCGCCGCAGGAATCCGCCCCGCAAAACCCGCTTGCTCAATGTGCTTTTGACACAGGGCAAGGGCCTGGGGATCGATATCGCTGCCGCCGATGTCCATGGGGGCGCTGGGGTCATAGGCGGCCTCCGCTTCGTCTCTCAGGCGGGAAAGCTCCCTATGGGGCATGAAGGAGAAGCGCTCGCAGGCAAAGCCGCGGGAAAGCCCCGCAGCCCGATGGGAAGCCTTCATGGCCGCCTCGATGAGCAGCGTACCCGTGCCGCAGCAAGGGTCATACAGAGGCATGCCCACCCGCCAGGGGCTCAGGTCTACCAGCGCCGCCGCCAAGGTTTCCCGCAGGGGAGCTTCCCCGTTCCAGGTGCGGTAGCCCCGGCGGTTCAAGGCGTCGCCGCTCATGTCCAGGGTGATGCGGGCCATGTCCCGATGGATGGCCACGTCAATGGGGTAGGCAGCCCCGGTTTCGGGGAATCGCTCAAGGGCATAATGGGCGGAAAGCCGCTTGCAGACAGCCTTTTTGCTGACGGCTTGGCAATCCCGCACGCTCATGAGCTGGGAGCGCACACATTTGCCGCTGATGGGAAAGGCGGCATCCTTGGGCAACAATTTTTCCCAGGGAATGGACAAAACCAGCTGGTATAGGTCCTCAAAGCTATGCACTTCCCTTTCCGCCAGAACCATCAGTACGCGGTCCGCCGAGCGGAGGAAAAGATTGGCCTGGAAGGCTTGCGCAAGTGTGCCTTGAAAGCGTGCGCCGCCTTGCTCGGCCTTGGCGGGGATGCCCATGCGTTTGAGTTCGCCCGCGGCGACGCCCTCCAGCCCAAAAGCGGCGGAGGCAAGAAAGGAATAGGGTATCGTTGGCATAAAAATCTCCTGTTCGTTCACATTGCGCTTTGCATTATACGGGAAGTTGTTCAAAAAGAAAAGGGGAAGGATGGCGCGGGCGGCAAAACCGCTTTTCATTTGCTGGAAATTTGTGTACAATAGAAGCATAGCAAGCGCAAGGGCGCCATAAGGAGATGTTTTTTTGAAACGCGTTTTTTTGATCATCTTAGACAGCGTGGGCGCGGGAGCGCTGCCCGACGCGGAGCACTACGGCGATCGGGGCGCCAATACCCTCAAGCACATTTGGGAACGGACGCATTTGTCGTTGCCCAATATGCAAGCCATGGGGCTGGGGCGCATTCCTGGCGTTCCCTGGCCGGTTCCCGAAGGCGGGGCCGGCGTCTATGGCCGCGCCATGGAGCGCTCCCCGGGAAAGGATACCACCACGGGGCACTGGGAGCTCATGGGACTAACCCTTGAAAAGCCCTTTCCCACCTATCCCCAGGGGTTTCCGCCGGAAGTGATGGAAGCCTTTGAAAGAGCCGTTGGCCGGAAAACCCTGGGCAATTACCCCGCCAGCGGCACGGAGATTTTGGACGCCTTGGGCGAAGAACATAGGGAAACGGGCTACCCCATCTGCTATACCTCGGCGGACAGCGTGTTCCAAATCGCCTGCCATGAGGATGTGGTGCCTGTGGAAACGCTGTATTCCTGGTGCCAGATCGCCCGGGACATCCTGCAAGGCGCCCACGCCGTAGGTCGTGTCATCGCCCGCCCCTTTGAGGGCAGTGGCAAGGGGCATTTCACCCGCACGCCGCGCCGGCGGGATTTCTCGTTGCTGCCCACAGGAGAAACGCTTTTGACCGCCCTTCAGGGAAAGGGGCTTTTCACCATGGGCATCGGCAAGATTGAGGACATCTTTTGCATGCAGGGGCTTACAGAGAGCGACCACGCGGCGGGGAACCCCGCCTGTTTGGACGCGCTTTTGAAGGCCATGGACAGGGATTTTACAGGCCTTGTCTTTGTAAACTTGGTGGATTTTGATATGGTGTACGGCCATCGGCGGGATGTGCAGGGTTATGCCGACGCGCTTTCGGCGTTTGACCAGCGCCTTTTGGAAATCCAGAGCCGCATGCGGGACGGGGATATTTTGATCATCACCGCCGACCATGGCTGCGATCCCGCCCATACGGGAACGGACCATACCCGGGAGTACATCCCCATTTTGGCTTGGAAGCCCGGTCTGGCAGGGCTTTGGGATATCGGCACCCGAAAGAGCTACGCGGACATTGCAGCCACCATTGCCGAGCTCTTTGGCATCACCCAGCGCTTTGGCGCGGAATCCTTTGCCAGGGTACTGTAAATAAAGGGAGGAACCAGGAATGAACGATTCGTATTTGGAGCGAATTGACAGGGCCGCCGCCGCCATTGAGAAATCTTGCGGCAGGGCGGAAATTGGCGTGATTTTGGGCAGCGGCCTGGGCGATTATGTGGAGGCTCTGGAGGATGCCAAAAGCATAGCTTATGAAGACGTCCCTAGCTTTCCCGTATCTACTGTGGAGGGGCACGCAGGGCGTTGGCACTCGGGTACCATGTTTGGCAACAAGGTTTGCATGATGCAGGGCCGCTTTCATGCCTATGAGGGGTATGACATGCGGGAGGTGACGCTGCCCGTGCGGGTGATGCGCAGGCTGGGGGTTACCCATCTGATCGTGACCAATGCCGCGGGAGGCGTGAACGCGGCCTTTCAGGCAGGCGATTTGATGCTGATCACGGACTTTATCAACCTTACCGGCAAGAATCCCTTGATCGGGTCCAATCTCAATGAATTTGGCCCTCGCTTCCCTGATATGACCTATGCCTATGACAGGGACCTTCGGGCCATGGCGGTGCAAACGGCCATGGAACTGGGCATTCATTTGCAGCAGGGGGTGTATTGCTGGCTCAATGGCCCCAATTATGAAACGCCGGCGGAAATCCGCATGACACGGGTGCTAGGCGCGGATGCCGTGGGGATGTCCACTGTGCCGGAGACCATTGTGGGCAGGCATAGCGGCATGCACGTGCTGGGGGTAAGCTGCATCACCAACATGGCCGCGGGGATTTTGGACCAGCCCTTAAATCACGCGGAAGTGATGGAAACAGGCATGCGGGTGAAAAACACCTTTGAGCGCCTGCTCAATGGGATCATTGAAAAACTGTAAATTTCCATGATTTTCCTTGGTACAAACCACAAGGAAAACTCCTTCCATGGGCATGCTACTGAGCAATGAGGATGCTGCATTGGAAGGAGTTTAACTATGCTCAAAACGTGGAAACAAAGAGGAACCGCCATGCTTTTGGCGATGGGTTTGGGGCTTGTGCCCACGGCGGGCCTGGCCATGGAGCCGCTGGAAAAGGAGGTTCCCGTGGCCATCGCTTCGCCTTCGGCCATGCTGGTGGAGGCGGCCACCGGCACCGTGATCTTTGAAAAGGATGCGGACAGCAAACGGCAGGTGGCCAGCCTGACCAAGCTCATGACGCTTTTGATTGCCTTGGAGGAGCTGGAAGCCGGACGGATTTCCTTGGATGACGATGTAACCATAAGCCCTGCCGCCGCTGCCCAGATCGGCAGCCAAGCCTTGCTAGATGCTGGCGCTACTTACAAATTGTCGGAAATGATGAAGTCCACGATTATTGCCAGCGCCAACGATTCCGCCTGTGCCATTGCCGAGCATATCGCGGGCACGGAGGAGGCCTTTGTGGCGCAAATGAACGAGCGGGCGGCAAACCTGGGGCTTAGCAATACCGTTTACCGCAACTGCACCGGCTTGCCCATGGAAGGGCAGTATACCACGGCGCGGGATGTGGCGCGGCTCTCCTGCGAGCTCAGCAAGCATCCGGCCTATTATCAGTATGCCAGTGTGTGGATGGACACCTTAAAGCACCCCAGTGGCCGTGTGACCGATTTGACCAACACCAACCGCCTGGTGCGCTTTTATAAAGACTGCGACGGCTTTAAGACCGGAAGCGCCGATGCCTCCAAATATTGCCTGAGTGCTACGGCGGAAAAATCAGGCTTGCGGCTCATCGCGGTGGTATTGGGCTCCGACGCCAGCCAAAGGCGCTTTGACGAAGCCCGCGCCATGATGGATTACGGGTTTTCCAGCTATAAGCGGGTGCAGATTTTGCGCAAGGGCGAGTTTTTGGGCAAGCAGATCCCTGTGAAACTGGGTTCCAGCGAAACGGTGGACGCGGCGGTGGGCGCGGGGATCAGCATGCTGATGAAGCTGGGGCAGGAAAAGCAGCTTACCTTGGAGATGGAATTGCCCGCCGAGGTCAGCGCGCCCATTGCGGCGGGAGAAACCCTGGGGATTGTGCGGGTGCTGCTCAATGGCAACGTGATCGCCAAGTTGCCCGCCGTGGCGGCCACGGAGGTGCGCATGCCTGGCATTTTGGAAGGATTCTACCGGCTTTTGGAAAACTGGCGGTAAGCGAAAGAATCGCGATCAAAGAGCAAAGCGGAGCCTATGCGCTCCGCCTTGTTTTTTTTCTCTGTTCACGCTATAATTAATAAGTTGCCCATGTTTTTGGATGGGCCGCAAGGATTAGGATAGGTTTTGGAAAAGGGGTTTTGCCATGAATCTTTTTGGCAGGCTGGAATCTTGGGGAAAATGGCTCACCAGCGATCCCGTGGGCTTTTTGATCTACCTGGCGTATTTTGCGGTGGCGATTTTGGTCACCTTGATTTTGCATGAAATCGCGCATGGTTATGTGGCCTTCCGCTGTGGCGACCCCACGGCCAAGATGATGGGGCGCCTTTCCCTGGATCCCCGCAAGCACCTGGATCCCATAGGCACCGCCTGCCTGGTGCTCTTGGGCTTTGGTTGGGCCAAGCCCGTGCCTGTGAACCCCCGCAACTTTCGCAATTACCGCCGGGATGATTTTTTGGTAAGCATTGCCGGAATCACGGTGAACTTGACGCTGTTTTTACTCTCCATGGCATTGGCCGTGGGCATCAATCGGTTGTTGTGGAAGCCGGAGGTTTTGCAATATTACGGGGCCAAGGAGCTCCTTTCCTCGGATGGGATCGGGTACGCCTTGCTTTTAAGCGGGCAGGGCAGCGCCGCGGCGGATGCCATGCAAATCCCCTGGCTTCAGCACGTGCAGCGGTTCTTGCTGTTGTTCTCCACCATGAACCTGTCGGTGGGGGTGTTCAACCTGCTGCCCATTCCGCCCCTGGACGGCTTCCATGTGCTCAATGATGTGCTCTTGAAAGGCAAGCTGAGCCTAAACCCCCAGTTTTTCCAGATCGCCCAGATGGTTTTGATGGTGCTTTGCTTTACCGGCGCGCTGACGGGGCTTTTGCACCTGATCACCGGCGCCATTGAAGGCGGCGTGCTGCACCTGTTTTTGCTTGTGACAGGCCAGGCCTAGGAGGCGGAAATGGCAGTACATGTACGCCTGAAGCAGTTTGACGGGCCTTTGGATCTTTTGCTGCACTTGATTGGCAAGGCCAAGATCGATTTGAAGGACATCTTTGTGAGCGAAATCACGGAACAGTATATCCAGATCGTGCAAAGCGCGCCGGATTTTGACATGGACGAGGCCAGCGAGTTTATTGCCATGGCTGCGCTTTTGGTGGAAATCAAAAGCCGTTCCATTTTGCCCAAGCCTCCCAAGGAGGAGGAAGAGGACCCGGAGCAGGCACTGATCAACCGATTGATCGCCTACAAGCAGTACAAAGAGGGCGCGCAAAACATGGGCGAGTTTGAAAAGGCCGCCCAGGACGTGTTTGGCAAGCTGCCCGAGGAGTACCCCATTCCTCCGCCCACCCTGGAAATTGACGGCCTGACCCTGCAAGCGTTGTGGGAAGCGCTGGAGAGGATCACCAGCCGCGCCCCCAAGGAACCACGGGAGGTAGACTTTCGCCTGCGGGATATCCGCAGGGACAGCTACACCGTGGAAGGCTGCATGGAGGTGATCCAGAGCCGCCTGCAACTGGGCGGGCTGCCATTTGAGGACTTGTTTTCCGGCGAGCCGGATCGGGAGGAAGTGGTGACGCTGTTCATTGCCCTTTTGGAGCTTTTGAAGCTGGGCAAGGCGCATGTGTCTCAAGAATCCACCTTTGACAGCATCATTTTACGCCCGGGAAGGAGAATGGACGATGGAGTGGAGTGAGGTTCCCCATATTATGGAAGCCATTTTGTTTGTTTCGGGGGAGCCGGTATCCATTCCTGATCTGGCCAAGGCCCTGGACTTGAGCGAGATGGAAACCATGGAGGCCATTAGCACCTTACAGAAGGATTATGACCATAACCGGCGGGGCATCGCCCTTAAGCGCTACGGTAACCATTTGAAGCTGGAAACCAGGGCAGAATACGCGCCCTATGTGGAACGGCTTTTGCAGCCGGTACAGCGGCAGAGCCTTTCCCAGGCCGCGCTGGAAACGTTGGCGGTCATCGCGTATCGTCAGCCTACCACCAGGGGTGAAGTGGAATTGATTCGCGGGGTGAAATGCGATTACTCCATTCAGTCCCTGCTCACCAAGGGGCTGATTATGGAGGTGGGGCGCAAGGAAGCCCTGGGCCGCCCCATTCTCTATGCCACCACCGACCGGTTCTTGGAACACTTTGGCATTACGGATGTGCGGGAGCTGCCCCCCTTGCCCACGCCGGAGAAAGCGGAAGCGGACGAGCCCCCCCTGGTTCCCTGATGGAGGATTTGGAAAAAGTCCTCCCGATTTCCATGAAAAAGGAATATTTGAAACGCACACGGCATAAGCTAAGGCAGAGTACGTGTGCGTTTTTTCATATGGATCAACGGAAGGCGGGTATGGGCGTGAAACAGACGATCACAATCATGGCAATGGTAATGGTGGCGCTGTTAGTGGTTTCGGGCTTTATTGTGGCGGGCAGCATGCAGCAGCAGGAGCAGCTGGCGGTCAAAATAGGGCAAATCGCGGATCTGAAACAGCAGGTAAAATCCTTGGAAGCCGCCGGTGAACTCCAGGCGGCGGAGCTTAAAGACGTGTACGCCGTACTGGAGCAGCAAAATACCAATGTGGCCAGTCTGACGGCAGCCAACGCAACCCTTCAAGCCGATTTAGACGCGGCCGTGGCCTCGGCGGAGGAATCCAACGCGGCGCTTGCGCAAAAGGAGCTGGACACTACCGCCTCGCAGACCGCCCTGACCCAGGAGCGGGACGCCCTGGCGGCCACCAACGCAACCCAGGAAACCATGATTCAGGACTTGGGCGCGAAGCTGACGGATGCGGAAAAGCAGCGTGACGAAGCGCAAGCTGCGGTCAAAACGCTGGAAGAGAGCGCCGCCGGCAATGAGGAGTTGCTCACCCAAGCCTCCGTCAATGTGGCGAATGTGGCGAGTATGCAAGGGCAGCTCACCCAGCTGGAGACGGAGAACACCCAAAACGCAGGACGCGTGGAAGGGCTCACAAAGGAAATGCAGGCCTATGCCCAGGCGCTAAAGGTTCTGGGGGATTATCAAAACGGGAAAGCCACGGCGGGAGAGGTACGCAAAGCCGTGCAGGATTTTGAAAAGGCCTACCCCAGCAGCCTTTTGACGTTCCTGTGGGTAGCGCCCAAATAAATTGAATTTTGAGGAAAAGGGGAACCCCCTACACCCTTTGCACCGGCTGGCGCAGCATAAGCCCGGCCGGTTTTTTCGCGCCCAGAGCCCAAAGATCATAAGCCGTTTGATCCAAGCGATAGGAAGGGTCCGCCATGGGGCCCTGGGCTGCCTTGGCGATGATGGGAAGGCTACTTTCCCGAAAAGCGGAGAGCAGGGCTTCGCTTTCCTGTCGAAAGCCCAAAAGGCGGGTGTGGGTGGGGAGGGGGTATTGGGCCTGCAGGGCCTGGGTAACGCCCAAAAGCCCGTGGGTCAACAGGCGGCTGAGCCTGGCGTGGGTATAGCGTTTGGATTTGAGAAGTTGCAGGAGCTCTCCGCGGTGTGCCGCCGCGCGGCAGGCCGCAAAGAGGCGGTTTTCTAGCCCTTCGGAGCAGTCGGGCAGGGCGGAAAGTTCCCCTTTGCTCATACGCCGGAGGGTGGAAAGCAGCACCGCATCCAGCGCGTCCGGCGGGCAGAACGTCTCTTGGGACAAAGGGTAAGCGCAGGCTTCCTCGGCCTTTTGAAAATCCCCCCGCAACAGGGCGGCGCGCACCGCCGTGGCGGACGGGAAGCCAGCCCCAGCCAGATCTTTGGCATGATAGGAGCCCACTCGCAAAACAGGCAGGGGAATCAGGCGGCTGCCCAGGCGCTGAAAGGCGCGTAAATAGCTAATGCCAAGAATATTATTGGGGGCGCAAAGCAGGTCGTTCATGGCCAGCGGGGCAGCGCCGGATGGGGGGCAGGCCATGCTCTTGGCGGCTTTTAGTTCCGCTTCCAGCGCCGCGCTTTGCGCCGCCGCGAAGGGCTTGCCCAGGGCCAGCTCCGCCTTTAGGCGGGCCTTCATGGCCGCCGTGGGGGACTCCAATAAGGCCGCGGCCTCCTGCAAAAGCCCCAGCTCCTGGTTTTCACAGCCAAAACTCACATGGGTCACAAAGCCCAGCCCATGCAAAATAGACACCCCGCCTAGCGCGAAATGCTCCGCTTCCCGCAGGGCGAACAGGGCGGGAAGCTCCAGCACCACGTCCGCTCCTGCCCGAAGCGCCGCCCGAGCCCGAAAAGCGGGGGCATGCAGCGCAGGCATGCCCCGCTGGGTGAAGCATCCGCTCATGACGCACACAATCCGCGCTTGGGGAAGCGCTTCGCGGATCAGGGCAAATTGCTGGGCGTGGCCCAAATGAAAGGGATCATATTCACAAATGACGCCGACCACCTCGGGCATACCGTTTCACCCCGCCTTGCCAAGAAAGGGAAAATCTCCCGCGCATTTTGTGCTTTTCCCTTTCTTTATTGTTAAAAATAGTGTATAATAACACGGTTGTCAATTCGTAGCATCGTGAGCATTATAGCATACAAGGGAGGAAACCGCCATGTCCGCCATTGAGAAAATCAAGGCAAAAGCCAAGCAAAGCGTAAAGCACATCGTCTTGCCGGAAGGCTCCGAACCCCGTACCGTGCAAGCCAGCGCCAAGATTGTGGCCGAGGGCGTCGCCAAGGTGACGCTATTGGGCGACGCCGCGGAAATTGAAAGGGTGGCCAAGGAAACCGGCACAAACCTCGCCGGCGTGGCCGTGATCGATCCCAAGACCGACGGGAAATCCGCCGCGTACACCGAACTGCTTTACGAACTTCGCAAGGCCAAGGGCATGACCCTGGAACAGGCCAAAGAGCTTGTGACGGGAAACACTCTCTATTTTGGCGCCGTGATGGTGAAGGCCGGCGACGCGGACGGCATGGTGGCGGGCGCCATCAACTCCACGGGCAACGTGCTTCGGCCCGCGCTGCAGATCATCAAGACCGCTCCTGGCATCAAGGTGGTTTCCAGCTGCTTTGTGATGGAGATCCCCAAGAAAGAATATGGGGAGGATGGCGTGATGATCTTTGGCGACTGCGCCGTGATCCCCAACCCCACCGCCGAAGAGCTGGCGGCCATTGCCATTGCCAGTGCCAAGACCGGCAAAGAGCTGATGGATATCGATCCCAAGGTGGCCATGCTTTCCTTTTCCACCAAGGGCAGCGCCAAGGACGACTTGGTTACCAAGGTGCAGGAAGCTACGGCCATCGCTCACGAACTGGCGCCTGAGATGCAGCTGGACGGCGAATTGCAGGCGGACGCCGCGCTGGTGGAAAGCGTGGGGCAACTGAAAAGCCCTGGCTCTACCGTGGCCGGCCATGCCAACGTGCTGATCTTCCCCGATTTGCAAGCGGGCAACATCGGCTATAAGCTGGTGCAACGCCTGGCGGGAGCCGAGGCCATCGGCCCCATTGTGCAGGGCTTAGCCAAGCCGGTCAACGACTTGAGCCGCGGTTGCTCTGTGGAAGATATCGTAAGCGTAGTCGCTATCACCGCCGTGAAGGCGCAAGCATAAGGAGCTAGACACATGAAAATTCTCATTCTCAACGCGGGTTCCTCCTCCCTGAAATATCAGCTCATCGACATGGACGGCGAAAAGCTCCTGGCCAAGGGCATTTGCGAGCGCATCGGCATTGAGGGCAGCAAGATCAAGCAAAGCGTGGGCGACAAGGCCTATGCGCTGGAATCTCCCATGAAGGATCATACCCAGGCGATTCAGCTCATGCTAGCCGCCCTGACCGATCCGGACAAGGGCGCCTTAAAGAGCATGGACGAGATCGGGGCGGTAGGGCACCGCGTGCTCCACGGCGGCGAGAGCTTTACCGGCAGCGTGCTGATCACCGAGGAAGTGAAGGCCGCCGTTCGCGCCAATATCCCCCTGGGCCCCCTCCACAACCCCGCCAACCTGATGGGTATTGAGGCCTGTGAAAAGGTGATGCCCCACACCCCTGGCGTAGCCGTGTTTGACACCGCCTTCCACCAGACCATGCCCAAGAAGGCTTACCTTTACGGCGTTCCCAAAGAGTATTATGACCGCCTGCACATCCGCCGCTACGGCTTCCACGGCACCAGCCACCGCTACGTATCCAAGCGGGCCTGCGAGTTCCTGGGGCTGGACCGCGCCAAGACGAAGGTGATCACCTGCCATTTGGGCAACGGCTCCAGCCTGGCAGCGGTGAAAAATGGCAAATGCGTGGATACCAGCATGGGCCTGACCCCCCTGGAAGGCGTGATCATGGGCACCCGCTCTGGCAGCGTAGACCCGGCGGTGGTGCAGTTCATCGCCAACAGCGACAAGCTGACGCCGGATCAGGTGCTGGACATCCTGAACAAGAAGAGCGGCCTTTTGGGCCTCAGCGGCAAGAGCAGCGACTGCCGCGATATCGACGATCTGTGCGACGCGGGGGATGAAAACGCCATCACCGCGCGGGAAATGCTGGCCTACAGCGTTCGCAAATATATTGGCGCCTACGCGGCGGCCATGGGCGGCGTGGATGTGATCGTGTTTACGGCGGGCATCGGCGAGAACAACGACATCCTTCGCGAAATGATCATGAAGGACTTTGAATACCTGGGAGCCAAGTTCGACGCCAAGAAGAACCAGGGCTTGCGATCCGAAGGCCTGATCTCCACCGAGGACAGCCAGGTGAAGATCGTGGTCATCCCCACGGACGAGGAGATCGTCATCGCCCGGGATACCCTGGCCATCGTCTCCGGCAAGGAAGCCGAGTAAAGGCGGGAGCGGCTGGGCGGGCGGCCTGCAAAGCGGCGGGCTTACCGCAGAACACCCCGCGGCCCCCTGCGCAGGTGCTGCCTCCTTCAAAAAAACCAGTTGACAAACCCAAAGTCAAACCATATAATAAGGCTTGGTCACGTTTTGGGTAAGGCAATGCCGACACCCCTGGGAGGATACCATGGAACTGGATGTTTCAAAGGCTTTTGTAGCGCCAGGCACAGAGTTTCCCTTTCAGGCGCGGGTGGATCTTCCCCCGCAGGATGTGACCGGCGAAACCATTAGGTTTGATCCGGTGGCGCTGGAAGGATCCTATTGCGTACTGGAGGACAGCGTCCATCTCAAAGGGAGCTTGATGACCACGGCCCACGGCGCTTGCGCCCTGTGCATGGAGGAAGCGGCGGCCCCCCTGAAGCTGGACTTTGCCGAGGTGTTCCGAAAGGACGCCAACGAAACGGAGGACGAGGTTTTCTGTTTCCAGGGCAAATCCGTCCCCCTGGATCAAATGTCGCTAACGCTTGTGATGCTCAATCTCCCCATGCGCTTTTTGTGCAGGGAGGGCTGCCCCGGCAGTCGTGAGTTCCAAGCCTGGCAAAATGCGGAGTCTCCGAGCTCTCGTGAAGAGGGAACGCCAACACAGCGTCCTTTTGAAGTATTGCAGAGCTTGCTCAAGAAGGATGAGGAGGTGTAGACATGGCTCTTCCCAAAGGAAAAGTATCCAAGGCCCGTGGCCGCAGCCGTCGCGCCAATTGGAAGCTCAGCCTGCCCGGCATCGTGGAATGCCCGCAGTGCCACCAAAAGAAGCTTTCCCACCGCGTGTGTAAGCATTGCGGGTATTACAATGGCGTACAGGTCATCGACATGACTGAGAAGAAGGAAAACGCGTAAGTTTTCCGAGCATTCGCAAGGCTGCCTAAGCGTCCGCCCCAGCGGTTTGGCGAGTAGGCAGCCTTACGGCATTTTTCCGAAGAACAAGAGGAGTATCCCCATTCGCCCCTCAGAGAGAACGGCTCTTGGCTGAAAGGCTGTTTGGAACGCGGGTGTGGAGAAGGTCGCTTGGGAGGAAATGGAATGAAGAGTCCCTTAGGCGGGAGCGTCCTGGCAAGGGAGGCATCTAGTTCCATCGGTTGCGCCCGTTACCGCGCGCCAAGGCGTTTGCCATAGACAGACGCGAAAAAAGGTGGTACCACGGAGCCGCTCCGTCCTTTGGGACAGGGGGGCTTTTTGCTTATTTTGCGTGAAACGGAGGGGCCGCGATGGACTATTGGGAAAAGGTTGCGCAGAGGCTAAGCGTCCCAGGGCTTGTGTTGTTGACGGCGGGCGTGGCGCTTTGCTTTGGCGCTGGCAAGCTGTGCCGGCTGGTGGGGAAGGAAAAAGGAGAAAAGTGGGTTTTGCCGGTGAAAATCACAGGACTGGCCTTGGTGATCTTTGCCGCGTTGATTTTATTGGACTTCATTCCAGGGCTGTAAGAAAAGGCAGGAGGATGGAAAGATGAGCGAAATGCCAAAAACCGAGTTTGACATGGAGAAGGTGTATAGCCCCCAGGCCATTGAAGATAAGCTCTATCAAATGTGGGAGGACGCAGACGCCTTTGTGGCCAAGCGCGTGGAAGGAAAGAAACCCTTCACCATCGTGATGCCGCCGCCCAACATTACCGGCCAGCTTCACATGGGCCATGCCATGGATTGCCTTTTGCAGGACGCCCCCATCCGTTACCATCGCATGAAGGGGGACCCCACCCTGTGGCTCCCGGGCACGGATCACGCCTCCATTGCCACGGAAGTGAAGATCGTGGAACAGATGAAGGCCGATGGCGTGAGCAAAGAGGACATCGGTCGGGACGGATTTTTGGAGCGGGCTTGGAGATGGAAAGAGGAATACGGCGGGCGGATCAACCGCCAACAGCGCCGCCTGGGCGCCAGCTGCGATTGGAGCCGGGAGCGCTTCACCATGGACGAGGGCTGCAACCAGGCCGTGCGGGAAGTGTTTGTGGACCTGTACAACAAAGGTTTGATCTATCGCGGCGACCGGATCATCAACTGGTGTCCGGTGTGCAAGACCGCACTTTCCGATGCGGAAGTGGAGTATGAGGAGCAATCCAGTCATCTGTGGCATATCCGCTATCCGGCGGTGGACGGCGGGGAAGGCGTGGTGGTGGCCACCACCCGCCCCGAAACCATGCTGGGCGATACCGGCGTGGCCGTGCATCCGGAGGATGAACGCTACACCGCCCTGGTGGGCCAGAAGGTGATCCTGCCTCTTTTGAACAAGGAAATCCCCGTGGTGGCCGACCACTATGTGGAGATGGAGTTTGGCACCGGCTGCGTGAAGATGACCCCCGCCCACGATCCCAACGACTTTGAGGTGGCCCAGCGCCATGGCCTGGAAATCCTTCGGGTGACCCATGACGACGGCACCATGAACGAGCACGCGGGCGTGTACCAGGGCATGACCCAGCCCCAATGCCGCAAGGCCGTGGTGGCGGAGCTGGAAAGACAAGGCTATTTGGTGAAAGTGGAGGACTATACCCACAACGTGGGCACCTGCTACCGCTGCCACAACACCGCCGAGCCCCTGGTGAGCCGCCAGTGGTTTGTGAAAATGGAGCCCCTGGCCAAGCCCGCCATTGAGGTGGTGAAGGCAGGGAAAACCAAGTTCCTCCCCGAGCGCTTTACCAAGACCTATTACAACTGGATGGAGAACATTCGGGACTGGTGCATCAGCCGCCAGCTCTGGTGGGGGCACCGGATTCCCGCCTGGTACTGCGACGCCTGCGGGGAAACCATTGTGCAAAAGGAAGAGCCCAAGACCTGCCCCAAGTGCGGCCATGCCCACCTGCGGCAGGACCAGGACGTGCTGGATACCTGGTTCTCCTCCGGCCTGTGGCCCTTCTCCACGTTGGGCTGGCCCCAGGAAACCGAGGACTTGAAGTATTTCTACCCCACCAGCATGCTGGTGACGGGCTATGACATCATCTTCTTCTGGGTAGCGCGGATGATTTTCAGCGGCATTGCCCAGATGGGGGAAACCCCCTTTGATACCGTGCTCATTCACGGCCTGGTGCGGGATGAGAAAGGGCGCAAAATGTCCAAAAGCCTGGGCAACGGCGTGGATCCCCTGGAAATGATTGAAACCTACGGCGCGGACGCCCTGCGCTTTTCCCTGGCCATGGGCGTGAGCCCCGGCAACGACACCCGCTTTTCCACCGAGAAGGTGGAAAGCGCCCGCAACTTTGCCAACAAAGTGTGGAACGCCTCCCGCTTTGTGCTCATGAACACCCAAACCAAAGAGGAAATCGATCCTGCCCAGCTGACCCTGCCGGATCAGTGGATTCTGTCCCGTTTTCACAAAGCGGTGGAAGAAATCACGGGCCACATGGAGAGCGGCGATTTTGGCATGGCCGCGCAGAAGATTCACGATTTTGCCTGGAGCGAGTTTTGCGATTGGTATATTGAACTGAGCAAAGGCCGCCTGATGGGTGAGGACGAAGCGCAAAAGCGTAATGTGCGGGCGGTGCTGCTGTATGTGCTGGAGGGGCTATTAAAGCTCCTGCATCCCTTCATGCCCTTCCTCACGGAAGAGGTGTACCAGCATCTGCCTCAAAAAGAGGGCATGCTCATCTTGGCTTCCTGGCCGCAGGCCAAGCCGGAGTTTGCCTTTGGCAAGCAAGAGCAGCAGATGGAAGGCCTGATGGAGATCATTCGCGCTATTCGCAACCTGCGGGCGGAAATGAACGTGCAGCCCGCCAAGCGCACCCATGTGACGTTGATCCCCGAAAAGGGCTGGGAGGACACCCTAGCCCTGGCGGAGCCCTATTTGCAGCGCCTGGCAGGGGCCAGCGACGTGGCCTTGGCCCCCAAGGAGACCGCCGAAAAAGTGGTAAGCGCCGTGTGCGCGGCGGGCGAAATCCGGATCCCGCTGGGGGATTTGGTGGACTTCGCCAAGGAAGTGGCCAGGCTGCAAAAAGAGGCGGCCAATTTGGAAGGTGAGATTGCCCGCGCGCAAGGGAAACTGAACAACCCAGGCTTTATGGGCAAAGCCCCCCAAGCCTTGGTGGAACAGGAAAGAGAAAAGCTCAAAACCAATGAAAGCATGCGATTGTCCCTTCGCCAGCGCATTAGGGAACTGCAAGAAAACCTGTAGAAAAGGAACGAAAGCAATCCAATGAACAAAGCATTTTCCCATGTGCCCGTTTTGTATGACCAGGTGATGGAATGGATGAATCCCAAGCCGGATGGGGTGTATTTGGACGGCACCCTGGGGGGCGGCGGTCATAGCGAGGGCATCTTGCAGGCCTCCCATGGCAGCGCCACCCTGTACGGCATCGACCGGGATCCTGCCGCCATTGCCGCTGCCAGGGCCAGGCTCTCCCATTATCCCCATTTTCAGGCCGTCCATGGAAACTTCCATGAAGCCAAAGCCTTGCTGGATGCCCTGGGTGCGCCCCCCTTAAACGGCGCTCTCTTGGACTTGGGCGTGAGCAGCCATCAGTTGGACACCGCGGAGCGCGGCTTTAGCTACCACGAGGACGCGCCCTTGGACATGCGCATGGACTCCTCCCAGGGGCTTACGGCGGCGGAGTACCTGGCGAACATCTCCCAAGAGGAATTGCGGCGCGTCCTGTGGGACTACGGCGAGGAAAAATGGGCGGCGCGGATCGCCCAGGTGTTTGCGGAGCATCGCGCCCAAAAGCCCATTGCCACCACCGCCGATTTGGTGGCCGTGGTGGATGCCGCCATCCCCAAGGCTGTGCGCCGCAAGGACGAGGGGCATCCTGCCCGCCGGACCTTTCAGGCGGTGCGGATCGCTTTGAACGATGAGCTTCGGCCTTTGGAAAAAGCCCTGTGCGACTTGGCGGATTGCCTGGCGCCCCAGGGCCGGCTGTTGGTGATCACCTTTCACTCCCTGGAAGACCGGATTGTGAAAAATACCTTTCGACGGTTGCAAAATCCTTGCACGTGCCCGCCCAAAGCGCCCATCTGCACCTGCGGGCAAAAGCCCCTGGGAAAGGTTTTGGCCGGAGGCGCGGTGAAACCAGAGGCCGCCGAGGTAGAGGGAAACCCCCGGGCGAGAAGCGCGAAGCTGCGGGTGTTGGAACGGAAGGAAGGAGCCTAGAAAAGGCAGAAACGCGAAAAGGAGGGGCGAAATGCCGATTTTATATGTAGTCGCCACCCCCATCGGGAACTTGGGCGATATGTCGCCCCGCGCCATTGAAACCTTACGGAGCGTGGCTTTGATCGCCGCAGAGGACACGCGGGTCACCCAAAAGCTCCTCAGCGTCTTTCAAATCCAAACACCGCTCACCAGCTGCCATGAACACAACCAGCGGGGGAAGGCTGCCCAAATTGTGGGCCGGATGCTCGCGGAAAACATGGATGTGGCCGTGACCACCGACGCGGGTACCCCCTGCATCAGCGACCCGGGGAGCCTTTTGGTGCGGGAGGCTGTGGGTGCGGGCATAGAGGTGGTGGCTGTGGCAGGCCCCACGGCCCTGGCGGCAGCCTTGAGCATCAGCGGGATGGAGATCCAGGAGTTTACCTTCTATGGCTTTTTGCCACGCCCAAAGGGCGAATTGCGAGAAAAGCTGCTTTCCATGGCGGGCCGCTCCAAGATTGCCGTGGCCCATGAGTCCCCCCACCGGATCGTGGATTTGCTAAGCTGTCTTTGGGAAACCTTGCCTCATACCAAGGTCAGCGTCAGCTGTGATTTGACCAAGAAGCACGAATGCACCCTGCGGGGGCCGGTGGAAGAGGTCCTCAAGCAGCTTCAAGCAAACCCCAAGGCGGAAAAAGGAGAATACTGCCTGGTTATGGAATGGGAGCAGGGGGATATCCCCGCGCCCCAAAGTCACCCCTGTGAATTATCGCTGGAAGCGCAACTGTTTGACGGCCTGGTATGCGGCCGTTCCCTTCGGGACAGCATGGAAAAGCTGGTAGGGGAAGGCCAGCGCAAGAACGCGGTGTACGCGGCCAGCCTGAAAGTGAAGCAAATGCTGGCGGAAGAATGAAAACGGAGGTTGCCATCATGTCCGAACAACCCTTGAAGCATTGGAGGCGGCCCTTTTTTACCCTGTGGACAGGGGAAGCCATCTCTCTTCTCACAAGCGCCATTGTGCAGATGGCGCTCATTTGGCATTTGACCATGACCACCCATTCCGCCGCCATCTTATCCATCGCGTCCATGGTGGGTTTTTTGCCCATGGCGATTTTGGGGAGCTTTGCGGGAACGCTGGTAGACCGTTGGAACCGCAAAACCACCATGATCGGCGCGGACTTGTTCATTGCGGCGGCCAGCCTGTTTTTGGTGGTCTATTCTTACTTTGCCGAATTGCCCATTTGGCTGGTGATGGCCATTATGACGGTGCGCAGCATCGGTTCAGCCTTTCATTCGCCCGCCATCAGCGCGGTGACGCCTTTGATGGTGCCGGAGGATCAACTGACCAAATGCTCGGGATACACCCAATCCCTGCAAACCATCGGGTATATTGTGGGCGCGGCGGTGGCGGCGGTTTTGTATCCCATCTGGAGCTTGCGCACCATCATCATGCTGGACGTGCTGGGCGCGGCCATCGCCACCATTGCGGTGGTGATGGTAAAGATTCCGGCCCTGCCCAAGCAAGCAGAAGGAAAGCCTAAGAGCCATCTTCTCAGGGAAATGAAAGAGGGCTATGGGGTTTTGAAAAAGCACAAAGGCCTGTTTCAGCTGCTTTGGCTGGGGGCGGGGTATATGCTTTTGTTTTCCCCCATCAACGCGCTGTTTCCCCTCATGTGCATCGGGCATTTTGGGGGCGGCCCCGCCGAGTCCTCGGTTTCGGAGATCGCTTTTTCCCTGGGCATGCTGGGAGGCGGCATTCTGCTGGGCGTTTGGGGCGGATTCAAGGATAGGGCTGTGAGCATTATCGGTGCCATGGCCCTGATGGGGGTCGCCATTGCGGTATCGGGCTTGCTGCCCGCCAGCGGATTTGTCCTCTTTGCGGTGTTTTGCGTGGTGATGGGCTTTACCGCGCCCTTTTACACAGGCCCCCACACGGCCCTCATGCAGGAGAAGATCGCGCCGGAATACTTGGGGCGGGTGTTTGGGTTATATACCAGCATCGCGTCCTTGGCTATGCCTGTGGGGCTGGTTTTTTCCGCGTTGCTGGCCGATACCATCAGCGTGCCCGGTTGGTTCATCATTTCGGGAACAGGGTGCGCCCTTTTGGCTGTAGTGGCGTTTGCCCTGCCCAGCATTCGGCAGGTTGAAAGCGACAGCGCCGATGGCGCAGGCCAGGGCATGATGGAGCAGGACGCCAGGGAACAGACCGAAACGCCGTAAGGGAAGGACAGGAATCAGCATGATCATCCTGAAACGGGTGCGGGAACCCTATCCAAATGCCGGCCGCAAGGCTCATCCGGAGGATACCGTCATTTCCCTGGGAAGTACCCAGGTGGGTGGCGGCGTGTTCAGCGTTATCGCGGGGCCTTGCTCCATTGAAAGCGAGGAACAGATTCAAGCTGTTGCACAGGCGGTTCAGGCGGCTGGCGCCACCATGCTTAGAGGCGGCGCCTTCAAATCTCGCACCTCGCCCTACGCCTTTCAGGGCTTGCGGGAGGAAGGCCTGCGGCTGCTCATGAAGGCCAAGCAAAAAACAGGATTGCCCGTGGTAACGGAAATTACGGAATTGTCGCAGTTGCCTCTTTTTGCGGATGTGGATGTGATCCAGGTGGGCGCGCGCAATATGCAAAACGTGGAGCTCTTAAAAGAGCTGGGGCATACGGGGAAGCCGATCCTCATCAAGCGGGGGCTGATGAGCACTTTGCCGGAATGGCTCATGAGCGCGGAGTATGTGATGGCGGGCGGTAACGCTCAGGTCATTCTTTGCGAGCGGGGGATTCGCACCTTTGAGACGGCCACCCGCAACACGCTGGACTTGGCCGCCGTGCCCATGCTTAAGAAGCTGACCCATCTGCCGGTGATTGTGGATCCCAGCCATGCCACAGGCATTGCCTCGTTGGTCAAGCCCATGGCTTTGGCGGCAGCGGTGGCGGGAGCCGACGGGCTGATGATCGAGGTCCACAACGACCCGAAACGCGCGCTCTGCGATGGCGGGCAGTCGGTGACGCCCGCGGCCTTTGCCGAACTCATGCAAGGCGTACGAGGCGTGCTGCCCTTTGCCTGCCGCGCCTAGGCGCGCAGGAGGCTAGGAAGCCGAAAGGACGAAGAGAGTGCAAACGGTTTGGGTATCCACTCGGAAAAGCTATGAAGTCAAAATGGAAAGAGGCCTGCTCAAACGGGTGGGGGAGCTGCTGTTGACGCTCACGGGCAGCCCCTGCGCCGTGATGCTGGCGGCGGATGATACCACCTACGCCCTGTATGGCCCACAGGTGGAAACATCCCTTCGCGATGCTGGTTTTTCGTTATGCCGCTTTGTGTTTTCCCATGGCGAGGACCATAAGGATTTGGCGACCTGGGAAAGTTTGCTGCAGGCCATGGCCCAAAGCAGGCTTGCCCCAACGGATTGGGTGCTGGCCTTGGGCGGCGGCGTGACAGGCGACCTGGCGGGCTTTGCCGCCGCCACCTACCTGCGGGGCATTCCTTTTGTACAAGTTCCCACCACGCTCTTAGCCATGGTGGACAGCAGCGTAGGGGGAAAAACCGCTGTGAACCTGTCCACGGGGAAGAACCTAGTGGGTGCGTTTCATCAGCCTTCGGCCGTTTTTTGCGATCCGGATACCCTGGGGACCCTGCCGACGGAAACCCTGCGAGACGGCGTGGCCGAGGCGCTGAAAACCGCCATGCTGGGCGATGCGGAGATGTTTGACATGCTGGCCTTTGGGGATTATCAAAGCCGGATTTCTGAGATCATCGGGCGCTGTGTGCAGATCAAGGCGGGGCTGGTGGGCAAGGACGAGCACGACCAGGGGAGCCGCAAGCTCCTGAATTTTGGCCATACTCTGGGACATGCCATAGAGCGGGCCAGCGATTATCGCTTCAGCCACGGCCAGGCTGTTTCGGTGGGGATGGTATATGCCACGCGGCTTGCCTGGAAGCTGGGGCTATGCGCTCGGGAATGCCTGGATCGGGTCACGGTTGCTTTGCAAAACAACGGGCTCCCTATTTGGGCGCCCTATACGGCGGAGGAGCTGCTTTGCGTAGCTTTGTCGGACAAAAAGCGTGCGGGCGGTGAACTGACTTGGGTATTGCCCAGGGCGGTAGGGGAGTGCGTGCTGTACCCGGCGCCCATCGGGGAACTGGAACCGTTCATTCGCATGGCGATGGAGGAAGGGGGAACCCCATGATGCGGGATCTTCACACGCTTCGGGAAGAAATGGACCGGATTGATGGGCAATTGGCGGATGTATTTCGCCAGCGCATGGATTTGGCAAAAGAAATCGCTTTGTATAAGCAGGCCAACCAGTTGTCTATCTCAGACCCTGCACGGGAACAGGAGGTACTAAACCATGCGGCGGCGCGTTGCGGCCAGGAGTTGGGCGGCTATGCCGCGCGTTTGTATGAAATGCTTTTTCTCCTTAGCCGTGACTATCAAAACCGCTGCGTAGTCAACGATAACCAGCAGCCCCAAGGCTGACAGAGGGGGCTTAGCATTTTTGAAACGACTAGGATTGATTGGGGAACGGCTGGAACACAGCTATTCGGCGAAACTCCATCGATTTTTGGGAAATGCCCCCTACGAGCTGTTCCCCTTGCCGCCAGGCGAACTGGACGCATTCTTGCGCAAGGGAGAGTTTGACGGCCTGAATGTGACCATCCCCTATAAGCAAAGCGTGGTTCCCTATTGTGCCGCCTTGAGCGAAACCGCCGCGCGGACGGGGAGCGTGAACACCCTTGTTAAGCGGCCCGACGGGACCCTCTATGGGGACAACACCGACGCCTACGGCTTTGCCCAAATGGCCAAGGGGGCCGGAATTGATTTTGCGGGCACAAAGACTCTGGTCTTGGGCAGCGGCGGCACCAGCCGTACGGTTTGCGCGGTGGTGCGGGAGGCGGGCGGAATCCCCGTTGTGGTATCCAGGCAGGGGCCGGTGAAGTACGAGGATCTTTCGCTGCATGCCGACGCGGCGGTGGTGGTCAACACGACCCCGGTGGGCATGTATCCGCATACGGCCATGGCGCCCTTGGACTTGCGGCAGTTTCCCAAGCTCACGGGTGTGCTGGATGTGATCTACAATCCCTTGCGCACACGGCTGATCCAACAGGCCATGGTGCTTGCCATTCCCTGCGCGGGAGGGCTTCCCATGCTTGTGTGGCAGGCCGCGCGGGCCTCGCCGCTATTTCAAGGGCGGCCATTGCGCAAGGAGCAGTTACAAGCCGCTTTTGCCTCTTTTAGCAAAGAAGTGACCAACCTGGTACTGGTGGGCATGCCGGGGTCAGGCAAAACCACCGTGGGGAGGCGGGTAGCGGAAATGCTCCATCTGCCGCTGGTGGACATTGATGCGGAGATCGAGCGTAGGGTGGGGCGCAGCCTGGAGACCTTCATTCACACCCAGGGCGAAGCGGCCTTTCGGGAATTGGAGTCCGCGCAAATCCAGCAGTATGGCAAGCAAGGCGGGCGGGTGCTGGTCACCGGCGGCGGCGCGGTGCTGTCATCCGCCAATCGGGAAAGCCTGCGTTTGAACAGCCTGGTGGTGCAATTGACCCGCCCTGTGGCGCTTTTGGCCAGGGAGGGGCGGCCCCTTTCCAAAGATTTGGACGCCTTGCAAGCCCTTTGGCAGCAGCGTGCGCCCCTGTATGCCGCTTGCGCGGACGTGGTGATGGAAAATGTGGAAACGCCGGAACGCTGCGCCATGGCGGTGAAGGAGGCCTATGATGAAGCTCTTTGTGATTAACGGGCCCAACCTCAATTTGCTGGGCATTCGGGAGCCGGAGATGTACGGCAAGCAAACCTATGCCCAGCTCCTTCACTTTGTGGAGGGGGTTGCAAGGCGAGAAGGGATCCATGTGGAGTGCTTTCAAAGCAATCATGAGGGTGCGCTGGTGGACATAATCCAAAGCGCCTATGGCGTGGCGGACGGGATTGTCTTAAACCCAGCGGCCTACACCCATACCAGCATCGCCCTTTTGGACGCGCTCAAGGCCGTGGGCCTTCCCGCCGTGGAGGTCCACCTGACGGACATCGCCTCTAGGGAGCCCTTCCGGCAGGTAAGCCACACTGCGCAAGCCTGCGGGGCGGTGTATTCCGGATTGGGATTTGAAGGCTATGAACGGGCCATCCTCTGGTTAAAGCAACACTTGATAGCGCAGAAGCAAACGCTGTAGAAGAGAACTCCGCCTTTTGGAAAGCAAGGCGGAGTTTTTGGTTGGAAAGAATTCTTTTGGATCATACTACCTACACAACGGATTCCAAAAGGAGGAAAAGACATTGAACCCATTTGACCAAAAAACAGGCAGGCTGGACGACTGCCTATCGGACTGGAACGGGCTCTATCCCGCGCCCTACAACAAACACGAGGTGGATCCCTATACGCGCACCCGGGTGATCCTCATGAACGGCACGGAGTTTGAGGCCAATTGGTACACCCATCAGCTCTCCCGCCATTCGGATAACGATGATGTGCGGCGGCAGGTGGCTCTGATCCGAAGGCTCGAACAGCAGCAACAAAAGCTCATCAGCGCGCTGAAGCCAACCGATGAGACGGTACTGGAGCACACCATCGGCTATGAGCAACTGGCGGTGGATTTGACCGCGCACCTAGCCCAACGGGAACCGGATCCTCAGGTGAAGCACGCCCTGGACTTTGCGCTCTTGGAGGATTTTGACCACCTGTACCGCTACGCGGATCTTTTGGATATGGAAACTGGCGTACACGCGGAGGACCTGGTGGGGCGCTATACGGAGGTGATGCCTGGGCGGCCCACCATCGCCGAGCACCGCTATCCCTACGACGATATCAAAAACCACATCGACTGCAAAACCGCAGATCTGCAAACCAAGCTGTGCGTAGGGATCATCACCGCCGCCGAGCAGCAGACCATGAATTTCTACATGAACGTTTGCGGTCTGTATGAAAACGACAGGGGGCGAAAGCTGTATCAGGAAATCGGGATGATTGAAGAGCAGCATGTGAGCCACTACGGCAGCTTGATGGATACGCAGGCCACCTGGCTGGAAGGCCTGCTGATGCATCAGTACACCGAGTGCTACCTGTACTATTCCTGCATGGAAACAGAAACCTGCCCCAAAATGAAAAAAGTATGGGAATGGCTGTACCAGCAAGAAACCGTTCATTTGGCCGCGGCGGCAAAGCTGCTGCAAGTGGTGGAAAAGAAAGATTACCAACAGGTGGTGGGCAAGGGTGATTTCCCTGCGCCCCTCAAGCTATGCTCCAACATCCCCTACGTGCGCGGCGTTTTGGAGGGCACGGTCAACCAGACCGCCTGCCGGGAAAGCTATGCTTGCGTGGAGGATCTCAAGCCGGAGGTGGATTTCTTCCGCTACCAAGGCATTGTCAACCGGGATGTGAACGCGGTACCCAGCCATCAGGTGATCGGCGATCATATCAAGCAGTTTGGCCGGGATTATCGCTGGGAGACCCAGCCCAATCCGATCGTCCCCCTTCGGGACGGCGCGGCGGACAACGTGGATGTGGGGCGGGTTCCTGGCAGCGCGCAAATACCGCCCCAGATGGACAATACCCACGTGGTCAAACAGCAGCCCCTCTATTGACAGGCGCAAGCGGCTTCCTCCACGGGAGGAGTCGCTACAGATGGATGACAAAGTGGATTGCGACACGAAATATGCAAGAAGGAAGCCGAGAAGCTGCACGCCTTGAGGGCGCGGGAGCCAAGGCTCCCGCATAAAGTGAGGCGCCGAGCGACATGTGCGCGAGGCGCCTCACGATTCCCTTTGGAGGGCAAAAGCCCAATGCAGTCTCCCTGCATTGGGCTTGCAGCCGCTGCCGATAAACCGCTGTTTGTCGGCAGCCTGCGCTTTTCCGGCCTTCTAGGCCCTACATCGCCCCAACGCCCTTGGCCACATGGACAATAAAGTCCTGCACATTGGTGACCATGGGAATGGCGCTCAAGCTGCCACGGTCGGCCAGCTTGTTGGTGGCGAATTCGGAGATGTCGATGCTGTAAAGGAATAGGGGGCGCACTTGCCCGTTCACCACGCGAAAGCTGGGCGTCATGTTGCCGGTGGCGATGGAATGCAGCTGGGTGGCCAGGCAAATGACGGTGGTGGCCTTTTTGATCATGTTGCGCATGGCGGATTGCCCCTCATAGGCGCTGTGGATCACTTCCGGCAAGGGGCCGTCATCACGGATGGAGCTTGTGAGAACAAAGGGGACCTGCTTTTTGACAACCGCATAAAGGATTCCCTGGTGAATGCTGTGATCTTTGAGGAACGCGGCAATGCCGCCGCTCCGGCGGACGGCGTTGATGGTGTCCAAGTGATGGTAGTGCCCATTGGGCATGGATTTTTGCGTATAAATATCCTGCCCCAGAGCGGTGCGCAAAAAGCTCCCCTCCAAATCATGGGTGGCCAAGGCGTTTCCGGCCAGCAGCCCGTGTACATATCCGTTTTCTACCAGCGATTGCATGGCCCTGCGGGCATCGTGGTCAAAGGCGAAGGCAGGGCCCATGACCCACACCACATGCCCATGCTCGCGCTCGTGGCGCAGCAGGGCGTACAGGTTGTCATAATCGCGGGAGAAGGCAGTTTCTCTGGATCGGCCTTGGCGAAAAGCAAATTGGTCCGCCAGGGGGTCCTCGGCCGCAGCAAAGCCGTTGGCATGCAAGTAAATGCCATGTTCGCCGCGTTCACTCCGGCCGAGTATAACGCGGTCTCCTATGCGCACATGGCGCATTTCCAAAACATCCAACGTTCCGTCCGGCCGCAGGACGACGGCGCAATCCATGCGGCTTTCCTCGGCCAGCTGCCAGACTCCCTGGATTTTGAAATATTCCGGATAGATTGAGGTGCTGTGGTAATGCTCCGGCACGACGCCGTCCATGTCACATACTGCGACGGTGACATCGGGAGCCTCCTGAAACCAAGGCTGCGTAAAATCCGGGGCGTGGTAGAGGGGCATTGCAAAATCCATGAGCAGTCTCCCTTTCAGGCGGAACAGCGATGCGCGCCTTGTTCTTTGGCTTTGCTTGCCGGGGCGGCCTGGCCGTGCTTAGTATCCGATGCGCAGCCCGAACAACAAAATCAGCGCAGTGACCGCCAAGTTGACCAGCTGAATTTTCCAGGTAAAGCGGAACCACTTGCCGTAGCTAATGTCCGCAATGGAAAGTCCAATGAGCAGGGCTACATTGGTGGGATAAAACACATTGGAAAAGCCGTCCCCAAAGGCAAAGGCCAAAACCGCAAGCTGCCTGGACATGCCCACCATGTCAATCATGGGCATGATCAGGGGGATGAGCAAAAACGCTTTGGCCGAGCCGGAGCTGATGGCCAATTCCAGCATCAGCACTAGCACATAAATTAGCAGGATGGTCAGCGCCTGGGGTTTATCCGCAATAAAGGTGACCGCGCCATGCAAAATGGTGTCCATCACGGCGCCCTGGGTCAGGATATAGCGGATGGAGCTTGCCATGAGCAAAAGCACCACGGCGGGCGCAAGGGCTTTCATCCCTTGCAGGAACCATTTTCCATACTGCCCGGGCTTGACGCCGGAGATGCGGACGGAAACCAGGCTGGCGGCCAAAAACATGAGGGCCGTAAGGGGCAGCACCAAATCGGAAAGCGCGGGGATCAGCCCGAACACAATGATGCACAACAGGCCACAAACGATGATGGTGACAAAGGCCCCCAACGCCCGATTCATGCGGGGATTTCCCGCGCTGGGTTGCGCGGGAACCGCCTGGGCGGCCTGGGGGTGATTACGCTCCAGCCGTTTGGCATAGGAGATCAAAAAAAGGAGGATCATGGCGTAAATGATCACAAAGGAAACCCCGCGCAGCCAAAGCCCCGAAAACATGGGAAGCCCGGCCAGGTTTTGCGCCACGCCCACCGTGAACGGGTTCATGACTCCGCTGGAAAAGCCAAAGCCTACCGCCAGCAGGCTCATGCCCAGGCCCACCATCACGTCCCATCCCATGGCGATGGACAGGGAAATGGCAATGGGAATCATGGGGATACACTCTTCAAACGAACCGATAAAAGCGCCCATGGCCATCATCAACAGCGTGACCAGCGCCATTAACAGCCACCGGCTATGGCGGAACTTGGCGGCCACCCACAGGAGCATATGATTCAGTACCCCCGCGTTTTCCAGGCTCACAAAGGAACCCGCCACCACCAACAGAAAAATAACGATCAAGCCCAAAAGACCGCCCCCCTGGTCGCCAAGCACCAAAACGGGGGAAAGTAAAAACTTCCAAAGGGGGAGTCCCCCTTGGACCTGCCCAAAGGAATCTGCAATGATGAATTCTTTGCCATCCACGATTTCGCGGGCATATTTTCCGCCTGGCAACAGGGAGCAAAGGAGATAAGCGGCGACCATAAACACAGCCAGGATCACAAAGGCGGTCAAAAAGCTGCGGATTTCCACCTTGCCCAAAGAGACCTTTGATCGACCGTTGTTTTCTTCCATGCTTGCGTCCTCCTCTTGGGGATATCCCGTCAACGCCTCACAACAGCAGGCCACCGGACGAAGGCGGAAAAATATGGTTGATTTTTAAAATCATAGCACGTTTGGCCCCGAATGTCCATGCGGGCAGGGGTTACAACCAAAGGGCGGCTTTGCAGGAGTTGGCCTTTCCGGTCAAAAAACCAGCTCTCCCGGCCGGTAACCGGCGGACAATTCTTCTTCTTCCAAAAAGGGAAAATGGTCGTCCTGCAAGATGGGCAAAAAGGCCGCATAGGGGATGCTGGGAAATTCGCAGGCGTAGTTGCTGGCGCCAAACCAGCCGCCCTCTTTGGCACGCAGGTTTAGATCCCGGGCGAATTTCGTGTGATTGGAACAATCGTGAACCGCCACGCCCCATTGCTCCTCGTCGGCCATTTTCAGGAATCGGAGCGTCAACTCCCGGCTCCAAACCGGAGATACATATCCATGCCTGGAAATATACAGGTTCTCGCCAGCGTAATTTTCAAGATTGTTGGGATTGAGATGCAACTCCGCGCAATTGATAAAGTCAAGCCCTGTCTGCAAAATGGCCTGCTTCTTTTTGGCAAAGCCTTTGAAAAATTCGGGCGTCATGGGGGTTTCGATGCCCACCTGGGGAATGTACTTTTTGGCCAAGCGGAGTTTGTCAATGACGAGGTCCGAGCAGTTGGAGGCGCCCAGGTTGAAACGGATTTCATCCAAACCAGCCTCTCCTAAGGCTTTGAGTGACGCTTCCGTGGCCAGGGTGCCGTTGGTGTACAGGTGCTGATGCACCTGCGCCTGATGGAATTTGCGGATCATGGGATCATACTTTTCGATCTCCATAAACGGTTCCAGATAGACATAGGAAACCCCGGTGGGCTTTTGATGGATAGAAAGCAGCAAATCCATATCCTTTTCATAAAATTTCGTGCCGCCGATTTCCCACAGCCCTTCCCCCACTGGAGGGATCCGGTCCAATTCCCCATAATTATAACAGAATTTGCATTCCAGGTTGCACCGGTTGGTTTTTCGAATGGCGCTTAAGCCGGTTCCCAGCAAGCAGGAGCGGCAACCCTGAGGGAATTGGCTTTCCTCGCCCACAAAATAGGTCCGGTTCTCCAGGGTTTTCAAATGCGGGATATCTGAGAGCAGCGCATCGTTTCGCTGGTCTAGCGCCGCTTCGATTTGGGCAAAGGTAGCAAACGCGATTTCCTGTTGCGCCACCAGGAGCTCTTCTTCTTCCGGCAATGCGGCAAAAAATTCAAACCAGGCAAGGGCGTCCTTTTTGGCGATTTTCAAACCGGTTCCTCCTCACCGTCGGGCCCGGGGTAAACCCGCCCGACCTATCGGTTTAGCGCTCCCAGTATTGCACCTTTTGGGCCAATCGTCAACCGTGAAAGGAAGCGCGCCCCCACAGGGCCACCGCATTGACTTGGGATGCGAGGCTTTGCCTGGGCGCCTCCACCAGGGCTATCGCCATGGGCCCTTTATCTGGCCACGCTTTACGGGGCCAGCGTAGCAAAATGCGCATCCTTTTTGCTTCACGCATTCGATTTCCTTTGGGAGGATCAAGGCGCATCACTACGCCGTTGGCATTTTTTGTGGCGCCGTGAAACAACGCCAAATCACGGGGGTTTCGGACTTGTCCCCGATGGGGCGTGGGGTACCCCCCACATCAAAAAGGGAATGCGGTGAGCGTGGCGGCCCCATCTTTTCCTTGACGAAATCTGTATGCCCCTGGTACAATTTAGCCGTTGAATTTGATGGGGGAGATGGGTGGCAGGATGGATACCAAATTCATTTTTGTAACGGGCGGCGTGGTTTCTTCGCTGGGAAAAGGCATCACGGCGGCGTCTTTGGGCCGTTTGCTCAAATGCCGAGGGCTCAAGGTGTCCATTCAAAAATTTGATCCCTATTTGAACGTAGACCCCGGCACCATGAGCCCCTATCAACATGGCGAGGTCTTTGTGACCGACGATGGCGCCGAAGCGGATCTTGACCTGGGCCACTACGAGCGCTTCATTGACGAGAGCCTGACCCAGGCCAGCAGCGTGACCAGCGGGCGGGTCTATAAGACGGTGATCGACCGCGAACGTCGCGGGGAATATTTGGGCGCCACCATCCAGGTGATCCCCCATATCACCAATGAGATCAAAAAGAATATTTTGGCCGTGTCCCGCACGGAAAACGCGCCGGATGTGGTGATTACGGAAATCGGCGGCACGGTGGGCGATATTGAGAGCCTTCCGTTTTTGGAGGCCATCCGGCAGATGCGGGCGGAGGTGGGGAAGGAAAACTGCCTTTATCTGCATGTGACTTTGGTTCCCTATCTGAAGGCCGCCGGAGAGCTGAAAACCAAGCCCACCCAGCACAGCGTCAAAGATTTGGGGAGCATCGGCATTTCGCCGGATATTTTGGTGTGCCGCGCGGATCACGCATTGCCCTTTGAGGTTCGGGCTAAGATCGGCATGTTTTGCAACCTGCCGGTGGAGCGGGTGTTTCAGAACCTGAATGCCCGAAGCCTATATGAGGTGCCGCTGCTTTTGCACAAGGAAAAGCTGGACGAGCAGGTTTGCAAACTGCTGGATATTCCGGCCAAGGAATGCGATTTGACCGAGTGGAGCCAAATGGTAGAGCGCCAGCTCAGCAGCGAAAAGACGGTCACCATCGCGCTGGTGGGAAAATATGTGGAGCTTCCCGATGCCTATTTGAGCGTGGTGGAGGCCTTGACCCATGGGGGGATTTACCATGGCGCCAAGATCCAGGTTCGTTGGATTGCGGCCGAGGATGTGACCCAACAAAACGTGGCGGAGAAGTTGGCCGATGCGGAGGGGATTTTGGTGCCCGGCGGCTTTGGTTCCAGGGGCTTGGAAGGGAAGATGAGCGCCATCCAGTACGCCCGGGAAAACGGCGTGCCCTTTTTGGGCATTTGCCTGGGGATGCAGCTTTCCGTCATCGAGTTTGCCCGCCATGTGCTGGATCTGCGGGATGCCAATACCAGCGAGATGGATCCTCACACCACCTATCCCGTCATTGACTTGATGGAGGATCAGGATTTGGCGAATCTGGGCGGGACCATGCGGCTGGGGAAATACCGCTGCGTACTCACGCCCCATACCCTCTCGGCCAAGGCCTACGGGACGAACGATGTGTGGGAGCGCCACCGCCACCGGTATGAATTCAACAATGCCTATTTGGACCGCTTTGTGGCCGGGGGCATGGTGGTGGCTGGCCGCAATCCGGACCGAGATCTGGTGGAGATTGTGGAAATTCCCGAGCATCCGTTTTTTGTGGCGGTGCAGTTCCATCCGGAGCTCAAGAGCCGGCCGAACCGGCCTCACCCCTTGTTTCGGGATTTTGTGGGCGCGGCCGCCAAGCAAAGCGAGAAAGCGGAATAAGCAGAGCTTACGGGAACAGGTCCAAACGCTGCGGGCAGACATGTCGGCGGCGTTTTTTTCTTGCGCGCAAAAGCAACGAAGAAAAAGGGAATCCGGCTGCAAATAGGGTATATAGTAAAGTAGGAAATCAAAAGCCGGAGGGATGCGGGTGAACATTCGGGAACGGTGGGAAGCGGAGGAACGCGAGCGTTTATCACGCTATGCCATGCTGAGTTGTGAAACGGCGGGGCGGGAGCGGGCGATTGCGCCATGCTCCATTCGCACGGCCTTTCAGCGGGACCGTGACCGCATCATCCATTGCAAGAGCTTTCGCAGGCTGAAATTCAAAACCCAGGTTTTTTTGTCGCCCAGGGGGGATCACTACCGCACCCGCCTGACACATACGCTGGAGGTGGCGCAGGTGGCCCGCACCCTGGCGCGCGCCCTGCGCTTGAACGAGGATTTGGCGGAGGCCATCGCGCTGGGGCACGACTTGGGCCATACCCCCTTTGGGCATATTGGGGAAAGCACCCTGAATGGCTTGATGCCCGAAGGCTTCCGCCACAATGCCCAAAGCCTGCGCATGGTAGAAAAGCTGGAAAATGGCGGGCAAGGGCTCAACCTGACGGCGGAGGTGCGGGACGGGATCTTGCGCCACAGCGGCCAGGAGGAGCCGACCACGTTGGAAGGCTGGTGCGTTCGCCGGGCCGACCGCATCGCCTATATCAATCACGACATTGACGATGCCATCCGCGCCGATATCCTCAAAGAATTTGAGCTGCCCCGCAGATGCTTGACCACGCTGGGGGAAACCCACGGGGAGCGGATCAACACCATGATCATGGACATTGTCAGCACCAGCGCGGACCAGAACTATGTGCGCATGTCCCCCGAGATTAGCCAGGCCAGCGAGGACCTGCGGGATTTCCTGTTTGAGAAGGTATATCACGACGGCTGGCGAAAGAAAGAGGAGCAGCGCTGTGATTACATTCTGACGGCGTTGTTTCAGCACTATTTGGCGCACCCCGAGCAAATGCCTAAGGAATATTTGGAAATTGTGTACACCGAGGGCGCGGAACGCGCGGCCTGTGATTTTCTGGCCTGCATGACCGATCGTTACGCCATTGATCAGTTTACGGAGATCTTTGTGCCCAACGCCTTCCCCGTTCGCTAGGCGGCGCCCAGGAAGCCAAACAGTAGGCATAGTTTTTTTTGGAAATGATTGTACTATCCTGTCATAAATTGTTGGCTTGTGAAGCAGGAATGTAATGGGTCGCGGCGAATGAATAGGATGGGTGAAACATACATGGCTGGAAGATTTCCCACCGTGTGGCTGGATGAGTTGCGCGCAAGGGCGGACATTGTGAAAATCGTGTCCTCCTATGTGCCGCTGAAGAAGAACGGGCATAGATATCAAGGTCTGTGCCCGTTTCACAACGAAAAGACCGCGTCTTTTTCTGTGGACGAGCAAAAGCAGCTCTATCATTGCTTCGGTTGCAAAGCGGGCGGAAGTGTCATTCAGTTTGTGATGGAGATCGAACGCCTGTCCTTTCCAGAGGCCGTCGCGTTTTTGGCTGAGCAGCTCCACATGCCCCTTCCTGAATTGCAAAACGATCCCGCCTACGAACAGCGCCGGACGCTCAAAGAGCGGATCTATCTGGCCAATCAGGCGGCAGCGATGATCTATCATCAGCAATTGTGGGAAAAGGAAGGCGGGGAGATTCTGGCCTACCTCAAACGCAGAGGGCTGAGCGACGCGGTCATCCGCCGCTTTGGGATCGGTGCGTCCCTTCCTGTGGCCAGAGTAGGGGAGGCCTTGCAAAAGCAGGGCTTTACCCAGGAAGAACTGACCCAGGCCGGCCTGATGGCCGCGAAGAACGGACGAGCCTTTGATATGTTTCGCAACCGGGCCATGTTTCCCATTATCGACGCCTACGGCCATGTGCTGGGCTTTGGCGGAAGAGCCATGGGAGACGCTATGCCCAAGTACCTCAACACCTCTGACACGCCTGCTTTTAACAAACGGTATACCGTTTTCGCAGCGAACCTGCTGCGCAAGGCGAAGGGGCTTTCCAGGGTCATTCTGGTGGAAGGGTACATGGACGTGGTGGCCTTGTCCCAATATGGGCTGGAAGGGGTCGTGGCAACGCTGGGAACGGCGCTGACCCCAGAGCAGGCCAGGCTGATCGCTAGGTATGCGCCAGAGGTGCACATCGCCTACGATGGTGACAGCGCGGGGCAAAAGGCCATCTTAAGAGGATTGGAAGTGCTGGAAGGAGAAGGAATTCCCGTTAAAGTATTGGATTTCCCCGGGGGATTGGATCCGGACGAGTTTATTCGGCAGCGCGGGCTGGAGGCCTTTGGGGAATTGAAGCCCATCTCCGGCGTTTTGTACCGGATGCTCCGCGAGAAGGAGCGGCATGACATGAGTAGCGAGGAAGGCCGCACAGACTATGCCAAGGCCTGCGCCGAAGTGCTCAAAGCCGTGAAGGAACCCGTGGAATTGGAAAACTATCTCAAAAGGCTTGCGTTGGAAAGCGGTTTCACCCGAGAGGTATTGCTTTTGCAAATTGGCGTTTCGCCCGCAAAGCAGCATAATCTTGCGGAAAAGAGGGAAGGCTTTCAACAAAAAGCGAAAGTGTCGGCGGTGGTGGATTGGCCGGCTTACACCTTGCTGGCGGTGCTGGCTACGGGCAGATTGCCCCAAGGAAGCGTAAGCGCCGAGGAATTTGATGATCCCCTGCTGCGTTCTTTAGGAGAGGCGCTTGTGAAAGGCGAAAGCGCCGCCACCCTGATGGAAGCGCAACCCGACGATCAAAGCCGCGCGCTTTTGAGCGATATCTTGGGCATCGACACCCATGTGGATGATGAAGCATTGATGCATATGGCCCAGGAGTGCCTGTACAAAATGCGGGTGGCGCGGCTTACAAAGGAATTGCAAGCCATCGAACAGAGCTTGCCAAACCTGCCCCAAGACCAGAGAGCAAGCGAACAAAGTCGTGCTTTTGAATTGACCAAACGGCTCTTGGAAATGCCCAAACCTGCGAAGTGACCCGTTCCGACGTGAAGGAGTGATGAAGTTGAGCGCTAATCAATCGCCCGAGGCGATCAAGCTGAAACTCAACGAGTTATACGAAGATGCCAAAAGCAAGGGCGCGGTCACCCGCGACGAAGTGGCCACCCAGGCCATGGAGCTGGAGATCGACGCCGATCAAATGAGCAAAATCTACGAAACCCTGGAAAGCATGGGCGTAGATGTGATCAACGAGTTTGATCCCGTTCCAGCCGAAGAGTTGATCGAGCCGGAGAAGATCGACCTATCCGTGCCGGAAGGGGTCAGTATTGACGATCCTGTTCGCATGTATTTGAAAGAAATCGGCAAGGTTCCCTTGCTGACTGCGGACGAGGAGATCGAAATCGCCAAGCGCATGGAAGCGGGGGATGAGGAGGCCAAGGCCAAGCTCACCGAGGCCAACCTGCGATTGGTGGTTTCCATTGCCAAGCGGTACGTGGGCCGGGGCATGCTTTTTTTGGATTTGATCCAGGAAGGCAACCTGGGGCTCATTAAGGCGGTGGACAAGTTCGACCACCGCAAGGGCTTTAAGTTTTCCACCTACGCCACCTGGTGGATCCGGCAGGCCATTACCCGGGCCATTGCTGACCAAGCGCGCACCATCCGCATTCCGGTGCATATGGTGGAAACCATCAATAAGCTCATCCGCGTGTCTCGCCAGCTTTTGCAGGAATACGGGCGGGAACCTACGCCCGACGAGATCGCCCATGTGATGAATATTTCGGAAAACAAGGTACGGGAGATCATCAAGATCGCTCAGGAGCCTGTGTCCTTGGAAACCCCCATCGGCGAGGAAGAGGACAGCCATTTGGGCGATTTTATTCCCGACGAGGACGCCCCCGCGCCTGCCGACGCCGCCAGCTTTACCCTCATGAAGGAACAGCTCATGGACGTGCTGGACAGCCTGACCCCCCGGGAGGAAAAGGTGCTTCGCCTGCGCTTTGGCCTGGATGACGGGCACCAGCGCACCTTGGAGGAAGTGGGCCGCGTGTTTAAGGTGACCCGGGAGCGCATCCGCCAGATCGAGGCCAAAGCCCTGCGGAAACTTCGCCATCCCAGCCGCAGCAAGAAGCTGAAGGACTATTTGGATTAAGGGCGGATTTTGGCTGATTGCACGGAACCCTTTCCATTTCAAATACAGCAGCAGGCCCATTGAGCCTGCTGCTTTTCCTCTGTTCCGGAGTCCCCACGGCTCTCACAACTCCCTGCATTGCCTTTCCCATGCCTCAAACTGGGCGATGACCGCTTCCCGTGCGGGCTCCGGCTCTGCCTGCCAGGCGATGTCAAAATGGTTGGCAAACTCGGCCATCAGCTGCGGGTTGTCAATATAGACGCTGATGGCCTCGGTTCCGGCCCAGGTTTGAATCAGCACATGGCGGTTGGTTTTGATGTGCCAGCAAAGTTTGTCCAGGAATTGGGGCGTGTTTTCGGATAACCGGACTTCAAACAAATCATCGTTGCGCAGGAAGCTGCAATAACCCTTGCAAATATCCCCGATGGCTTGCCGGTCCAAGGTAACGATGCCGTGCAGGTCAAAATAAACGCCCGGCATATCGTAGCTTCCCTGGGACACCATCTCTTCGATGGTGCTTTTGGAAAGCAGTTCCCGGGCGCGGTCTGTCTGCAGGCGCGCACGCATGACATTTTGGAATTGTTCAAACTTGCCGGCGCGGTATCGGGCTTCCTCGGGCGGGCTGCCTTTGCGCATGAGCAGGGCACAGAAGTCTTGGGGAGCTAAAAACATGGTGTTGATGCCGCTTTTGAAAATATCCCAGCCGCCGTCTAACGCAAATTCATCAAAGAAGAAGGCTTCGGCCTGTTCCAGATCATTATCATGGAGCATGGTGAGCAATGGGCGCGCATCGTTGCAGGCCTGTTCCACATGCTGGCGAATGCGCTTGGCCTCCTCGGCGGCTTGGATGCACAGACATTGAGGGGTACTTTCGGGCGTGGGGCAAAAGAGGCAAAACACGGCGTCTTCCCCGGTAAGGGCAAAAGTGCTTTGGGTAAGCGCCCGAATATTCTTAGAACACAGAAGCTGAACGCCGCCCTTAGAGAGCAGGGGGACCCATTTGGCCAAGAGACGGTTGAGATCGGCTTTGTTGCGGCTTTTTTGCAAAATGATCCGAGTGCGGATGGAAGGATCGCAAAGGAAGTATTGCCAAAATCTGGCAAAATGGGGGCCGGATAGAAGCTCCAAATCGTTGAAACGCACCGATAAAAGCAATTCCTGTTCAGGGTTGGCTTTCAAAGAATAGATGAGATGCTGAAAAAGGGTTTCCAACTCGATGGATTCAAAAGGCGCGAGATGGAGCTGCGCATCTTGCTTCGGCCACGGGGCGCTCACTTGCTGCATTTGGCAAACGGCGTGCAGCATTTCAGCAATCTCAGGCTTTTTTTGCGGCACAGCGCAGGAAAGCCAAGTGGCCAATACTTGTGGCAACGAGCTTTCCTCGCGGTCCCATCCGCCTTCCTTCTCCAACATCTCCAGCAAACGCACCCGCCCCTCGTAGTAAGGGCTCTCCAAAAAGAAATCGGAAATTCGGGCGACATGCCATGAGTTCCAATATAAGGGCCGAACGCCGTTTTTCCAGCGGTTAATCTGCGCACGGTCAATGTTGATAGCGGCCGCCAGGGCGGTATCGGTTAGGTGAAAGCATTGCATGGCTCGCAGTAGATTGGTGTTTTTCATACGAACAACTCCTGAAATGATTTCATCATAATTTTATATTATACCGGAAAAAATGCTCTTATTCCACATTCTTTGACAATTGGCACATTTTTGGCACCCAAGCGGAGCACACACGGGGGAACCTAGGCCTCCAAGCAAGCCCTTTGCCTAGGCGTGGCAGTTTCATGTTGCGAACATGGGGGAATTGGGCTATAATACCTGTTGATGAGCGATTTGCAGGATGTTTGGAGGGAAAGCAAGCCAATGCCAATCTCTCCCCTCTTGGATCAGCGCCTTGCCACAGCCCTGGCGCTTGTGCCGCCCTGCCGCCTGTGCGCGGACATTGGCGCGGATCATGGAAAACTCAGTGCGGCGCTTCTCTTGCAAAACCGCGCCCAGCGGGTGCTGGTATCGGACATCAGCGAGAAAGCCCTAGGGAAGGCCCGAAAGCTGCTGGCGCAATGGCGGCTGTCCTCCAAGGCCGCCTTTGTGGTGGCGGACGGCTTGGACGCCTTGGCGGCCCTAGGGGCCGACAGGCCGGAGGTGGTCTGCGTTTTGGGCATGGGTGGGGACACCATGGCCGGTATCCTCCGGCGTGGCGCGGCGCGGCTCTCAGGAGCCACACTGGTGCTGGGCGCCCAAACAGAACTGCCCCTTTTACGCCAGGCGCTTTGTGAGGCGGGATACCGCCTTAGGCAGGAGCGGGTGGCGGAGGCGGCGGGACGGTTTTACCTGCTTTTGCAGGCCGCGCCCGCGGAAGTGGGCGAGCCCTTGTATACGGAACGGGAATTGTTTTTGGGGCCCTGCTTGCTTCGTGATCGGCCGGAAGGCTGGGACCGGATGCTGCGCCATAAGCTGGGGCTTCATGTGACGGTGGAACGGGCGGTAGCGGAAGCGGGAAACCATAAGGACGACGAACGCCTTTTGCAGATCCGGCGGGAGATGGCCTATCTTCGAGAGGCGCTGGCCCAATACGGGCAATAGCGCAGCGATATCTTGAAAGGAAAGGGAGGAAGTCTATGCCGGCAATCACGGTTGAGACGGTGCTGAGCTGGCTGGATGCCGTCGCCCCTCCTGACAGGGCCGAGAGCTTTGATTCCGTGGGGCTGCTGGTGGGCAGCGCCACAGCGCTTGTGGAGCGCATCCTGTTTTGCGTGGACGTTACCGAGGATACGGTGAGGGAAGCGGTGGACAGGCAGGCGCAAGTGATCCTTTCCCATCACCCCATCATGTTTGGAGGCATTCGCCGCATAGACTATGCCAAGCCGGAAGGGCGGACTCTTTGCGCTCTCTTGGAGGCGCGGCTGCACCTGATTGCCGCCCATACCAATTGGGACAAGGCTCCGGGCGGAGTAAGCGACAGCCTGGCCGAAGCGCTGGGGTTGGAGGCCGTTGCAGCGGCGGGAGAGTACGTCCGCACGGGCCGGCTGCCCAAACCCCTCCTGTTGGACGAGCTAGCCGCCCATGTGGGCCAAACCCTTCGTGGGCCTGTCCGTTGTTATGGTCATGCCCAAGGGCCTATTTTGAGGGTGGCCGTAGGCCCAGGGGCTTGCGGCGAGTTTGCAAAAGAGGCGGAGGCCGCTGGGGCGCAAGCCTTTGTGGTGGGCGAGATCAAGCATCACGAGCTGTTGGACGCTTGCGGGCGGGGGCTTGTGGTGCTGGAGGCTGGGCATTTTGCTTCCGAGGCCGCGGGCATGGCGGCACTATACAACCGTTTTCAATCAGCCGCGCAACAGAACCAGTGGGATGTCTCGGCGTGGCTGTTGACTCAAGCGCCCTATAAAGGCGCGCTGACCGCTCTTAAAGCAGAGCAAAACGCGAGAGCACAAGGAGGTACCCATGGAACAGATTGAAATGCTGTGGCAGTTCCAATTGGCCGATATGGAGGCGGATGCGCTGGAAAGCGAGATCAAGCGCTCGCCCAACCGGCAGGCGCTGATGAAGAACCGCGAGTTTTTGGTAGAGCAGCAAAACGCGGTGAAGCGCATGGAGGAAGAGGTTTCCGAGATGGTGGATCGCGTGGATGTGATCAAGGACGCCATCGGGCGCTTAGAGGAACAGCTGGCCGCTTTGCAAAAGCGCATGGAGACCCAGCCGCCGGAGAGTCAGGAGCAGGCCAAGGAATTAAGCCGGGATGCTCAAAAGCTCCTAAGCGGCATTACCAGCTACGAGCAGGAGATGCGGCTCATCCAAAAGGACGCCGCCGATCGGGACCGGCTGGAGAAGGATATCCGCATGAAGTACGCCAAGGTCAAGGCGGAATACGATAAGCAGAAGGTCGCCTATGAGGCGGAGTATAAAGACCAGATGAAGGCCCTGGAAGAAAAGCGGAAGGTGGCCCAGGACAAGGCCAAGGGCATTGAGGAGAAGCTGATGGAAAAATATCAGCTCATCAAGCAGCACAGCGTGCCGCCCATTGCCAGGCTGGTGGGGGATCAGTGTGGCGGCTGCAACATGAGTTTGCCCTCCGTAACCCTTCGCAATATCAAAGGCGGCGGCCAAATCATCGAGTGCGAAACCTGCGGCCGGATGATTATCCAAATGTAGCCTTTGCAGGCGGGCATCGATACGCTTCGATGCCCGCCGCGTTTTTTCGGCTGGGATAAACAAACGCTGAGGGAGGGATCTGCGGATGAACATGGTGGAGATCATTGAGAAAAAGAAGCTGGGCAAAGCGCTGACCCAGGAGGAGATCGCGTTTTTTGTGCGCGCCTCTACCGACGGGAGCCTTCCCGATTATCAAATCGCGGCCATGCTCATGGCCATTCGCTTAAACGGCATGAACCGCCAGGAGACGTCAGACCTAACGCTGGCAATGACCCATTCGGGGGACACGGTGGATCTTTCGGCCCTTTCCGGCATTCCCACGGATAAGCACTCCACAGGCGGCGTGGGCGATACCACCACGCTTGTGTTGGCGCCCTTGGTGGCGGCCTGCGGCGTGCCGGTGGCCAAAATGAGCGGCCGGGGCCTGGGGCATACGGGGGGGACGCTGGACAAGCTGGAAAGCATTGCGGGATTCCAAATCGGGCTGAGCATCCAGCAGTTCATCGAGCAAGTGAAGGAGATCGGCTGCGCGGTGATTGGCCAAAGCGGGGATTTGGCTCCGGCGGACAAGGTGTTTTACGCCCTTCGGGACGTGACCTCCACCATCGATAGCCTGCCCCTCATTGCCAGCAGCATCATGAGCAAGAAGCTGGCCAGCGGAGCCCAGGCCATTGTGCTGGACGTGAAAACAGGCGCGGGGGCCATTATGCATTCCTTGGAGGAGAGCATTGACTTGGCCCAGGCCATGGTGCGCATTGGCGAGGACGCGGGGCGCAGGATGGTGGCGTTGGTCACGGACATGGGAGAACCCCTGGGCAGCCATGTGGGCAATGCCCTGGAGGTAAAAGAAGCCATTGACGTTTTGGCGGGTAGGGTCACGGGGCCGCTTTTGGAGGTATCGCTGGAATTGGGCGGCCATATGGTCGTGCTGGGCGGCGCCGCAAAGAGCATGGAGGAAGCCAAAGAAAAGCTCAAAGCCGCGCTGGATTCAGGGAAGGGGCTCAGCGCCCTTGCTCAAATGATCAAAGCCCAGGGAGGAGATCCCGCGGTTTGTGAGGATGTGACGCGTCTTCCGCAGGCCAAGGTGATCGAGACGGTTCCCGCGCTAAGCGGCGGCTATGTGCAGGCCATGGACACCACCGCCTTGGGAAACACCGCCCAGGGAATGGGGGCGGGACGCCGGGCCAAAACCGATACCATTGACCACAGCGTAGGCTTTGTTTTGCAAAAGCGCATCGGAGATCCCGTGGAGGAAGGCGAGGCGCTGGCCGTAGTTCATGGGAGCAGCCGGGAAAGCGCGGAGGCGGCCATCCGGCAGATTCAGCAGGCCATTGCCATTGGCAAAGAGCCGGCGCCGCCCTGCCCCTTGATTCACGCGCTGGTGACGGCCGAGCATGTCCAGAGACGATCCTGATTTGGACCCCCATTTGACACAAAGGAGGTACCCACATGCCATTCAACGTGAACGACACCTTTTTGTACCTGGTAACCAGCGTGGTGATCCTGTTTGTCATTGCCCAGTCCCTCTTCTTTTTGGGGAAAGCCATCAAGCGGGCCAAGGAATTGAATCTGGGGGCGGCGGTGATCCGCAAAACCATTTTTTCCAGCGCCCTGTTTACCCTGGCTCCGGCTGTTTCCATTTTGGTGGGGGTCATTTCTCTGAGCCAGTTCCTGGGATTGCCCCTGCCCTGGCTGCGGCTGAGCGTCATTGGGGCGGTGACCTATGAGTTGCCGGCCGCCACCATGGCTGCCAGCGCCATGGGTGTGAACATCAGCGAGAATATGCAGGCGATTTCCGATCCCAAGGTGTTTACGGTGATCGCCTGGGTGATGACCTTGGGCATCCTTTCGGGCCTGATTTTGATCCTTTTTGGCCTCAAAAAGATCCAAAAGGGCGTCCACTCCATCACCGGCAAGGATAAACGCTGGGGCGAGATCCTGATGGACAGCCTGTTCATGGGCATGATTTCCGCGTTTTTGGGGCTGTTGTTCGCCAAGGTGAACACGGGGTTGCCCGGGTTTATTCCGCTGGCGGTGGCCCTCGCCTCGGCCCTTTTGATGGGGGTTTGCGGAATCTTGATCAAGAAATGCAAGTGGGCGTGGATGGAGCAATATGCGCTGCCCATTTCCATGCTGGGCGCCATGGCCCTGAGCATCCCGATTACGGCTTTGATGGCATAAGGAGGGTACGAGAGATGAACGCAAAGCAAACGGTGAACAGTTCCGCCTATGAGGATAGCGTCCATTTATACGGACGCATTTGGATGGCCATGGCGCTTTTGATGCTGCTGGCGGCTCCGGTGGCGGTCTGCATCCACTACAATGCCTGGCCGGCGCTGACGGATGTGCTGAAAGGGCTTCTCTTGGTAGCGCCTATGTTTTGGACAGTGGGGATCATTGAGGTGTTTACCTATGCGCCCATGTTGGGGGTGGGCGGAACCTATCTGGGTTTTGTGACGGGCAACCTGACCAACCTGAAGGTTCCTTGCGCCTTAAATGCCATGGAGGCCGCCAAGGTCAAGGCGGGCAGCGAAGAGGGAGAAGCCATTTCCACCATCGCTATCGCCACCAGTTCCATTGTGACCACCCTCGTGATCGCGGTGGGCGTCTTGGCGCTTGGATACCTCAGGCCTGTTTTGGAATCGCCGCTGGTAAAACCTGCTTTTGACAACATTTTGCCCGCGCTCTTTGGCGCGCTGGGCGTGGTGTTTATCAGCAAAAACCCGAAGATTTCCGCGGCGCCGCTTCTGTTCATGGTTGTGCTGTTCCTGGTGATGCCCAGCATGGCGGAGAAGGTGGGGATTTTGGTGCCTGTGGGCGCGTTGATTGCCATCGGCGTGGCACGGATCCTTTACAAGAAAGGCCTGCTCAACGGCAAAAATTCCAAAGAAGGCGAGGCGAAAGCGGAATGACCATTCTTTGGATCCTGCTGGGACTCTTGGTATGCTTTGTAGCGGTGCTGGTGTTTCGGGCCTTGGGGTTCACCCCCAAGGAAAGCCCCTTGCCCCATGTGTTGCCCATTGCCGTGGACGAGGCTTCCGCCGCCCAGCATTTGCAAGCCATGATTCGCTTGCGTACCATCAGCGATATGGACATGAGCAAGGCGGATCAAAAGGAGTTTACGGCGTTTCAGGAGTTGTTGCCCACCCTGTATCCCACGGTGCATGAAAAGTGCACCTTGGAAAAAATGGGGAAAAATGGGCTCCTGTATACTTGGAAGGGGAAGAGCTCCGAGGCCCCTTCCGTGTTCATGGCGCACTACGACGTGGTGCCTGTGGTAGAGGAGGAATGGAAAGAGCCGCCTTTCTCCGGCATGATCAAAGACGGTGAGCTTTGGGGGCGGGGGACCCTGGATACCAAGGGAACGCTCCATGCCATTTTGGAGGCGGCGGAGCTTTTGCTCAAGGAAGGCTTTGTGCCGGAGAATGATCTCTATTTCGCCTTTGGCGGGGATGAGGAAGTGATGGGGAAGGACGCCCCCGCCATTGTGGAGGAGCTTGAAAAGCGTGGGGTGAGGCCTGCCTTTGTGCTGGATGAGGGCGGCGCCATTGTGGAGAATGTGTTCCCCGGGGTCAAGCAAAGCGCGGCCATGGTCGGCATTGGAGAAAAGGGCTCCGTGTTCATGGACATTACCGCCACCGGCAAGGGCGGCCATGCCAGCGCGCCGCCGGCCAAGCAAAGCCTGGCAACGCTGGCGCGAGCCATCGACCGGTTGGCCCAAGAGCCCATGCCTTTTGTGTTGACCAAGCCCGCCAAAGAGATGTTCAATGTGATGGGCCGGCACTCCAGCTTTGTGTTCAAGCTGATTTTCGCCAACTTGTGGTGCTTTGCGCCCCTGCTGGATTTCATTTGCCGCAGGAGCGGCGGAGAGCTGAACGCGCTGGTGCGCACCACCTGCGCCTTTACCCGTGCCAGGGCGGCGGAGGCTTACAATGTATTGCCCACGTCGGCCACGGCGGGGGTGAACCTGCGGCTGATTTGCGGTGATACGCTGGAAGCGGTGCAGGAGCGTATGGAGCGGGTGATTGGGGACCCCCAGGTGACGTTGACAGTGCGCGACGGCATCGGGGCCTCCTCCATCTCCGAGACTTATGATGAGGCTTGGAATCGCCTGGATTCCGCCATCCGCCAAACCTATCCCGACGCGCTGGTATCGCCTTACCTGATGCTGGCTGCTAGCGACAGCCGCCATTACTGCAAGATCAGCAATCATGTGTTGCGCTTTTCCGGCATGCGCCTTTCCAAGGAGCAGCGGGGCTTGATCCATAACGCCAACGAGCGGATCCCGCTTTCCTATTTGAAAACCAACATCAGCTTCTTTGCCCGGGTGATGAAAATGAGCTGAGGGCTCTTGCGGGGATGAGGGCGTAAAGCGCGGAGAGGAACGTGAGCGCCAGGATGGCGATCATTTCTAAGGAAAGCACGTATCCCAGCGCGCCATGCACCGAAATCCATTCAAGGGGCGTCCCCGGGGGAGCCAGGCGCAAAAACAGGTAATTGGTGTGAAAGAGCCGGTTGAACAGCGAAACTACGACCATATAGCCATTGGCGGCCAAAAAGACCGGCCGGGGGTTGAGGGATAAGGGAAACCCCTGAAACAAAAGCAGCAAGGGCGCGCACACAATGAGAACGTGTAGCTGATAGAAGGCAAAGGCCATGAGGGCAGGCCGTTGGCAGGCCGCGATGGCGGGAAAAAGAAGGGCCAGGAGCGCACAGGGCATGCCCAGCAGCATGGAAAAGGAATAGAGCCACCGCCGGCGAAGCAACACCATGGGGATGGACAATAAGCCCATCATGCTGCACAGATGAAGGGGCGCCGCCGTGTTGACCGTCAGTTTTCCCACTTCCCCAAGCAGGACCATCTGCATTCCCATGGAAAGCAGCAGCCCTGCGCTGATGCCCCAGGCCCATGTTCTTGCCCGCTGGGGTTTTTGGGCCGCCCAAAGGGTCAAAAGTCCGCAGGCCAATAGTTGGATCCATTGCATAACAGCACCTCCCTGGGTAGTGTGCGCCAAAAACAGCAAAACAAAAGAGGCTGTCGCGTTTTGCGGCAGTCTCTTTTCGTCTAGGCCGGTTACCGGAAGTATTTGGCATGGACAGAGGTCTGCGGAGTCAGCTTGGTTCCGCCCAGGATGCTTCGGTTTTTGGTCACGTTGAGAACCAGGCCAATTCCGGCCATATTGGTCACCAGGTTGCTGCCGCCGTAGCTGAGAAAAGGCAGCGGAATGCCGGTGACGGGCATGAGGCCTGTGGTCATACCGATGTTTTCAAAAATATGGAAGAGCATCATGGCCATCACCCCGATGATGACCATCTGTCCAAAGCGGTCGGTGGTATAGCGGGCCAAATAGAGCATGCGCACAATGAGCGCCAGATACACCAACAAAATGATCAGGCACCCCTTAAAGCCAAAGGCTTCCCCGATGGTGGAAAAAATGAAGTCCGTCCAGTCTTCCGGCACATAGTCCAACTGGCTGAAGCTGCCAGGGACAAAGATACCTGCGCCGTCCATTCCGCCGGAACCAATGGCGATTTTGGAGTTGTTCACTTGATAGGTGGCGCTCTCATCCACCAGCGCGGGATTGACAAAAGACAAAATCCGCTCCAGCCGGTAGCTGTCCGAACCGGAAGCCATGGTGACGCCGTACAGTATGGCAATGCCCACCACCGCCGCCGCGATGATTCCGCCCAGGATTTTCAGCCGCACCCCGCCAAAAAAGATCATGATACCAAAGACGAAAATCATCACCAGCACGGAGCCCATTTCGCCCTGGGCCAGGGTCAAAAGCCAGGGAATGCCCATCAAAACCACCAGGCGGAAAGCGCCGTTCCAGGAGCCCAGGGGGTCATCGTTGGTTTCCAAGTGCTTGGCGGTGACAATGATGCACGCCAGTTTGACAAACTCCGAGGGTTGCAGCGTATAGCCCCAAATCACGTCGATCCACGCTTTCACGCCCGCGGCCTGGCCGGCCAGCGCCACCATGAGCAAAAAGAGGGCGGCATAGTAGAAAAGGGTGGAACGCCTGCGGATGAATTCATAGGGGAAAAAGGTGATGAACCCGATGACGATGGGCGAGATGAGAAAGAAAATGGCCTGCCGCATGCCATAGTAGGACGCGACGATGTAGTTGAGCAGCGTATCCTCCGCTTGGGAACCGGTATTGAAAGTAGCCACAGCAACGCTGAGCACCCCAAAGGCGGCCAACCCAAAGACCAAGGCCGCGAGTACATAATCAAAGTGGGCGCGTGAGCGCCTGGATTCATTGAGCATCATAAGAGTTTTTTGGGCCTCCTTTCAAACCAGCGCCGCTTGCGCTCCAAATCAGGCATGGGAACGTATTCGCCTAAAAAACGCCGGCAAATGCGGTCCATGGCCTCGCTGGCCGGACATTCTTGATCCATAAAGCATTCATGGCGGCTAGCCGCCCGCAGGATGGTCCGGTCGTCCGGCAGAAAGCCAAGGAGCGGCACATCCAAAAGATTGGCGACGGTTTGGGGGGAATACATTTCCCCGCTCAATACCAGATCCGGATGCACCCGGTTGACCACCAGCATGGGCCGGGGCTTGTCCTGCCGCTCTAAGGCGGAAATCAGCCGTTCCGCGTCGCGGATGGCCACATCGTCCGGGGTGGTTACCAGCAGGGTGTGGTCGGCGCTTTGCATCACGCTTTCCAGCCCATACCCAAGCCCTGCGGGAGCGTCCATGAGGATATAGGAGAAGCGCTTTTTCAGCTTCTTGATGATTTTCTCCAAAATATCCGCGTCCAAATCCGTAGGCGCACCCATTTGAGAAGCGGGCAGCAGGGACAGGGAGGGGTGCTTGGCGTCTTGCACCAGGGCGTATTTGAGCTTGCATTCCTTTTGAGCCACGTCTAAAGCGTCAAAGACGACCTTGCTTTCCAAACCCAAGAGCAGATCCAAATTGCGCAGCCCCGTGTCGGCGTCCATGGCGACGCAATTCAATTGCCGCTTGGCCAAAGCGATTCCCAGGGCGGCAGAAATCACGGACTTCCCGACTCCGCCTTTTCCGGACGCCACCATCCACGCCTGACTCATGGGTATGCCTCCTCGCTTGTGTACAAAGTGCCGCTTGCGCTTTCCCATCCCGTTACGGCGCCAGCATATTGCCGCCGGGGAAGAGGGCGTCGTCGGTGCGCAGGGTCTTTTGGTCCATATACCAGCCCACAAACTCCCGGGCGGCCATGCTGGCCTCGCCCCCGCTAAAGCCGCTGGGGATGAACACCACCACGGCAATTTCAGGATTTTCGCGGGGCGCCAGCATGACGAACCAGGCGTTGTTTTCCAGGTCGATGGTGGTGACCTCAGCGGTTCCCGTTTTCGCGCAAACGTCCTTGCGATAAGGCCAATTTTTGAAGTACTTGGCCGCGGTACCGCTCTCGTCAACCACGCCCTCCATCCCTTGAAGAATGTAGGGGAGGAATTGCTCTGCGCCGTCGAAGTGATTGAGCTCCGAAGGCTGCCGCTGGCTTAGAATATCACCCTCAGGGGAGGTGATGCTGTCCACGATCATCAGGTTATAAACAGTTCCGCCGTTACCTAAAGAGGCTACATAGCGGCTGACCGCCGCTGGCGTGACCGTGGTGATGGACTGGCCGATGGCCACCTGGATGGTCTGGCCACCGCCCCACTTGATGTCATTGAGATAGTTATACGTATCTCCAATGACGGATTGCAGGAATACCATTTCCCGGGACATGTTCAGCTCTTCCATGAGGATGGGGCGCATATTATCGAGCCAGTCGCTCTGGTTGGTGTTGACGGCCATGTCCATGAGTTTTTTTACGCAACGGTTCAAACGGGCGTCGTCGTAGGTGATGTTGCGGCTGGCCCCCTCGTTTTTCAAGTGCTTTTTGATGGAATTGAACACGATAATAGGAAGGGCAGTATCCTGGGAGGCTTCGTCCATGGCCTTGTCAGGATCGTAAAGGCTGGTTTGGTTGCCCACCACGCTGCGTTCCTCGCCAGGCAAATCCACGCCGGTTTTACTGGTTAGGCCAAACCGGGCGGCGTATTGGTAAAGCCGGGTCTCGCCCAGCCGTGAACCCAGGGTGTAGAAAAAGAAATTGCAGCTGTTGGAAAGGCCTTGCACAATGGTCTGATACTGATGCTTGTAGCGCTGGGACTCCGGAATCCAGCATTTTGGCGCGGTGGATAAATCGGTGGTATACAGGGTAAAGTATCCGCCGTCGTTGATGATTTCGTTGGGATACAATTCGCCCTCCAGCAGCGCGCCCAAGCCGGAAACCATTTTGAAAATGGAGCCAGGGAGGCCACGGGCGTGAATATTGTAATTCATCAGCACATGGCGGGAATCGGTCAAGATGGGCCGGCTTTCCTCGCCGGCGGCTACCAGCGCGTTCAAGTCAAAGGTGGGGTAATTGGCCATGGCCAGCACGCGCCCCTTCATGTCGACGACCATCATAGCGGCCCGCTGGGCCAAAGAAAGCGGGTAGCGCCCCCAGTTGCGGTTTTCGATATCCACCTTGTTGCTTTCCAGCCAGGCGTTGAGCATGAGTTTGTCTTCCTGTACCTTGCGGGTGGAGGCCACATTGGTGGCCAGGGCGCGCTCGGCTTGCTGCTGGTAGCTGGCCACGATGGTGAGCTTTACGTTGTTGCCGTCGGTAGGCTCCTGGTAGCCTAATTCCCGGGTGATCTTGCCCACGCTGTCGCGCTCCACTTCGCGCTTGCCCTGGCGAAGGTTGCTGTTTTGGGTCAGCCAGTCCTCCATGGAAGCCTCGATGCCGTCTACACCGATGGTGTCGCTGTACTTGTAGCCCTTTGGCTGTAACTCCGCCCACTTGGCGGCGGAGGGGATAGCGCCCATGTACCCGATGACCTGGGCGGCCAGATTGCCGCGGGGGTAGACGCGCTTGGTGCCCACGGCCACCTCCATACCCGGCAGGGTCATGGAGCGGGTTTCGATCTCAATGACCGTTTCATAAGGCACGTCTTTGGCAATCACGATGGGCTGGGAGTTGAACAGGTTCATTTGCATTTCGGAAAACACAGCCATCACTTTGAGCATGGTCTCCTCGTCCATGCCCTCGGGGATCTGGTAGCGCTCCTTGAGCTTTTCCATGGCCAGCGCCGCCGTGGGCACATTGGCGGAGGGATAATAGTTGTTGCCGCGCCACTGGGTTTCCCGCTGTTGCAAGACCTGCTCGCTCACGCCGCTGCCAAAGTTGAACCGCCAGTCTCCGGTTTGGGGATCGCGCTCGATGACAAATTTCACCGAAAGCTGATTGCCGCCCCGCTCCAGAATCTCAAGGGTCTGGCGGATGGATTCGGTGAAAGCGGCATATTCTTCCTCGCTGTTTTGGGAAGCGTCACGGTAAAAGGTGACGTTGTAGACCATTTCGTCCTTGGCCAGGATCACCGCGTCGGCATCGGTGATCATGCCCCGGCTTCCCCGAAGGGTGATGGTGGTGGTTCGGCGGGTTTTCGCCTTTTCCACATAGTCCTGGGAGCCTTGGAGCTGAATGGAGGCAAGGCCGCTGATTAAATAGATAAAGATGGCCAGCACAGCGCCCAAAAAGAAAAGATAGCGCATGCCTAGGTTGTAGCCTTCGCGTTCTTTTTTTCGGTTTCGTCTGCTATTCATAAGCCGCTCCTCTCGTCCTCATGAAGCTATCAAAGAAAGGGTTAACGGGCTTTCTTGAGCTTATACACCCCAAACCACCAGCGCAAAGGGAATTGGAGTACGCCCGCGATGGCCGAGGTATACAAAACATCGATGACCGCGCGGGTCAGGTGGCCGCTGTCGATGACGACGCCGTTTAGGTAGATGTACACCAGATTCACCGTTTGGAATACCAGCACGCTGACGGCGGCGCACAGCGGGGTTCGCAGATGCGCGTGAAGCATCACGCCGCGCTTTCCGGTACTGCGCTCCTCTTCCAGTTTGCGCTCGCTCTTGTCCGAAAACATCAAGGCTCCAAGCATGGCACAGACAGGATAGAGGATCAGATTCATAAAATCCAGCATGGGCATCATGATTTCCAGCAAGTACCCCACGGTAAGGGACATGAAAAACGTATACTTTCTGCCCAGCCCTACGCTGACCATGCCCAAGACCGCCAAGGCCAGGTTGGGGGCTACGTCCCACAGGGAAATGTGCAAGGCCACGGTGGCTTGCAATAGATAGGCAAACAAGGTGCACACAACCACCTTGAAAAACTTCACAAACACCTTCCGTTAATCCTCCTCAACAGAGATATCCAACGGCGGCGGGGAGGCGGTAGGCGTGGCGGTGGGCGCCAGGGTATAGCCGTAGGTGTTATCGGTCTGGTTCCCTTCGGGGATCTGGTATTCAAAATTGCCGGAGCCGCCAGAGCCGGTTTGCGCGGGCGTGGGGGGTGGCGGGAGCTCCGCAGCGCCCGTGGCGGTGCTCTCGGGGGTTACGGCAGGCGAGGGGGTGGGGGCCAGCTGGTAGAAATCACTGCCGATTTGAATGGTGGGAATGGGCGGGGCGGTATCCAGGGGCGTAAAGATCAGCTGATCGGTGCCGCCGATGCGTTCCTCTACGGCCTCCGCCACAGGCTGATACCGCAACACAATCACATATTCAATATGTTTAAAGTCCGCTTGGGGCTCCACCACGATGAACTGTTTGTTGCTCTCCATGCCACGGGTGCTTTCCCGAACGGTGCCGATGGGAATCCCTTTGGGGAAGGACATGCCCACGCCGGAGGTCACCACCATGTCCCCGGGGCGGGGCAGATGGTCTTCGGGCAGGTAGTACATACGGCACATGGCCTGGCCGTCGATACCCAGGGTGCCGCGGACAGTGCCTTGGTCACGGGAGCTTTGAATGAGCCCAGCGATGCTGGCCTCGCTATCGATAATGGTGCGGACGTCGCATTTGGTGGGCGTTACGTTATAGGTATACCCCACCAAAGCGCCGTCCATGGTGACGGCCATAAAGTCCGAGATCCCGTCGCTAGAGCCCTTGTTGATGGTAAAGACGGAAAAATAGTTGCCCGCGTCCCTGCCGATAACCGTAGCCACCACCGGATTCATGCTTTCGTTAACGGAGATTTCATCAAAGAGGTTTTCATACACAGCCAGCTTCTTTTGCAGCTCATCCGCCAGCATGGCTTGATAGACCAGCTGCTCGTTTTCCTGCTTGAGGGTGTTGTATTCCAATTCCAGCGTGGCGCGTAGTTTGAGCTTGTACAAGAAGTTCACCACGGTGTCCACCAGGGAGGAAAAGCCGCTTTGCACCGGCGTCATGGCCCCTGCTACCGCATCCTCCGGCGCGGTGAGCAAAGGATTTTTCACAGTGCCTTCCCTTGTAATCAGGGAAAGCAGGTGAAAAGCAGCCAAAGTCAGCAAAACCACCGTCACCGTGATCAAAACAACGCGGCGAAGAATCCGCCGGCTACGGGTGTCGGTGCTTTTGCGCCTTTCGGTTTTGGGTACCTTCAGCCTCATGCTTGATCCTCCGTTGCGCTATTGAGTGAGGGCGGCCCTGGGTTAGCCTTGCTTGAGGAACGTGGTTCTGCCCAGGTGCTGGAGCAATTCAAAGTTTTCAATAATGTTGCCCAGCCCCAAGGCCGCGCAGTCCATGGGCTCCTTGGCCAAAAGAACAGGGATGCCCAGCTCGCTGGCGATCATTTGATCCATGCCGTAAAGCAGGGAACCGCCGCCGGTGAGGTAAATGCCGTTGTGCATTACATCGGCGGCCAGTTCCGGCGGGGTGCGTTCTAAGACCCATTTGATGGCGCTTAAAATGGCCAGGCAAGGCTCACGAATGGCCTGATAAATTTGGGTGGAGGTGATTTCCGTGGTTTGGGGAAGATTGGTGACCATGTCCCGCCCACGGATGCGGGCCCGCCGCTCCTCGCGAATGGGGAGCGCCGCTCCCAAGTCCAGCTTGACTTCCTCGGCGGTGCGGTCGCCGATTAAGATGTTGAACTCCCGCTTGATAAAGTTAATGATCGCCTCATCCATCTTCACGCCGCCCACCCGGATGGAGTGGCTGATCACAATGCCGCCCAAGGAAATGACCGCCACGTCCGTGGTGCCACCCCCGATATCCACCACCATGCAGCCATTGGGGTCAAACACGGGAAGACCGCTTCCCAATGCTGCCACAAAGGGCTTTTCCACCAAAAACACCTTGCGGCTGCCCGCGAACTTGGCGGCTTCCATCACCGCGCGGCGTTCGATGGGAGAAATGGAACAGGGGTAACTTAAAAACAGGCGGGGCTTTACCAGATAGCTGGAACCGATCGCCTTGCGGGTAAAGTACTGAATGAGAATTTCGGTCATGTCAAAATCCGTAATCACGCCTTCCCGCATGGGACGAACAGCCATAACGCCGTCCGTGGTGCGGCCCAGCATGATTTTCGCGTCGTCGCCGACGGCGCGCACCTTGCGCTCGTTGCTGCTTTCCACCACAACGATGGTGGGCTCGCTGATGACAATGCCTTTATGTTTGACGTACACCTGCGTGTTGCTGGTTCCCAGATCCACACCCAAGTCGTGCGCTACAAAACCCATTTTGGCGACACATCCGTTTCTGTGCTAAAATCAAATCTCAGCAACGAGGGGGGAAAACCCCACGTTTTCAAGCATTTGTCTGACCAGCGAAAGGGGCAATCCAATCACGTTGCTGGGGCTGCCCTCGATCCGCTCGATGAACAAACCACCCATGCCCTGGATCGCGTATGCCCCCGCCTTGTCCATCGGTTCGCCGGTATGAACATAGCGCGCGATCATATCCTGGGAGAGGGGAGTGAATTTGACCTTGGTGGTTTCCGCCCGAAGCTCATGATAGCCGTTGGGGCCGCGAAGGCAACAGCCCGTATGCACCTCATGCCAGCGCCCGCTGAGTTGAGCGAGCATGGCGGCCGCATCGGCGGCGCTTTTCGGTTTGCCAAGCGCGGCCCCCTCCACGCAAACCAGCGTGTCCGCAGCGAGGACATAGCGGTCCTGGGCTTTGAAAAACACCTCGTCGCATTTCCCCTGGGCAATGGCCATCACCAATTCCCGCCCCTCCCCCTTTGCAAGCTCTTCGCCCACGGCGGGGATGGTTTCAAAGGGAATGCCAAACAGGGAAAGCAATTCCACCCTGCGGGGGGAAGCCGAGGCCAATACCAGCGAGGAGGTCGATGGGGGCAAAGCAGTCCCTTCTTTCGGCAAAGGTGCATTGGTTAGGATATCCGAATACTCAAATGAGCAAACGGTAACAACTTATTATATCATAAAATCCTGCGTTGGCAAATACAACCGCGGCGGTCAAAGCGCGATTTTGATTGATGCCGCAAGGAATTTGCGCAGGGCTGTGCGAATTGTAAAAATCGGCAAAAAAACGCAACCCGCACCTTGGCCGTGTTTGCTTGCAAGTTTCTAATTTTTTGGTATAATATTCTTTGTGTAACGCAAATGCCATGTGATGGGAAAGGGAACGAAGAAAATGCCAAATCCGACTTTTGAAATGACCATGGAAAACGGCGGCGTGATGCGGGGAGAACTGTATCCCGACATCGCGCCTCAATCGGTGGGCAACTTTATTGCGCTGGCCAATAGCGGCTTTTACGATGGACTTATCTTTCACCGCTGCATCCCCGGTTTTATGATTCAAGGCGGCTGCCCTAAAGGCACCGGCACCGGCGGTCCGGGCTATTGCATCAAAGGGGAATTTTCGCAAAACGGCGTACAAAACTCGCTGAAGCACGTCAAGGGCGTATTGAGCATGGCCCGCAGCATGATGAACGACTCGGCGGGGTCCCAGTTCTTCGTCATGGTCAGCGACAGCCCCCATCTGGACGGCGCTTATGCCGCCTTTGGCAGGGTGCTGGAGGGGATGGATGTGGCGGACGGGATTGTGGCGCAGGAAACCGACCGGAGCGACCGACCCCTCATGCCGCAGGTCATCAAGAGCATCCGCGTGGAGACCAACGGGCAAGTCTACCCCTTCGACCATCGGTAAAATTGTGGATCAGAGCGGCAGCGCAAGGGTTTCCATGCGCTGCGCTTTTTCTTTTCGGGGAGCCCCAATCCATCGCAAACGAGAAGTGGACATATGACGAAGAAGATAGGAACGCAAAACAGAAGGATGGAGCTCTTGGCTCCTGCCGGAGACGAGGCGGCTTTGCGCGCGGCGGTCTGCGCCGGGGCCGACGCCGTTTATTTGGGTTTCCGCGCCTTTGGCGCACGGGCATCCGCCGCCAATTTTGGAGAAGAAGAGTTGGCGCGCGCCGTGGAGTATGCCCATTTGCACCAGGTGCGCGTCCACGTGACGGTCAATACGCTGGTGAAAGAACGGGAAATGGAAACGCTGTACCGCGCCTTGGAGACCATCGCCCGCGCCCAGGCGGATGCGGTGATCGTGCAGGATTTGGGCGTGGCTTCTCTGGTGAAGGGGAACTTTCCCACCCTTGCGCTCCATGCCAGTACGCAAATGGCGATTCACAATGCCACGGGCGCGCGGTTTGCCAAGGAAGCAGGCTTTGAGCGGGTGGTGCTGGCGCGGGAGTGCGGGCTTTGCGAAATCCGGCGTGTGGCGCAAACAGGCGTGGAGACGGAGGTCTTTGTGCATGGAGCCCTTTGCGCCAGTGTGAGCGGGCAGTGCCTGCTGTCCTCCATGGCCGGAGGCCGTAGCGGAAACCGCGGGCGCTGTGCCCAGCCCTGCCGCCAAATGGTGAGCCTTGGGGACCATTCGGGGGCGCTTCTCTCCATGAAGGACTTGTGCTTGCGGGATCATCTGCAGGCGCTGGAGGACGCGGGCGTGTGTTCGCTGAAAATCGAGGGAAGGCTGAAAAGGCCCGAGTATGTGGCCATTGTGACGGACAGCTACCGCCGCGCGCTGGACGAATTGGCGGCGGGGCAGCCTTGTGCGCAGGGCATGGAGGAAAAGGAAAGCCTCATGCAAATTTTTCACCGCGGAGGATTTACCGCGGGGCATGCCCTGGGCGCGGAGGACGCGGATTTATGCGCGGTGGACCATGTGGGGCATGGCGGCATTTTGATGGGCCAGGTGTTACGGGAGAAAAACGGCCTGGCCGTGATGAAGCTGGAGCGCGTCTTGCATGATGGAGACGGCTTGCAGCTTCGCGGAAGGCGGGAGATGGACCTGCGCTACAGCGGCAAGGACCGGCAAGCCGGAGAGGAAGCGGTGCTGCGGCTAAGGCCTGGGGAATCCGCCTGGCCTGGTGACAGGGTATACCGCTTGACAGATACCCGGCAGATGGGGCGGGCGGAAAGCCTGATGCAGGAGAAGCCAATCCTTTTGTCCATGGAAGCCGTTTTGGAGGTGGGCAAGCCCATATCCCTGACGGTAACGGATGGGGAGACCCGGGTGACCCTCCTTGGGGAGAGCGTCCAGGCAGCGAAAACCCGTGGGATCACAGCGGAAGAGGTGCGCAAGCAGCTGGGCAAGCTGGGAGATACGCCCTTTGCGGTCTCATCTTCGGAGGCGGTCGCGGTTTCAGTGGCACAAGACGCTTTTGTGCCGGTTTCCGCGGTAAACGCTTTGCGGCGGGAAGCGGTTTTGAGGCTTATGAAAGCCCGGGCGGAAGCGTTTTGGGTAGCGGAGAAGGCAAAACAGAATGAATTGCCTAAGGTCCCTTGGGGGAAGGAACCCCAAACGCCCGCAGAGCCCCTGGGGGAAGCCGAAAGCTGGAAGGACAAGCTGGCCGTCCGCTTTAGCGATGTTCAGCTGGCGGGGGAGTTTCAAGCGCGGGGCGCGGAGCTTTTGATTTTTGCCCCGCTGGATCTGGACGAGGCCCTGCTGGACGCCCAATGCAGGAATTTGCCCCAGGGGGCCTGGCTGGAGCTCCCGCCGCAATTGACAGAGCCCGCCGTTGCGATGTTCAAACGACTGGCGGCAAGGCATGCAGGAAGGCTGGGCGGCGTGGTGCTTTCTACCGTGGGGCAACTCGGGGCCGATTTTGCCCTGCCCCTCGCCCTAGGGACAGGGGTTCCCCTGACCAACGCCCTGGCCCTGAAAGCCGTGAGCTCATGGAACCCTCGTTTTTTTCTTCTTTGGCCGGAATTGTCCTTTGAGGAGTTGTGCCATATCAGCCCGCCGCCCATTGCGCCCTTGCTGACGGTGTACGGGCGGGAGCGGGTGATGTTGCTGAACCATTGCCCTTTGCGGGTGGCTAAAGGAGCGGGGAAAGGGCGGGCAAGCTGCTCCTATGGCGCAAAGGGGGAAACCGGCTGCCCTTGTACGGGCGCCACGTTGACGGACCGCAAGGGGTACCGGTTTCCGCTGCAAAGGTTGCGCACACCCGAAGGCTGTGTGGTGAGCGTTTGGAATGCGTTGCCCACGGATTTGCGCAAGCAGGGCAAGGCGCGAAAGGAATTGGGCGCGGGAATGTTGTTGAATTTCACGGTGGAAAGCCCGCAGGAACAGCTTGGGCTGGTGGAGGAATTTGCCGCGCTTAGGAACGAAGCGCCCGTGCCGCTAAAAGAGAACCAGAAGACCACCCAGGGTCATTTTCTGCGGGGCGTGGAATGAGCGGTTCATAGCGCCGGCAGAAGGAAAAAGCGCCGCCGGCCTTGAAATAAGCACATACCAGGATCGAAAAAAACCTGCAGAGCCGAAAGGAATGCTCCCATGGAACAAGACAGAGCGCTTCGAGTGCTGGAATTTATCAAAATACGGGACCGGCTGGCCAGCCATGCCATCACGGAAATGGGCGCGGACAAATGCCGGGAGCTGCGGCCATATGAGGATGTGGCCGAAGTTCGCCGCGCCCTGGAGGAGACCGAGGAAGCGGTTGTAATGCTTAGCTTTCTGGGTGGGCAGCCCTTGGTGGCCTTTGGTGATGTGCGTGAGCAGCTGACGCTGGCGCAAAAAGGCGCGGCCTTAAACCCGCGCGCCCTTTTGGATGTGGCTGGTTGCCTTCGGGCGGCCAGGGCCGCCAGAACCGCGCTGTTGAAGGAAAGAACGGACATTCCGATTTTGATGGGCTTGGCCAGCCGCCTAACCACCTTGCCAAGCGTGGAGCAGGAAATCACCAATGCGATTTTGAGCGAGGATGAAATTGCCGACCGGGCCTCCCCAGAGCTCTATCAAATCCGCAGGCAAATTCGGGGCGCCAATGAAAAGATGCGGGAAAAGCTCAACGCCATGATCCGCAGCACCTCCTTTTCCAAGAATTTGCAGGACAGCATCATCACCATGCGGGGAGACCGCTACTGCATTCCCGTGAAGCAGGAGTGCCGCGCTAACGTCCCAGGGCTGGTGCATGACCAGAGCGCCAGCGGCGCCACGCTGTTCATCGAGCCCATGGCCGTGGTGGAACTGGGCAACGACTTAAAGCAGTTGCAAGCCAAGGAACAGATGGAGATCGTGCGCATTTTGCAGGCGCTGTCCGATCAGCTGGCGCCCCATGGGGACGCCATTCACGCCAATATTGAAATGTTGAATCATTTGGATTTCGCCTTTGCCAAGGGGATGCTGGCCAGGGCAATGTCCGCCTCCCTGCCCAAGATCAACGAGCGGGGGTATTTGAAAATCGTGCGGGGCAGGCATCCGCTCATCGATCCGGCCAAGGTGGTTCCCAGCGATCTGTGGCTGGGGCAGGATTTTACCACCCTCATCATCACAGGCCCCAACACCGGCGGCAAAACCGTCACCCTGAAAACCGTGGGTTTGTTTACGCTGATGGCCCAGGCGGGGCTTCATGTGCCTGCCGACCTGGGCACGGAGCTTTCCGTATTTCATCGCGTATATGCGGATATTGGGGACGAGCAGTCCATTGAGCAGTCCCTTTCCACCTTCTCCTCTCATATGAAAAACATTGTGGAGATTATGGAAAACGTCACGGAGCGGGACCTTGCCTTGTTTGACGAACTGGGCGCGGGCACCGATCCCACCGAGGGCGCTGCCTTGGCGCGGAGTATTCTTTCCGATCTTTTGAAGCGCAAGGTGCGCACCATGGCAACCACCCACTATAGCGAGTTGAAGGCCTACGCGCTGTCCACGGAGGGGGTGGAAAACGCCAGCGTGGAGTTTGACGTGGAGTCCCTTAGGCCCACCTACCGGCTCTCCATCGGCATTCCCGGGAAGAGCAATGCCTTTGAGATCTCCCGGAAGCTGGGGCTGTCCGAAGGCTTGATTAGCGAAGCCAGGGCGCTTTTGTCCCAAGAGGACATCCGGTTTGAGGATGTGATCGCCAATGCGGAGTATCACCGCCAGATCGCGGAGCGGGAGCGGGCGCTGGCGGAGGAGCTTCGCCAGGAAACCGTCCACATGCGGGATGAGGCGGAAAAGCTCCGCAAAGAAATGGAGCAGAGCCGGCAAAAGAACCTGCAAAAAGCCAAGGATGAGGCCCGCCGCGTGATGGAAAACGCCCGGCGGGAAGCGGACAGCATCATCGGCGAGCTCAAGGCCATTTGCAAGCAGGCCCAAACCCCGGAGCACGAGGTGCAGGCGTTGAAAAAACGGATGGAGCAGGGGATCGACGCGTTGTCCGAAGGGCTCTCCACCCCCAGCGAGCATGCCTTTGCCGCGCCCAAAACCGTGCGGGTGGGCGAAAACGTGGAGATCGTTCACTTGAAAACCAAGGGAACCGTGCTGGCCCCGCCCGACGGCAAGGGCGAGGTGCAGATCCAGGCGGGAATCATGAAGCTGAAGGCGCACTTGTCCCAGCTTCGGATCGTCGAGCCGCCCAAGGAAAAGGCCAGCCGCGTTTTGAGCAAAACCGGCGCCATGGCTCGCACCGTTCCCTTGGAAGCGGATGTGCGGGGCATGGCGCTGGATGAGGCGCTTCCCGCTGTGGACACCTATTTGGATGAGGCCACCATGGCGGGCCTGCACGAGGTGAGCATCATCCACGGCAAGGGCACGGGGGTTTTGCGCATGGGCATTCAGCGGCATTTGAAGAAGCATATGCATGTAAAAAATTACCGCGACGGCGTCTATGGTGAAGGGGAACAGGGCGTAACCGTGGTGACGCTGAAATAAGCCAAAGGAGCGATGACAATGGCGGACAAGCAGAAGATTCTGCTGGTAGACGATGATGTGAACATCAGCCATTTGGTGCGGCTGTATTTGGAAAAGGAGGGCTTTGAGGTCACCGAGGCCGTGCGGGGGGACGAGGGACTGGCCGCGTTTAAGCGGGCAGCGCCTGATTTGGTGCTGCTGGACGTGATGCTCCCAGGCATAGATGGATTGCAGGTGCTCAAAGAAATCCGAAAGTTTGCCAAAACTCCCGTCATTATGCTCACCGCCAAGGATGAAACCTTTGATAAGGTGCTGGGGCTGGAACTTGGTGCGGACGACTATATCACCAAGCCCTTTGAAAACAAGGAGCTGGTGGCGCGGGTGAAGGCGGTTCTGCGCAGAAGTCCGGCGGAGGGGGAGGCGGAAATCCCTGATGATACGCTTACCTTCCCGCAGCTTTCCGTCAGCCTTGTGCGCTATGAGGTGTATTATGAGGGCAAGCAGGTGGACATGCCGCCTAAAGAGTTGGAAGTGCTTTATTATTTGACTTCTCATCCCAACATGGTCTTCACCCGGGAGCAGCTGTTGGAACGGGTATGGGGCTTTGATTTCTTTGGGGACAGCCGCACGGTGGACGTGCACATCAAACGCTTGCGCGAAAAGCTGGTGGGCTGCGAGCAATACGGCTGGGAGATTCACACCGTATGGCGGGTAGGCTACAAATTCGAGTACAAGGCAAAAACGGAGCAATAAGATGTTTCAAAGTTTGTTTGCCAGGCTTCTGGCCATTTTCATGTCGGTGATCATCGGCGTGGTGCTGGTGGGCACCGCGATTTCCGTGGTGACCATTCGCAACAACATCATCGACTACCGCATGGAAAACCTTTTGGTGGAGGCGCGGGAGATCGCTTTTTTGGCCAGCCGCCTGGATGATACCACCCTGAGCGATTATTTGAATGTGGATACGCCCACCATGTCTTACTTGCAGTGGAAGGCGGAAACCGTTTTTCAAGAATATGGGGCCTATATCCTCATCGTAGACCGAAACGGGCGCGTGCTGGACAACCGGATCACCGCCATCCAGAGGAGCCCCGCCACCATCGACAGCCTCTCCCCCGAGGACATGGCCGACGCGTTGACGGAGGTTTTGCAGGGCAAGGAAGTGCAGGCACGGATTCTCAACGCCTTTCAGGGCACGGTGTTTACGGTGGCGGTGCCTTGGGTGCAAAACAACCGGGTTTTGGGCGCGGTGTTCATCCATACGGGCATCCAGCAGATTGAAGCTGAGTACCGGGGCGTTACGGTGCAGATGTTCTTCGGTTTTACGGTGGCCGCCCTTTTGGCCTTGTTGAGCGCGGTGTTTTACACCCGTGCCATTGTGAAGCCCTTGCGGGTGATCACTGATTCGGCGGAGGCCATGAGCCGCGGCGATTTCAGAAAGCGGGCGCAGGTCACCGGCGTGGACGAGGTGCGGCAGCTGGCGGGAGCCTTTAATGTGATGGCGGAAAAGCTGGGGCAGGTGGAGGAGAGCCGCCGGGAATTTGTGGCCAATGTAAGCCACGAGCTTCGCTCCCCCGTGACCAGCATCCACGGCTTTGTGGAAGGGATGCTGGACGGGACGATCGCAAAAGAAGAATACGAGCGCTATTTGCGCATCGTGGGCGACGAGACCAACCGGCTGAAAAAGCTGATTGCGGACCTTTTGCAGTTGAGCCGCATGGAAAAGGACGCCGAACCCCTTCACATGACGGAGTACGACATCAACGAATCCATCCGGCGGATTTTGATCGGCCGCATGAGTGACATGGAGCAAAAGAAACTCAAGCTGCACTTGGAATTTGAAACAGAGCCCTGCATGGTTCGGGCGGATCAGGACCGAATCGCGCAAGTGATCTACAATTTGGTCGATAACGCCATCAAATTTGGAAATGAAGAAGGAAACTTGACAATTCGTACCCGTTTAGTGCATGATAAGGTAAGCGTCACGGTGGAAAACGATGGCACCCCCATTTTGGAGGCGGATCGAACGCGCATTTTTGAGCGTTTTTATAAAGCGGATAAGGCGCATACATCGGGAAAAGGAACGGGATTGGGCCTGAGTATCTCCAAGCAGATTATGGAAATGCACGGGCAAACCATTTGCCTTGTTCCCAGTGATTCGGGCGCTGCATTCCGTTTTACACTGCAAAGCGGGAAGAATCCTCGGGCCTAGGAGCCCTTAGGAATAAATTCGGTTGCGCAATTGCATGGCACGAAGGAGGCAACCCAAATGGATCGTCACATCTTTCTGGTAGGCATGCCCGGCAGCGGGAAGAGTGCCCTGGGACGGCGTGTTGCGATGAAGTTGCAGATTCCCTACTTGGATACGGATACCTATTTGACGGAGCGCACGGGAATGAACACCGCCCAATTATATGAAACCTATGGCGAACAAGCCTTCCGCGACGGCGAGACGCGCCTGTTGCAAGACTTGATCAACGCCACCCCGGGGATGATCTCCACCGGCGGCGGAGTCGCGCTTCGGGAAGAAAACCGCCGCATCATGAAGGACCACGGCTATATTGTGCTGATCGACCGGCCCATTGACGACATCATTATGGACATCCGTGCTGAGAAGCGCCCGTTCTTGGCCCAAAAGGGCAGGGATGAGATTGAGAGGATCTATCAGGAGCGGATGCCTGTATACCGCAGCGTGGCCGACGCGGTGCTGGACAACGGCAGCGGGTTCCATAGCGGCCTGGCGGGTTTGGAAGAAATGGTGCTGCGCTATTGTAAATAATCATGGGACTGTTTTTTGCCGCTTGCCTTTGGGCAGGCGGTTTTTTGCGGAAGGAAGATTTCCGCCTTGGTTTGCGTACAATAGGGCAGCATCAAACGCGGAGGGCAGCCGGAATCCCACCGCATTTACATCGGCAAAGAAAGATGGTAGAATAAAATCGAATTTTGTCGGAATGATGAGGATGGGAGAAAAGATCATGCCAACGGAATTATTGCAGCGGCTGACGGCGGGACTGTCGGAAACGCTGGTCTATGTCATCATTGGATTGGTTACCCTGGTGGGGTTTGTAAAGTGCATCTACCCTGTGTTGCGCAACGGCTCGCTCTTAAATCGGGCGGTCATCAAGCTGGAAAAGAGCACGGCCCAGGGAGACCGCGCCATTTGGCGGGACGCCCGTTTTTTGGGGCGCTCTCTTCGCGGAGACTGGCAACGTTTTTTGCTCAACGCGGGGCAGCTGGATTTGCGCGGCATGCCCTGCAATACGGATGAATACATCAATGAGGACACGGTGGTCTATAAACCTGGCCATGCTCAATTGGCGGAGCTGATCCCCAGCCTTTTGACCTCGCTGGGCATTTTGGGCACCTTTATGGGCATGATGGAAGGCTTGTCAAATTTGGATTTTTCCAATGCCGCGGGCACCATCGAAAGCATTCCCTCCTTGCTCAACGGCATGCGCTTTGCCTTTGCCACCTCGGTGGCGGGCATCACGTGCTCGCTGGCCTTCAACATGACCAACCGCATCATGGTGGGGCGGGCGTTTAAGGCGTTGGACATTTTTGACGAGGCGTTTTATGAGCTGGCCATGCCTAGGCCTCTGGATCCGGATGTGCAGATGATTTGCCAACAGCAGGACGATGAGTTGCAACTCCAGCGGGCGGCGGAAAACGTGGGCAGCCATGTGGCCGGAGTGATGGAGCTGGCCCTAAGCCGCGCCATGCATCCCTTAACGCTGTCCATGGACAATTTCATCAAGGGCGCCACCCAGGAGCAGGTGGAGGGCATTCGCAAAATTGTGGGCCAGTTTGTGCAGCAGCTGAATGCTTCCCTGGAGGGGCAAATGACCGCGCTGGCGGACACCATTCGTATGGTGAACCAGGGACAGGTGCAGACCCAGCAGAATATGCAGCGGACCTTGGACGTATCGCAGCGCTTGGCCGAGGACGCGAAGCGCATTCAGGAGGCCAGCCACGACATCGCGGCAAAAATGCGCGATTGGAACACGGAAATGGATCACCGGGAAAGCGAGCGCGTGCACGGGCAGCTGGGTTCGCTGACGGATTCGCTCTTGCGAATGAAGGTGGCTGTGGATGAGCTGACCCAGCGCATGGAAGCCCCCGCGGCCGCAGGCCGAGAGTTCCAGCTGGAAACCGCCCAGTTTTTAAGCGAAGAAGAACGAAGAGAAGAAGACAAGAAGGATTTTTGGAGCCAAGATCCCTTCCTTTCGGAACCCAAGAGCCGAAAGGCAAAGAAACCCGTTGCTTTTTCTGAAAACGAGAACGCGACAGGTTTGGAGGCATAGACATGGCGCGTAGAACGCGGGCGTCCAGGAGGCGCGCCGGAAAAGCGGATATTGGAGCGTCCTGGATCAGCTATTCGGATATGATGGCGGCGCTTTTATTGGTGTTTGTGCTGGTGCTGTGCTACAGCGTTTACCAGTATTTTTCCATGCTGGAAAGCAAATCCATGGAATTAGAGGAGCAAAGCGCTTTGTTAAGCGAGCAAGCCACCCAGCTGTCGCAACAGGAAGCCGCGTTAACGGCCAAGCAAAACGAGCTTACCGGCGCTTTGAGCACCATTGATGAAAAGCAAGGCCTTCTGGATTCACAAAATCTAACGCTGGAAGAGCAGGAGAGCATCATCCTGGGCGCTCAGGCGGCTTTGAAACAAAAGGAAAGCGACCTGGAGGCGGCCCAGCAGGCCTTGGCCACACAGCAAAGCCAACTGGACGCCGCCAGCGCGTTGCTGACCAGCCAGCAAGCCGCCATGAGCGCCCAGCAAACGAAGCTGGATAACCTGGTAGGCGTTCGCACCAAGATCATACAGGAATTGAGCGCGGGGCTCACGGCGGCCAAAGTCAAGGCGTCCGTGGACAAGAACACGGGCGATATTATGCTGGAAAGCGCCATCTTTTTTGATGTGGGCAAGAGCGATATCAAGTCCGCCGGCCAGGATTTTCTCAATGAATTTATTCCGGTCTATCTGTCCGTCCTTTTGCGGCCGGAGCATCAGGCGTATTTGGGAGAGATCATCATTGAGGGGCATACGGATACCCAGGGAGAGTATCTGCGGAATTTGGAATTATCCCAGGAGCGGGCGTTAAGCGTCGCCGCCCACTGTTTGCAAATGCGGGAGCTGAATGAAGAGCAAAGAAGCCAGCTTCGCCAAATCCTGACCGCCAAGGGCAGGAGCTTTTCCGATCCCATTTACGGGTCGGACGGGCAAGTCAACCTGGACGCCTCCCGGCGGGTGGAATTTAAGTTTCGGTTGAAGGATTCGGAAATGATCGATGAAATCCGTTCGATTTTGGCACAATAGCGCTGTGGCGTTTTTGCGCGGATGGGTGTATCATAGAAGCACGATCAGCCATACGAAAGGATGACGGCATTGCGGGCGTTGAAATACATCGCGATCTTCATGACGATTTTGGTGGTGGTTACGCTTCTGTTGGTGGGGTACTTTTTTGCCACGGCCAGCGTCAGCATTGTGGCCTATCGGGCCAAAGGGATTCAATGCGCGGACATTCCCGAGCGCTTTGAACAGATCAAAACCTCCGTGGAAGAAGCCACCTTCGTGGGCACGCGGTTTGCCATGGAGCCCCTTGGGGAGGCCGAGGAGTATGCCCTGATCACCTATACGGTGCGCTTGAGCAACCAATGCCTTGTACCCATCGATATGATTGAAATTCAGATAACGCCCCAAAACGGGGATGTTTTGCAGCTGGGCAATCCGGAGATTCATTCCTTGAAAGCCAAAACCCAGGGCGATTTTACCGCCACCATTTTGGCGCCGAAGGGAAGCCACTCCATTCGCGAGCTGATTGTGAGCTATTATGTCTGGGGCGTAAGCTACAGTATCAAGGAACTCTACCAGGAATAATCGCGCCGGCCGGTCAATCGCCGGATTCGGCCTGCAGGGCTTCCAGGGCGGAGGCCACGGCCGCTTTGGCCTCCTCAAAGGAAAATCCACGCCTGGCCATGGCCGCCATCACGCGGTTCATGGCTTTTTGCGCGTCCGGCTCCTTCTCCACGCGTTTGAGGAGCTTACAGGCCAAGGCGAGAGCCGGATCTTCCATTTCCTCGTCTGCGGCAAGCTCGGAAAGGGCGCGCTCAGCCATGTCCCGCTGGACGCCCTTTTGTCGCAATTCCTGCAAAATTCGGGTTTTGCCCAACTGACGGTGCAGCCTGGCCTTCGCCCAATCCTTGGCGAAGGCTTCATCGTTTACAAGCTGCTCTTTTTCTAGTTTGTAGAGCACCAGCTCAATGGTGTGCTCCATGTAGTGCTTTTCCTGCAGCTTTTGCCGCACTTCCAGGGTACTGCGGGCGCGCACGGCCAAAAACGCCACGGCCCGGTTCAGCGCTACCGGGTACTCCCGCACCAAAAGCCATTCTTGCACTTCCGCTAGATCAATGGTTTCCCTAACGGTGAAGGGCCGCTCGCGAAACACGGAGTGGCTTAGCCATAAGGCGGTTTCGCCATTGACAACCACCTGTACCCTGCTTTTTTCTTCTGTGATGGCCGTAATGATATCGTGCATGGCAACCTCTCTTTGGTTCAAGGGAAGGTTAAGGCAGTAACAACCGGATCAAATCTCGGTTCAGGGCGCTCAGATGCCCGATGCGGGCTTCGCTGGCGCCATTGTTGAGGGATACAAAGCCGTCGCCCTCTTCTGTGAAAAAACAGCCGTTCACCGCACCGTAAGCGAAGCCTTGATGGCCGTAGAGGATGCGGCGGCTGACACTGCGGTCATCCACCTGCAAAAGGCCCATGCCATGGCTCATGCGCACGTCCTGTTGAGGCCACTGGCCCAAGGGCGTTTTCAGCTGGGCAAGGCTTTTTTCATCCAGAAATGGCGGGGCGCAGGCCAAAAGAATGGAGGCAAGGCCCTCCGCTGTCACGAACCAATTGCCGGCAGCCAACAAATAATGCTTTTGCGGAGCGGGCGAAAAGAGAGGGGAAGCGCTGTGGAGCTTGCGTTTTGCGTCAAAGGCGGGGGCCTTGCTGGCGGGCAGCACCCGATAGCTGTCCGCCAGCTGGGAAGGAGAAAAGGTGGTGATATCAAAGCTGGCCTGGATGTGGAGCGGGCCAAAGAGATACGCCTGGGCCAAATCTTCCAGGGAACGCTGAAACCGTGCTTCCAGAAGGCTGCCCACCATACCCGCGGCCAAATTGCTGTAACGGAAGCGGGTGCCGGGCGGGTCGGAGGAGAAAGTGGCGGAGTCCTGCAAAAGCGTGTGCAATTCCGTTTCCTGAGAAAAGGAGGCAAAGTAGGCGGGGGAGTCCACGATGGAGGAGGTATGGCTCAAGAGCATGCCCAGGGTAATGGGGCATTGCGGGTAGCGGGGATGGCGAACGGCAACCCCCAACAAGTCCGAAAGATCCTGGGAAACGTTCAGCAAGCCCAGGGTTTGCAGGCGAAACACCAGCACCGCCGCCGCCAGCTTGGCGATGGAAGCGCTGCGAAAGACGGTATTCCATTCCACCGGCAGAGCAGTGGGGGAGAGGCTTGCGTTACCTGCGGCGTAGCGCTCAGCCAGAAAACCGCCGCGAAACACCTGCAAAACCGTGCCCACCACATGATGGCGCCGTAAGAGGGTACGCAGTTCTTTGGCGAAGGGAGCGTCGGCAGGAGCAGCCTGGATATCCTGCCACTGGCAACGCTTGCCAAGCACGGGCAGCGCCCAAGTGTAGACCTGATTCTTTCGTATCCCGATAGGCATGAGCGCCCTCCTTTGGCAGGATTTAAAAACGGCGCAGCTTTTGCTCAAGCCACACAACGTACAAGGGAAGCGTCAGGCTGCAAAGCAGCGTGTGGAAATGCAAGGCAAAAGCCGGAGAAACCCATTGGTTTTGCCCCACCAGAACCCCCAGCCCGTCCAAAAGCCAGGGCAGGAGCATCCAGGGAAATACTTTGGAAAAGGGCCAGTGATAGAGGGAAAGCGCCGCAATCCCAAAAAGCAGCAGGGGATATCCCCAAGTGGCCAGCGCAAACCAGCGGGCCAGGGCAAGCAACACTGCCAGGGCGGCGGTATAAAAGGCCGCGCCCCGAAACGCCTTTGCCCGGCCCAAAAGCGTGATCCCCGCTACCCCGCAAAGAATCAGGCTTACGTATTGCGACACGCGCAAGCCGCCCAAATATAAGCTATCCATACGCAGCTGTTCAATGATAAACCGGCCGCTGCCGTAGAGGAGCAGATACCAGAGAAAAAGATTTCCGTCCTTGGTTTGGCTCTTGCGCAGCTTCATCAACGAAAGAAAGCCCGTAAAATTCCAGAGGGATTCATAGAAAAACGTGGCCATGTGCCAAACCCATTGACCGCCCTCGGGGATCAGCACCCCCAGGGGAAAAAACTGAAAGCGTGCGTCTTGAATGGCGGGGCCAAAGGCCTCCATATTGAAATAATTGCCCCAGCGGCCAATGGCCTGCGCCAGCAACAGCCCCGGCGCCACCATGTCCACCACCTTAGCAAAGGAAATCTTTTTTTTGCGGCAATAGAACCATACACCCAGCCCGCCGCCGATCACCGCGCCGTAAATGGCCACCCCGCCCTCCCAGATGGCGAAAATGGAAAGCAGGTTGCCCGCAAAGCGGGGCCATTCCATTGCCACAAAATACAAACGGGAGCCAAGAATGCCGCAGGGCACCGCCACCAGCGTGATATCGATCATGGTATCGGCCGGCAAGCCCAGCCGCTTTTCCTCCCGCGCGCCCAAAAGAAAGGCCAGCGCGATTCCCAGCACGATCAGCATGCTGTACCAGGGGATGGAGCCGATGACGAAGCGGCTATAGGGAATGGCCAGGGGAATCGCCTCCTCACACGTTCATCCAAAATCCAAGGTTTTTCAGCGGCGGTTGCAGCCATTATATTCTTGCCGCTTTTGGCTGTCAAGAATACCCTTTAAGCAAAACATTTTTACAGTTTGTGCAATTTCAGGGGGTTTCATCTTGTCATTTCTAGGAATTGCGTGTATAATCATTGGGCTATGAGGAAGGATAAGCATTGGGGATGGATTCCGCCGGTGATTTGTCCGCACAACGAATGAGGAGGAAAACTAACTCATGACTAAGTATGTGTACCTGTTCAAAGAAGGAAATGCCGAGATGAAGAATCTGCTGGGCGGCAAGGGCGCCAACCTGGCGGAAATGACCAACATCGGCCTGCCGGTTCCCCAAGGCTTCACCGTCTCCACCGAGGCTTGCACCCGTTACTACCAGGATGGCGAGAAGATCGCCGATGATATCTCTGCTCAGATTTACGAGGCCCTTCAAAAGACCGAGGTGATCTGCGGCAAGAAGTTCGGCGATCAGGAAAATCCCTTCCTGGTGTCCGTGCGCTCCGGCGCCCGGGCTTCCATGCCCGGCATGATGGACACCATCTTAAACCTGGGCCTCAACGACGTGGCCGTGCAGGGCTTGGCCAAGCAGACCCAGAACGAGCGCTTTGCCTATGACAGCTACCGCCGCTTCATCCAGATGTTCGCCGATGTTGTGATGGAAATCAAAAAGAGCAACTTCGAAGCCATCCTGGACGAGATGAAGGAAGCCAAGCACGCGAAGTTTGACACCGACCTGAACGCCGACGACATGAAGGAAGTCGTGAAGCGCTTCAAGGAAATGTATAAAAAGGAAAAGGGCGAGGAGTTCCCCCAGGATCCCAAAGTGCAGCACATGGAGGCCATCAAGGCCGTGTTCCGCAGCTGGGATAACCCCCGCGCCATCTACTACCGCCGTATGAACGACATCCCCGGTGATTGGGGCACCGCCGTCAACGTGCAGTCCATGGTCTTTGGCAACATGGGCGATGACAGCGGTACCGGCGTGGCCTTCACCCGCAACCCCTCCACCGGTGAAAACAAGCTCTATGGCGAATACCTCATCAACGCCCAGGGCGAGGACGTGGTGGCCGGCATCCGCACCCCCCAGCCCATCTCCACCCTGGAGCAGGCCATGCCTGCTGTGTACAAACAGTTCACTGAAATTGCCAACACGTTGGAAAAGCACTACCGCGATATGCAGGACATGGAGTTCACCATTGAGCACAGCAAGCTCTACATGCTGCAAACCCGTAACGGCAAGCGCACCGCCGCCGCCGCCATCAAGATCGCCGTGGATTTGGTGGACGAGAAGATGCTCACCGAGGAAGAGGCTGTATTGAAGGTGGAGCCCAAGCAGTTGGATACCCTTTTGCACCCCAACTTTGACGCCGCCGCCATCAAGAAGGCCACCGCCATTGCCAAGGGCCTGCCCGCCTCTCCTGGCGCCGCCGCCGGCAAGATCTACTTCACTGCGGATGACGCCGCCACTGCTGGCAAGGCCGGTATCGCCGCCATTTTGGTGCGCGAAGAAACCACGCCCGAGGATATCGAAGGCATGGATCTGTCCAAGGGCATTTTGACCGCTCGCGGCGGCATGACCTCCCACGCGGCGGTTGTGGCTCGTGGCATGGGCCGCGCGGCCGTGGTTGGCTGCGGCGAACTGCGCATCAACGAGCATAAAAAGACCTTGACCGTGGGCGACAAGGTGTACAACGAAGGCGACTTCCTGTCCCTGGACGGTTCTACCGGTAACGTATACGGCGAACTGATTCCCACCGTGGAAGCGCAGGTTTCCGGCGATTTCGCCCGCCTGATGAAGTGGGCGGACGCTGCCCGCACCCTGAAGGTTCGCACCAACGCCGATACCCCCCGGGATACCCAGCACGCTGTGGAGTTTGGCGCGGAAGGCATCGGCCTGTGCCGCACCGAGCACATGTTCTTTGAGGCCGACCGCATCGCCGCCGTGCGCGAGATGATCCTGGCCGACACCGTGGCACAGCGGGAAAAGGCCCTGGCCAAGATCCTGCCCATGCAGCAGGGCGACTTTGAAGCCATGTACAAGGCTTTGGAAGGCCGTCCCATGACGGTTCGTTACCTGGATCCGCCCCTCCATGAGTTCCTGCCCCAGAAGCACATGGTGGACGAAATCGCCGCCATCGCCAAGGAGCTGAACACCACCAGCGAAAAGATCATTGAGAAGATCGACGGGCTGCACGAGTTCAACCCCATGATGGGCCACCGCGGCTGCCGCCTGGCCGTCACCTATCCGGAAATCGCCGTGATGCAGACCCGCGCCGTGATCCAGGCCGCCATCAAGGTGAAGAAGGAATGCGGCTTTGACGTGGTGCCGGAAATCATGATCCCGCTGGTTTGCGAGGTCAAGGAACTGGCCTTCGTGAAGAAGATCGTGGTGGAAACCATCGAGAAGGTGTTCGCGGAGCAGGGCGTGAAGGTGGATTACCACATCGGCACCATGATCGAGATTCCCCGTGCTTGCGTCACTGCCGACGAGATCGCCAAGGAAGCGGAGTTCTTCTCCTTTGGCACCAACGACCTCACCCAGATGACCTTCGGCTTCAGCCGCGACGATGCCGGCAAGTTCCTGGACAGCTACTACCAGAACAAGATCTTCGAAAGCGATCCCTTTGCCCGCCTGGATCAGGACGGCGTAGGCAAGCTGGCGGAGATGGCCGCGAAGCTGGGCCGCCAGACCCGCCCCGACATCAAGCTGGGCATCTGCGGCGAACACGGCGGCGATCCTTCCACCATCGAGTTCTGCCACAAGATTGGCCTGAACTACGTGAGCTGCTCGCCCTTCCGCGTGCCCATTGCCCGCTTGGCCGCCGCTCATGCCGCCATCAAGGCCAAGAACAAGAAGTAAGAGAAACGTTTAGGGGATATTTGCGAGAGGAACCCCCTTTTGAAAAAGGCGGTTCCTCTCGCGCTCTCCTCCGTGAAAACCAAAGAGAAGCCACCCTAGAGAAGCCCTTCCGCTGGATAAAAGCGCGGAAGGGCTTTTGGCTATGCTTTTGTTTCGGGAAGGAGCCCCAGCAACCAATCCACCGAGACGTGCAAAACGCTGGCAAGGGCGCAAAGCTCAAAGTCCGTTACAGGCCGTTTCTGGCCCTCCAGCAGGGAAAGCGCCGGGGCGCTGATTTCCAGGCCCGCCACTTGCAGCTTGCTTAAGAGCTCAGCCTGCTTCATATGGGAGCGCTTTCTGGCTTCGGTCACCCGGGCGCCCACCATGTTACGAGCCCCTAAAGGGAGTTTGCGTGTTTTGATCGTATACACCCTCTTTATTTTGCCCTCAATATAATCGGAAAAGCGGTTTACAAATTTGGCATTACCAATTATAATGAATTTTAGTAATACCAATTTTGAAAGAATCGGAAGAAAGGAGGGCAGACAATCAATAGAATTCTCGTAACTCAAAACAGAGGAAAATAGAATGGAGGACGCATGGATGAAGCGACTTGTTTGTGTTTTCACTATTTTGGTGATGGTTCTTATGGTTCCAGGACTGGTCGTCGCGGCGGAGCAGCCGCCGATTGAAGATAGCGATAAGATTATTGAGATTGGCGACGGAACTTGTTACTGGCTGGGATACCATGAGGGAAAATTGTTCTTTCTTTATGGTATGGATCCCAGCGAGACAGGATATGGAGCTTTGGGACCGCTGCGCACCACGCGGAATGTGAATGGATATTGGTTTGCCACTATGGACGACGCATACCAAGACCTTTACATATTTTTCTCCAATGGAAAGATGTTAGAGGTAGAAATGCTCTTTGCGGAATCCCCATTTGTCATTGACTATATTACCAAAGTATATGAGTACCAGAAAGGAAAGCCGTGCGTTGAGGTGACTTTTGACAGCAAGATATACCTTTGGTATATGTTCCCTGGTGAGATTCCTTATGGGGACCAAAGGCACACCTCTGCGCCATTCGCCAAAAATAGCGTGATCGCATTCCACTCCGCATGCGGGGTTTTCTATGCTTCAGACAAGAGTGGAAAGTTGTTTGTATTGGATCCCAAAACCCATGCGGACACTCCGCAAAAATTGGGCAGCGGAATGGCAAAGGGCTCCGTTCCTGTGGATGGCGGCTCCTACCTTGGATGGCTGGGCAAAAAGGGCGAATTGTGCTACACCACAGACGGAGCCTCCATCCAGTCTTTTACCGAATTCCCAAAGGGAACCGAGTTCGAGTTCTATGAAGGCGTGATGGTGGCGAAGTGTGGAGCTTATTTCCTTGCGAAAATTGTTCCTGGGGAAGCTCCGGCTTCCCTGCCGCAAACAGATTATGAAGCGTTGTGCGCACAAAGCAAGCCCATCAGCCCGTTTCCTGAAACGAACCCTGCGGCCTCAAAATAAGGCATCCATCAGTATAATTTTAGGGGGAGGCTCCATAGAGCCTCCCCCTAACGGCCAAAATTTAGCCAGCCATGAATATAACCTAATATATTAATTGGGCTGCGTGAAACGCGGCCCCAAAATGGGTTCAGGGCGAAGCCCT
>JAVBVF010000039.1:0-13109 GCA_031554475.1 Eubacteriales bacterium | reverse complement strand
CGGGGCACCGCCAGTGAGCGTGAGCGCGGTGCGCTCTGCCGCGAAGCGGCAAGCGAACGAGAGGTGGGACTTGAAGCGAGTGCGTGAGCGGTAGCGAAACGCACGATGACTGAAAGTCCACAAAAGGGGCGCAGCCCCTGCACGGACCTTTTTTGTCAGCCTGAAACGCCCATTGCATGGGCGTTTTTCAATTTGTAGACGAATCCAGGGCGCAGGCCTTGGCGGGAGCAGGGGTTTTTCCCCTATCGCCCTTTTGGGCGCGTTCCCATCCCATCTGGCACAGATTTGGCACGGCAGCGCCCCTGCCCCCCATGGTATACTTTTCTAAATACAACCGAAAATGCGGGAGGGGGATCGCAATGGGATTTTTTGCGAAGCTGTTTGGAAAGGAAAGCGTGGAGGGACTCGCCTCCGGCGTCGCCGGCAAAGCCTACCAAGAAAAGGACAACCGCGGCATGCGCATTGAAAACGAAAGCCAATCCATGGCCTATTGGATGGGGGAGCGCCTCTCCAAAACCCTGGAGGATCCTTTCGTATACTATCTTTTCCATAGCGAGGCCGATGCCCGCGCCGCGCTTTTGGAACTGCCCTTTCTCCACGAAGCTGGGGACTCCGGCAAGCTGATCTGTGACGAGGTGTTTACCTTCGGTTATTACCAAACCTCCTCCGGCCAGGTGGATGCTTTTGTGGCCGGCGCGGACCTGACCCGCAACCTGTGGGAACGGCTGCATACCGCCTGTGAAAAGCACGGCGGCGCCAAAAAGAACGACCTGGAGCCCCGCGCCGCGGCCAAGCCCTCCACAAGCAACGGCGGCAACGCCAAAAAGGTGAAGTTTCTGCGGGAGGACAGGGCCAACGGCGCCACCTACCGCACCTACAGAGGGGGAAGCAAGGCCGACGCCTTGGCCTTCCTGGCCGAGCAAAACGTGACCCAGCGTGAATACTACCTGGTGGTGGAAACGCCGGAGGGCAATTTCGGCAAAGACATTCAGGGCTTTTACCAGGAATAATGTTGCGGGACTCCGCCCATGGCGGGAAAGGGGTTACGCAGACAGCTTATCAGAAAACCCTTGGGAGCACATCGGTTCCCAAGGGTTTCTTTGGTCGTAGCCAGAGCGGCCTGGGAGCGGAACCCCTTCACTTCTCGCAGTACCATCGGGGGCCGCCGGCGCTGATCAGAATGATGTTGGAGTTTGCGGTAAAGTCTCCCGTGCGGATGGCGAACTTCACGTCTCGGGTCCATTGATCCCGAAACTCCGGGTGGGGAACGACCTGGCAGGGCATCTCCCCCGGGAAGCAGGCCATGAACTCTTTTTGCCGGGTAGGGCTCACGTCCAGCGTGGCCTGCGACAGGATCACACCCTCCACGCTGAAGTGCTTCACTAGCCATTGGAGCACCTCCACCGCCGTAGGGGTGTTCACATCCAGGGATACATCAATGACCTTGGTGGTATGGGGAATGGCAAGGCCCGCGTCCGCAATCAAAAGACGGTCCGTATGCCCCATCTTCGCCAGCTCCGCCGCCAATTCCCGATTCAAAATTCCTGTTTCCTGCATGATCGTTCACCTCGTATAGCATTGCATCAGCAGTTCATACATCTCGTCAATGGTGGCCACCCGGGGGTTGTTTCGATAATCCCCCAGCACTTGCCCGCAGCTGGCAATTTCGCGGAGTTCCTCCTTGCTAATGTTCAACTCCTCAAAACTCAGCCACAGCCCGATGCGCTTAAGGAAGGCATCCATGGCGTCACAGCACTTTTCCGCCGCTGTTTCATCTGTTTCCAGTGCCAGGGAAGGATCGAAAATCCGGCCCACCTTGGCGAATTTTTCTATGGCCATGGGATAGGTATAGCGGGTAAAGGCGGGATAGAACACCGCCAGGGCCTGCCCATGGGTCACATGGGGGCAGTGGCCGCCAATCTGCATGCCCAGGCCATGGGGCAGCGTCACCCCCGCCGAGGCGTTGGTGAGCCCGCCCAGGGTGTCCGCCCAGGCCATTTGGCTACGGGCTTCCATGTCATTCCCGTCGGCCAAGGCCATGGGCAGGTAACGGGCGATGATCGCCATGGCGTCCAGCGCCATGAGTTCCACCAGCGGATTGGTGTTCACCGACAGGTAGGCCTCAAAGTTGTGGCAAAACGCGTCAAAGCCGGTCTGGGCCGTAATGCTCTTTGGCAATGTGCGGGTGGTTTCCGGATCCACAATGGCCACGCGGGGGAAGATATTCCGGTGCCAAATGGCGGACTTGTCCTTGTTTTCCGTCTTGGTAATCACGGCGCAAGGCGTTGTTTGGCTTCCGGTGCCGGCGGTGGTCCCCACGGCGATGATGGGCAGGGTGCGCGGGCTGGGGCCGGGGGTATAGTGCAGGTACTCCCAGGCGGTTCCCTCATGGGTGGCTTCCACCGCAATGGCTTTGGCCGTATCCATGGCGGAGCCGCCCCCCAAGCCGATCACCAGCTGGGCCCCAAACGCCTTGGCCATGGCCGCCCCCTGGGAAACCTCCTGGGTGGTGGGGTTGGGAATCACGCCGTCATAATGCGCCACCTCAACGCCCGCCTGGCTTAGTACTTCTTTGGCCCTGGCATAGACCGGGGCAATGGCGGGAAACTCCGGCGCGGTCACCAAAAGCGCTTTGGTTCCGTAGTTTTTGGCGTATTGGCCCAATTCCGCCAGGCGGCCGCAGCCAAACACGATCTCGGTGGGGGCAAAATATTGAAAGGATTTCATGGCCTGTCTCCTCTCTTTGAAAGCGGGGGATGGCCCTTGGGCCATCCCCGCCTTCTTGTGGGTGGGCTTGGTTTACTTGACGTAATATTGATCCACATTCTCCTGGGTCACAATGGAAACGCCGGTGTCCACATAGCCAGGCAGCTGGGCGGCGCTGAGGCCGTTGGCTTGTGCATACAGGAACATCATGCTCCAGTAGCCCATGTTGTACTGCCCCTGGGCCACCGTGGCGGAGATGTCGCCGGACTTGATCATGTCCAAAACGGTCTTGTCCACGTCAAAGGCCAGCACCTTGAGGTCCTTGCCGCTTTCCTTCACGGCGGTGGGGCCGGCGGTTCCCGCAATGCCGTCCACGCAGAACACGCCCACGATGTCGTCATTGGCCTGCAAAGCGGCAGTCATGTTGTCCACAGCCTGGGTGGTATCGCCCGCATCGTTCACCAACAGGGGCTCAATCTCCGGGGCGTTGGCGGCGCACCAATCCGTAAAGCCCTTCACCCGGGCTTCCGTGTTCTCCGCACCCACGGTGTACAAAACGGCGATTTTGCCCTTGCTGCCGCACAGGGGGGCCAGGTAGGCGGCGGCCGTCTTGCCGGCGTCTAGGTTGCCGGTGGAGAGATAGGAGGCGCGGTTGGAGGTGGGCGAGTCGGAATCGAAGGTCACCACGGCAATGCCTTGCTCAATGGCCTTGTTGATGGTATCGGCAAACGCGGTGGAGTTCACGCAGGTGATGGCGATGCCCTTGGGGTTCTGGGCCACCACCTGTTCCAGCACCGCCACTTCCCCCGCCACGTCGGCATCGGTTTGGCCGGTGTATTTGGCCGTTACGCCAAACAGGTTCGCGGCATCCTCCATGCCCGCAAAGCAGGTTTTCCAGTAATCGATACCGGACAGGAAGCTGACCATGTAGTATTCATCCGAGGGGTTGCCGACCAGTTTGCTTTCCGCAATGCCGGAGGTAACGGCGCAGAGCAACAGGAGAGAAGTGAGCACCAGAGCCAGAGCCTTTTTCATTTGGAGTGCCTCCCTTTGAAGTAAGATTATTCTCAGTGCTTTCAGCACTTGGAATCCTGTGTCGTCCCGCTTTTTTTCCTGCGTTTGTCCAGCCCCAGGGCCCGCAGGGTCAGGCTGGAGGCGCCCGTGTTGCGGTGGCTGACGTAATCCAGGGTCACGGCGAGCACCAAAATGGCGCCCTGCACAAAGTTCTGCCAGTATACCGACACGTTCATCATCACCAGCGCGGAGTTGACCACCTTTAGCAGGAAGATGCCCATGAACGTGCCCAGGATGCTGCCCAGGCCGCCCGCCATGCTGGTGCCGCCGATGACCGCCGCCGAAATGGCCGTGGTTTCCGCGCCCTTGCTCAATTCCGGCGTGGCCACGTTGAACCGGGCCAGGGACAGGATGCCCGCCACGGTGGCCAACAGCGCGATCACCACATACACCGAGATTTTGACCCGCTTCACCAGAATGCCGGAGAGCTTTGCCGCGTTCTCGTTGCTGCCCACATAAAAGATGTCGCGGCAGGCCCTGGCCCGCTTGGTCAATACCCCGGCCGCCAGGGCAATGAGGCAGAAGATGACAAACAGCATGGGCACCCCTAAAACATCGCCCGTGGCCAGAAAACGGAAGGAATCCGGCAAGTATCCCGACAGGGACAGGGGCGAGCCTTCCGTGAGGATATAGGCCACCCCCCGGGACAGGTTCATCATGGAAAGGGTCACAATAAAGGGGGGCAGCCCCACCTTGCTGATCATGAACCCATTGAAGAGGCCCACCAGCACGCCGCAGACCAGCGCAATGCCCGCGCTGAGCCAGACATTGATGCCCAGGATCGTCAAATACCCCACGATCACGCAGCTCATGGCCGTTACGCCGCCCACCGAAAGCTCAATGCCGCCCAAGATCAGCGCCAGCGTAAGCCCAATGGCCAGAATGCCGTCCGTAGACACGCTCAGGGCAATGCTGCGGATGTTGGAAATGTTCAAGAACTTTGGCTGCACAACAGCGGTGATGGCCACCACCAGCAAAATGATGAAAAACACCGTCGCTTCCCGCTGGGCCAGCAGCTTTTTAAAAAAGCCTTGCCGTTTTTCGGCTTGCGGTTCCCTGGTCATCTTTGCACCCCTCCCACCTTTTCCCCCGAAGCGAGTTTAAGAATGTTCTCCTCCGTGATCTGGTCCGGATCCTCCAGGAGGCCCGCCAGCGCTCCCTCGTGCATCACCGCCACCCGATCGCCCACGCCAATCACCTCCGGCAGTTCGCTGGACACGATGATCACGCCCACCCCCTGCTCCGCCAGGTTCCTCAGCAGGCGGTGAATTTCCGCCTTTGCCCCCACGTCAATTCCCCTTGTGGGCTCATCCATGATGATGATTTTGGGGAGGGTGGAAAGCCATTTCCCTACCAAGCACTTTTGCTGGTTTCCGCCGGACAGGGCGCTGATGGGTTCCTCCAGGCTGGACAGTTTGATGGAGAGCTGGCGCACATAGTGTTGCGCCAGGGCGATCTCCTTTCCCTCGCTGAGCCACATGCCCGTGGATACGGCCGCCGCGTTGGCGCTGGACATGTTCCTGCGGATGCTCATGTCCAAAAACAAGCCGCTGTGCTTGCGGTCCTCGGTCAAATACACCAGGCCCTGGTCAATGGCGTCCCGATAGCTTGCAAATCTTTGCTCCCTGCCCTTCACGGCCACCGTGCCGCTGGTGACGGGGTCGATGGCGCACACGCCCCGCATCAATTCCGACCGACCCGCCCCCACCAATCCCGCAAAGCTCATAATTTCCCCCTTGCGCAGGGCAAAGGAAACATTGTGAAAACGCGAGCCGCTCAGATTCTTCACGTCCAGCAGGATGTCCTCATCGTGAATGGCGCTACTCTTGGGCGGGTACAACTCCTTAAGCTCCCGCCCCACCATGGCGCGAATGATGTCGTCGCTTTGGATGGTGGCCGTCTCCATGGTTTTCACATACCGCCCATCCTTGAACACGGTGACGCGATCACACAGGGCGAAAATTTCCGCCATTCGGTGGGAAATGTAGAGAATGGCCATCCCTTTTTCCTTCAGTTCCCGCACCACTTGAAAAAGGCGCAGGGTCTCCTTGTCCGTTAAGGAGGAGGTGGGTTCGTCCAGAATCAAGAGCTTGCACTTCAGGGACACGGACTTGGCGATCTCCACCATCTGCTGTTCGCTGACCGTCAGGCCGGACACCAGCGTTTTGCTGGAAAAGTGCGCGTTGAACTGGGCCAGCACCTCATCCGCATCCTGGAACAACCGGGGATAGTCCACCCATCCGTGCTTTTTGGGCAGCCGCCCCATAAAAATGTTCTCCGCCGCCGAAAGATGGGAGCACAGGCTCAGCTCCTGATGCACAAACCCGATGCCAATGTGCTGCGCCTCCTTGGGGTTTTTGGGAAGGATCTCCGCCTGTTCAAATAGAAGCGTTCCGCTGGTGGGGGGAAACACCCCCCCGATAATGTTCATGAGCGTTGATTTCCCCGCGCCATTCTCCCCGCACAGCGCATGGATCTCGCCTTTTCTCACCGTCAGCTGCACATCGTCCAGGGCCACTGTTCCGGGAAAGACTTTGGTGATATGCCGGACTTCCAGAAGAAAATCGTCACCCAAGGGGATTCCTCCTCCCATTCCGGTTTGGGGCGCGGGGCGATCCGCCCCCTTCGCTCCATACTGCCGCTCCGTTTTTCCTGGCTTCATTCTAGCGGTTCGGTGAGCGAGCTTGTAGATCATAGACTTGCAAACCCGTCCCTTTTTTTGTCCCCCTGGCGTGACTTTTTTTAGGTTCGTAAAAAAAGTTGTCTTTTCCAAAACAGGCGCAAAAAAACAGCGCCCCGGGGGCGCTGTCCCGCTTGTCGATAAACCCTTTTTTGGAGGCTCCGCCTCCAAACCACTGCCAGGGCTGTGCCCTGGACCCATCTGCGAATGGGCATGAAATGGGCATGTGGGGCGCCCTTTCGCCCCTAGCGAAACTTCTCAATGGTCTCCTTGGTAATAAACTCATATCCCGTGTCAATAAAGGAAGGAAAGTTGTTCTGGGTCAGCTGGTGGCGGCTGGCGTAGAGCACTTCCATGGCCCAATACCCCATGGAATACATCCCCTGGGCGATGGTGGATTCCACAACGCCTTCCTCAATGGCATCCAGCACGATTTTGTTCACGTCCCAGGTAATGAGCATCACGTCTTTGCGGTCCAGCTCCTTAATGGCCGTGATGGCGCTGGCGCTGGCGATGCCGCTGGCGCAAAACACCACATTGACCTGGGGATGGTTTTGCAGCTGCTCCTTGGTAGCGCGAATGCCCACCCCCAGATCCCCCCGGTCGTCCACCCTGGCCGCAATGGCATACCCGGGCTGCCCGCCGATGGCTTTTTCAAAGCCCGTGATGCGGTTCATGGAGCACTCCAGCCCATCGGAGTACACCAGCATGATGTTTGCGCCGGCCCGTTTGCTCAGCACCCGAAGGCCCGCCCCTTCCCCGGCGTCCACATTGCCGGTTCCAATAAAGCAGGTGCGGCCGCTGTGTTCCGAATCACTGTCGTAGGTCACCACCTGGATACCCGCCGCCATGGCCTGGCGGATGATCTCCTCGTAGGGCTCGGGGGCCACGCAGCTGATGGCGATGCCGCTGGGCGATTTGGCGATGATCCCTTCCAGCACGCTGATGTTCTGCTCAATATTGGAGGAGTCCTCCCCCTTGTAATAGCAGCGAACCCCATGGGCTTGGGCGGAGTTTTCAAAGCCCTCATAGCAGTACTTCCAATAATCCAGCCCTTTGAGAAAAGCCACCATATAGTAGCTTTCCTCCATATTCCCCGCATAGGGGGACTGGGGCTCCTGGGTCCGCTGCCCGCTGGTGGGCATGGGCTGATACTGGCACCCCGCCAAAAACAGGCAAAGCGCCAGCGCCGCCAGCGCAAGCCGCTTCCTTTTACGCATGGGCCTCCTCCTCTCTGGCCGCCTGATTCATCCGCTCCATGGGGATGGTGATGGTCATTTTGGTGCCGATGCCCAGCCTGCTTTGGATGCTCAAGCACCCTCCGCCATAGAGCAATTCCAGCCTTCGCATCACATTGCCGATGCCAATGGAATTGCCTGTTCCGCTGGCCTTAGGCTGCTCCAAAATGGATTGCAATTTGTCCTGGGTCATTCCCACCCCGTTGTCCGCCACGGTGATCACCAGGCGCTGATCCGTCAAAACCGCATTGAGCAGCAGCATGGCATGCCGGTCCCTTTCCGCCAGGCCATGCAAAATCGCGTTCTCCACCAGGGGCAAAACGATCATATAGGGAACCTGCAGCTCCTTGGCCTGGGGCGAGAGTTCGCAATCATAGTCAATCCGGTCCTCGTAGCGGATGTTTTGGATGCGGATGTAGGCCCTGGCCACATCCATTTCCTCTTCCAGCCGCACCATTTCCCCATGCCTGCCGATATTGTAGCGCAAATAGCCCGCGAAGTTGGACAATAGCTCCTTGGCCCGGGGCGCGTGCTCAATGGAGGCCAAGGCCATGCCGGAATTGATGGTGTTATAAAGAAAATGCGGATTGATCTGCGCCTGCAAAAACTTGTATTCCGATTCCGTGAGCAGGTGCTGGTATTCCAGGTTTTTCAGCTCCTCCTGCTTGAGCTTGATCTCCACCTGGGCATTGGCCTCCATCTGCTCCACGTACTGCTGGGTTTGCACCGCCATCCGGTTGAAGAAGTCGATCAACGTGATCATTTCGGCGATCCCATGGGTGTTGATTTCCACCGGCGAGGGGACCCCCTCTGACACTTTGGCGATTTCCTCCTGCAGCTGGCGGATGGGGCTTACGGTCCGCTTGGTCATCTTGTAGATAAACGTCACGCAAAAGGCCGTAAGGGCCAGCATGCCGGCGATAAACGCCACCCGCAGCGCCTGATAGTCCTTCAGCCTTTGCCGAAAGAAGGGTTCTCCCAGCACCACATCCTCCATGAGCACATCGGCGATTTCCGTCACAATGGTGTCCCGCATCCGCAAAAGCCCGGCGATCTCGATATCCAGATACCCTTGGGCATACGCTTGCCGCACCGCGCCAAAAAGCTGGTCGGCTTGGGCGCCAAAATTCAGCGCCATCTTTTTGAGGTCTGAAAAGCGATAGTAAATATCGCTGTCCGTGTCCCGCTGCCGGAGGGCCTCCAGCTGGGATACGATGCTGCTCACATAGCCCTGGCATTGCTCCTGGGCGCTGTCCACCCCGTTCCATCCCTCTGGATAGGCCAGCAGCTTCATCATTTCCCCCAGCTCGCTGCGGATGGTGCTCATGCCGATATAGCGCTGCAGCACATGGTTGGAGCTTTCCACCACGCTTTGAAAAACGGAGGTAAACAGCACCATGCTTACCAGAATAAATCCCATGGCGATGAGGAAACTGCCCACGGTCGCCTGAAAAAGCGTACGCTTGCGCCTTGCGGGTTTGCCTTTCATGCCTATTTCCTTTCGATGCCCATCATTTTCATGCGGTACTGGGTGGGGGTAAAGCCGGTTTCTTTTTTGAACAAGCGCGAGAAATAGGCGTTGTTCGTGTACCCCACCCGGTTGCACAGGTCATCCAGGGGCAGGGGGCTGTCCTTGAGCATGGAGCGGATCATGGACAGGCGCAGATCTTTCAAATACTCCACAAAGTTGATCTTAAACTCATCCTTAAACACCTTGGAGAAGTACTGGGGCGTCAAATGAGCTTTCTGGGCCGCGCTTTCCAACGTCACCACGGCGATGTTTTGGGCGATGTACTTGGAAATGGTGGTTTTGAACGCGTCATGGGGAATGATCTCTTTATCCAGCAGGGGAAAGGTGATGCGGGTCAGCATTTCCTTGAGCTGCTCCAAAAGCTCCCCCTTGCTTTGATCCCGGGACAATTGCCGATAGTACTCCGCCGTTTGCGGGATATCCACCCAGGCCAGCTCCCTCACGGTTTTGATGCAAACCGTCAGGATTTCATAGCTGTAGGTTTTGAGCACCTCCCGGCTTTGGACGCTGTTGGACAGGCATTCCACCAGCGCGTTTACCGCGGAATGAATGTCCTCTTTGTTCCTGCAGCGCATGGCGTTCACCATGGCCTGCTCCAGCACCTGGGGATAGGGCGCGCTGACCTCCACCGTCTCCATTTCCTCCTGCCGGAACAGGCTGATCCTTCCATAGCGCAGCTTTTGCAATGCCGTGATGGCCTGGTGGTAGGAAAGCTGCAAATTGCTTACCCCTTGCGCCACCTCCCCCACCCCCATGCGAAGGGGAAGATTGCTGTGGTCCATCACCATTTGCAAAAGGCATTCCGCCGTTCGCCTGCGGGATTCGCCGCTGATTTCCTCCTGGGTGGGTTCGCGGCTGGCAAACAAGAGCGGGATTTGATTGTATCGGGCCGAGCCCACCCAAAACTCCGGCATGGCCGCGTCCCGTTTCAGCAGGGCCCCTCGCACTTTTTGCATCTTTTCCTCAAACGGGCCCGCCTCATAGGAAAAATCATCCGCGGCCAGCTGCGCCACCATGAAGTATCCGTTTTCCAGCGTTTCCCGGGCCAACAGCTGCAGCATTTGGAACGTATCGTCAAAAATTCCATTGGCCACAGAATCCACCAATTCCGCCAGCAGGTAAGGCTTGGCGGCGCTGAGTTCCTGCCCGCCTTTGGGTTGGGCGCCTTTTCTGGCCCGCTCCCCGATTTGCTGGAAGGCCTTGCGGATGGTCTCCACCCCTTCCTCCTCCCGGATGGGTTTGAGCAAGTATCCTTTCACGCCGATCTGAATGGCTTGCTTGGCAAACTCAAACTCATCGTAAGCCGAAAGGATCAGGATGAAGGTTTCCGGCCATAGGCGCAGGATTTCCGCGGAGGCCTCCAGCCCGCTCATCCCGGGCATGCGGATGTCCATAATCACCAAATCCGGCCGTTCCGCCCGGCAGGCCGCGATGCCGCTGTGGCCATTGCTGGCCTCCAGCACCGTCACATGGGGCGCGAAACTTCGCAGCAAAATGTCCCGGATCACATAGCGCGACAGGTTTTCATCGTCCACAATCAAGACTTTATACAACGCCCTCTCCTCCTTCCACAAACGCGACCCGGTAGAAAAAGCGGGGAGGGGTTTGCTCGTTTACAGCAATGCTCAGGGCCAGGGCGTTTTCTTGCTCCGCTACATCCACCGCGATGCGCTCCACCCCTTTTTCCATTTGAAGGGTTTCCACCGCATCCATCGTCAAAAACAACAGGCTGCCATGGGCAATGGTGCCAAAGGCTTTCACATTCATGGTCAGCTCGTAGCGCACTTGGTTGTCGCCGCTGTGCCGCATAAAATACACAAAGCGCTTAACCATCTCCACCTCCCGGGAGAGAAGCGCCAGCTCTTTGCCCCTGATTTCATACTGCAAAAGCGCGTCCAGAATGTCGATGAGCTGCTTTGTTTCGGCCGCTTTTTCCTTGTATGCCATGTTGCTTGCCACAATCAAACCACGGTGCAAAAACGAGCCCAAAAGCATGCTCTTCACCTCATTCACTTTCTAAGCGTTTTCTAGTAGTGTACTGCAATTGCCGCTTATTTTCAAATAGAGAAATGAGGGCCTCGACATCCATGCTTGTCTTAGCCCTCAAAAAATATTCATTCTGCCCGCCGCACGTTACGCTCGTCCTGCCAAAAGAGAATGGCTTGTCCCCCTTGGCACAAAAACGCCTTCCCGCCGGAGATCTTTCCGGCGGAATTCTCGCCCCCTGGCAAGCTCCGCAACGCCCCGCCGCGCACGGGGTCACTCCTGCACGTCCACAATGACCTTCATCGTGGTTTCGCGATTCTGGTCGATGTACTCATAAGCCTGTTGGTATTCCCGAAAGGGGAAGTGCTTGGTGATGAGCGGGGCAAGCTGAACCTTGCCCTCCTCAACCAAGCGGATGGCGTCCAGATAATCTTCGTTTCGGTACATCATGGTGGTTTTCAGGTCCAGCTCATGATCGTTGAGCACGGCCAAATCAATCTGCGCAACGCCCGCAAACACCGCCACCAGAATAATGACGCTTCCTTTGCGGGCGTACTGGACGGCCTGGCCCATGGTCACATTGTTGCCAGCGCAATCATAAATCACATCCGCCTTATCCGGACCAAAGCACTCCACCATGGCCTCGCCAAAGTTCTTTTCCCGGGTGTTGGCCACAAAATCCGCGCCGCATTCCTTAGCCTTTTGCAGCCGGTATGCACTCACATCCGTCACCAGAACGCTTTTGGCCCCCAGCCCTTTGGCCGCCTGCGCCGTCAAAATCCCAATGGGCCCAGCGCCAATCACCACGATTTTCTGGCCGCTTACGTCTCCGGCCTGCCGCACCGCATGAACCCCCACGGCCAGGGGCTCGATCATGGCTCCTTCGTCAAAGGACATCTCTGGAGGGAGCGCCGTCACCTTGGCGGCATCCACCGCAAAGTATTGAGACGCGGCGCCGGTGGTTTGAAATCCCATCACCTTCAGCTCTTCGCACAGGTTATACTTGCCGTGCCGGCAGGGATAGCAGCCTCCGCAGACCACCTGGGGCTGGATGGTTACCTTCTGGCCCGGACACAGCTCTTTGACATCCTTGCCCACGGACACGATCTCGCCGGAAACCTCATGCCCCTGGGTAACGGGATAGGAGGTGAAGGGGTGTTCCCCATGAAAAACATGGATATCGCTTCCGCACACGCCGATTTTCATGATTTTCACCAGAACCTGATCGTCTTGGATGGTGGGCATGGGCAATTCCTGAAATTCGATTTTTCCGGGGGCAATCATCACTTGCTGCAGCATATCATTTTCACTCCTTCAGATCGGCATAAGGGGATGCTTCCTGCTCTCATTCTACCCAATCGGCCCCTCTTGGGAAGGTCAAAAGATTGCGATTGTCAACGGTTTATTCTCCTAAGTCGCGGGTTGCCACCCCACCTGCCCCGTAAAAAAAGAGGATTTCTTAAAAAAAGTCATGGGCTCCCCTCCCCCGTCAAACGGGCTGGGCGCGCCCTTGACAGGGCCGCGCGGTTGTCCCATTATCCCATTCATCCGATGCGGCGCGCTTTTTGAAAACGCAGGAAAAGGGCCGAAAAAGTGGCTGCGCGAACAGACGGGCCTCACGTTGCCCAAAGAGCTTAGAGCCCCGATTTGAACCCTGTCATGCCGTGATGAGCGCATGACAGGGTTCAAATCGCAACCATTTTCCCAAAACAAAAAACCCGCCCGCAAACCATTGTTGCGAGCGGGTTTTCCTTTGGTCAAACTGTCTGAAAAGGCGTGGAGAGAAAAGTGAAATAGAAAGAAAGAGGAGTGAAAAAGTGATATAATATAAGAAAAGCAAGCAAAAAGGGTGATACCACATCAACCGATACATAAGAGGGAAAGCGCCGAGCCA
>JAVBVF010000014.1:0-5644 GCA_031554475.1 Eubacteriales bacterium | reverse complement strand
CTGTGGCGCAAGCGATCCTGAAAGCCGCCGGCGTGCCTATTGCGGCTCCCAGCGCCAACCAAAGCGGAAAGCCCAGCCCCACTACCGCCCAGCATGTGTGGACCGATCTGAACGGAAAAATTCCCTTGATTATCGACGGGGGAGCCTGTGAGGTTGGTTTGGAAAGCACGGTTTTAGATCTGACCCGCGAAACCGCCACCATCCTTCGCCCAGGAAGCGTAACGCCGGAAATGCTCCTAAGCGTTCTGCCGGAAGTCCGCTTGGCGGACAGCGTGCTACAGCCTTTGGCGGAGGGCGAAACAGCCCTGTCCCCAGGCATGATGTACAAGCACTACGCCCCCAGCGGCCAGCTTTGGCTTGTCAAAGGCAGGGAAGCGAATGTGCAGCGACTTTGCCGCAAATGCTATCTAGAGGCCCGCGCCCAAGGAAAATCAGCCCGGATCCTGGCCTTTGCGGAGCATTTACCGGCATACGCGGGAACGGAAGCCGTATCCATCGGTTCCGCATCCGCGCCGGAGGCCGTGGCCCAAGAGCTGTTCGCCTGTCTGCGGCAGATGGACGCGGCCCAGGTGGATTGCCTTTTTTGCGAAATGCTGGAAGCCAAAGGCATTGGGCTGGCCATCATGAACCGTTTGCACCGCGCCGCTGCTTTCCAGGTGCTGGACGCGGACCAGGAACCCTAGGCCGCAGGAGGAAATGCACCATGAAAAAGATTCTGTTCCTTTGCACGGGTAATACCTGCCGCAGCCCCATGGCGGAATGCCTGTTCAATCATTTGGCCAAACAGCGGGGCTTGCCTTTTGTCGCCAGCTCAGCGGGAGTGTATGCGTCGTCCGGTTTTGGCGCCTCGGAAGGGGCCTTGGCCGCTATGAAAGCCCGGGGCCTATCCTTAAGCAGGCACCAGGCCAAACCCTTGGATGGCAAGTGCCTGGACGGCGTTTCCCTCATCGTGACCATGAGCCCCCAGCACGAGGCGCTTTTACGCGCCCGCTTCCCCCATCTGGCCGTCCCCGTTCAGTCCTTTTCACCGCCGATCCCCGATCCCTACGGCGGCTCCCTGGATGTCTATGAAAAGACCGCGTCAGCTCTGGAAAAGCAAATGCTACCGCTTGTCCAAGCGCTTTCCGCCGGTCTTTGATCGCTTGCAAATCCCCCTTTGGCGGTATATAATGAGGGGCGTATTCGAAGAAAGAGGTGTCTCATGAACCTATTTCGGGAAGGAAAACGGTTTTTCAAGGGAAATCTCCATTGCCATTCCACCCTGAGCGATGGGCTTCTCTCTCCCTCCGAAGTCAGCGCATTTTACCGCCAGCGGGGCTATGATTTTCTGGCCATCACCGACCATCGCAAGCTCTCCCCGCCCAGCCATTTGGAGGACGGGCTCCTGTTATTGTCCGGCATGGAATTGGACTATTCCCTGCCTGGAGAGGTTCTCCATCTCATCGGCATCGGCATGGATCAGGCCTACGCGGGCAGCAAATCTTACCGCCGCGGCCCCCAAGCGGGCATCGACTCCATGCGCCGCCATGGCGGGCGAGTGATTTTGGCGCATCCCGCCTGGTCGTTGAACACCTTATCCACCCTTTCTTCCCTCAAGGGCATGACCGCGGCGGAGGTCTACAATTCCGTTTCCACCTTCCCCTGGAACGGGGACCGGGCGGATGCCAGCGTGCTTTTGGATATTGCCGCCAGCCATGGCTCGCCCTACGGCTTTGTGGCCTCGGACGATTCCCATTATTACACGGGTGAAGCGGGACGGAGCTGCACCATGGTGCAGGCGGACGAGCTTACGGAAGCCGCCATTTTGTCCGCCTTGGACGCGGGCTATTTCTATGCCAGCCAAGGGCCGCAATTTGAGCAAATCACCGTGGAGGAGGATCTCATCACCGTGCGCTGTTCGCCCGTGGAAACGGTGATCTTTTACAGCAATCTGGTGTGGGCGGTAGGGCGCTGCGTTTCCCGTTCAGGCCAGACCGAGGCCTCTTACGATCTGCGCACCAACACCGGCGAAACCTTTGTCCGTTGCCAGCTGATCGACGCCCAGGGAAAGAGCGCCTGGTCCAACCCCATCCTCTTATCGTAGTTCATCAAAGGAGGAGGCCGAAGCCATGAAGCATTTGGGTCTTACAAAAGCCATAGCGCTGGTGCTGGTACTTTTGCTCTCGCTGGGCGTGTCTGCCACTGCCACTGCCGATTCCAAAGCGAAAGTGATCGAACTCAGCGCCGAGGCGTACCCCGTGGAAGAGACCGGCTCCTATGAAAGCATGGAAGAGGTGGCCGTGTATCTCTACACCTTTGGCCGCCTCCCGGATAACTTTATCACCAAGCGGGAAGCCCAGGCGTTGGGCTGGGACAGCCGCGAAGGCAATCTCCGGCAGGTCGCCCCAGGGGCTTCCATCGGCGGGGATCACTTTGGCAACTACGAAGGAAACCTGAAAGCGCCCGACGGCCAAAAGCGCCGGTGGACGGAATGTGATATCGATTCCAACGGCAGCTACCGCGGCGCCAAGCGCATTGTGTTTTCCAATGACGCCTTGATTTTTTACACAGGCGACCACTATAACACCTTTCGCCAGGTTATCGTAACGCAAGAAAATCCATCTTTTCCGGCCGAGGTTACCGTCGCCGACCTGGACGAAAACGGCTCCTACACCGCCAAGGAGGATGTAGCCGCTTACCTGCTGGCCTTTGGGCATCTTCCCTCCAACTACCTGACCAAGAGGGAGGCGTCGGAACTGGGCTGGTCCAGCAAAAAGGACAATTTGGGAGCCGTCGCCCCAGGATGCGCCATTGGCGGAGACCGTTTCGGCAATCGGGAGGGGCTCCTTCCGGATCAAAAGGGGCGCACCTGGAAGGAATGCGATGTCAATACCAAGGGGGGAAAGCGCGGCAGCGAGCGCATCGTGTTTTCCAACGACGGGCTTTGCTATTACACAGCTGACAATCACCAGTCTTTCGAGCGATTGCATTGATTCAGGAGGCGGCAACATGCGAAACATCATCTTGGATATTCGACCCTTTGCCGAAAAAATCGCGCTGCACCAGTATTTGAAAGAGCATCTCGATTTTTCTTTCTATTATGGAGCGAACCTGGACGCGCTGTTTGATGAACTGACCAGCACCACGGAGCCCACGTCCATTGTGCTGCGTTACCCCGCCCATCCCACGGGCAAACTGGCCGATTATCTGCCCCGCCTGCTGGCTGTGTTTCAAGACTCGGCGCGTGATAATTACAATTTGAACCTGCAGTTCGAAGAACTGGAATAAGGATTGCACACAAGAAGGAATCAGCAACGGTCACCGGTTCATGATGAACCGGTGACCGTTGCTGATTCCAGCGCTTCTATGCTTACCCCTATCCTTTACGCTCTACCGCCTGCGGCATCCTTTGCCCGCAAACCATCGTCAGGAAACCTTGCAATAGCGCCTGTATTGGTTTATTCCTCTTCGCCCACAGCGCTGGAGAGAGCCGCCTGCACGGCTTCATCCGCTACCGGATCATGGGAAAGGTAGGGCAGCAGCGAGCTCCAGCTCCAATTGGAATTGATGGCATAGCCGTGAAGATCGGTTTGGGTAAAATCAAAATATACATTGCTAAACAGGGGCGCGGCCGGCATCACTTCATGCCAGCGGCGTTGAAAGGCCAACCATTTATCAGCATACCCGGCCATGTCCTGGCTGTCCGTCCGCCGCATATCCGCCGCCAGGCGCATGAGCTTTTCGTCCCGAAGGCCGGAGGTGTTTTGCACCCCCTGGTCGTTGTCCTCTACGCTGTAGGTCTTTTCCGGATCAAACAAGTGGGTAAAGTTGGTGCCCAGCACAAACAAGTTGGCCTTGCGTTCCTCCATTCGGTAGTATTGGTCCAGCATTTGTGAAAAGCTCATTTCCTCCACATCCAGCTGGATGCCTACCATAGCCAAAGCGGGCTCCAATTGAAGCTGCAGCTGATCGCTCAACTCGCTTCCCTTCACCTTTGCCCATTTGACTTTCAGGGGCGCCAACTCCCCATCCATCTCCTTATAACGTACCTTGTCTTTCCCCTCTGCATAGGGATCGCCCTTGGCGTTGAGCACCCACCCATCCTCGATCAACGTGGCTTTGGCGTCATTGAGATTCATGGCGTTGGTGTTGAGCTCGTTGAGCTCCTCGCCCTTTTCATTGGCCATCCATTGCCCCAGGCCATAATAGCCATAGACCTGAACCCCATAGCCTTGCAAATAGCCGTCCAGAAGGGCTTGCTCGTCAATGCAAAGCGTGATGGCTTTGCGTACCGCCAGGGATTGGGTTGGGCCATATTCACAAGCGAAACCCAGGAAGGTAAACCCATTGCGGGGATAGTTGTATAACCGCAATTGACCTTCCTGGCGCAGCTTTAGGCATTCCTCAATCACCGCGCTTTTGCTCACCTTGTTGATCAGGTCCACCTTTTGATGGGCAAGGGCCTGCACGATGTCCCCATTAGGCACATAGCGAACTTGCACGGTTTCAAACTCCGGCTTCCGGCCCAAATAGTTCCCTCCGTAATGGGGATTGCGCTTCAGCTCCACCGTGGACGCTTTTGCGTCGTAGGAAACCAGTTGATATGGACCCGATACCAGAGAAGGATGCGAAATATAGCCGTTCTTGGGATCCTGAAGCGTCTTTTTCAATAGCTTCGCGCTAAAAACTTCCCCGCCCGATTCCTCGGCGTTGGCCAGATAAGCGCCCTTCCCGTCATCCATCACTTTGCAGCCCGGCGCGATCACCGAAATGGGATACGGCGTGACCCTCACAAGCATCAGCTCATAGTAGTGGGGCAACGCATCCTTGCGGATCGTCAAGGAAAATTTCCAGTCCGACAGCAGGCGTACCCCGGCAAAGCCGCGTGCCAAGGCACTTGAAAAGTCCTTGGCGCCTACCAAATGGCTATAGGTGGTGTTCATCCCGCCCAGTTCCCGCACGTCCGGACAGGACTGCAGCAAAATGGAAAATACATAGTCGGCCGCCATAATGGGCGAACCGTCGGAGTAGCGCAAATGGCGCTTTAATTCAAAGGTATAGGTGCGGTCTCCATTGGGCAGATCCACCGCTTCCATCTTATCCACCACTGTGGGATCGGGCTCATACTTGCCCAAAAAACCATACACAATGGTGCTGCATCCGTGCAGGGTGCCACGTATATCCATATCCGCACTGTTGTTACCCCACATATCGGTGAAGAAACCGCCGTTAAACTCCGTGGTCACACCGATCACCAGCGGCTTTTCCTCCTGCTGGGCAAGGGAAGCCGGCATTCCCAAACAGGAAATGCACAGCCACAAGATCAACCCTTTCGCTATTCTCCGCCTCATACTGCCTCCTATGGATAGTCTATTCGGCCGTTTCCCCAACATTAAGCGCATTGTTGCTGCCGCTCAAGGGAACATCATAATATTCGATTTTAAACTCATGCTCCGGCACAATGGTCTGATAATATACACAAATCACATTGCCTCCATCCTGTACCGTCATGGGTAAATTGTCGGTGCCTGTGAGCTTATAGCCCGCCTGCTGGTGGCCGGGATAGGTTTCCACCACGCTGCCCATGGGCGCCGATCCGCGGTAGGTGGCTTCCGCGTTTCGAACGCCGTCAGAATAGTAATGCCCTTCATACTCCGTAAGCTGC
>JAVBVF010000046.1:0-13824 GCA_031554475.1 Eubacteriales bacterium | reverse complement strand
TATTCACCAGGATTTACCCTTCCATTCGTTTCTTTCGCTTACCGCTCTTTACCACTGGTTTCTATTGAATGGTAGAAACTCAAAATCTATTTTGGTTTCCAAGTGGGGGTTCAAGTCCCTTCACCAGCACCATTTTCCGGGACAGGGTCCATGTAGAGGTTTTTTCGGAGATTTTCGGAGAAAACGCTCTACATGGGTTCTTTCTTTGCTTTGAGACACCTTATTGTTCTTTTGTGTCTGGCAAAAGAACGCCACTAAGTGCGCGGGCGTCGACCAGCAGCCTGCCTGGACTGCCTGCGGCATGGGTAGAGATCGCTCGCCTGATTACTTGTAACTGTGACGAGGGTCGTGGCGTACCTGCCGCTCTGCCCGCGCACGGTCATGTTTCGAGTAGCTTGTATGAGGTTTTCAAGGTTCGTTGCTATGGTTTGCATCAGCTTGCTTTTTGGCGTTAGCACTATCTTCGTAGCAAGTTTTTGGGAGCATTGCTACATCCTCAGCGCGAGCGTTATAAAAACTACCCGCTTTTCGGACGAAACTCGATTGACAGGGGTTATCCTGTATGGTAGAATCTGGACAAGTCGAAAATATGTTTGCCTTTTTGGTGTTGGGTTTCAGGCACAATGAAATAAAGCCCGAGCGGCAACCATTATGGGGGAAAGATTAATGGAAATGCGAAAATGGATCATTGTTTTGGTGTGCATATGTATGTTTTTGGGATGTCTGCCGGGAGGTTCTATGCCTGTTGCCAGGGCGGAGGAAGCGACCACGGCTGGAGCCAAAGCGGGCTATATTGACAAAATGGGTAATATGGCAATTTCATTGGACTGCGATTATGGCTACGTTTTTACGGAGGACGGTATAGCCATGGTATTTAAAGGAGCACGGAATTCGTATGGGAATCCGGAGCAAGGCTTGTACGGTTTTGTTGACACCTCAGGGCAATGGATCAGCGAGCTTCAATGGACGAATGCTCATGGTTTTTCTCAAGGGTTTGCGGGCGTCCAGAAAGATGGGAAATGGGGTTATATTGATACCCACGGCGAAGTGGCAATTGAGCTGCAATTCGATTATGCCCGGCCATTTGGGGCGTGTGGCCGTGCGGTCATCTTTCAAGGGTCGCTTGGGGAAGACGGCTATCCCAACGAAGGTGTGTATGGCTTGCTAGACCAAGAGGGCCGCGTGGTATGCGAGCCGCAATGGGATGAGATAAACAGCTTTTCGCAAGGGCTGGCAGCGGTGAAGCAAGACGACAAATGGGGCTTTATCAATACGCAAGGTGAAGTGGTTGTTGCCCCCCAATGGGACTATGTTGAGGATTTTACGGAGGACGGATTCGCTACGGTATTCACAGGGAAGATGCGTTCTAGGTATTCTCCTGATAACGGCAAATATGGATTTGTGAACAAGGCTGGTCAGCTGCTCGGTGATATGGAGTGGGATGATGCGGATTCGTTCAGTCAAGGTCTGGCGGTTGTAGAACAAAATAGGCTATATGGATTTATCAATACCCAAGGAGAGATCGTCATCGCACCGCAATGGGCATATGCACACTCTTTTCGCGAAGAAGGGCTTGCTGTCGTCATCCAGTCCTGGGATAGTGAACGTTGTACGTTTATCGATAAAGAAGGGAATGTTGTCATCGATATTCCAGCAGAAATGACAGGCTTTTTTTCTCTTGGATTTGTCACGGTCAAGCAAAATGGAAAATGGGGATGCATCAATACGCAAGGCGAGATGGTGGTCAAGCCTGAATGGGATTTTGTGGAGGGTTATGAGGAGGATGGCATGGCGATCGTTTTTAATGGAACCATGGCATATTCTGACTTCCTCCCTGGCCGGGGCAGGTACGGGGTCGTCAATCAAGCGGGGGAACTGGTGACCAATCACTGGTCAAAAATCGATCGTTTTTCACAAGGCCTGGCCAGGGTGTGGCGCAATGGCAAAATTGGGTATATTGATTTGCAGGGAAACCTTGTGATAGAACCCATGTACGATGAGACAACACCGTTTGCCAACGGGTTTGCTTTTGTGAAAATTGACCCGACATTAGTGGATTTCAAGAAAATTGCCTGGGGCGCGACCAAGGAGCAAGCCGTTGCCATGGAAGGAGAAACCGGCGCAGAGGGGACGGTACCCGATACGGAGGCGGTAACCCTTTCATACAACCGAACACTATGCGATGTGGATTCTGTGCTCACCTACTTTTTTGGCCCTGAAGGGTTATATCAGGTTCAATACACCACGGTGGCTTCCTACGACCAACTGTCTACCTATGTAGCAGACTATCAGAAGATCAGAGAGACTTTGAGCGAAAGATATCTGTTCTTGGAGAGGGACAAGCAGGAGGTTGGACTTGAAGAGGGATATTTGAACTATGCGATGTCGTTCGCTTCACAGCGGACAGACGGGTTGATGAAGATGATTGGAGATTCACAGACGGCGCGGATTACCGTTACCTTCCAAAGCCGATGGATTGCCGACCCTCTCCCTGTTAAAAAGGATTTCTCCAATGATTTTTAAAGGATAGTTTTGCGTAAAAATTGCTTTTGGCCGTTTAGAACAGATTGATTGCTAAGGTTTTGCCATGAAACCGATAAGGCAAAAGCACCAAAATCCGATTGTCCTAACAGGGTTTGAGAAATCCTGTTAGGACAATTTTTTCCCCCCGAATATTTTTTTATCCTGCGCAATGTCTGCGTACCCACGCAATGATAGCGGATCGAAAGACGCTGCACATGCACGCCATCCACCTTTTCCGCCTGATGGACCTCAATATGCCGAATCAGCTCATTCAACATTCGGATGCATATGTGACGCGCTTATGATTGTAGTTGGGACAATAAAGAATTGAATCGCAGGATTGCCCTGGTTGAAACCATACGCGAACCTCTTCCCTACCAACACCGAAACACATGCACCAGTTCCGCCGTGCTGCGCAGTCCCAGCTTGCGAAAAATGCTGGTCTTTTGATTGGCAATGGTTTTTTCGGCGGAGGACAGCGCCATGTCCCCGCTAAGCAGCATTTCCACAACGCCGCGTTCCGCGGAGGACAGCGCCGACAAGACCAATTCCTTAATCAGCGCGGCCTGGGGAGTGGCGGACTCGGCAGTGCGGCAAATAACGTCAGTCAGGGTTTGGCATTGGGACTTGAAGATGTAGCCGGAGGCAAAGGCCTGCTTGCTGGCGCGGATGATGGTTTCGGGGTCCTCGCAAGAGGTGAGCAAAAGCACCCGGGTTTCCGTGGCCAGGCGGATGGCTCGGGCCGCCGCCACGCCGTCTATGCCGCCGGGCAGATTCAAATCCATGAGCACCACCTGGGGGCGGAGCTTTTTACAAAGCGCGACCCCTTCTTCCCCATTCGTTGCGGCAGCTAAAAAAGACAGGGCCTCGCAGCGCTGGATCGCCTGCCGGATCAAGTACACGAAATCCGGATCATCCTCTACCAACACCACTTTGTAGGGATCAGGCATGGGGTATCGCCTCCTTCCCGGGTTGCGCGCTCAGGGGCAGGATCCGGCGAGCGGGAAGGCTGAGGAGCATGGTGGTGCCTTTGCCCTCCTGGCTGCGAACCGCCAGCGTGCCGCCATGCTTGAGGATCACGTTTTTGCAGTAGGAAAGCCCCAGCCCCAGGTTTTCCGGCGAAGCCTTGGTGGTAAAGTAGGGGTCAAAGATGTGCGCAGCGTCTTCCGGCCTCATGCCCCGGCCATGGTCGGCAATGCACAGGACAAACCGGCCGCCTTCCCGCTCCGGCGAGGCGCTCACTTCGATGGGGGAGGGCGTGCTCATGGCTTCCAGCGCGTTGGTGAAGAGGTTCACAAATACCTCCGTCATGTGGGAGCGATCGCAGCGGAAGGCAAGGCCGCTTATGCCTGTCAGGCTCAGGGAAGCGCCCTCCTGAGATGCGCGGGCGCAAAGGGAAAAGGCGTCGTTGAGCATCTCCTCCAGGGAATGGACGCCTTCGTCCAGCAAGATGGCGTTTGCGTAGCGGGCGGCCCTTTCGCAATAGGTTTGCAGAGCGGCGATGGCGCGGGCGAGGATCTTCAATTCCTCCGGCGCACGGGCGCCCTGGGCGTCGTAGGAGGAGGTCAGGTTTTCCACGCACCAGGCCATTTTGGCCGTTTGATTCTTGATCATATGCCCAGTGTAGGATGCGCCCCTTCGGATGAGGCCCATGTCTGAATTCCAACGGTAGGACTCCCCTGTGAGGCGCAGCCCCATCATGCCGCCGCGAAACGCCAGCACAACATAAAATACGATGCAGGCCAGCAGGATGAGCGCGTTGATCTGCCACAGCTTGTCCAGGAAGGTGAGTTGGAACACATGGGGCAAAAAAGCGGACAGCCCCCAAAACAGCACCGGTGGCAGCATCACAAAGGCCACCAGCCTTTTTTGCGCATGGGCCGCGGCGTCGGTTTCCCGCTTGAGCGCCCTAAGAATCAGTAGCGCAAATAGGGCACAGCCCAGCAGGTTGTACACGGCAAAGGTCGCCCAAAAAGCCGGATTTCCCCTTTGGTACACCGGGTATTGCCAGGGGACAAAAACGCAGGAAAGCAGCGCCGCCGGAAGGTAGGAAAGCCCGCGCGCCGCAGGAGCGGGAACCTTTTCCCCCAGGGTCAGGGCAAAAAGTATGGCCGTGGGAATGGCCAGGGTGTACAGCGCCCAAGTCATGAGGGAGTAGGGAAGCAGGAAATACACGGCCAGTCCCTTCACGGCCAGCGTGGTTTCTAAAAACGGGATCAGGTTATAAGCTACGGCTTCCTTGGCCAGCCCCAGCCAAAAAATGAACCCGGCCAGCGCGCACCGCCGGTTGATTTGGTTTTCTCGGTTGGAAAAGTAGATGAGCAAGAGTAACACCAGCAACAATATGCTCAGCAGAGATTCCATGTCCTACTCCTTTGGATGATCACGTCCAGATAGCTTCATTTTGTGAGTATACCACAAACCGTCCATCTGCGCCATCGGCGGCGTTCCTAAGTTTTTTGGGAACCGGCCCAAGAAGCACGGTGCTATAATGGCAAAAGAAGACTTCGGGTAAGGGGGATATCAAAATGAGTTTAGGGATCAGGCGCGCCATCGTGCTTTTTCTCACGGTAGCGCTGGCGGTTTCGGCGCTTCCTTTGGCCGCCTTGGGCGCGGGGGAAGAGGCTTACCAGGGGACCTATGCGGGCGAATACGACGCAAGCGGCCGGCGTAGCGGCCAGGGTACCTGGACCTACCATAACTATGTGTATGTGGGCCAATGGGAGAACGATCTGCCCAACGGCCAAGGGACGCTGTATTCGAATGGGCGGGTGGAAACTGACGGCGTACGCTATGTCGAAAAGAGCATTGTACAGGCGCAGTGGGTCAACGGGGTGGGCGAGGGAATGATTGAGGAGAGCTTTGTGGGCCCCTCTGGGGATCTGCTCACTTTCCGCTCCGAGGTGAAGAACGGGCAGACCCTCAATGCGGAGCCCGTGCAGTCCACCGACGGGACCACCAGCATGAGCAGGGACCCAGGGGCGCTGGTGGCTGCCGTGCCGCCCTGGGGAGGCGCCTGGGCGGATGATACCTTGCCCGCCCCCCTTCCCACCCTCGCCAATGACGGGATCGAAGCGGGAAGCTCCACGGCCGCCGCCCCAAGCAGCCAGGAGTCCTCCTCACTGGGGTTGGCCCAACCGGCGGAACCCAGCCCCGAGGGCTATGTGGGAGAATTGGATGAAGGCGGCAAGCGCACTGGCTTTGGCACCTGGGTGCATCAGAATTACCGCTATGAGGGGTATTGGGAAAACGACATGCCCAACGGCCAGGGAACCTTGTACTGTGCCTTGGACACGTACGACCCCGCGGTGAGCCTGGTTCAAGGGAACTGGGTGGATGGCCTGGCGGAAGGGGACGTCACCTATTATCAATGGAACGCGTATGAGCTGGCTCCCGATTTTTGGCAGCACACGCCTACCCGTTCCCAGAAAAAGGCCTACCCCCTTGAGGTCAAAGGGGGAGTTCCACTCAAGGATGAAACCCTTTATGACAGTACCGAGGAAAAGGTCCCCCTGGAGGTGCGGACTACGGAGCTGCTGGCGGGGGTGCCTCCTTTTGCGGAGGTTCCGTGCAACGAGAAACCCGCGCCCGCGGGCACGACTTTTTTGAACGACCCCAAGTCCATGCTCCTGGGGGAATACGGCGGCAACTATTCCTCCTATGAGTTCGACAACATCGACCGTTTCACCATTCGCGACGGAGCCATCTACTATCATTACGGGGCTACCGGCACGCCCAAGGCGAAGATCGCCCTGGACGGCTCCTTTGCCCAGATGATTCCGGACAGGGAATTTGCGTACTTCCCGTGGGTGTTTGGGCAGTATTATGAAAACAACGTGTCTTTCACGACCTTGGACCACTACCGGATCCACGGGAAAATCGTGTACCTGGAAAAGCACCAGAAAAATGGAACCGGTTATACGGACGACGAGTACCAGATCGGCATGGTGGACGATAACCCCTACCTGACCGGGAAAACCCTGGTGAAGGATCTAGGTAAGGGCCTTTACAAGCTGATCTTTGTGGACGATGAGTGGGTGTATTACACCTCCTGCACCAAAGACCTGTTTGGCTATAGCGATACCATGCTGCGCAGGATCCGGCTGGATGGAACCGATCAGCAGGACGTGATCCCGCCTGGGGAAATGCCCATCATGTCTTCCGCGGGCATCAACATTGTGGGCGAGTATGTGTACTATGTGGATGGCTATGGGGAGGGCATTACCCGCAGGAAAGTGGATGGCGGAGGGAAGAAGGGCAAGGGCGAAGTGGTGGTTCCCTCTGAATTTGGAGGCATTTATGACTTGGTGGTGGTTGAGGACAATTTGTACTTCCTGGCCGACGGGGTGAGCTATCAGCGCATGGTGGATTCACCCTTCCTGACCACCGGCGATATTTATGTTGGAAAGCTGAAGCTGGCCGACGCCGCGCCAGACGCCACCGCGCAGGAGCTGTTTGGCAAAACGCAACGCATCCCCGTGGGCAGCAAGCCCATGGATGTGATGAAATACAGCATCAAGCTCTATGCCGCGGGTGACTGGCTGTACTGCCAGCTGGAAGAGGCGGATTCCGGCTACAACGCCCAGGGGCTGCTGATGATCCGCCCGGATTTTTCGGAGCAAAAAAGGGTGGGCGACATCATGGCGGCGGCGGAGACGGGAGCGCCGGCGCAAGAACAGACGGGTGAGCCGGCGCAAGCGGCTCCCGCCCAAACCGCGGACCAGCCAAGCGGCGGTGAGGAGCTTTTTAACACCGGCGTCACCTACGAAAGCGGCGGCCCGCTGCCTTTGTTCGGCCTGGAAAGCTACGAAGGCGAACGGGACGCGGAGGGCAAGCGCAGCGGGCAGGGCACCTGGATCTACAAAAATTTCCGCTACGAGGGCCAGTGGGAAAACGACATGCCCAACGGCCAGGGCACCCTGTATGAGACCCTCATGATGGACCCCGACACCTTTGAGATGACGAAGCGGATCGTGCGCGGCGCCTGGAAGGATGGATTTGCGCAAGGCGCCATTGAAATGCTCCATGTGGGAAGAGAGTATACCCAAACCGATTCCCTGGAGGTGGAAAAAGGGATCGCCACCCAAGACGGCGTCTATGCCAAAGGCATGATGGCCGGCGGCGTGCCCCCCTGGGCCGAGAACATTGGCGCCAACGACGGGGTTCCCGCGCCGCTGGCCTCGGATGAATATGATCGCTTCGATCTGCTGGCCCTTATGGTCTACGGCGCGGAGGAATACCAGGGCGAGCGGGATGCGGAGGGAAAGCGCAGCGGATTTGGCACCTGGACCTATCACAACTACTGCTATGAGGGCCAGTGGGAAAACGATCTGCCCAACGGCGAAGGGACGCTCTACATCACTGCCGCCTGCTACAAAAACGGGCAGAGCATACCGCTGAAACCCTTTTTGAAGAAGCGCATCCTGCGGGGGACCTGGGTGAATGGCCTGGCCCACGGCAAGATCGAGGACATCTATCCCGATGATGAACAGGGGGCCTATGTGACCACCTTCGCCTATGACGTCCAGGATGGGTGCGCCGTCAAGGACCAGGTGGTTAAGGGGGTGGGCGTGTATTACGAAGTGACGGAGGACTCCGGCGCCCTGCCCCTGGTCAAGGGCTGGCTGGCAGCGGGCGTGCCGCCCTTTGCGGAGGTGGCCGTGGACAGTTCTCTTCCCGCGCCGCAAAAAACCGTCGCCCTGGATCATTACCATGGCCGCAAACCGCCTTTTACCGCCAAGCCGGCCTTTGTGGAGCCCGCCCTGAAGAAGGAACAAAAGGCGGACATGGCCCAAATGGCAGCCGGCCTAAAGGAGTATCTGGGCGTGGACATTGAGGCGGCTTTGAATCAGACGCAGCAAAAATATGGTGCATACCTCAATCCCAACATCACTCGCAACCTGATCACCTATGCGCTGTATTCGGCGGGCACGGGACAGTCCACCTACCACAACAAAAATAACAATCTCTCCGCGATCTCTCCGGACGCCCTGGCGGACGTGAACGCATTCCTGGCCGAAAAGGGAGAGCCTCCGCTGGACGCAAGCACCGGTGAGGGAAACATCGCCGCCCTGTGGCTGGCCGCCTCGATCTATTATGATCCTTCCGTGAGCTATGGCTGGATCTTTCCCTACTGGGATTTGGTATTGCCCTTTGGCCTGGCCCAAGGGGACCCTGAGGATCCGCAGGGGCAAAGCGGCGCTGTGGGCATTGCCAATACCCTTTGGAACGATTATATCAATGTCCTCTTGGATTTGCTCGGAGATTCCCAGGAGATGCTCCGCACCAAGGGCAGTCCGGAAGCCCCGGCGGAAGAGGCGCAGGATATGGAAGCAAGCGCCGACGCCACAGCCCCCGGGGAGGAAGCGCCTGAGGCCGCCCAGGCCGCTCCCCGCCAAAGCATTGAGAACACGGGCATGGGCGTCTCCACCAGCAATTACCGCCAGCGGGGGCAAATCGACATGGCCGCCCTGGAGGACTGGGTATTCTTAGCCGACACGCAATTTCTATGGGATTCCAAGAACCTCAATACCCGTCAGCACCTGACCCATCCGGATGGCAAGACCAAAACGGCGGTGACCGTTTACAAAATGCGGGCCGACGGCACCCAAATGGCCAAAATCTATGAAGGAGACGGCTCCGACGGGTTTGCGCCCTCCTTCCAGGTGATGGACGGCTGGCTGTACGCGGGCGAGCCCTACAAAATGCAGCCTGGAGACATGACCTTCGCCACGGAAGACGGCGGCTGGGTCAAGGGCTGGGCCATTGACGACTGGGAATACGAGCTGGTCACGGATTTGGGCGACTCCCCCGTGGTGTTGCGCAAAACCTCGCTGAAAGACCCCGCCCGGCAAGTGGAGATCGCCCGATACGATAATGAAGGATACGCCAGGCAGATCATCCTGTCCGTGGAGGGGGAGTGGATCTACCTCTACCGCCTGGGGATTTGGATGGAGGCCACGGGGCTGGATTTTCGCCAGGAAATTGCCAGGGTGAAAACCGATGGTTCCAGCACGCTGGAATTTCGGCGTATCGAGGATGACACAGGGGCCATCGAGTTTAACAACCCGCAAGTGGTGAACGGACGGCTATATTATTCGGTGGCGCACACCACGCAAGAGAAGGCAAACGAATACAGCCTGCGAAGCGTGGCCGCTGATTTTTCGGACGTGCCGGTTACGCTGGTGCCCCAGCTGAAAGACCGCGCCATCTCCGCCGTGCATGTGACGGACGACGCCCTCTACTACTGGAGCGGCCCCAACAGCACCAAACGGGAGAAAACCTGGGTGCTCACCCGCACGGATCTGGAAGGAGGCAATCCCACCGTTGTGACGGAGATGAAGGCGGGGAAGTACAATATTTCCAGCGCATTGATCGCGGGGGACTGGATGCTGTTTAGCTATTACGATTTTGATACCTTCAAAACCGTTCCCTACCTTTTGCGCCTAGACGGCAGCGAACTGCACAAGCTGGGCGAACCCTTCGTTGCGCAAAACGCCCAGGGCGCGGTGGATGCCTCCGGCAAGTGGCGCTATGAGCTTTTGCCCGACGGAACCGCCATGATCCTGGGACCGGCCAGCAAGCTGAAGCTCTCAGGCAAGTTGGCCATCCCAGGGAAGGTGGATCAGATCCCTGTGACGGCCATCGGCGCAAACGCCTTCTACGGCTACGACCGTTTCACCGGGGTCAGCATTCCCAAAAGCGTGACCGCCATTGGCGACTTTGCCTTCTTCTGGTGTAAGGGCCTCACGGCCGTCACCGTCCCTGAGGGGGTCATCAGCATCGGGACAGGGGCGTTTAAGAGCTGCGCGAAAGTCAAAAAAATGGCCCTTCCCGCCAGCTTGGAAAGCGTTGGCGAGCAGGCCTTCACGGATTGCCCCGCGATCAAACTGTCTGTGTCCAAAAAGAGTGAGGCCTTTGAGGTGGTAGATGGCGCGCTGTTTGATAGGCGGCAAAACATGGCCGTGAAGTGACGTGGGTATACGGCGCTTTGCCGTCAGCAGGCCTTTGATTTGGCCGCAAAACCCATGCTGGAACCCAGCGGACTTTCCAGGGAGGACCTTCTCGTACGTTCGCTCCCGATAGGGTTATGATGACCAATCCCATTTTGGCGGAGAGGCGGGTGTGTGGCGGTTTGTCTGGCAGATCGATCCGGAGAAGCCCACGAAGCGGTACTGGGTGGAGTTCTCGGATACGGTTTCCCCATCCCATGTGAGATTGTCCATGCAGGGGGAGGGGTTGGGCTCAGGGATGGCGCGTTTGAAGTTAGTGGAGCATTGATTTTTCGTGATCTGGTTTTGCCCCGGACGCTTCGTGGCAGCGCGCTATGCATGCAACCGCACGCCGGGAGAACAATGCAGCGCTCTTGTTCAAGCGGATCAACGCCAGGCGCGTGCCCCCAAAGCGCACCTTTTCACCGGAACGTTTGTTTGGAAATGTGATTGTGCTTTTTCTCTTTTTGTGGTAGGATAGGCCAATTATATCGTGAAATGAGAGAAAGACGGATGAAGGAAAAGCGCAGTTACGACCTAACCCATGGAAGTATTTTGGATAAACTTCTCATGGTTGCCGTGCCGATTATGGGCGTGCAGCTTATGCAAATGGCCTATAACCTCACGGATATGTTCTGGCTGGGGCGCGTGGGCCCGGATTCGGTGGCGGCCAGCGGCCTTTCCGGGATGTACTTATGGTTGTCCATGGCTCCGTTGCTCATCGGGCAGATGGGGGCCAACATCGGCGTATCGCAACACCTGGGGCGGGAAGATCGGGCGACCGCCGCCGCCTATGCCCAGAATGCCTTGTGGCTTGCTTTGGTGCTGGGCACGGCTTTTGGTGGGATGATGTTTTTGTTTCCCAGCCAGCTGATTTCCGTGTTCGGTGTGCAAAGCGCAAAGGTTGCCGCTGACGCTGCCAGTTACATGCGCATTATCTCACTGGGGATTGTTCCCAGCTTTATATCCGCGACCATCAGCGCCTGCTTTACCGCCTCGGGCAACTCCAAGCTGACCTTTTATGTCAACGGCACAGGTTTGCTCACCAACATGCTTCTGGATCCGCTAATGATTATTGGTTTGGGCTGGGGAGTGGTGGGCGCAGCGATTGCCACGATTCTGGGCCAGAGTGTGGTTTGCGTCCTGTTTTTGATTTGCATCAAGCGCGCCAAAAGCCGCCCCTTTGCCGATTTCCGTTTCCGCACTCGGCTGGACAGGGGGAAGCTGGCGCAAATCGTTAAATGGGCGCTGCCCATTGCCTTGGAGAGCGGCTTGTTCACCTTGCTGGCCATGGTGGTTTCCCGCATTGTGAACTCTTTTGGCACCGACGCGGTTGCGGTTCAGCAGGTGGGAACGCAGATGGAGTCCCTATCCTGGCTCATCGGCGGCGGCTTTGCCTCGGCAGTGACTTCCTTTGTAGGGCAAAACTTTGGGGCAAACCGTTGGGGGCGCATCCACCGTTGCTTTAGGGTCGGCTCCTTGGTGATGCTGGCCTGGGGCATACTGGTCACGTTGGGGCTTTATTTTGGAGGCTACCACTTGACCGGACTTTTCTTGCGGGGGGATCATCTGCAAACCATGGGGGCGGAATACCTGCATATTCTCGCCCTATGCCAGACGTTTATGTGCATGGAAGGGGTTGCGGCAGGCATGTTTCGGGGCTGCGGGCGCACGGTGCCGCCCAGCGCCGTGAGCATCCTTAGCAATGTGGTTCGCGTGCCGCTGGCATTCTTTCTTTCACGGCAGATGGGGTTAACAGGCGTGTATTGGGCGGTTTGCCTCACCTGCATGGCCAGGGGTTCGGTCATCATCCTTTGGCGGATCGCGGCCAACCGCAGCGTCCCCCAGGAGGACATGGGGGAATCCTATTTTTCTAACGATAGGACGCAAGAGCCAAAGCGGGTTTGAAAATGCCTGAACCGGCCCGCCTTTGCCATTGATCTCAAACCATTCCGCTGGAGCACCTAGCGGAAGGTTACACAAGGATTGTTTCGACGTTGGCGGTCTCCTGGGTCACCCAATCTTCACAAGCGCGCATGGCCTGAAGCGTTTTGTCCAGCAGTTCGCCCAACTCCCATCCCAGCGTTTCCGCGCCCTGGGTGATGATCTCTCGGGAGCAGCCAGCGGCGAATTTCTTATCCTTGAACTTTTTTTGCAGGCTGGAAATCTCCATATCGCTACAGCTTTTGGAGGGCCGCATTCTGGCCGCGGCCCCAATGAGCCCCGTCAGCTCGTCCGCCGCGAAAAGCACCTTCTCCATGGGATGGATCGGTTCCACCTCGCTGCAAATGCCGTACCCATGGGAGCATACCGCGTGCACCAACTCTGGGGTCGCATTGACCTCCGCTAAGAGTTCCGGCGCTTGCACGCAATGCTCTTGCGGATATTGTTCAAAATCAATGTCGTGCAAAAGACCCACCATGGCCCAAAAATCGGCATCTTCATCATACCCCAGGTCATGGGCATACCAGCGCATGACCCCTTCCACGGTCAGCGCATGCTGCCAGTGGAAGGCTTCCTGATTGTATTTTTGGAAAAGAGCCAACGCTTCCTGCCGTGAGAAACCTGCGTTCATACGTTTCGCCTGCTTTCAGTTAGAGTGTGATTTGACCCGATTATGCCATAAATGGATTTCCTAGGTCAACCTTCACATAGGCAGAGGAGCCCTTGCGGGGAAGCGAAGCGGAAGCGCTGATGTTGAAATTTGATCGCGGTGGCGAACAAAGCGCATTGCGAAATGCCCTCCAGACAAACAATGAGCAGGCGGTACCAGCCCCATTCCTGTGCGCGCCATTCTCAATGGCTGCGCCTTTTTTTGCCCGACTTGCGGCAAGAGGATCCGAGCGGTATAATGAATACGAGTCCCAATCAAAGGAAGCGTTACCATGAAGATGTGGGTGCAAATCAGATGATTTATTTGGATAGCATAACCTTCCCCAATGAGGATGCGGAGTGGAATTTCCGTCTTTCGGTGAAAAGAACCTGCTATAATACCCTCTATCCCTTTTCCATCTTGTCCAGGGCGGGCCTTGCCCGCCTTGATTTTGAACCCATCACCATTTTGTACGGCGGCAATGGTTCCGGCAAGACCACGGCCCTCAACGTCATTGCGGAAAAGCTGGGGCTTGGGCGAAGCGCGCCGTTTAACCACTCCAATTTCTTTGGAGACTACGTGAAGCTGTGCAAGGTGCAACTGGAAGCGGACATCCCGCAGGGGAGCCGGATTGTGACCAGTGACGATGTGTTTGACTATATGCTGAACATTCGCAGCTTGAACGAGGGCATCGACCGCAAAAAAGAAAGCCTGTTT
>JAVBVF010000042.1:0-41459 GCA_031554475.1 Eubacteriales bacterium | reverse complement strand
AACTCCCTGTATGGAGAAGGATTGGAGTTTTTAGGGCTGATCATGGTGGCCGCTTGCGGCCTAAGCATCCTGGCCGCCCCCCGGGGAAAATGCATCACTCGGTTCCTTCTGCTCGCCTTTTGCGGGCAATTTCTCATCAGCTCCAAGGGGCAGGCGGCCCTGGCCGCTCCCAGCGTGATTCTTTTGCTGGTGGTGCTTGGCATTTACCACATTACCGGCATGCGGCGCAGCTCCGTTGTTTTGCGGGTGGGCAGCTCCCTCTGTTTGGCTGCCTTAATCCTATACACCGGCTTCTTCTCCGTAGCCATCTTCCAGGAGAACCAGCGCAAGAATTCCAGACACACCGAGTGGCACGCGTTTTTCAACGGCGCGCTCCTGATGACCGATGACCCCGCCCAGGTGCTGCGCGACTTTGACATGGACCCGCGCCTGCTAGCCGATGTGGGAAAGCATTCCTATTTGCCGGACGACCAATATCTCTACCCGCCCCTGTCTGAGGAGGCCCAGCGGGAAATCTTTAGCAAGGTCAACACCCTGAAGCTCACCGGCTATTATCTCACGCATCCTTCCATGCTCTTGCGCGCACTGGAGCACAGCGCCCAGGCGGCGAGAGCGGAAATGCCCGATTGGTTTATCTATGACGGCCAATGGGATACCTCGGCCCAGCAGCCCGTCTCCCGTTTTTCCCTGTGGGAGTCTCTGCGGCCGCGCTTTGTCCCAGGCCATATTGTGTCCTACCTGCTGTTCTTCCTGGCCATGGCGGGCTACACCCTTTTCCTGTTGATCCGGCAATGGAAGTATGCCGACAGCCAAAAGCTGGTGCTTTACGCCTTCTATGCCGGATTGCTCATATTAAGCGCGCTGCAGTTCCCCCTGTCTGTTTTGGGCAACGGGCTGGTAGACAATACCAAACAGCTTTATTTGCACCGTCTGAGCTTTGACATTGCCTTTGTGTTTGCCGCCGCAGAGGGAACGGCTTTGCTCATTCGCTGGGTACGCCGCTATGAATCCAGTGCCGCGCCTATGGTGACCGCCGAAAAATCGGAGGTGGAGGTATGATGGTTCTCTACAAAAACCTACTGACCTACTGTACCCTAACCCTGGGGATGGTGGCCGTAGCGTTGATCTTTGTTTTTGGCATACCGGAGTTTGGCAGTAGCTTCTCCTTGCCCTATCTGGCGCAAGGCGCTCTTCTCCTTGGGCTGGCTGGGCTATGGCTATTGATCTACCTGGGGCTGCGAATCATGCTCCGCTTCCGCTTGGAGGGCCGATTACCCTTTGGCGCCGCCAAAAGCGCAGCCATCGAGGCCGCGTTGGTAACGGTCATCCTGATCGCGGGCGCGGCCCTGCGTGGCTACATCATCGCCCAGGTACCCATGTCCATGGAGTCGGACTTCCTGTACTACCATAACCTGGCCAACGCCATGCTGGACGGGAGCTTCCAACGGATGGACCTGACCTATATGGCCCTTTCCCCCAACGGCTACGGTTACCCCTTCGTCCTGTCCAAGGTGTACGCTCTCTTTGGCAATGGAGAAAAGGTGGCGCTGTACTTTAACGCCGCTTGTTCCCTGCTGACCGCCCTGTTCGTCTATGGCATAGGCAGGCGGGCGGCAGGCCGCCTGTGCGCCCTGTGTGCCCTTGCTTTTGTGACCTTTTGGCCTTCCCAAATTCTCTTTAGCGATTTTAACGGCACCGAAGCCTTGAGCACCTGTCTCCTGTATGGCGCGGCTTTTCCCTTTGTGTTCCTCTTGCGGCCCATGCGTGAAAACGACCGGTTCTCCCGCTCTTGGGGACGGGCGCTGGGATATGTTTGGGTAGGCGTGCTTCTGGCCCTGGGCGCGGCGGTTCGCCCTGTGGCCACCGTGTTTTTGATCGCTGCGGTTTTGATTTTGCTGACCGTACGCACCCGTGTCCACTTCGCTTCCATCAGCGACGTTCCTTTGGGCACGCGGCTTATGAGCAGGGGATACCTGCGGGCGCTGTTGCTGGTGGTGGGCTATCTGGCGACCAGCGGACTGACCAATATGCATATTAGCCATGCCATTGGCATCGATATCGGGTCCAACTCCGTCACCATGGGATATAGCCTGGCCACCGGCGTCAACCTTAACTCCCGCGGTGGGTACAGCGCGGAAGTAGCCCGTCTGCTTTACGACACCTACGAGCGCACCGGTTCCGTAGAGGCGGCGGGCGCGGCCTGCCGGGACGCGGCGTTCCAGTCCATTTCAGAGCATCCGGCGGAAACCCTCAACCTTTTTATAGACAAGTTTGATGTGCTCTGGGCCAACGATGATTACGGCGCTTCCTCCAACATCCACTCTCTGGACGTACAAGGCAAGCTCACCCCCCAGTGGGAAGAATTCTTCCTCTTTTGGCGAAAGGCCGGCAATGTCTACTATTTTGCCATTCTTGCGCTCAGCGCGTTGTTCTTGGCCGGCCAATGGCGAGCGCCGCCCAATCTATTGGTGCTGTTTGCCCTGTTCTTTGTGGGCGCGGTGGCCTTGCACCTGCTCATCGAGGTGCAAAACCGCTATCACTACTATGTGCTGCAAACCCTGGCCCTCCTGGCCGCAGGCGGTATCGCCCAGCAGTATGCCGCCTTAAAAGAACGCGTCGCACTCAAAGACGCGCGGGCCCATGCGGAAGCCCTGGTCACTGCCGCGCTGGAAAACCGCCTGCTCTACCCCGCCGATCAAACCGATGTGGAGATCCATTACCTAACCCGCGCCGACCTCTCACGCCAAGCCGCCGAGGAGCACATCCGGCTCTCGGTTACCGAAGCGTATCTGATGGACACCGGCGAAAACCTGCTTACAGGCTTGGAAGGAGCCGATGTTGTGAAGGGAGATGTTCCTGATGCAGGCGAGCCCGAACCGTGACGGCCCCTTCTTGCTTTCCGTCGTCGTCCCCGTGTACAAGGAAGAGCGAGGCATCCAGCCGTTTTTGGAGCGCTTTGTTCCCGTTATGGAGGGCGGCGATTGGACCTACGAGCTTCTCTTCTGCCTGGACCCCTCCCCCGATGCCACCGCCCAGGTGATCAAGCGGGAAATGGCGCAAAACCCCCACATCAAACTGATCACCTTCAGCCGAAGGTTTGGGCAGCCGGCGGCCACCATGGCGGGCATCCATCATGCCAAAGGGCGGGCCTGCGTGGTCATCGACGTGGATTTGCAAGATCCCCCGGAGCTGATCCCCCAAATGGTGGCATTGTGGCGGGAAGGCAAGGATGTGGTCTATGCCCAGCGGACCTCCCGGGACGGCGAAAACCCCTTGCGCATGATGATCGTCAAAACGGGGTATTGGCTGATTAACCAGTTGTCCGATGCCAAAATTCCCGTCAACACCGGAGATTTTCGGTTGATGGACCGCCGGGTGGTGGACGAGATCAAGCGCATTCCCGCACACCACGGCTTCCTTCGTGGCTTGGTGGCGTACACGGGCTTTGAGCAAGCGGCCCTGCCCTACCACCGGAATGCCCGCCATGCCGGAAACGGCAACTACAACCGCCTTCTCGGCTCCACACGCATCGGGCTCAATGGGCTGTTCTGCTTTTCCTCCAAACCCTTAGAGGCCTTAACGGGCTTGGGCCTCCTTTGGACGGGCGCGTTCGTCCTATTGGGCATCATTGCCTTGGTTGCGCTGCTGGCCTCGGGACGTGCCTTTCTCTCCGGTACGGCCTGGCTTGTGGGGTTTTGCACGGGAGTGCTCTTGACGGCGCTGGGCATGATGGGCGAATATGTGACCCGCATCTACGAGGAGGTTCGTGGCTACCCGCTCTACATCACGGATGAGATCTGCGGCGCGGCGCAAGAGGAGGAATCATCATGAAGCTGTTTGTCACCGGCGGAGCCGGATTCATTGGCTCCAACCTGATCGATCGCCTATTGGAGGATCCTGTCAACTGCGTGGTAGCCTACGATAACCTCTCCACCGGGCGGCTGCGGTTTTTGAAAAGCGCCATGGGCAATCCGCGTTTTCAACTGGTGCGCGGCGATACGCTGGATGCCAAACGCCTAGCCGACGCTATGCGCGGCAGCGACATGGTCTTTCATCTGGCAGCCAACGCGGATGTGCGCCATGGGCCGGAGCATACGCACAAAGATTTGGAGCAGAACACCATTGCCACCTTCCTCGTGCTGGATACCATGGTCAAATGCGGTGTCCCCCACATTGCGTTCTCCTCCACCGGCTCCGTATACGGCGATACCACCGTGATCCCCACGCCGGAGGACGCGCCCTTCCCCGTGCAAACCTCGCTGTACGGCGCTTCAAAGCTGGCCGGAGAAGGCCTGATCTGCGCTTTTTCCCAAGCCTTCCATATTCAGGCGCACATCTTCCGCTTTGTCTCCATCCTGGGCCAGCGCTATTCCCACGGCCATGTCTATGATTTTGTGAAACAACTGCGCAAGCATCCCAACGAGCTTTGCATCCTGGGAGACGGCAAGCAAAAAAAGTCTTATCTCCATGTGCAGGATTGTATTAGCGCCATGCTCATGGCCATCGCGCGGACAAGCGCACAAGCCGGAGTGCACATCTACAACCTGGGCACGGACCACTACTGCGAAGTAGACGACTCCGCCAAATGGATCGCTCAGCGTATGAAACTGCACCCCACCTTTAGCCATATCGGCGGCACGCGGGGTTGGGTGGGCGACAATCCCTTTATCTACCTGGACACCTCCCAAATCCGCGCCTTGGGGTGGAAGCCCAAATTCTCCATTCGGGAGGGCGTGGAATCGACTGTGGACTATCTCTTGTCCAATCCCTGGGCATTGAAGGAGGAAGCATCATGAATATCGGCATCATCGGCTGCGGCGGAGTCGGCCGGAAACGAGCCATCACCATCCAGCCTCCGCACCGGTTGATGGTGGCCTGCGACACAGACCTGGATCGAGCCAAAAGCATCGCCCAGGCCGCAAACGCTCTTGCCACCACCGATTATCACCAAGTCAGCGCGCTCCCAGAGGTGGACCTGGTGGTGGTGGCTACCCACAACGCATTGCTTTTGGACGTAGCGCTGGACGCCGTGCGGCACGGGAAGCATGTGCTGCTGGAAAAACCCTGCGCCACGCGGGCGGCGGATTTGCTTACCCTTCAAGAGGCGGCGGCGGAAAACGGCGTGGTGGTAAAGGCCGGATTTAACCACCGCTTTCACCCCGCGTTGCAAAGGGCCAAGCAAATCGTGGACTCAGGCGAGGATGGCGAGATCCTCTTCATTCGCGGCCGCTACGGCCACGGCGGCCGCTTGGGCTACGAGCGGGAATGGCGCTCGGACCCCTCCTTGTCCGGCGGCGGAGAAACCCTGGACCAGGGCGTGCATCTGATCGATCTGTCCCGCTGGTTTATGGGCGACTTCCCTACGGTGGAGGGCTTCGCCGCCACGTACTTTTGGGACGCGCCGGTGGATGACAACGGCTTTCTCTCCCTGCGCACCCAAAGCGGCCATGCGGCCTGGCTGCATGTGAGCTCTAGCGAATGGAAAAACCTGTTCTCCTTTGAGATCTATTTGCGCCGCGCCAAACTGGCCATCGACGGCTTGGGGGGAAGCTACGGCGTGGAACGCCTGGCCTATTACCGGATGTTGCCGGAAATGGGGCCGCCGGAAACCACCATCTATGAGTATCCCATGGGGGACCGTTCCTGGGGCTTGGAGCTGGAAGCCGCCATCGCGGCCGCAACGTCCGGCGCCGTTGGCATCGGCGCAGATCTTTCCGATGCCTATGCCGCACTAAAAATTGTGGAAGCGATCTACGGGAGGGATTGAGATGATCATTACGCGAAGCCCGTTGCGCATCACCCTGGGCGGCGGAGGTACGGACCTGAAATCCTACTATCAGGAACGCGAAGGGTTTGTCATCTCTGCGGCCATCGACAAATACGTCTATATCGCGCTGCACCAAACCTTTCAACCCGGGATTATTCTGAAATATTCGGAAATGGAGCGGGTGGACAAGCCTGATAACGTCCGCCATCCCATTGTGCGCGAGGCCATGAAAATGCTGGGCGTCAGCGACCCGCACCTGGAGCTTTGTTCCATGGCCGATATTCCGGCAGGCACCGGCCTGGGTTCTTCCGGCAGCTTTACCACGGCGCTGCTCAAAGCGCTTCACGAGTACAAGGGCGACAGCGTGGGTCGGCGAAGGCTGGCGGAAGAGGCCTGCGAGGTGGAAATCGAACGCCTGGAATCTCCCTGCGGCAAGCAAGACCAATATGTCGCCTCCTACGGCGGCATGAACTGTCTCACCTTCCACCCAGACGGATATGTGGAGGTAGAACCCCTCAACCTTTCCACAGAGGTGTTCTACGGCTTGGAGGACGGCCTGATGCTCTTTTTCACCGGCTATTCCAGGCATTCCTCGGACATCCTTTCCGAACAGCGTAACAAAAGCGAAGCCCGGGACGCGGATATGCTGGCCAACCTGGATTTTGTGAAAAAGCTGGGCTATGAAAGCAAACAGGCGCTCCAAAATGGCGACCTCATGGGTTTCGGAGAACTGATGAACCTGCACTGGGAGCATAAAAAGAAGCGCTCCCAGGGCATGAGCAACCTGAAGATTGACGAGTGGTACGACTACGCCCGGCAGCATGGCGCTGTAGGCGGCAAGCTCATCGGCGCGGGCGGCGGTGGGTTCCTCATGTTCTATACCCAACAGAAAACCGAGCTGCGCCGGGCCATGGCCACCTTGGGGCTCAGCGAGGTTCGTTTCCGGTTTGAACGGCAGGGGACCCGGATTGTTGTGTGAGGGATGGTTATGGAAAACATGGTCAAAAGCATTGATCCGGCTGATATACAAGTGGTGGTCCTCATGGGCGGGCTGGGCAAGCGTTTGGGTTCCTTATGCTGGGACTGCCCCAAGGCCATGATCCCCGTTTGGGGCAAGCCCTTCTTTGCCTATCAGCTAGACCTGCTTCGGCGGGCGGGGTTCCAAAAATTCTTGTTCCTGGTGGGTTTTGGCGCGGAAGCGGTGGAGGAATACTTTGGCGACGGTTCACGCCTGGGTATATCCGTCCGTTATGCCCATGACGGAAAAACCCTGCTGGGCACCGCTGGCGCGGTGCGGCGGGCACTGCCCATGCTGGAAGAGGATTTTCTCCTCCTTTACGGCGATTCCTTCATGGATGTGGACTATCATGAAATTCTCTACCGCTACGCCTGCGCCCGTCATACGGGCAAGCTGGCGCTCATGACCGTGATGGAAAACGCCGGAAAATTCGATTCCAGCAACGTGCTGGTAGAGGACGGCCAAATCATTCTCTACGATAAGGAAAACCCTCTCCCCGCCATGCGTTATATCGACTATGGCATCAGCGTCTTTCGCCGGAAAGCCTTTGAGCGGCTGCCGGAAAACCTCCCCTGGGACCTGGCCAAGCTGCAAAGCCAGCTTTCCCGCGAAGACAAGCTGGGCTGTTGCGAAGTGGTACACCGCTTTTATGAAATCGGCACGCCTGCCGCCCTGCAGGAGTTTGCCCGCTATGCCCGCAGGCGCTTTCAAACTCCGAGTCCCGCCATCTTTCTGGATCGCGATGGGGTCATCAATCAAATCGTCTACAACGAGGAAACCGAACAGCTGGAGTCGCCCCTCAATTGGGATGCCTTCCGCTTCAAGCCCCATGTGCCCGAAGCCTTGCGGATGCTCCAACAAAACGGCTATTGGCTGTTTGTGGTCACCAACCAGCCCTCGGCGGCCAAGGGCAAGACAACCCTTGGAGAACTGTACGATATCAACACGCGCATGCTCAAGCAACTCTCCTTGCAGGGGGTGGCGATGGACGAAGTCCGGATCTGCCCCCACCATGAGACCGGTGGAATCAACGGCGCGCGCTTTCTGGTAGGCCCTTGCGCCTGCCGCAAGCCAAAGCCCGGCATGATCCGCGATATTTTGGCGAAATACGCTGTGGATCTATCCCATTCCTATATGGTGGGCGATTCCTATACCGATGTGCTGGCAGGAAGGGCGGCCGGTCTGAAAACCGTGATTGTAGGCGGTTTCAAATGCGACCAGTGCCAGCGGCTCAACGGAATCAAGCCTTCACTTTTGGCAAAGGATCTGTATGAATTTGCCCGTTTGCGGGCCGCGGGAGAAAGGACAGGTGATGCGGTTTGACACTGACAAACAAAGTCGCGATTCTCACAGGCGCCAGTCAGGGGCTGGGTTACGCGATTCTCACCCGTTTTCTCGCGGAGGGGGCCCGATTGGTCATCTGCGCCCGGGACGGCGAGGCCATCGCGGCCGCCCGTGAGCGGGCTCTGACCGGTTATCCCAATGGCCGCGTGGTGGCCGTTCGTGCGGACATCTCCGATCAGCTTCAGGCGGAAAACGTGGTAACCGCCTGCGTGCGCCACTTCGGCCATGTGGATATCCTGGTCAACAACGCGGGCGTGCAAGGACCCATCGGCCCTTTGGACCAAGTTCCCACCGACTTGTGGAAAAGAACGGTGGACATCAACCTCTACGGCGCGGTGTACCTGATTCGGGCGGTGTTGCCTCATATGCGCCGCCAGGGGCAAGGGAAGATCATCAATCTTTCCGGCGGCGGCGCCACCTCCCCCAGGCCCTTCTTTAGCGCCTACGCCGCCTCCAAGGCAGCGTTGGTCAGGCTCACGGAAAACCTGGCGGCGGAGCTTACGGGTACGGGCATCAATGTCAACGCCGTGGCTCCCGGCGCCATGAACACACGGCTTTTGAACGAGGTTCTGGCGGCAGGCGAAGCAGCAGGCTTGGAATACTGCAAAGCCCTTAGCCAGCGCGAGGCGGGTGGAGCCCCTCCCGAAACCGCCGCCGCCCTGTGCGCTTACCTGGCCGGTCCTCAAAGCGACGGCATCAGCGGGCGGCTGCTCAGCGCCGTGTGGGATGATTGGGGGCATTTGCACAACCGGATCGCGGAATTGCAGGGCAGCGACATTTATACCCTGCGCCGCATCATTCCCGAGGACAGGGGCAAGCGCTGGAGCGTGGAAAGTTGTGATTAAGCAAGGAGGATTGCCAATGGAAGATCTCACCTATGTCGAGCAATACCTGGACGAAACCATTCAAATTGCCAACACCATCTCCCGGGAAGAAATCGCAAAAGCCATTCACATCCTGCGCGCGTTGCGACAGGAGGGCGGCAGGCTGTTTATCCTGGGTGTGGGCGGTGGCGCGGCCAGCGCATCCCACGCGGTGAATGACTTCCGCAAAATCGCGGACATCGAAACCTATGCCCCCACCGACAATGTGGCGGAATTGACCGCTCGCACCAATGACGACGGCTGGGACCAAACCTTCGCGCCCTGGCTTCAAACCTCCAAATTCTCCGCCAAGGATGCGCTTTTGATCCTTTCCGTAGGCGGCGGCAGCCCCACCACCTCGGCCAACATTATTTCCGCATTGAAAATGGCCTCCGCCCTTGGCGCCAAGATCCTCTCCATCGTCTCCCGCGACGGTGGATACGCGGGTCAAATCTCTGATGCCTGCGTACTGGTGCCCGTGATCACTCCCGAGCGCATCACCCCCCATGCCGAGGGCTGGCACGGCGTGGTTTGGCACATGATGGTCAACGCCCTGCGCTGACCCGCAACACAAAGGAGGAATCCGCATGACGCTTGATCAGCTCCGCATTATGATCTTTGCCGACGGCGCCTCGCTTTCGGAAATGAAGGAACAAGCAAAATTGCCCTATATCAAGGGCTTTACCACCAACCCCACCCTGATGAGAAAAGCGGGCGTAACGGATTATGCTCAGTTTGCCCAGGAGGCCGTTCAAGCCCTACCCCAAGCTCCTCTTTCCTTTGAGGTCTTTTCCGACGAGTTTGAGCTCATGGAGCGGGAAGCCCTCAAACTCACCAGCTTAGCGTCCAACGTTTATGTAAAGATCCCCATCACCAACAGTCGCGGGGAGTCCAGCCTGCCGCTTGTTCGGTCTTTGTCCCAGCGCGGCGTGGCGCTCAACATCACCGCCATGCTCACACTCAAGCAGGTGGAGGACGCGTACGATGCCATCGCCCAGGAGTCCAAGGCATTCCTGTCCGTGTTTGCTGGCCGCATCGCCGATACCGGCCGGGACCCTAAGCCCATCCTCAGGCAAACCGCGCAGATTGCCCAGGGCAAGGCCGGGGTCAAATCCCTGTGGGCCAGCTGCCGTGAACTCTATAACGTGATCGAAGCCGATGCCTGTGACGTGGACATCATCACCGTGCCTGGGGATTTGCTCAAAAAGTTACCCTTATTAAACAAGGATCTTACCGAGCTTTCCCTGGAGACCGTGCGCATGTTCGTTCGTGACAGCCAAAGCCTGGGCTTCTCCATCTTATGACCCGGCGCGCTGTGTGGCCGCTGCTTTCCAGCTTTGTTCAAAAGCATCGCGAACCCGTGATGTACGTCCTCTGCGGCGCCATGAGCACGTTGGTAGATTTTCTGGCTTACCTCGTGGCTTCCCGCTGGTTTCTCGCCACAGCGGCCGTGTCAACCCTCATCGCCAACTTGACCGCTACGGGTTTTGCCTATGTGGTCAATAAAAGGCTGGTGTTTCTTTCCTCGGTGGGCAACTGGCGCCGGCTGCTTTTGGAAATCACGGCGTTCTTCCTCAGCCGTGCCGTGGCCATCGTTACCCAAACAGCCTTTATGTGGCTCACCGTGGACGTTCTCCGGTTGCCTGATCTGTGGATGAAAGGCATCATTACGCTTGTGATCATCGTGATGAACTACGCGACCAGCAAATGGATCGTATTTGCAAGGCGGGTGAAAAAATGAAGGCCGATCGACTTCGCAAATGGCTCATCGGGGCGCTGGCGCTGGTGACGATCGTGTTTATGTGCACCTTAGTGATGCTTCTTAGGCCCTTTGGCAAAAGCCCAGACATAGCGCCGCTCCTTCCCGCCGAATCGCCGGACCCCCGTTTCTCCCCACCGCCCCCCAGCGCCGATCGCCACCCCGATCTTGAGGCGATGTACCTCCCGCAAGACCTCACTTTCACCAACATGGCCGGAGCCAAAGTCTCCCTGCCGGACCTGGAAGGCTCCGTGAAAGTGCTGTACTTTTTCACCAGCTACTGCCCCTACTGCAAAGAAGCGCTTACAAGCGCGACGGCCTTTGCCCGTGCAGTCCAAGAAACCGAAGGCGCCGTATTCTATCTGGTGGATCGGTTGGACGACCAAAGGGAAACCCGGCGGGATGGCATCGCTTACTATCAGGAGCAAAACCTACCCTTCCCCCTTTTGTTTGATGAAAGGCGGGCCATGTTTGACCAGTTGGAGCTGGACATCGTCCCCACTGCACTGTTCTTTGATGAGCAAAACCGGCTGGTGTCCTATGTGGTTGGCAATCAGCTCACCCCCCAGGTGCTCAAGGCCCATCTAGGGTTTGCCAAAGAGGGCGGCGAGGCGCAGACGCTTTTGTCGGTCCGCTCGCGGCTGATGGGCCAGGACGGCTCCATCGCCTCGCGGTATGATATGGAGCCCCGGGAAGTGCTCTGTGAATCCCAAGGCCTGATGATGGAGTACGCCGTGAAAGCAAAGGACAAAGCCTTGTTTGACGTTGCCTACCACTACATTGCGGCCTTCTCTTCAGACGTGGGGCTGCTGCCTTGGCGCATCACAGGCCAAACTCCGGCCACTCTCAACGCCACGCTGGACGACCTGCGCATTGTAAACGCCCTGCTGGACGCCGAACTGGCCTGGGGCGGCTACCAGTCCCAGGCGGACGCCCTGGCCGAGGCGCTCTTGCGGCGCTGTGCGCCCGAGCGCCAGCTACGCGACTTTTATGCCTGGGATCAAAACCGCGCCGCCCAAACCCTGGCTTTGTGCTATGTAGACGTGCGGACCCTTGCGCGGCTTTCAAAGCGCCATACCGGATGGAAAACGGTCTATGACAACGCGGTCCAGCTTTTGCTAGGCGGGTACATCAGCGACGACTTTCCCCTTTACTATCCGGCTTATGACTATGAAGCAGAGGCTTACACTGGCACGGAACTGAACATGGCGGAAGCCGCCTTCACCCTCCTGCAACTGGCGCGGCTAGATGCGCTCCCTGCGGCCACCCATGCCTTCCTCTTGGAAAGCCTCAAAGGCCCTGGGCTATATGCCCGCTACCATACGGACGGCAACGTGATGGAGGAGTTTACCTACGAGTCTACGGCGGTCTACGCTTTGCTGGTCCTGGCTGCCCAAGAACTTCAGGACCCGGAACTGGAACGGCTGGCCCGGGGGCGCATGGAACGGATGCGGATCCTGGACGTGGGAACCCCCTTTTGCGGCGCGTATGGTCTGAAAACGGGAGATGCTCTGTATGCCTTTGATCAATTGACGGCGCTGCTGGCCTGGCAGGCCGTTTTCCCCCAAGATCCCGCGTGAGAGGAGGAAAGCACTCATGCTGAAAAGAGCCTATTTATGGCTGTCGCGTGCGATTGCGTTTCTCAAGCGCAAGCGTATCAGCATCAACCGCAGAATGCGGGATCACTATAATCCCGCGCACCTGGCGCTGGGAATCTGCGGAGTCGCGTTTGTGCTGATCAGCATTATGCTGTTCACTCCGCCTTATCTGGGCTATTCCAACGATGGACGCTTTGAGCGGGTGATGAACAGCGTAGGATTGACTTATATTGATGAAAGCCAAGTGACCTATAACGAGTATTATCAGCGCATCTACAAGGTCGTAGGCAGCGGCACGGGCGAGATGAGCTACGCGCCCGCGGTGGTGCTGGCAACCCGTGTGGCCATGGAATTGGATTGGCTGTTCACCCGGGACGATGTGTTTGATCTGCGATTTTTGGCGCTTTTGTACATGCTTGTGTTCTTATTTGCCTTCTACGTGTTGCTTTTGCAGGTACAGCGCCGTGTACAGACCTTTATCGAATGCCTGGTGGTGGTGGTGCTTGGGCTGTTCATCTTTGCGGATGTGGCCAGCGTGAGCTTTTTTGGCTCCCTTTACCCCGAGCCTCTGCTTTTGATCTCCATGATGTTGGCCACAGGAACCGCCATGTCCTTTGAAAACGAGCGCCGCGAGTATGTGAAATTGGGTCTTTTGCTCATCGCCTCCGTCACCCTTTGCTTTTCCGAGGTCTTTTGCTGCGTAGCGGCCATGTTTTTCGCCATCTACATGGTAAAGCTGCTGACCCTGCACCGGGATCTCAAATGGCGCATCAGCTGTGCCGGCTGTGCGCTGATCACGACGTTTTGCGCCCTCCTGTCCTTGGGATATCTGTACGACGGGGCCTCCAAAATCGAAAAATACCACGCCATGACCCGGGGGGTTTTGCTCCAGTCCGCCGATCCAGAGGATGCGCTTTCCGAGTTCGGCATCGCCCCTTCCTACGCGGTGCTGGCCGACACCACCCGTTTCCACCCCTACCCCTTTGTATTGGCGGAAAGCGGCGTTTTGGACGAAGGCTTTTTGGGCCAATACGACGCGCGGGATATCGCCGCCTATTACTTGCGTCATCCGGCCTCGCTGGTGACCATGGTCAATCTGGTGGTGGAAGATTCCTTCAACGTACGCCCTATCTACAGCGGCAACTATGAAAAAGAAGCAGACCGCATGCCCGGCGCTAAATCGCTGTTCTTTTCCGCTTGGAGCACTTTCAAAATGCAGTCTGCTCCCCACACCGGCGCCTTCCTTCTGGCCCTTGTGGTGGCGGCGGTCATCCTGTTTCGAAAGAGCCTCATGTCGCTCCTCAAAGAGAAGGCCTCGCGGGGTTCCATCCCGCTGGACGTGGCGGTCATCACCTTTTGCACGGGCATCGGCCTGTCCATCCTGGTGGTGATTACGCAAGGGGACACAGACCTCACCCGCTTCAGCTCCTTCATATCCGTGGTGGTAGACCTGCTCATCTTCCTCGTGTTTTGTGAACTGCTGCATAAACTGAACATCATTAGGGGGGACAAGCCTTGAATCCAAAGAAACAAACGGGCATGCTGGTACGGGATTTGGCGCTGTTAGGCTTTCTGAGCGTGATCTTTTTGGCGGTGTTAACCTCCACCATCAGCGGTGCTCCATTCCGCGGAGAATCGATGATCATGCTGCTAGCGGTGTTTCTGGCGGCGGTGCTAGGCTTTTTCACACGCGGCAACATCAGCCTGATGACTGCCGGCGCAACCGTGATCGGCTATGCGGCCTACAAATTGTATAGCTTCTATGCCTATGGTGTACCCATTGCGCTCATCCATTACGCGTGGCTTTTCCTGCCTCTTTTGGGGGCGGGGGCCGTATCGGCTTTCAACTATGGTTCCCGCTCTGTGGAACGGGAAAATGAAATGCTGCGCTCCCAGGTGGAAAATCTGGTGATCCTGGATGCCTTAACCGGCCAATACAATCTGCGGGCCCTCTACCTGGAACTGCCCAAGGCCATGAAGCAGGCGGAACGACTGAACGTTCCCCTGACGCTCATGCTCATCAAAATCCGCTACGAGCGGGAGCTCTACGCCATGTTGCCGCACCACCACTATCAGGAGCTCTTGCAGCGTTTTTCCCAGTACGTGGTCGACAGCGTGCGCATCATGGACCGGGTGTATGTGATTGACGACCGTGGCTCCATGGCCGTGCTTTTGAACTGCGACGCGGAAAAAGCGGAGATGGTTAAAGACCGGATCCGCGCCAGCGTTCTCAAGCCAGAGGCCTTCTCGGAGGTGCTGGACAAAAACCTGCGCGTGGAAACCGTGATCGCCTACCTGCAGTACGATAACGCCATCACCAACCCTCAGGCCTTTAAGCAACGGGTGGAAAGCGAGCTGGTGTACGATGTGTAAGGCGTTTCTCTCGTTCATGGTTCTGCTTGCGTTTTGCTTGACGCTGGCCGTTCCATTTCCCGCTCGAGCCGCCCCGCAAGCCTATGAGGTGATGGTCGTTTACCCCGCCTCGCCCGATGCGCAACTGCTAGGCGACCTGTCGGCGCTCTCCGAGCTTCTGGCCTACATGGGCAGAAAAACCGTTTTCGTCCGCGCCGAAGCCACGGAGCCCTGGCCAGCCTATGAGGCGGCCATCCTGGCGCTGGGAAACGAGGCTTCCCTCAGCGAAGCCCAAGCGCGGCTGCTTTTGCAAAAGGACGTGCTGGTGCTGGGCAACGGCGGACTTTCAGCGCTCGCTCAAGCCGCCGGCCTGGCCGCCCCAAAGCCCTATGCGGGGAACCTCCGTGTCCGTATCCTCCTCCCCGGCGGCGAATCGGATGACCGCTACCGGAACGCCGGAACCGTTTTGGCTTTGGCTGGCAACGATGCCTCCGGAAGCTCGGTTCGGGCGGAAGGCGTGGATCGGCCCCTGATCGTTACGGCAGGCAAGATCAGCCACATGGTGGTCTTTGACGGAGCCGATCCCGCGCTGGTCAATGCGCTGGCCACCTTTATCCAGGATTGGCGCTGGCCCTATTTGGACAGCCCGCCTCTGTTTGGGCAGTATGTTGTGCTGGGCGAGGTGTACCCCTTCTTTGATCCGATCCGCCTTATGGAGGTACATGAGCTTCTGACCAAACTGCGCATCCCCTATGCCATTAGCGTGATGCCCGTATTTCAAAACGCGGAGTTTCCGGCCATGCAGCGCTTTTGCGAATTTCTCCGCTACGCCCAAAGCCAGGGAGCATCCATTGTGTTGCGCTCCCCGCAGATCCACATCACGGAGGTTGATCCGGAGGAACTCATGCGGCATTTGGATATTGCCTACAGCGCCTACGGCCGTTACGGGGTCTATCCCGTGGCCCTGGAAGCGCCCAAATCGTGGATCTATCATGAAACGGGCATTGCCACCCTGCGCCGTTTCCGCACCATCCTTCTGTTTGATACTGACGAACCCCTCTGGACGCCGGATATTTTCACGCACCACATCTGGGCCGATGGGCACGTCCTGCTGGCTCCGGCCGTTGGCGTGGGCGGGCGCGTCTACGCTTCCACCTCCGCCTTCGCCTCCGCCGTTTATCTGGACCCGCGCCAGGATGTAACAACGTTAGAACAATCCCTTATGCAGGTATTGCACGCCCGGGTCCAACTGCGCTCCCTGGGGGATATTCCGGCCAGCGTCTATCTCAATCAACACAGCTATACCACCGCAACGGGGGTTGCGGAGTATAACGGCAATCCGGTCTCGCTGGCCTATGAACCCTTCGTGTATGAAGAGCGCTTTGCCTATGACCGGGGCTTTCTTGGCTTCATGCGCCAGCAACTGGCCATAAGCAACCGCGCCATCACTCTTTTTACCCTTGTGGCGGGAACCCTGTTTGTCATTTTCCTTTTGTGGGGTCGCCGTGCCATCCGGCGCGAGTTCCTTTTTAAGAAGGGAGGCAAAGGCGAATGAGTTTGGCCGATTACTTAACCCTCTATGCCATGGCGGTCATTTGGATTCTCATGGCCATCAATGTCTTTCTCTCCGTAGGCGGCTTTATCTACTACATGCGCGTCAACCGCAAGGGAGCGCCCCCTCGCCTGGAGGAGTACCCCCTGGTCTCGGTGCTGGTGCCCGCCCATAACGAAGGCGTGGTCATCGAGCGCACGGTGCGTTCCCTGCTGCGCTTTGACTATCCCATGGATCGCTACGAAATCATCGTCATCAACGATAACTCCAGCGACAATTCCGCGGAAGTCCTTCGCAACCTTCAAGCCCAGCACCCCACACGGCGCCTGGTGGTGCTCAACACGGATGATGCAGTAGGCGGCAAAGGCAAATCAAACGCCTTAAACATCGGCTTTGCCGCCTCCTCGGGAAGTGTGGTGGCGGTATATGATGCCGACAACACCCCAGAACCCCAAGCGCTCCGGCTTTTGGTGGAATCCCTGATGCGGGACGATAGCCTTGGGGCGGTGATCGGCAAGTTTCGCACGCGAAACAAGACCGCCTCGCTGATCACCCGCTTTGTCAACATCGAAACCCTGGCCTATCAATGCATGAATCAAGCGGGCCGCTGGTTTTATTTCAAGCTGTGCACGATTCCAGGCACCAATTTTGTCATCCGCCGTTCCATTCTGGAAACCATCGGCGGCTGGGACCCCGCAGCGCTGTCCGAGGACACGGAAATCAGCCTGCGCATCTATCGCATGGGCTACCGCATCATGCTCATGCCCCTAGCCGTCACCTGGGAGCAGGAACCCTACACGCTGCGCATTTGGTATAAACAGCGCACGCGCTGGTCCATGGGAAACATCTATGTGATGATCCAGAATTTCAAGTATGTATTTGATCCCAAGGCCGGCCCCATGCGGCTGGACGCGTTGTATTATTCCATCATCTATGTGCTCATGCTCAGCGCTCTGGTATGCTCGGATCTCATCTTCCTCTTGGGAATTCTGGGCTATTCCCAGGTCTCCTTAAGCGGGCTGAGCACCATGGTTTGGGTGGCTGCCACGGTGTTGTTTGAACTAAATGTGCTCATCACCCTGGCGGTGGAAAAAAATGAGTTTACCCTTTCCAACGCGCTTTTGATCCTGGTGATGCTGTTTACCTATTCCAAGCTCTGGGAGGTGGTGGTTTTGCGAGGAATCTATCTCACCATCAAAACCAGCATCAACCGCACCGCCGTCACCTGGTACAAAACCGAACGAATCCGCGAAGAACTATAAGGAGGACTGCTTATGCGCCTGAAAACCATCCTTGGAACCTTATTGATCCTGTCGGTATTGGCTGGGGCGTTTGTGCCCATCATGCCCCTTGCCGCGGCGCAACCTCAGGCCTCCGCCGCGGAATCCTCGCCCTTGTCCCAGTCCATGAGTACGCCCAGGCCCACAACAACCCTGAGGCCTGCCGTCACTCCAAGCCCGAAGCCGACTCCGACTCCTACGCCCACGCCATCTCCTACCCCGACCCCAACCCCGACTCCTACGCCTGCGCTTTCTCCTGCCCCGACCCCAACGCCGACTCCCACGCCTGCGCTTTCTCCTGCCCCTACCCGGACCCCTTTGTCTACGCATACCGCCACGCCTACTCCAACGCCGACTCCTTCGCCCACTCCTACCCCTACGCCGGCTCCTACCCCAACCCCAACGCCGACTCCCACCCCGCTTCCCAGCCCCACTCCCACCATGGCCAGTGTACTGGTGTCCACGGTGGAAGCCTTGATGACCCAGGGCGTTTTGTATCCACAAACCCCGATCCCCAACCCCGATGCCGCCTATTACAAGGACTTTGTCCTTGGGTACGACCAAACGCTTCGGGGCATCTTTTCCTCCGTGAACCTTTACCCCACAGTGGAGGATTACTGGGAACTGGGATACGCCACGCTCAATGTCACCTATATCTGCTCGCCGCTGGTGTTGGAATATCCGTCCTCCCTGACTTTTTCCATGAACGGCACGCCCTTTCACTCGGTGGCGCTCACAGGGAGTACCACGGGGGAACAGCGCTTGGAACTGAATGTCCCCGTCCGGTTGATGCACCCGGGTACCAACACACTGGAAATCCTGGGCTATGCCCGCCTCTGGGATGAGGAAGGCTGCATCGATGATTATTCCAATGCCAATTGGGTCAATATCCTGGCGGAAACCACCCTGCGGGTGGGCTATGATCTCAAAGACGATGTGCGCCGTATCTCCTACTTTCCTTTCCCCTTCCTCTCTTCCCAAAACGAGCATGGCCAGCACACGCTTGTGGCCGTATCAGACAGCGCCACACAAGGCGAAATCAGCGCGGCCATGATGCTTATGGCAGGGCTGGGCAACAAAGTCGGCGGAGAAAACGCGCTCACCGTAGCCACGCTTCATGAGGCCAACGATTTTGATAACATCCTCTACTTTGGCCTTCTCGCCAACACACCCGCCAAATACGTAAGCCTGCTGCCTCCTGGCGAAAGCCTGGCGCAAAGGGCTGTTGTGGCCCGGGCCGTGGATGGGGAAAAGGAACTGCTGCTGGTGGTTTCCGAAAGTGAGACCGCCTTGCTCGATGCCGCCCGTATGCTGGCCGACGGAAGCCGTGTCTCTCAGGAAAAGGTAGCCGTTACCTATGTGGAGGAAGGGGTGAGCGAACTCATCATCCGAAACCGCCAGCGCAACGCCGCCGCCATTGTGGGCGAGTACACCATCGGTGAAGTCGCCAATGGCGGGCTGAGTTTCGTGGGTCCCTTCCACCAGCAAAGGATCATCTATCTGCCCATGGGCACCGATTATACCCTTAGTCCGGAGGCCAAATTCACCTTCCGCTTCCGCTACAGCGAAAACCTGGACTTTACCCGCTCGCTGCTAACCGTCTACTGGGGCGCCATTCCCATCGGAAGCAAGAAGCTCACACGGGAAGGCGCGGCAGGCGACAGCCTGAGCATCTACGCTCCGGCCGACGCCGTGGGAACCAGCGCCTCCTCCGTCACCCTGGCCTTTGATCTGGAAATCGAGGATCTGTGGTGTACGCCTCGCCAAGAGGAAATGCCTTGGGCCTATATCGCTTCCGACAGCGCAATCTACCTGCCCATCGGCAATGGCGACAGCCTGGACCTGGCTAACCGGCCGGTGCCTTTTGTGAAAGACGGCGTGCTCAATCAGCTTCTCCTGGTGGTGTCCGACCGTCCGGAAAAAGAAGAGCTCTCGCTCTTGGGAAAAGCGGTGAGCGTTTATGGCTCCAACACCGCACCCTATGGGCAGCTGTCCACCGTGCGCGCCGGCAGCTTTGATCCCGAAGCCGCGGATGCCAACATCATGGCCGCAGGCACGCCGGACAACACCTTCTTCCAACAGGTGGCACAAGGGATGCACTTCCAGTACGACGACACGGGCAAGCTCTTGTCCAACACCAACCTGTTCTTGTCGGAAAGCTATGCCACAGGCGCGGGAACGATCCAGCTTTTGCGCTCTCCCTTTGCCCAAGACAGGGCAATGCTCTTGTTAACTGGCCCCACTACGGAAAGCCTGGGCCGCCTAAACACCATTCTCAGTACGGAGGAGCAGCGCTGGAACCTGAAGGGGGACAGCACCCTTGTGGATGAGGATCTGCAAATCCGCTCCTACCGCATGGCGCCGCCCACCCAAGAGGAGCAAAAGCCCAGCTTTGCGGATACCATCGCCCAAAACAGAGAGGCCTTGCTTTTCACCCTTATCGCCACCGGCGCTATGGCCCTGCTGCTTTTGGCTGTCCTCCTGGTGCTGCTCCGCATCCGGATGCGCAACAAGCCGGAAAAGAAGCGATAGCCGTCTTGCCCTTCCCACGCAACCCCCCCCGCATCCTTCCCGACGCAACAAAACCTCCGAAAAACGGAGGTTTTGTTTTGGCTAAGGCGTACCCTTCATCAGGTTCGCGCTTTGAACGCCGCAATTTCCTTCCTGAGCGCGGATTTATCCTCATGCAGTTTCAAAATGGCGCTTCCTACAAAGGCGCCGTCGGCTCCGGCTTTCTTCACCATTTCCACATCCTCCGGCGTATGAACGCCCACCCCGCAATAGATGGGACGATCAATGCCCTGGGCCCGCAAATACTCAATACACTGCGCAAGCTCCGGATATTGCGGATGCGCGCGCCCCGCCGTAGGCTTGGCCTGCATATAGACAAAGCCGTTGGAAGCCTTGGCCTGCGCCACCTCCTCCGCCGGAAGGTCGTACTGCACATAGCAGCTCACCAAAAGCCCGTCTTGCATGAGTCTGTTTTTGATCACATCGTCTTTTAGCCCCACCAGGATGAGATCCCGAAAGCCATGCTCCTTGCAAAAAGCGACAAAGCGGTCATAGCCGATCTCCTCCAGGGTGTCCTCATAGAGCAAAAGCAAAAAGATTGTTTGGGGCAATACGCGCTTGACCTCCGCCATGCCTTCCATGTACTGGCCATAGTCGTTGCAGGCTGCAAGCGCCTTTTCCATCCGCTTGGCAATGAACTCGCTTTCCAAATAAGGGTTACGGCCTGGGAAATCGATCTCAATGATGTCGCATCCGGCATCCACATAGGTTTGCGCCATGTCCACGCTGTCTGCGATGGTGGGGTATCCGTTGGAAAGATAACAAATCAGGTGCATAGAATCCTCCTTATTGTAGGCCTGCGAACGCCTGGGCAAAAAGCGCCTCCAGCTGCTGAAGCGACGGAATCACGGGGTTGGTTTTGGTGCAGCCGTCCTTGAGCGCCATCTCCGCCATACGGGGCGTTTGCTCGACATAGGCCTTCTCATCGGAGAGTAAGGCGCCCAGGGTGGCCGGAATGCCCAGCCGCTTGTTCAATTCCGCCACGCTTGCCGCCATGTCTGAAACGCCCAGTTTTTCCGCCATTGCGGCGTAACGGGCTTTGGCCTCGGGGCTGTGCTCACTGTTAAACCCAATGATATAAGGCAAAAGCACCGCGTCCGCCAAGCCGTGGGAGAGATGAAACAGGCTGCCCAAGGCATGGGCCATGGAATGCACAATGCCCAGCGACACATTGGTAAACGCCATCCCCGCGATCATGCTGGCGTTGAGCATGGTTTCCCGGGCGGAAATATCATCCCCCGCTTTATACGCTTTGGGGAGCGCTTCAAAAATGTCCTGAACCGCCTTTTCACAAAAAAGGTCGGATACATAATTGGCCCGCTGGGATACCAGCGCCTCCAAGGCGTGGGTTAGCGCGTCCATACCGGTTTCCGCCGTAATGGAAGGCGGCATGGACACCGTTACCTGGGGATCACAAATCGCGATATCCGGCATCATCTCCATGTTGCCGATCCCGTGCTTTTGCCCTTTGTCCGTGATCACCACGGAGCGGCTGACCTCGCTAGCCGTGCCCGAGGTGGAAGGAATGCAGCAAAGGCGCGCTTTTTTCCGAAGGGCGGGGAAGGGATTGGCGTTCAACACCTCTTCCAGGGTTTTCAGGTGCGGCGCCTCGTAAAACACCCACATCATCTTGGCCGCATCCATGGGCGACCCGCCGCCCAGCGCCACGATCAAGTCCGGCTGAAAGCGCTCCATCTCCGCCGCGCCGCGAAGCACCGTATCCAGGGACGGATCAGGCTCTACCCCTTCAAAGACCGCTGTTTCCGCTCCGACTTCCGCCAAATAGGCGCGTACCTTGTCCAGCATGCCGCTTTTTTGCATGCTGGCGCCGCCCACCACAATCATGGCCCTGCGACAGGGCAGCGTTTTCAAAAAAGCCAAGCAGCCATCCCCAAACATCAATTGGCTGCCGGCCAGTTTCATCGGTCTCATCATCGGCTCATTCCCCCTTCTCATTTATGCAGTCCCTTCAACACTTCCCGTACCAGCGCGCCGGAAATGGGATTGCTCAAAACCCCGCCCTCCTTCAAGCTGGACCCGATGATGGCGCCATCCGCAATGTTCAGCTGGGCATCAATATTCTCGGCATTGACTCCGCTGCCCGCGATTACAGGCAGCTTTACGGCTTTTTTCACCCGCTCAATCATCTGCAAGGGCGTTTCCACCCCAATGGCCGAGCCCGTTACAATGATGGCGTCCGCGCCGCAGGCCACGGCGTTCTTGGCGCTTTGCTCTATGGTCACATGGGGCAGGAGCATGTTGGTGTGCTTCACCTGGATGTCCGCCAGGATCATCACATCCTCCGCGCCCAGCAGCTTGCGGTAGGTCATGCATGCCCTGGCGCAGGGCTTCATGATGCCGCCATAAAATTCCACCGTATCCACAAGCACCGGAATGCGTACAAACTGTGCCCCCGTGGTATGGGCAATGGACAAAGACGCCTCATAGTCGCAAAAGGCCGCGTCCACCCCCACAGGGATCTGCACCGCTTCACGCACCTTTTCGGTAGCAATGGCCAGAGCCACCACTTGGGCGGTATCCAGAGTGACCCCAAAGGGGTCGTCTCCCATGTTCTCCACGATCACAGCGTCAACGCCCGCCGCTTCCAGGGTTTTTGCATCTTGCACCGCTTGGGCAAAAATCTTTTCCCGGTTCCCGTCATAATGCACCGTGCCTGGCAAAGGCAGGCAGTGCACCATGCCGATCACAAACTTTTGGCCAATAGCCAGCTTTTCCCGAATGTTCATCAAGCACCCTCCTTTTGCGCGCTAGCAAAGCGATAAAGCCCTTCCAGCGCCACACGGCAGAGCAAATCCTCCGCCTCGGTACGCTCCTGTCCTTCCAGCACTTTTTTGAGGTTCCGCAGCACCGTCGCCATGGTCAGCACCGCCGTTTTTACGCCCATCAGCCGCCCCACCGTGAGCATGCAGGCGGATTCCATGTCAATGCCGGAAACATGCAAGGCTTCCAGCTCTTCCATGGTTTTCATGATATCCACTTGGCGCTCCTTGGACAGGCGAGATTCCCGCATCTGGGAATAGAATCCGTCCATGGTGCAGTTAATGCCGTTTTGATACCGCCGCCCATGATCCAAAACCGTTTGGTTCAGCGTGTTCACCAATTCCAAGTCCGCCACGGCCGGATAGCTGGCCTCCACATAGGTGGCGCTGGTCTGCTCCCGCCGCATGGCCCCAATGGGAACGATAAAATGCCCCAACATGGTGTCGTCCATCGCCATCACCGTACCCATGCGCAGGGCCACCTTCATGCCGCATTCGTACATCTCCTCCATGGCGATAGCGGCGGAGGGGGCCCCGATTCCCGTGGAGGTGGCGGTGATCCGCACCCCTTTGTAGGTGCCAGTATAGGTATTGTATTCGCGCAAAAAGGCCACCTTTTGCGGATTGTCCAGATACTTTTTCACAACCTCCACCCGCCAGGGATCGCCGGAAAAAATCACATACTCACCAATGGTTTCCGTGGTCCCTCCCATGTATAGCGTCGCCATGCCCTTCACCCCTTCTGTTGTTCTAGGTAGCGCCTATAACGCGCCAACAGCGCCTCTTCCTCAGGAAGCCCCGTGCAGCAGCCAATCTTCTCCACCGCAAAGGAGGCCAACACCGTCCCCAGCATGGCGCATTCCCGAACCGGCCGCCCCTTGATCCGGCCGTATAAAAAGCCGGAGATGTACGCATCTCCCGAACCGGTGGTATCCTCTACCACAGCGCCCCGGTAGATGGGAACTTGCCCCTCGCCCTCTTTGGTATAATAGCGGCTCCCTCGTTCTCCCATGGTAATCACGATGGCCTCCGCCTTGCCCTGTTCAAGCAGATCCGTCATCCGGATCCCCAGTAGGTTTTCAATGGCTCTGCGCTCGGTCTCATTGCAGAAAATCAACCGGCTGTAAGAAAGCGCCTCCCGCAAAAAATCCGCCGGAAACGCATCCATGTCGCCCTTCATGCCAAAGGCCAGGGGAACGCCATGCTTTTTGCACTGGGCAAAGAACACTTCATTATCCTGGCGCGCCCCCACGGTGATGATCCCCATGCCCGCCTGTTCAAAAAAGCGGTCCTCCAGGGGTTTTGCATACTTGCCGTCCATGGCGCCCGGGTAAAACAGGGTGATGTGCTGCCCCTCATTGTCCTGCACCAGATAGCATACGGACGTGATATCCTCAGGCAATTGCACAATGGCATCCGTAGGAATCCCGTGCTCTTCCAAAAAGCCTTTGAACCCAATGGCTTCATAATCGTGGCCTACCCGTAAAAGCGGCATGGCGCAAAGCCCCAGCCGGCAAAGCGCATAGGCGATGTTCACCGAGCACCCCCCATAATAGACCCGGGTGTTGTCCGCGTTGCTGATAATGGAGGTATATCCCACGCTGGCTGGCGTTTTGATTTTCAGCATATGGTCCATGCTCACATAGCCGCTGGTCAACAGGTCAAATCGCTTCATAATAATCCCTTCTCCATCCTGCCGTATAGCTCCGCAAGGGTCGTGACCTCGCCAAAATACTTGCGGATATCCTCCAAATGCACCTCATTGACCGCATCGGAATTGGTGGCCACCGCGTCCCGAGGAACGATCACATGGTAATTCAGATAATAGGCGTCGGTTACGGTGGCACGGATGCAGCAATTGGTTTTGGTGCCTACAATGATCACGTTCTCCACCCCGTTTTCCCGCAGCACCAAATCCAAGTCCGTGCCGAAAAACGCGCTGTAGCGCCGCTTTTTGATCACATAGTCGTGGGCTTTGTCCACAGGTAAGAGCGGATCAAGCTCTTCCCCGCCGCTCCCCTCGATGCAATTGGGGCGCATGTTCTCAAGATTCTTTTCCGGCTTACCCTCCCGGTAGCAATGCTGCATGAACACAAGGGTCATGCCGTAACTACGGCAGCGTTCCACCGCTTCCACAATTCTTGGCAGGATTTCCCTGTTTTGGGGATAATAGACCAAGCCCTGGGGATCGGTAAAATCCCTTACCATATCCACCACGATCAATGCTGTCTTGCTCATTTAGCCTCCTTGAAAACCGCGCATTTGCGTATTGCGGTGCTTAACAATGGATACCACGGTCAATACCACCGTCATCAGCACATAGGGAACGATATCGATCAGCGCTGCGGCCGGACCCGCGAACAGGCCCAGGTTTACCGCCAGCGCCCGGGCAATGCCAAAGACAATGGCATACAGCGCGCTGTTAACCGGGGAGCCGCGCCCGCAATAGATGGCCGCAATGGCAATAAAGCCTCGCCCCGCTGTCATGTTGTTGGTGAACAAGGCCATGCGTTCCAGGGAAAGGTTAATGCCCGCCAGAGCCGCGCACAAAGCGCCGATCAACACGGCGATATACTTGTAGCGGTCGGTATGCAGGCCCAGGCTGACGGCCGCGTCCTCATTTTCGCCCACCACGCGGATATAGATTCCCAGCTTGGTGCGGTACATCAGCACCGCCATCACAGGGATCATGGCAAAGGCCACATAGGTGATCATGGGATGCCCGCTCACCATCCGACCCAAAAGCGGAATGTCCCGCAGGAAGGGGATCTCAATTTTCATGTCCGCCACATTCAGCCAGGCCGCCGTCAGGTTGGCGGTGCCCATGTATTGTAACACAAAGCTGGCAATGGCCGGCACCACCATGTTGATCGCCAGGCCAATGATGATGACATTGCCCCGCCGGGTCACGCCCATGTAGGAAAAAACCAACCAGAGAGCCAGGCAGGAGACCACCGCCGCCGCATATCCCAAAAGAACGCTGCCTGTTAAAATAGTGGTCAGCATGGAGACAAAGCTGGCCGAAAGCATAAAGCCTTCTAAAGCGATATTGAGCACATTGGCTTTGTACGCAAAAATGCCCCCTAGCACACACAGCAAAATCGGCGTGGTATGGTAAACCGAGTCATACAAAATGTTACCGAGTAGCTGCATCGATCTTCGCCTCCTTGCGGGCCTTCACATACTGCAAAAGACCAAACTGCTCGTTGAGGAACCGCACCGCCAAAAAGAGGATCATCAAACCCTGGATCACCGCCACAATCTCCTTGGGTACGGTGGTGTACATGTTGATGTTGTCTGCGCCGGTCTTTAGCGCGCTGTAAAAAACCGCTGCCAGCAGGATGCCTGCGGGGCTATGCCTGCCCAAAAGGGCAATGAGCATCCCGTCCCAGCCCAACCCTGGATTGCCCGAAAAGGTAAGCGTGTATTTGAATTTCTCGCTGAGCATATAGCCCGTTCCGGCCATGCCTGCCAGCGCGCCGCTCAGCGCCATCAAAATCAAAATTTTCCGATGGACCCGCATGCCCGTAGCCTCCGCAAACTCGGGGTTCTTGCCGATGGCCGTGATATCGTAGCCCAGGCGGGTGCGCCGCATCACAAACCAAATGATGCCAAACACCAGGAGGGCCAAGAAAAAGAAGGAGGTAATGCGGGAGTTCCCCATGCGGAAAAACATGGCGCTTTCCTGGACCGTAGGCGTACACACATAGCCGGAGCCCGTGTCTCGAAAAGGGCCCGTGGCCAGGAACTCCAACACCTTGGCCATGGCGTAGTTCAACGTCAGCGTCACCACCATCTCATCCACATGAAAGTACGCTTTCAAGAGGGCCGGAACCATGGCAAAGGCCACGCCGCAGGCAATGCCCACTGCAAAGCAAACCAGCTTGTGCAACAAAGGATCGCTGATGGGCACATAAGCGCCCACGATTCCCGCAAAGAAGCTGCCAAACAACAGCTGTCCCTCCACGCCCATGTTGAAAATGTTGGCTTTGAAGGTGACGGCAATGGCCAGCCCTGTTAAGATCAAGGGCGCCGCGTAGTGTAAGGTGTTGAGAAATCCCTTCTCCGTAAAGAAGGATTTGCTAAGCATGATGCGGTAGGCTTCCAGCGGGTTTTCGCCAATGACCAGCATAATCACCGCGCCAATACCAAAGGCCAGCAGCACCGGCAAAATCGAATTGAGCACCTTGGGTCCCCACTTGATCTTGCTCATGCGCTCGCCTCCTTTTCTTTGGGCCGCGCTCCGGCCATCAGCAATCCCACCTCTTCGGCGGTGGTTTGCTTGGGGTCCACCTCTCCCACGATTTCGCCTTTGTACATCACCGCAACCCGATCGGAAAGGCTGAGCACCTCGGATAGCTCGCTGGAAATGAGCAGCACCGAATTGCCGGCGTTTCGGAAGGCCAAAAGCTGCCCGTGAATGAACTCGATGGAGCCGATATCCACCCCCCGGGTGGGCTGGCAAGCGATGATCACGGACGGAGCGTTTTCAAACTCCCGCGCGATAATGATCTTCTGCGCATTGCCGCCGGAAAGCTGGGATACGTTACCCTCCACTTCCCCCACACGAATATCGTATTTTTGAATGTACCGATCCCGAAGCTGTTTGATCCTTTTTTGATGAAAGACCCCAAACTTGCTCACCTGCCCGCAATATCCGCCGATACAATTGTCGGCAATGGACATCTCCCGGCAAAGCCCCTGGGCGTAGCGGTCTTCCGGAATGATCCCCAGGCCCTGTTCGCGCAGCTCATCGGGCCAGTGGTTGGTCACGTCCTTGCCATCGATTTCCACCGTTCCCCCACTCACCGTCATCAGCCCGCTCAGCGCCTTCACCAGCTCACTTTGGCCGTTTCCTTCCACGCCCGCGATGCCAAAGATTTCTCCCTTGCATACATCAAAGGAAACCTGATGAAGAATTTCCTTGCCCGCTTCACTCACCGCGCACAAATTCCGCACGGAATAGGCGGGAACCCCGTTGCAGGGGCAGGCGTTTTCATTTTTTACGGTCAAAACCACATCGCGGCCCACCATCATCTGTGCCAGCTCGCGCTCGCTGGTCTCCGCTGTTTTCACATCGCCCACGACCCGCCCTTGCTTAATCACCGTAACGCTGTCACTAAGCGCCATCACTTCCCGCAGCTTGTGCGTAATCACGATGATGGTCTTGCCCGCGTCGCGCAACTCCTTGAGCTTGTTCATGAGCACGTCCACTTCCTGAGGGGTCAGCACGGAGGTGGGTTCGTCCAAAATCAGAATCTCCACATTGCGGTAGAGCATTTTCAGGATCTCCACCTGCTGGCACAGGCCCACACTCAAGCTCTCCACCTTATCCTCAGGGGAAAGCTGAAAGTGATAGGTGGTAATCAGCTCCTGCACCCTTCGGATTTCTTCCTCCCTGTCAACAAAGGGGGTTTTCCTCCCGCGCCATTTCCGGTTGATCTCGGCCCCTAGCATGATGTTTTCATAGACCGTGAGGCTGGGCACGAGCTTAAAATGCTGGTGCACCATGCCGATGTGCTTTTCCATGGCATCCAGCGGGCTATGAAACGTCACCGGCTCCTCATTGATGAGAATCTGACCGCTGGTGGGCTGCAAAACTCCGTAGAGCATATTCATCAGCGTGGATTTCCCCGCGCCGTTTTCCCCCACAATGCATTTGATCTCTTGGGGCTCCACAGAAAGATTGATGCGGTCATTGGCAAGGAAGTGATCGAATTTTTTGGTCAAGTCCACAACCCTAATGATGCTCAAAGCGCTGACCTCCCCCTGCTTGTCAATAAAGCCGCCTGTTCTTCGCATCCTTTCGGCTGAGCGGAAAACAGGCGGCCATGATCACCCTTTGCCTTATTTAATCACAACGTTGGGGCAGCTGGCGGGATCAAAGGTTTCACCCATCTGCGCATTGACCACCCGAATGGTTCCGCTTTGGATATCCGCGGAGACCTTGGCCACCTGCTCCTTGATCTGGGCCCACTTGGCCGTGTCCTTCACAACCTTTTCGATCTCGGCCAAATCCGTAATGCCCGTAGCGCCGGAAGCCAGATCGTAGGTCTGCAGATTGCTCATTCCCGCAATGCTGCCATCAGCCAAAGCCTTCGCGATGGTCACCACAGGGATGTTGGTATTCTTCATCACGCTGGTAAGCACGAAACCAGGCTGCTGATTGTCTTTGTTGGCATCCACCTGGATAGCCAGCTTGCCCACTTCCTTCGCCTTGGCGGTGATGCCGTCGCCCACGCCGCCAGCTACGCCGTAGACCACGTTGGCGCCGTTATCATAATAGGTGCCGGCCACCGTGCTGCCCAACGCCGGATCGCCAAAGCCCGCGTCATACTTGGCATAGTAATCGTATGTCACGCCCAGCTCTTGTGCGGCCTTGTTGATGCCCTGAATGTAGCCATAGGAAAACACCGTGATTCCGTTGGACTCAGTGCCGCCGATGAAGCCCATGGCGCGCGCCTGGTCCGCAGCGGTGAAATGATAGCCATCTCCAAACAGGGTGCTGGCGTTTTCATTCACCAAAACGCTGAGGTAACCTGCCAAATAGGAACCCTGGTGCACGTCAAACAAAACAGAAATCACGTTCTTGTGCAGCACTTCTCCGGTTTCGGTCACATTGGGATTGTCGTTAAAAACAACGAACCAGGTATCCGGATACTGGGCGGCAATGGGATCCGCTCCGCCTACGCCCTTGATCAACGCATCAAAGTCGTATTCCAGGTTGAACACCAGGTTGTAGCCTTCCTCCGCCAGCGCTTCCAAGGCGGCCGGAACGCCGTTCACAGGCTCAAGGATATTGCATTCCGCACCGAGTTCAGCCGCAATCATCTGGGCGCCTTCAATGGCGCTTTGGTTGTAGCCGTTGTCATTGCGGCCCGCCGCGGAGCAGATCACCGCGATCTTCAAACCGGAGGCGGTTTCCGCTGTAGCGCTCAGCGAGAACAAGCCCAACACCAGCAAGCAAGCAACGAGCAAACTGAGAACCTTTTTCATGACTTTCACTCCTTTTTATATGCTATGAGGTTTCCCTCGACCAGCCTGATTGATATAGAACTTGAACTTATCGCTTCGATAGCAGCACTTAAAGGTCTCAATGGGGATTTCTTTGCCATTGACATAGCCCATGGTGGTACATTGGAACAAAAGCAGCGGCACCCCATCCTCCACATCCAGGTGTTCCGCGATATCGTCATGAGCCAACACAGCTTCCACGGTGCGCGTGGCATTGGTGATGGTCACACCATAAGCCGTTTCCAACGTTTCATACAGCGAGTCTTTAGAAAAATCATAACGATCCAGCCCTGGAAAATACTTCAACGGCAAGTACGTCGTCGTATAGTTGATGGGCTCTCCATCGGCGTAATACACGCGGATCAACTGAAAAACCTTGTCCTCACCCGAAAGGTTCAACAGCCGTTGCCGCTTTTTGTCAGCAGGCATCGTGGTAGAAAACAGAATCTTTCGGCTGGGTATCATGCCCAAGCGAATCACGTCTTGTGTACAGCTGGTGATGGAAAAGAGATCTTGGTTATTCTGGTCGCCCTTGACATACGTGCCTTTTCCCTGAACCTTGTATAGGTATCCTTCCTGTTCCAGCTCTTCCACCGCTTTACGCACTGTGATGCGGCTTACGGCAAACATCGCCATCAATTCCCGTTCGCTGGGGATCATTTCACTGACCTGAAATTCCTCGTTATCGATTTTATCGATAATACTCCGCTTGACGATATAATACTTCGGCATTCGGATGGCCTGCATATTTTTCCTCCATCTGGTGCTGACATCATGTCATCATGACCAGTTCGTATTTGTAGTATATCTACAAATATTGGGTTTGTCAATAGGAAAATCGACCGTCGCAAATCCAGTTCGACAAAAGAATTTTCTTTTATAGCTTTTCTCTATTTGCATTTTGCTCTATTTACATTCTCGATCCCTTTCCCTGGTTCAGGAAAATATCGAAAACATCCAAGAAAAAAGCGACTTTCTTCATAACCCGCAGGCCCTACCGGCCTTCCGTAAAAAATTCCTGCATCAGAACCGCTGCCTTTTCTCCAATCTCCCGCAGCGCTTCTTCCTTCCCAATCCATAAAAACCGTTTGTCCGCAAAAACCTCGCCAATGCAGGGAATGAGCCATGGCTCCGCTTCTTTGGGATCACACTTTGCCAAGGCTTGGTAAAGCAACCTCTCCCTCTGCTCCACTTCCATAGAAGCGGCAAAATAGGCGCGGTTGCGCACCTGCCCCCTCACCACATAAAACAGCACACACTCTTGGGCGTGGTAAGCCCGAAGCAACACCACAGCGTCCTGTTCCTCCCGCAGGCCAAGCATCTTGTGCCCCTTCTTGCGCAATCTTTCCAACGCCTCCAGCTTCTTTTGAGCCTGGGCGGCCTTTTCAAACGCCCAATCAGCCGTGTGCCGCTCCAATGCCTGCCTGATCTCCTCCAAAGCCGGCACGAAGTGACCACGGAGAAGCGCCATCGCTTCCGCCATCCCTGCCCTGTAGGCCCCGGAATCAATGGCGGCAATGCAGGGACCCGAGCATTGGCGCAGCGCATGGTACAGGCAGGCAGCGGAAGGCAAGGGCGTCTTTTTGCACAGCGGCGTATGCCAAACGCTATTGAGGGTCTCAATGGCCTCCTGGGCATCATAAACATCATAAAAGCGGCCAAAGTATTCTGCCCCGTCGTCTGCCGCCTCCTGGGCAATGGTCACGGTGGGATATTCACGGTCCATATCCACGCGAAGGAAGGGGTGCGGCGCCTCCCGCTTCAACTGGGAGTTAAACCAGGGCTTGTGCTGCTTGATCAAACGATATTCTTCCAACAGGGCGTCGGTTTCACAAGGGGCGACCCAAAAGTCCACATCCGCGATCTGCCGGATCAACCCCTTGATCCGCTCGTCCTTTTCGGCTGCCGCAGTAAAATAGGAGCGAACGCGAGAATAGAGCGCCTTGGCTTTTCCCACATAAATAATGTGGTCCATATCATCCTTGAAGAGATAGCAGCCTGGCGCTTTGGGGGCTTCCTGCAGTTTTCTGTGCAATGCGTCGTTCATCGATACTCCTGACACCAAAAATGAAATGAAGCCGCTGGGAAACAACACCAGTATAAAACAAACTCGCTTTCTCTTCAATCCGCTATTGATCCGCTGCTTGCGCCCCTGCCAATCCACGCAGGCCATGACCCCATTTGGTTTGATTGGCCAAATGCTGCTTTCCTTTTGCCTTTTATCATTCATTAAGCAGCAACCTTTCTCATCCTTCCATCGTTCTTTCTTCAGAGGCAGCCCCAAACCGGCTGCGGAATCGCCAATCGTAAATGTCGTTTTAAATCGAAAGCAAACGAAAGTTTGTTTTGGGAGATTTCGACTAAAAATTTTCGAAAAATGATTGACATTTCTAAATTTAGGTGGTAGTATTATCGCAAACGATCGATACCAAAAGAAAACGAACGATTTTGACGGTTCAGTTTGTTCTGAATCGCAAAAGAATATAAAAAAGGAGACATGAACCTATGAAAAAGTTGGTCGCACTGGTACTGGCCCTGATGATGGTGGCTATGGTTGGCATCTCTGTTGCGGAAGGCACAAAGGCCGTTTCCGACCTGAAGCTGGGCTTCATCCTGGGCAGCCGCGAGCACGCCTTCTATCTCAAGATTGAAGAAGGCATCAACGCCGCCGCCAAGGACATGGGCTTTACCGCCGTCGTTCTGGAGAGCGAGCTTTCCGGTTCCGTCGCTACCGAGCGGATCGAAACCCTGGTGGTGGATGGCATGGACGCGATCTCTCTGGCTTGCAATGAGCCCGCCGGCGTCATCAACGCCATCGAGACCGCCGATAAGGAAGGCGTCGCCATGTTCACCTTCGACTGCACCGCTGATTCTGCTGTGATCAAGTCCTTCGTGGGCACGGACAACTATCAGGGCGGCGTGGTCGGCGGCGAAGCCACCATCGCGGAGCTTGACAAGCTGGGCCTCAAGGAAGGCGCCACCGTCGGCATCATCGGCTATCCGGAACCCCAAAGCTGCATCGACCGCGAAAACGGCTGGATGAGCGTTGTGGAAGCCAAAAAGGACGAGTACAAGCTGAACATCGTCAACATCGGCAACTACGAAGGCCAGGCTGACAAGGCGCAAAATCTCATGAGCGACGCGCTGGTCACCTATCCTGACATGGCTGTGATCTTCACCGTGGGCGATCCCGCTTGCATCGGCGCGTTGGCCGCCATCAAGAGCGCTGGCGCTCCCACCAAGATGATCGGCTTTGACGCCAACCCCGAAGCTCACGAAGCGATCCTGGATGCCGAAAACGGCAAAATCTGGGTCGGCGACGTGGCGCAGGATCCCTACCAGATCGGCTATCAGATCGCCCAGCAGATGGTGAAGTTCCTCACCGAAGGCAAAGTGGACTCTGACAAGATCCTCATCGCTCCCTACCTGGTGGACGCTTCCAACGCCGTGAAGCCCTAACCTCTTTGACACACGCTAGGAAGATATGCTACAGTATGGATATCCATTTCTGAGGCAGTCTCCCTCAACCATCCAAACATCCGGCGCGGCAAGCAAGCGGTTGAGCCCGCCGCGCCGGATGTTTCCCTTTTCAATGGACAAAAGAAATCCAGAAACAAACTGCGGGGAGTGACCGAAATGCAGCCTTGTTTGCAAGCTGTCCATATCACGAAAGTGTTTCCCGGCGTAAAGGCCCTGACCGATGTGTCCATCGACTTTTACTCCGGTGAAGTGCATGCGCTGATGGGCGAAAATGGCGCGGGAAAGTCCACTCTGATCAAGATTCTTTCCGGCGTTTATATCCCCACGGATGGACGCATTTTGCTTGACGGCAGGGAGATCTCGTTCAAAGGGCCGAGGGACGCGCTGGACCTGGGCATTTCAGTGATCCATCAGGAATTGAGTATTGCCAAGGATCTCTCGGTAGCGGAAAACATCTTTTTAGGGGAAGAAAAAACAAAGGGCTTGTTTTTGAATAATCGTCAAATGCAGGCGCGGGCCACAGAACTCCTGAAATACATGAAGGTTGACAAAAGCATCAAAGCGTCGGATATCGCAGGGACATTAACGGCCGCTCAGCAGCAAATGGTGGAGATTGCCAAGGTGCTCAACAAAAAAGCCAAAGTGGTCATCATGGACGAACCCACGTCCTCCCTGTCAGAACATGAAATCAATGCTCTTTTTGAGCAAATCCATATCCTTCGGCAAAACCAGGTGGCGGTTGTGTATATTTCCCACCGTCTGAAAGAAATTTTTGAAATGTGTGACCGGGTCACGGTGCTTCGAGACGGCTGCCATGTGCGCACAGACAAAATTGCGGATGTTTCCGAGCAGCAATTGGTGGCCAGCATGGTAGGGCGGGAGATCAAGGATTATTTCATCCATGTCAACCATGTGATCGGCGAAGAAATGCTGCGGGTGGAAGGCCTGACCCGCAACAAGGAATTTAAGGATGTGTCCTTTACCGCGCACAAAGGAGAAATCCTGGGCATCGCGGGGTTGGTGGGCGCCGGCCGTACAGAAGTCATGGAAACCATCTTCGGGGCCCGAAAGCCGGATTCTGGAAAGGTATTTGTGGAAGGGGCGGAAGTTCACTTCCAAAGCCCCCGGGAGGCCATCGCCAAAAATATCGGCCTGGTAACGGAGGACCGCCGCACAACGGGCCTGATGCTTCAAGCCATGGTCAAAGACAACGAAGTGCTTCCCAGCTTGATCGATCACTGCAAGGCGTTCAACTTTGTGGATGAAAAATGGGTACGGGATGTCAGCAAGACCTATGTGTCCAAATTGCGGGTCAAAACCCCCGGGATCGACACGCTGATCCAAAACCTGTCGGGCGGCAATCAGCAAAAAGTCGTGCTGGCCAAGTGGCTGATCGCCAACACCAAGATTCTGATTTTGGATGAGCCCACCCGCGGCATCGACGTCAATGCCAAGACCGAATTTTATGCGCTGATGAACGACTTTGTTCAATCTGGCGGTTGCATTGTGATGGTTTCCTCCGAGCTTCCCGAGGTCTTAGGGGTATCGGACCGGATCCTTGTCATGCGGGAGGGATGCATCAGCGGCGAGCTTTCCCGGGAAGAGGCCAGCGAGCAGGCCATTATTCAATTGGCAAGCCATACCAGCGAATCCACGGCAGGGTAAGGATTGATCCGTGGGAGCGGGGCGCGCTGTCCTGAATTGGCTCCCTATGGAAAACGGAAGAGGTGTTTGGGAAATGGATCTGGAAACGACGGGCTTGAAACAAAAGTTCAACATCAAGAATTTTATCGTGAAAAACATGGTGGTCGTCATCCTGATTACGCTATTCCTGGGTTTCGGTTTGGGAACGTCGGGCAAGTTTTTTAGCATGGCAAACCTGGTCAATCTGACCACGCAAATGGCCATCAACGCCATGCTCTCGGCAGGCCTTACCTATGTCATCATCCTGGGCGGCATTGATATCTCCGTAGGTTCCGTGGCGGCGTTGGCGGGTGTGGTCAGCACCCTGATCGCAAAGGAGATCCCCACCATGTCCACGTGGATGTCGCTTGTGGTGCTGGTGTTTCCGGCACTTTTGGTGGGCTGTATCTGCGGCTCTTTCAACGGCTTTATGATCACCCGCTTTAAAGTGGTGCCCATGATCGCCACACTGGCCATGCAGACCATTGCCCGGGGCTTGTGCTTTATCTTCTCCGGCGGCACGGCGGTGTCGGGCCTGCCGGGCGCGTACAGCTGGCTGGGAGCCGGACGCTGGCTGATCACGCCGGATAAGCCCACCGGCTGGATTCCCAACATCACCATCTTCGTGGTGATCGCCGTGGCCCTGATGGCCATCTTGCTCAGCAAAACGGTCTTTGGCCGCCACGTGTACGCCACGGGCAGCAACTTGCAGGTGGCTCACCTGTCCGGCGTGAACACCAAGCGTGTGATCTTTTTGGGGCATATGCTCTGCAGCGTTGCCGCGGCCCTGGCCGGCGTATTGAACGCCTCTAAGCTGCAAAATGGCCAGCCTGCCGCCTGCGACGGCTACGAAATGTACGCCATCGCGGCTACGGTCTTGGGCGGCACCAGCCTGAGCGGCGGCAGCGGATCGGTGGCCCGCGCCATGTTTGGCGTGGCCGTTATCGCCGTGATCAACAACGGCATGAACCTGATGCACATCAGCTCCTACTGGCAGAAGGTGGTCATCGGCACCATCATCCTGCTGGCGGTGATTATGGACATGGCGCAGAAAAAGAAAAAGGTCTAACGATCGCCTGTGGGGTGAGTGGTTTGAACTGGTTTGATCAAACGAAGGAATATTACGGTGCCCGTTGGTTTGCCGCCATGGAGCTGGCTTATCCGGAGCTTTGGCAGCGCTTTCGCGGGGAGTCTAACAGCGCCACCCTGATGAAAAGGTCGCCCACAACGGAGCGTGTGGCCGTCATCATCAGCGGCGGCGGTTCGGATGGACCCTTGCTGCCCGCCTTTGTGGGCGAAGGGCTGGCCGACGCCTGCGTCATCGGCGCCCCCTATTCCGCGCCCAACGCCTATGCGCTCTACGAAGCCGGCATGCACCTGGGCAAGGAGAAGGGCGTATTGTTCCTGTACAATAACTTCGCCGGCGATTACCTCAACAATGACATGGCCGCGGAATTGCTAGGGCTGGAAGGGATTGAAGTAGAATCCGTCGCCGTTACGGACGATATGGGGATGGCCATTGGCGAACCCAAGGAAAATCGCGGCGGGCGCTGCGCCCTGCCCTTCCTGATCAAAATGGCCGCCAGCGCCGCCAAGCAAGGGCTCGATTTGCAAAGCATCGCCGCGCTGATCCGCCAGGCCAACGCCCGCACCACCTCCCTATGCGTGGTTGTGGATCAGGGAAAGGGCGAGGTTTCTTACGGGAATGGCTTTTCCGGAGAGCCCAGTTTTCGGGTGGAAACCCACATGAACTTGCAAAGGACTGCGCAAGAGCTCACGGATATGGTCCTTGGAGACGTGGTTCCCCAAGCTGGGGAACAGCTCTATGTGCTGCTCAATCGCCTGCGTTTCACCAGCTACGCGGATAGCTACAACATGGCCATGCGGGTCCAGGAGCTCCTCTCCCCCGCCTATTCGGTGGCCCATCTGCGCGTGGGAGCGTTTTCCAACATTTTGGATGTGTACGGGTATACACTGACCATTTTATGCGCGGATGAGTCCCTGCAAAAATATCTACAGGGCACGATCTGTAGTGACAGTTTTATGGTATGATACCATCCGTAGGTTTTTGTACATCGAATCATGGGCTGGAGTTGAGGTGCGAGTATGTTCCCGGAAGAAAGAAAGCAGAAAATCTGTGACCTGGTGAATGAAAAACGTTCCATCAAGGTGACGGAACTCAGCCAGCTAATGGGCATTTCCGAGGTGACCATCCGCCGTGATTTAGAGGAATTATCCCGCCAAAAGCGGCTTTTGCGAACCCACGGAGGGGCCATCGCCATGTATTCGGTGGGCAGCGAAATCAGCGCTGCCGAACTGATTCTCAGCAACAAAAACGTGGAGGCCAAACGGAACATCGCCGCTTTAGCCTATAAGCTCATCAGTGAAAAGGACACCATCTTTGCGGACGGGTCCTCCACCGTGCATGAATTGATCAAGCTCATCGCCGCCGGCGAAAAGCAGCAGCTCATCGTGGTCACTACCTCCATGACCACTGTCAGCGAGCTTTCGGAATCCAAAAACGCCAAGGTCATCATGTTGGGCGGAGAGGTCAACTTCCGCCACAACCATGTGGAAGGCTACCTGACCACCGAGGCCATCAAAAACCTGCGGGCGGACAAGTGCTTTATCGGCATCAACGGCATCGACGAAACCTTTGGGTATTCCACCCCCCGGTTTCCGGAGGCGGAACTCAAAAGCGAGATGATCCGCTCTTCCATTCAATCCTTTATTTTGGCTGATCAAACCAAGTTTGGCAACACCTATTTGGCGCGAATGAGTGTGGAATGCGATTACATTATCACGGACGAGCGAAAGCAGGGGTACGAATATGACTGGCTCGCGGATCGGTGCACCGTGCTTTTTGCCAACGAAAGCGATAAGGAGGGGAACTAACGCCGAATGGATACGATCACAACAAAGCAGCTGCAAAGGGCGCTGATCTGTGCCGCGGGCAGGATCATCCAGGCCGAGCCGTACCTGACGGAAGTGGACACCATCATTGGCGACGGCGATCACGGCACGGGCATGAAAGCAGGGTTCTCCGCCTTGGAAAAGCAGCTGTTGTTCGAGGAATACGAAACGCCCTACGGCCTGTTTCACGCGTCCGGTCTTGCCTTGGTGCGCAGCATGGGCGGCGCTTCAGGGGTGTTGTTTGGTACCCTGCTCATTGGCGGACTGGATCGGATCAAAGGCCTGGACTCCCTTTCCGCCGCCGATCTGGTGGATTTCTTTGCCAAAAGCATCGAAGCCATCCAAAAGAGAGGGCGTGCCGGACCAGGAGACAAAACCATGGTAGACGCTCTCTTGCCTGCGGCGGCGGCCATGGAGGTAGAGCTGAACAAGAGCGGTGATATCCCCGCCATTCTCAAAAGCGCATGCGAAGGCGCTTTGAACGGCGTAGAAAATACAAAGGATATGATGCCCCGAGCGGGACGCTCGAAAAATTTCAGGGAAAAGGCCATCGGTTACCCAGACCCAGGCGCGATCTCGGTTTCCATCATCTTTCAGGGACTATACGACGGAATTCAATAATAGGCAGAGGAGACGGATGCATTATGGCAATGGAAAAAGTAAGCGACATTCTGAAGATGGCGGACAAGGCGAGAACATCGGCCATCGCATTTAATTGCACGGATTATAACATGATCAAGGCCGTGGTGAAAGTGGCGGAAGAACTCAACAAGCCCACCATCATCATGCTCTATCCGGAACATGCCCAGGATAAACGCTGGACCACCCCCGCCGCCTTTGCGGAAACGGTGAAATCAGAAGCCTCCAAGGTCAAGGTACCCATTGGCCTGCATTTGGATCATAGCAGCGATTACAACTACATCATCGCCGCCATCAAGGCGGGGTTCCAATCCGTCATGTACGACGGCTCCATGCTGCCGGTGGAGGAGAACATTATCAACACCCGGGAAGTGGCCAAAGCCGCTCACGCCATGGGCGCGGACGTGGAAGCCGAATTGGGCCGGGTTGGCTTTGCCTCCACCCTCACCGATCAAAGCGATGAGGACATGTATACCAAATCGGAAGTGGCCGCCCGCTTTTGTGAGGAAAGCGGCTGCGACAGCGTAGCGGTGGCCGTGGGCACGGCCCATGGCTTCTACAAAGAAACCCCCAAATTGGATATTGAACGGCTGAAGGCCATCAATGCCGCCACGGATATTCCCTTGGTGATGCACGGCGGCAGCGGCGTGCCGGACGACCAGCTGGCCGTGGCCTTCCGCGAGGGCATCAACAAATTCAATGTGGGCACGGAATTCTTCTATTTGTACTATCAGACCATTGTGGAGTTCTGCAAGGCGGGGCATCCGGACTTTTTCGATCTGCCCCTCCTGGTGCAGGATCGTTTGGAAAATTATCTGCGCACCAAGATGTTGCTGTCCAAGCTGTAATCTCATAGAACCGGCCAGGTGCGGGGAACGGAGAAACCGTTCGTCGCACCTCTCCAAATGGAAGCCCATCAATAAGCAAAAAGGAGAATCGCTATGAAGAAAATCATGAACGCCGCCGACAGATTTGTGGATGAGACGCTGGAAGGCATCGTCCTGGCGCATCCAGACCGGGTCAAGCTCTCAGCACAAAACAATCGTGTTATTTTGAACGCGCACCCTGTCCAACAGGGCAAAGTGGGCATTGTCACCGCGGGCGGTAGCGGCCATTTGCCCGTGTTTTTGGGGTATGTGGGCGATGGCATGCTGGATGGCTGCGCGGTGGGCAATGTTTTTGCCTCCCCCTCCGCCAGCGCCATGGCCACCATGATCCGCGAGTGCGACCACGGCGCGGGCGTGCTATGCCTGTATGGCAACTATAACGGCGACAAGTTAAACTTCAACATGGCCTGTGAGGAAGTGGATTTTGACGACATCAAAACCAGCACCGTCTTGGTGATGGACGATGTGGCTTCCAGCCCGCCCGAGAATGCGGATAAGCGCCGTGGCGTGGCCGGAATGGTCTATGCCTTCAAGGTAGCCGGGGCCGCCGCCGCAAGCGGCCTGAATTTGGAGGGCGTGGCGGCTGCGGCGCAGCTGGCGTTGGATCATACCCGCACCATGGGCGTGGCCTTGTCCGCCTGTATCGTTCCCGAGGCCGGAAAGGCCACCTTCTCCATTAAGGACGACGAAATTGAGATCGGCATGGGCATCCACGGGGAACCCGGCATTGACGTGCAAAAGATGATGACCGCCGACGAGATCGCGGAATTGATCCTCCAAAAGATCCAAACCGATATGCCCCTTGCCAAGGGAGACGAAGTGACGGTGATGGTGAACGGCCTGGGCGCCACGCCCTTGGAGGAGCAATATATCGTCTATCGCCGCCTCCACCAGTTGCTGGCGGATCAGGGCATAAGCGTGTTCATGCCCCATATCGGCGAATTTGCCACCTCCATGGAAATGGCGGGGCTGTCCGTCACGATCATGAAACTGAACGCCGATCTAAAGGCCTATCTCCGCGCTCCGGCCGCTACTCCCTTCTACACCAACGCCAACAAATAAGGAGGAACTGCAGTGATCCAGATGCAAACCATTGCGGCCGCGTTCTCCTCCATCAGCAATCAAATGGCTGCAAACCGAGAGTACCTCATTGAGTTGGATGCCCAAAACGGAGACGGGGATTTGGGCATTTCTATGGATTCTGGCTTCAAGGCCGTAGCCGCCTATGTGCAAACGCCGGACGAAACGGATCTTGGGCGGTTGCTCTTGAAAGCCAGCAAGGTTCTCAACGAATCCTCCCCCTCCTCCCTGGGAACCATCCTTTCCTTCGCTCTGATGGGCATGGCCAAAGCCTTGAAGGGAAAGGAAACCGCCACTACGGATGAGATGGTGGCAGCCATGGATGCGGGCGTGAACCTGATTATGGAAAAAGCGGGTTCGAAACGGGGGGAAAAAACCATTTTAGATTCCCTCTGCCCCGCCCTGGACGCGTTGAAGGGGTCGGCTGGCGAAAGCGCCAAGGAACGCTTTGAAAAGGCCGCTCAGGCTGCCGCCGCGGGTTCGGAGAGCACCAAACAGATGCGCTCTGTCCACGGCCGCGCTGCCTACTATGGCGACAAAAGCATCGGCATTTTGGACGGCGGATCCGTTGTGGGAAAACTGATTTTCGAGGGAATTGCCCAGGCGCTATAAAAGGAGCTTGCTCTGCCACCGAGGCGGTGTTCCCCCATACCACAATACAAGAGGCTGCTGCGAAGCGGCCTCTTGCTTTTTGGGCCCATAGCTCCCCTTTACAAACGAATCGTATTCCCGCGCCTCTGATAACGTACAATAAGTTTCGCAAAAAGGAAAAGGGTCGAAAAAGACATGGCCCAAAATCTCTGGTAGAATGAGGTTGCAAGACAACATTCAAAGGAGACAAAAGCCATGTCCGAGAAGATTGTACAACTGAACGAGGAA
>JAVBVF010000023.1:0-9872 GCA_031554475.1 Eubacteriales bacterium | reverse complement strand
TACTTGAACGAGGATCAGGCGGATCCGGTGGTGGATCAATAGAAGGAAGGAACGGTCAAACGCGGCGCTCCGAAGGGAGCGCCGCCAGCTTGTCGATAACCCTTTTTTGGAGGCTCCGCCTCCAAGCCACTGCCAGGGCTGTGCCCTGGACCCATCTGTGAAACGCCCATGAAATGGGCGTTTCAGGAAAGGGATTCTAAAGGGCAACAGCCCTTTAGCCGCCGGAGGCCGTCTCCCGGAACCTTTTTTGACGGTCTGAAGCACAACGCCCCGCCGGCATCGGCGGGGCGTTGTGCTTGTGAAAGGATTGGCCGCATTTACCAAATGTGAACCCTGTCTTCCGGCGGCAAATACATGCCGTCCGTCGATTCAATCTCATAGGCCTCATAGAAAGCGTCGGTGTTGGCGAACTGTACGTTTACGCGGAGAGAAACAGGCGCATGGGTATCAAACAGCAGGAGAGCCTCCTTCTCCGGCGTGATTTTTTGGCGCCAGTCCGTGGCGAAGGCTTCGAAAAATTCCGCGAGGTCCGCCTCTGGTATGGACTTGGCGATCTCCAAGGCGCAGGAGAAGCCGCCGGCATCGGCAATGTTCTCGCTCAGGGTCAAAGAGCCGTCGATGGCGGAACCGCCATAGGGAATGCCGTCAAACAGGAGCACCATTTTTCCGGCGCGTTCGGCAAAATCCATGAAATCCTCTTGGGTCCACCAATTCTCCAGATTGCCCCATTCATCATAGTTGGCGCCGGTGGCGTCAAAGGCATGGGAGATCTCGTGGCCGATCACCAGGCCGATGCCCGCCAGATTGGCGATGTCGCTTTGTGTGGGGGAATAGAAAGGCGCTTGCAGGATGGCGGCGGGAAAGTTGATGGAATTGTCGGTGGGGCTGTAATAGGCGTTGACCACATGGCCCTGGGTGATCCAGACGTTCCGATCCCTTTTGGCGCCGTACTGTCCAAACATATCCCGCTTTTCCGCCAGTTCCAGGGCGCGCCGGTTGCTATAGAAGGTGCCGCCCTGGGACGAGGGGGTGATGGCATAAAAGGCATACTTGGAGGGAAGGTGATCCGGATACCCCACGCGAACGGCAAAGGCGTCCAGCTTGCGAATGGCCATCTCCTTGGTTTCGTCTCCCAGCCATTCGTTGTTTTGCAAACGCTTGCGGTATACCTCTACGGCGTCACGCACCATTTGGGTGATTTCCTCCCGGGCCTCGGCGCCCAAATAGGTTTGGCCGTAGTAGCGCCCAATCACATCTTCAAAAGGCTTGCTGGCATACACAAAGCGCGTTTCCGCCTGGGGAGGGAGTTCTTTGGCGCCCTCCAGCGTAGCGGTATACTCTTCCATGGGCAGCCCGAAGTCTTCGCTAAGGTACGGGGCATAGTTCAAAAGGAAGTTCACCTTCATCCAGCTTTTCATGGGTTCAAAGTTTTCGGGCGTAAAAAGCGGATCGATGGATTTGAGAAACCGGGCGTTTTCCACATTCAGCTGGCCGGGGAGGGTTCCCAGGAGGGACTGGACCACGGCGGTGAGGTCCAGGTGTTTCGTGGATTGGACAAAGGCGTCTAGGGTCACATGGGTATCGTCTATCACGAAATCCGCTTCTTCCGCGGCGTTGAGCTTAAAGGAGGCCAAGAGGCTGTCAAAGGCGCAGGCTTTTTCCACTTCCGCCAAAGCCTCTTCTTCGCTGATTCCCGTTTGCAGCAGGAGCTTCTTTTGTAATTCTTTGTGCAGGGCGAGCATTCGCTGCCCTACGGGATGATCCGGCGTGTAATAGTCGGGGAGCTGCAAAAACAGGGGCGGGCTGTCCGCCCAAAGACCGTAGGTTTCAGCATCGTCCAAGGCCGGCATGACAAAAAAAGCCAGGGGGAAGGGCAGGCTGTCCAGCAGCCATTGGCCTGCCTGTGCGGACAGATCTTCGACGCTTGTCAGGCTCGTGATGCGTTCATAATCCGCTTTGGCGGGGGCAAAGCCGTCCGCGTTTCGCTTTTTGGTATCCTGCGCCATGGCGAAAAAAGCCAGGAACATGTCCAGATCCTGATCGCCGGAGCTTTTCCCGGAGGCCAACATAGCGGTAAAATCCGAGAGGAGGGTGGACCGGACTTGGTTTTGGAGATCCAAAAACGCGTTCACTCTGGAGCGGTTGGAAGGAATGACGGTTTGATCAAGCCACTGCGCGTTGATGGCTTGATAATAATCATCCTCCAAGCGGGGCAGGTTTTGGGGCGTGCCTTCACACCAGGCAACGGTGGGAAGAAGCAGGGCCAGTGTCATTAACAGGGATAAAAGGGTCAAAAAGCGGCGAGTCGTTTTCATTTGTGGGCATCCTTTCTGTGAATGGGGAGATGAGTACCATAGAGATGGTTACAAGAAATATACCACATCCCGGAAAAAATGTAAACACTTATGGGGAGATTGTGTAACTCTTCCGGGGGGAAAGGCTTTGCATCCCTGGTTAATTTTTGGTATAATGCAAAAGACTACACCCAAACGCCGAACCAACTGCGGGAACCATTCAAGGAGGAATGCACCCATTGAATGCACATAGCGAGACCCAGGCCACGCTCATTGAGAACCTATCCTCGGATCCAAGCAACGGACTGACGCAAAACAAGGCGGATGCCCTGCTGCAAAAACATGGCCCCAACAGGCTTCGGGAAAAGAAGAAGAAAACCAATTTGCAGCGGTTTTTGGAGCAGTTTAAGGACGCCATGATTTTGATCCTCATCGCGGCGGCGGCCATTTCTTTCGTGATCGCCATTGTGGAGGGGGATGCCAAGGAGTTTTTTGAGCCCGCGCTCATCATGCTGATCGTCATTGTGAATGCCGTGATGGGGATGATGCAGGAAAGCAAGGCGGAAAAAGCGCTGGATGCCTTGAAAAACATGTCCGCTCCTCATGCCCGGGTCCTTCGCGGCGGCGAGGAAAAAATCATTGACGCGGCGGAGCTGGTCCCCGGGGATATCATCCGCCTGGAGGCGGGAGATTTCGTCCCTGCGGACGCGCGGCTTTTGCGCAGCGTGAGCTTGAAAAGCGAAGAATCCGCCCTGACAGGGGAATCTGTTCCCTCGGAAAAGAACGCCGAGGCCCAGGTGAAAGAGGACGCGCCCATCGGCGACCGCAGCAACATGGTCTTTTCCGGCTGCAGCATCACCTATGGCACGGCCTTGGCCATTGTGACCGCCACGGGGATGGATACGGAAATGGGGCGCATCGCCAATCTATTGGAAGATGAGAGCGAAGGCCAGACCCCCTTGCAAAAGAAGCTGGCGCAATTGGGGAAATATCTGGGCTTTGTGGCCCTGCTTTGCTGCGCGGTCATCTTCATCGTGGGCCTTTCCAACGGCATTGCGGTGATGGAGATCTTTATGACGGCGGTTTCCCTGGCGGTATCCGCCATTCCCGAGGGCCTGCCCGCCATTGTGACCATTGTGCTGGCCATCGGCGTACAGCGCATGGTGAAGCGCAATGTGATCATCCGCCGCCTGCCCGCCGTGGAAACCCTGGGCAGCGCATCGATTATTTGTTCGGATAAGACCGGTACCCTGACCCAAAACCGCATGACGCTGGTGCGGGCGTATGTGGATGGCGAAAGCGAGCCGGAAGTCATCACCGTGCAAAATTCTGAAAAGGTGAAGGAATTGCTTCGCTACGGCGCGCTGTGCTGCGACGGCTCCGTGGTCTTTCGCGACGCGGAGGAGCAGCACATCGGCGATCCCACAGAAACGGCCATTGTGCTGGCCGCCCATAAAAACGGCATGCCCAAGGACGAGATCAACAAGCAGTTTCCTCGCTTGGCGGAACTGCCCTTTGACTCTGACCGCAAACTGATGACCACCGTGAACCAAATGGACGGCAAGAACCGCGTGATCGTGAAGGGTGCCTTTGACATGCTGGTTCCCCGCTGCGTCGGCGGCGACATGGAAGCCGCCCGCAAGATCAACGAGGAAATGAGCGGGAACGCTCTGCGGGTCCTGGCCGTGGCCGTCAAGGACATCGACCGGATCCCCGAGAACCCCACCTCCGAAGAGCTGGAAAGCGGGCTGACCTTTATCGGTCTGGTGGGCATGATCGATCCGCCCCGCCCTGAAGTGAAGGATGCCGTGGCAACCTGCCGCAAGGCGGGCATCAAGCCTGTGATGATCACCGGCGACCATGTCGTCACAGCCTCGGCCATTGCCAAGGAGCTGGGGATTTTCCGCCAGGGCGACAAGGCCATCACCGGCGCGGAGCTGGATACGATGACGGATTCGCAGCTGGATGAAAACGTGGAGAAAATCTCCGTTTATGCCCGTGTGTCGCCGGAAAACAAGATCCGTATTGTGAAGGCGTGGCAGCGCCGGGGGCAAGTGGTCTCCATGACGGGCGACGGCGTGAACGACGCGCCTGCCCTGAAGGCGGCGGATATCGGCTGCGCCATGGGCATTACGGGAACGGATGTGGCCAAGGGCGCGGCGGACATGACCTTGACCGACGACAACTTCGCCACCATTGTGGACGCGGTTCGGGAAGGCCGCGGCATCTATGCCAACATCAAAAAAGTGGTGGGCTTCCTGCTGGGTACCAATATTGGGGAAGTGATCACCGTGTTTGTGGCCATGATGCTTTGGCATAAATCGCCGCTGTTGTCCATGCAACTTCTGTGGATCAATTTGGTGACCGACGGCCTGCCTGCCGTGGCGCTGGGCATGGAATCCGTGGAAAACGATGTGATGAGCCAAAAGCCCAAGCCCAAAGAGGAGGGGATCTTCGCGGGGGGCCTGGGGCTTCGGGTGGCGTTGCAGGGTTTGATGTTCGGTGTTTTGACCCTGATCGGCTTTTATGTGGCCGAAAAGGTTTCCCCAGGGAATGAGGAAGCGAAGCTGGCGGCGGGCCGAACCCTGGCCTTCATGGTGCTGGCGCTTTCCCAGGTGGTACAGGCCTACAACATGCGCTCGGAGCATTCCCTCTTCAAGATTGGGCCTTGGGGCAACCCCAAGCTGAACCAGGCTTGCGCCCTGTCGGTGATTTTGGTGGTGCTGGTGCTTTTTACGCCACTGGCCATCCCCTTTGCGCTGGTGCAGCTGCCCTGGTACCTGTATGGGTTGGGCTTGGGGCTCTCGCTGGTGCCCCTGGGCGTGATGGAGCTGAGCAAGGCCATGGGGCTCATCCGGCATAAGCATTGACCCAAAACGGACTTTTGAGGGCGGCGTGAGGCAAGTATCCTTGCGCCGCCCATATGACTTTAATGATACGGAAACAGAGGGATAGACGCATGGAAGAGGCACCCTTTTCCCTGGAACGGCACTTATCGGAAGGAATTGAGGCCCTGATTCGGGACGCTTTTCGGGCTACATTCAAAAATCCCAAGGAAAGCGCCTTCTGGGCGAAGTTTTCCTTGGCGTCCAAGCGAGCGCAAGCCCGTCGCCACAGAGCGGAAAAAGAGGGGGAGCACATTCCCTCCTTTTTGATCGCCAGCATTACGGGTAATTGTAATCTGCACTGCGCAGGCTGTTACGACAGAGCCAACCAACCCTGCTCCAAGCCCGCGGAAATGAACCGGCGGCAGTGGAAGAGGATCTTTAAGGAGGCCGAAAGGCTGGGGGTTTCCGTCATTTTGCTGGCGGGGGGAGAACCCCTTCTGCGGCCGGACGTGATGGAGGAGGCGGCAAAACGGCCCGCGATTCTTTTTCCCGTCTTTACCAACGGCACGCTTCTGGAGGCGGGCATCCTCCAGCAGATGGAAAAGCACCGCAACTTGGTCCCCATCGTGAGCCTGGAGGGGGACGAAACCCTGACGGATGGACGGCGGGGAAAAGGCGTCTACGGGAAAACCCAGGAAACCATGGCGCGGCTGAAGGCCCTGGATTTGCTTTTTGGTGTCTCCATTACGGTGACCAGCCGGAACCTGGAATTGGTGACGAGCGAAGCCTTTGTGGCAGGCTTGCGGGAGAAGGGCGCCAAGGCCGCCGTATTTGTGGAATATGTGCCGGTGGCGGAGCCTGAATTGGCCCTAGACGACGCCCAGCGGGATAGGCTGGCCCAGCGGGTGGACGCTTTGCGCCAAGCAAGCGGCATGATTCTGATCTCTTTTCCAGGGGATGAAAAAGCCTCCGGCGGTTGCCTGGCGGCCGGCAGAGGGTTCTTTCATATCAATGCCTCGGGGGGCGCGGAGCCGTGTCCCTTTTCGCCCTATTCGGATACAAGCCTGAAGCGTGGCTCGCTACGAGAGGCCTTGCAATCGCCCCTGTTTACCCGCTTGCGGGAGGACGGGCTCCTTTTGAAAGACCATCGCGGCGGCTGCACCCTCTTCGCCCAGGCCGACGCTGTGCAAAGCCTGGCCAATGAAAGCCCCGCGAAATAAGGAGGAAAACGTTATGCAAGCCATTATGGAGACCCTTTTTGAAATTCCGTACTTGGTGGGTGTGGTGACGCTGGGAATTTTGATCCTTCGCAGGGCGAAGGGCGACCGGCAGTTTACGCTCTTTGGCGCCATGGCCATTGTGCTGGGCTGTGGGGACGCGTTTCACCTGGTTCCGCGCATGGTAGCGCTTTTGACCGACGGGCTTGCCCAGCATGTGGCCGCCCTTGGTTTTGGCAAATTGGTTACGTCTATCACCATGACGGTTTTTTACGTGTTGCTCTACCATGTGTGGCAGGAGCGGTATGGCAAGAAGCCGGCTCCCGGGCTGACCGTAGCGGTCTATGGCCTGGCGGCGCTTCGGGTGGCCCTTTGCCTGTTCCCGCAAAATGAGTGGCTGAGCGCGGATGCGCCCTTGCGCTGGGGCATCTACCGCAATATCCCCTTTTTGGTCCTGGGGATCCTGCTGATTGGACTTTTTTATCGGGAAGCGAAGAACGCGCAAGACAAGGCCTTTCGCTGGATGTGGCTGGCCATCGCCCTGAGTTTCTGCTTCTATTTGCCCGTGGTGCTATGGGCGGACCAGGTTCCCATTCTGGGCATGCTCATGCTCCCCAAAACCTGTGCCTATGTGTGGATGGTATGGATGGGCTATGCTGATGCCCGCAGGCGCTTTGGAAGGGGCCAGCAGGCGTAACGTTACCAATCCGCCACGACGGCGAGGCGCGTATGGCCGGGGCCCAGGGCAAAGCGCGCCTGCCTGGGCAGGGGGGGCCGAGGGGTTGGAAGGCTTTGCCGTTTTGCGGGCGCACAGAGTTGTCAGGAGGTGAACGCATGCCGGTAAAGCGTAGCATTTTTAAACGCCTGACCTTGTTTTTTTCCGTCTTTACCATTCTAAGCATCACGGTGGTTTCCGTGCTTTTGTATGCGTTCGCTGTTCTCCAGCTCAAGCGTGATTTTTACAATTATAATGACCATCTGCTCACAAGCCTGTCGGAGTTTTATGGGGATTATCTGGATGATTTGTGCCGCCTTTCCGCAGAGGTGCAGGGCAATGTCGCGTTGATGTATGCCATCCGCGACGGGGAAATATGGTCCGCCGGCGCGCAGGTGGCTCTGCGCGGCTTTGCGGAAGAGGCCAAAGCCCTGTCGGTGGATAGTTTGCTGTTTTACCTTCCCGAAAAGGGAAGCGCCGTTACCGCAGGCAATTCGATCATTGAGCATCCGTATGAGGGCAGGAACCAGTACTGGTATCAGGAATTGCTACGCGCACCGCGCAAGTGGTATGCCGGCCCCGGGTATCAGGAAGCGGACGTATTTTTCACTGTTTCCTTCATTGTTGCGGAGTCATCTCCGGGAACGCCGGAAATGATCTTGCGCATGAATGTCAGCAAGCGTTTGATTGAAGAATTCGTTTATATGGTGCATATCCGCGAGGAGGAAAAGGTGTTTTTGTACCAAAACGGCAAAAACTTGCTGTATAGCAACGCCGCCTGGTTCATTTCAAAGGAGCTCACGGCCCATGTCACGGGCAATGAGAATGAGTTTTCTTATTATGATAAGGTGTATCTCAAGTCGTCTGTCCGCACGTCGGATGGCCTGGTCATCGCCAAAATAGCGCCCCAAGCGGTGTTTCTCAAGGTTATGCAGCCCATGCTGTTTGTGTGCGCGGCGGCGGTTCTCGTGTTTGCCGTTGTCTCCTTTGGGTTCGCGCGCGCGGTATCCAGGAATGCCATGGCCAATGTCTACAGGCTTCTGGATGACATCCGGCGCGTGTCCGCCGGGAATTTTGATTTGCCCAAGCGACCGCATACCAAGGACGAAATCGGCATTATCAGCCAGCAGTTCAGTGGAATGGCGGCGCACATTCAGGAACTGCTCAGCACGAAATACCGCCTGATGCGCAACGAACAAAAGGCCCTGATGAGGGCCTTGGAGGCGCGCGTGAACCCCCATTTTCTCAACAATACCCTGCAAGCCATATCCGGCCGCGCTTATCAAAAAGGCGACTATGAATTGTGTAATATGGTGAATGCTCTGGCCGATATGTACCGCTACTGCATCAAACACAGCAGCACCGCGACAGTGGCCGATGAGTTGGAGAACGCGCGGCAGTATGTTACGATTTGGCAGCTCCGCTTTGGGGAGCGGTTGCAGGTACGCTTCGACATTGATCATACGGCGTTGGACATGCATGTGCCGCGCTTGTGTATGCAAATTCCCATTGAGAACTCCATCAAATATGCGATGGAGGACACAGGAAGCCAGGTGCTCATTGTGGTCAAAGTGATGTATGAGCGCCGGGTGTTGGAGCTTTTGGTAGAGGACAACGGCGTGGGACTTGGCGAGGAGTCCTTGAGCGAATTGCGCATACGGCTCGCGGCGGAGGAATATCTATCCGAAACCAGCACTTCCACAGGGCTGGCGGGATTATACGGCAGACTGAAGCTGACATTTGGCGACGACGCGGAAATGCAGATTGAAAGCAAGCAAAATGAGTATTTCCGGACCACGATTCGCATCGCGAACCAGGAGGGGGGGCAGGAGCATGCTGACAGTTTTGCTGATTGACGACGAAAAGCACGTGCGCGATACGGTAAAATCCATGATCCCCTTTAAGGAAATGGGCATAGGCCGCGTGCTGGAGGCGGAAAATGGGCAGGACGGCTTGCTGCTTATGGAGCAGGAGAAGCCGCATGTGGTGATCACCGACATGAAAATGCCCTTTTGCAGCGGTGGTGAACTGCTGCGGCGGAGCCATGAGCAGGGCTTTCGAGGTAAAATTATTGTGCTTAGCGGGTTTGACACCTTCGAATATATGCGGGAGGGCATCCGCTACGATGCGTTTGATTACCTGCTCAAACCCATCAATCCTTTTGAGCTGAACGATACCTTTAAGCGGGCCGTTGCCTGCTTTGGCGCGCAAACGCCAGGCCCGGACTTCCTGGACGAAATCAAAGCGTATATCGAGAAAGAGTATGCCGAGGATATTCACCTGGAGTTGTTCTCCAAAAAATTCTATATGACCAAAGAATATATTCTGCGCAAGTATAAAGAGAAATTTGGCACCGGCATCTACGAGCATGTCATGTCCATGCGCATGCAGGAAGCCAAACGGCTGCTGACCCAGACCGATGGCCAGATTCAGGAGATTGCCTTTCGGGTTGGATTTAATGACAATCACTACTTTAGCAAGGCATTTAAGGCCTATTTCGGCATGAGTCCGCGCCATGCGCGTAGCGCTGACCCGCAGGAGCCCGCAGAGACGGAATAGAGGTTGGGGGATACCTGTGCCTAGAGAGCAATAAGCAAAACAGATGCCTTTTTGGCATCTGTCAGGCTGCCGACAAAGTACGTTTAGGGGCTGCCGCCCCTAAAACCCTGCTCAGGGCTTTGCCCTGAACCCTTGCTTTGACCGTGTTACACACGGTCAAAGGCGGCTGCGAAAAAACTTCATACAGCGGGCCTTTGTCAGCTTCGGCGGCTAAGGGCAGCAAAGGGAAGCGTGTGCCCCGTGGGCACTTTGCCAAAGG
>JAVBVF010000032.1:0-5349 GCA_031554475.1 Eubacteriales bacterium | reverse complement strand
GCTGCCTTGGCTTCGCAAGCAGTATAGGGCACAACCAGTTGACTGTCAAGCGCAACCGCTTCCTCCCCGTAGCGCCATAACGCATACCCCAAACGCTGGATTCGCTTTTGTACCACCGCCTGTGCCGCGTCCAGCATCTCCGGCGTGGACTCGGTATCGCCCCTCAGGCTGGCAGTGGCGGCGGCCAACTGCGCCCGTTCCTGCCCTTCTCGGGACATTTGACCGTCCTGGGCCTGGGGCTTTTGACCGATCACATTCTCGGTCACCCCTCCGTTGTCAAGTGCTTGGGGTTCCGTTTCCAAGGCTTCCCCCACATCCAGGAGCACCCGGGCGGAAGGCAGAACGGAGGTAATATCCAACTTTTGGCCTTTGTTTTGCAATTCCACCCGCGCTTCCATCAATAGCCGCCCCTGACTTTGGGGTTCCCCTGCGGCGGATGCGCCCTCCGGCGGAGTCTGGCCCATGGGAAGCGGACGCAGGGTAATGGCAAAAGTGGTGCCAGACCGAGGAATTTCATACTGCTCCATCAGCGCCCGAACGCCATCGCCCTGCAGTTCGCTCACGTCCAGGTAGCAGGCGACTTTTCCCAGCCCAAAGGCCACATGGGTGATGCGCTGGTTGCGCATGTGCTGCAAATGAGCGTAGGTCAGGGTGAGCTTGCGGCCGGAAACCACGGGCTTTCCGTCCCAATCGGTTTGGTAGCCGCCATCCTCGTTCATCTCGGGCTGGGCTTGAAGGATCACAAGCGCCGCATCATACCCCGTGCGCAGCCGCAGCGCGGCCATAAAGGGCCTGGTTTTTCCATCCTGGGTATCGGTGACCAGGTTGCCATAGCGCACACCGCTGATGTTGAGCTTCTCCACCAGGGCGGTAATCAGGTCCAGCTTTTTCCCGTCGCTGAAGGTGATCACGTCGTGCACAGGGTCGATAATGCTCAGGGGGTCCAGGGGAATGAAATGCCCCGGGCTGTAAATGATGTAAAACAGGGGACTGTCCGGGTCGATCCGGAAGGTATAGTATTCCGGCGCCACCAGCTCATCTGTCAAATACCAATAGTTCCCAATTTCCTTGCCGCCCCAGCGGGTGAGCTTACCCGTGACCTGGTCGCCCCAGCGGGTGCCCTCATAATCAAATTTCAGGGGCGGATCGGGCTGGCCTTTATATTTCCCGTTAAAATCGGGATAAATGGTGATGACGATGGAGCGAATGACCACCGTTACGTCCGCCACCCCGGGCAGGTAAACCGGGTCTCCCGCGGGAATAGAGACCTTGGCCGTATAGGTGCCCACGTCCTTGGGCGCGCGGGACAGCGGCCTACCGTCCTTCATCCAACTAACGGACGCCCCTGCCGGAATGCGCTTGGCCGCAAAGGCGAAGGCTTCCCTGTCGTAGACCTTGCTCTGCTGGGAAAGGGCAAAGGGAATCCGGCTATCCCAGGTGGAGGTGAACGTATACTGATCGCTAAACTGGAAGGCATCGGCGGTTTGCGCGCTGAGCGCCGCCCCCGCCTGGGCGGTGGCAAACACCCGATAGGTGACCACATCGCCTTTTTTCAGCCCCGGGATGTTGCATTCGCCGCCGGAACGCAGCGCGTGCTGGGCATCGGCCACAAAGGTATCGGGCATCAGAGCCCCCGGGCGGTTCACATAATACTGAATGCCGGAGGTTTGAGCGCCTGTCACCTTATAGGTCACGGCATTTTGCGGCGTGTGGCCCACGGCGGAAATTACCGGCCGCGTATCCGGACTGCCGCTGCCTCCCACCACGATGGCGGCGTAGGTATCGGCGGCGGAAAGCACCACGGCATCTATCTCCGTGATCGCCTTGCCCCGCCACAGGGTTACCTGGCCCTGATGGTCGGTCATGGTCACAAAGGGCGCTTCTTTGCCCAGCTTGAGCACGATGAGGGTGTGAGGCATGGGCTTGCTGGTAGGGCCTGTGATATTGAGCACTGTGGGAACCTTGGTGCTTCCCGCCAGCTTTTGGCTGGAAGGCAGGGAAAGGTTGGTGGTGATGGCGATCTTGGTGGTGACCGCGCCGCCCGATTGCGCTACCTTTGGCGTTTGCAGCACGCCTTCACCGCCGACCTCCCATTGGGAGCCGCGCACCAGCGTTACGCCGCCATCCACCCGGTTGACGCCCTCCAGGGTGAGGCTGGCCTTGGCCCCTTCTCCGATCTCCATGGATCCGCTGGTTTGAAGGTTGTCAAAAATCAGCTTCACCGTGATCCCCTGCTTGATTTTCAGGCTGCCGCTGACCAAACCGGCGGAGAAGATCCGGTACGTGCCGCTTTGGGACAGAGTCACGTCCGCATTTTTTACTTCCACCGTCTTGCTGCCTGTGGATTCGGTGGTCACCCGAAGCTCATTCCCGTGCAAGGCGGCCACGTAGAACTTATCGGCAGGGGCCTGGGGAATGGGCAGATAGGCCTTGTCCAGCGCGCTGGTTTGGAAGCACAGGCCAATGGCCTTTCCATTGAAGGTGGCATAGGTGGTTTCCGACAGCTTGCCCCCCTTCACGGCCAGTTGCCGCCAGCCAGAGCCCAAGGCATTGCCGTTGGTGCTGCCATAGCACAGGGTGACCTGATTGCCCAGCACCAAGCCATCGCAGTTTAGCACGCCCAGCTTCAGGCTTCCATTGCCTGCCGCCGTCACCGTGCCGGAGCCGCCCATGCCCGCCAAATCGTTGCTGCCCTTCAGGTACAGCCTGCAATCGTTATGGGCCGCGATGCTGACGCCCTGGGCTTTGGCCTTGAGACCGTTCATCGCCAGCGTTACGTTGGCGGCGCTGACGCCAAGCGTCTTTTGCTGGGCGGTAGGAGCGCTTAAAACCAGCTTGTACGTGGTATCCGCATTGGGCTGAAAAGGGGCGCCGCCGCTTAGGTCAAAGGTCACGGGGGCGTCGCTTAAGGGAACGTCAATATCAATGAGCAAGCGGCGGTTGGCGTTGTCAATACGGGACACATAGGCCCCATTGGCCAGGGGTGGCAACCACAAATAGGCCTTGCCGTCGCTGCAAGGGCCGGAATACAGCGCGTAGGGATCGCCGTTCAGGGTGGCGGTCTGCGTGCCTGCCGCGCCAAACACGCAGGGAATGAGGCCATTTTGGCTTTTGATCACCCCGGGGAGCTTTACGCTGCCGCCGGTGACGGTGATGCGGTCCACTTCGCCGCTGATGGCGGTCACATCCAATGCGCCGCTGCCCTCAAACGTAACAGAGGCTTCGGCAGCCAGCTTTAACGTACCGATGGCGGCCCTTTCCTCGTTGACGATCTCCGCCACGCTTTGGCCACCCAAATTCAGGGCGCCGATCACCGTCATATCCGCCAGCTTTAAGGACACCAGCAAATTGGGCCGAATGGTCAGCACGCAAGCCGCGCCGCCGCCGGAAAGCTCATAGGTACCGCTACGGTAAATCGTATAGCTTTCATTGGGCAAATCAATGGCGGAGGGCAAAATGGGCGCTTTGAGAACCGGCCTTTCGGTGGACTCCGGCGTTTGCGTAGGCATGGCCTGTATTTCTTGCGGATGAGAAAGCAGCCACTCCCCCAGGGGGCATAGGGCCGCCAGCTTCCCCTGCTCATCCAGGCTCAAATGGGGGCAGTTTTCCTGATGGCATTCCGGCTTGGGAGATGGCGTGGGCTCCGGCGTACTCCCTTCCGTGGGCGGCTCTGAGGGGGGCGGAGTCTCGGTTTCAGCGGGGGTTTCCGTAGCCCCAGGCGCTTGCGCAGAAGGCGTGGGGGCGGAAGGATGCGTAGGAGCTTCTGTGGGCGGGGACGTGGGGGAAGGCGCAGGGGTCTGCGTAGGAACCGCCGTCGGCGTCTCTGTCGAAACGGGGGTAGGGGTTTCCGTAGGGGGTACTGCAGGCGTGGACGTAGGGATTTCCATAGGAACGGGCGTAGGCGTGGGCATCGCCGTTTCTTGCATTGGGGGTACGACCTGGGGGATTGTTTCCAGCGGCGCTCCTCCTGGCTCGCTCATACTGGGCAGCGGTCCCTGAACCCCTTGCGGCGGACCAGCGGGCGCAGAGGATAAAAAAGGCTCCGCAGCCCCCGCTCCAGAAAAAAGCAAGCTGAAAAAAATGGTCAGGGCCAAAAGGCGCTGACAAGCCTTGGCCTGTGGCTGCAGATGGTTTTTCATGCCGTCCCCCTCTTTCTTCAACGGTGGATCCTTCGGCGGCTACTTCCTCTATACAACGAATGAACTTGCCAAACTCTTCCTTAGGTCAGCCAATGGGGCCATTTGATTCTTTCCAGCGCCTTGACCAGGGGGATTCCCAGCACATAGACCACCACCGCCTCCCCCAGGGCTACGGTCAGCATGGTCTCCCACAAGGGAAACCCAAGGGTGAAATGGAGCACCAACCCCACCACGATTCCATTGAAAACCACGGGGGGAACCGCTGCCAGCCAGCTATTTTTACGAAGGCGATAAGTGAGGCCCGCCGCCAAAAGGGTGGCCAGGGTGCCAAACACCACATCCCAGACCGTGGCGCTGCCCACCAGGTTGGAAATCAGGCAACCGATGGCAAGGCCGGGGATGGCCTGGGGAAAGAGCACGGGCAGCAACGTCAGCGCCTCGGAAATGCGAAACTGTACCGCCCCAAAGCTGATGGGCTGGAACAATAGCGTCAGCGCCGTGTACAGCGCGGCGACGATGGCGGCAAAGCAGAGGTTTTTCACGGTCCAAACAGACTTTGTCAAACAGAAGCCTCCTTCAAATCATGGCGCGATTCCTGCTGGAATGAGACAGTTGATTATAGCACACCCTCCCTTGCCCGTCGAGAGGAAGCCCCTGCCGCTCCCGCCCAGCGAGTCAAAACACATTTTTCCACTCCCCTTTGGCATGCTTTTCGAATTTCAGGGACATACTGAGCCTATCCAAACTGTTGGAGGAGGTGTGAAAATGGCATTTCCCAATCAAAACCAATGCATCCATTGCGACGTCAAAAGCTGCAAGCACCATTCGCACAACGATATGTGCGAGCTGAACAGCATCAAGGTTTCGCCCCGTGAGGGCTGCAACAGCGGCGAATGTGACGAAAGTCTCTGCTCCAGCTATCACACGAAATAAGGCCGACCTTGTGGGGCGAGAGGCGCTTGACAAAAGGGGCTTGGCGCATGGGGCGCCAAGCCCCTCAGGCTGCCGACCAACTGCAGTTTGTCGGCAGCGGCTGCAAGTCCAATGCAGGGAGACTGCATTGGGCTTTTGCCCTCCAAAGGGGATAGTGAGGCACCTCGCGCACATGTCGCTCGGTGCCTCACTTTATGCGGGAGCCTTGGCTCCCGCACCCTCAAGGCGGGCAGCTTCTCGGCTTCATTCTTGCATATTTCGCGTCGCAATCCACCTT
>JAVBVF010000020.1:0-23720 GCA_031554475.1 Eubacteriales bacterium | reverse complement strand
ACCGCCAGCACCAGCCCGATGTCCTGTTCGCGGCAAAGCTGGATCCCTTCATAAACCCGCGACAAAAGCGGATTGGGAACGATGCCGGAAAGCTCCCAAACCTTGGCGCCGCAATCCTTAAGAATTTTCATCACCTGCTCGTACAGGCCGATTTTTTGAATGCTTCCCCCGCCGTATACCAAGAGCACGCGGTCACTGTAGCGCTTGACTTCCTCCCCCAAGTGGGACAAGGCGTTTCTGCCAAAAATGATCTTGGCGGGGTTTTCAAAAATAAAATCAATCATCCAAATGCTCCTTGATTTTGGTTATTGGGGAATCGCTTGATGCCTCCTCAGTATATCATAAGATGGGGTTTCCTGTCAGCCTTGCCCTGGGAAAAAAGCATGAAAATGATTGACTTTTTCCATGGTATGCCCTATATTTTCAAGCATCCCCAGGGATGAGAAAGGAAGGATCACGGCATGAAAATCGCGCATTCCATGACCGACTTGATTGGACATACACCCTTGGTCGCTTTGCCCAAAATCGAAACAGAATGGAACCTAGCCGCCCATTTGGTGGCAAAGCTGGAGGTCACAAACCCCGCCGGAAGCGCCAAAGACCGCATTGCCAAAGCCATGCTGGATGATGCGGAAAAAAAAGGGCTATTGCAAAAAGGCGCCACCTTGATTGAGCCCACCAGCGGCAACACGGGCATCGGTCTGGCGGCTATTGCCGCGGCCCGCGGATATCATGTCATTCTCACCATGCCTGAGACCATGAGCTTGGAACGCAGAACCATGCTCAAAGCCTATGGGGCCGAATTGGTGCTCACTCCGGGCGCTTTGGGGATGAACGGCGCGGTGCAAAAGGCCGAAGAATTGGCGGCCGCTACCCCCAACAGCTTTATACCCCGCCAGTTTGACAATCCGGCCAACCCCGCCATTCACGAGGCCACCACCGGTGTGGAAATCTGGGAGGACACCGATGGACAGGTGGACATTTTTGTAGCGGGTGTAGGCACGGGCGGCACCATTACGGGCGTAGGCGCGGCACTGAAAAAAAGAAAGCCGTCCGTCCAAATCGTGGCGGTGGAGCCCCTTACTTCGCCCATGCTCAGCAAAGGGCAAAAAGGGCCTCACGGTATTCAGGGGATCGGCGCTGGGTTTGTGCCTAAGGCACTGAACGTGGAGATCTATGATGAAGTGATCCCCGTGGCCGATCAGGATGCCTTTGCCATGACCAAGGCCCTGGCCCAAAAAGAAGGGTTGCTTTTGGGCTTTTCTTCCGGCGCGGCAGTCTGGGCGGCGGCGCAAGTGGCCAAACGAGCGGAAAACCGCGGCAAAATGATCGTGGTGATGCTGCCTGACCGAGGTGAGCGCTACCTTTCCTCCCCTGTGTTTTCCGAGTGAATGAACCTATGGGAAACGCCCTTGCTCACCTGCCTGTGAAACAGCTGGTGAACCAGGGCGTTATTGATAGTCTTGATACGAGGGTTATCGTGATGAGCTTTAAGGCTTCTTTAGGCCTTGCTTAGATCCTGAATATATTGGTGAATGGCCTGGGCGGCACGTTTTCCCGCACCCATGGCCAAAATAACGGTGGCCGCGCCCGTTACGGCGTCTCCCCCAGCAAACACGCCCTTGCGGCTGGTTTGCCCATCCTCCCCCTCTACCACAATGCAGCCCCATTTATTGGCCTCCAGGCCGGGAGTGGTGCTCAACAGCAGCGGATTAGGACTGGTGCCAATGGCCATGATCACCGTATCCAAGTCCAGGGTAAAATCGCTGCCTTCCTTTACAATAGGGCGGCGACGGCCGCTTTGATCCGGCTCTCCCAGGATCATTTCCACACAGCGCATGCCGGAAACAAACCCGTTTTCGCCACCCAAAATCTCCACAGGGTTGACCAGGGTTTTGAAAATGATGCCTTCCTCCTGGGCGTGCTCCACTTCCTCCCGTCGGGCAGGAAGCTCCTCCATGCCTCTGCGATAAACAATATACACTTCCTCCGCGCCTAACCGCTTGGCGCACCGCGCCGCGTCCATGGCCACGTTGCCGCCTCCCACCACCGCCACACGGTGGCTCTTTTGAATGGGGGTGGCGCTGTCGGAGCGATATGCCTTCATCAAATTGACCCGGGTCAGGTACTCGTTGGCGCTATAGACCCCCTTCAGGCTTTCCCCGGGGATGTTCATAAAGTTGGGCAATCCCGCGCCGCTGCCGATGAACAGGGCTTCATAGCCCATAGAAAACAGCTCGTCCACAGTGAGGGTTTTGCCGATGACCGTATTGGTCTGGATCTCCACACCCAAAGCTCTCAGGCCGTCGATTTCATGGCGCACAATGCTCTTGGGCAGGCGAAACTCGGGAATCCCATACACCAAAACGCCACCGGCCAAATGCAAGGCTTCAAAAACCGTGACCTGATAGCCCAATTTGGCCAAATCTCCCGCGCAGGTCAATCCGCTGGGCCCCGCGCCAATCACGGCCACCTTGTGCCCGTCGAGTGCAGCCGACTTTGGCTGATCCTTGGAATGCTCCCGATGGTAGTCCGCTACAAAACGTTCCAGGCGGCCAATGCCCACGCTTTCCCCCTTGATACCGCGAACGCACGTGCCTTCGCATTGGGTTTCCTGGGGGCACACCCGGCCGCATACCGCTGGCAAAGCGCTGCTCTCGTTGATCACCTGATAAGCGCCCTCCATATCCCCTTCCGCCACCAAGCCGATGAACCGAGGGATATCAATGCAAACCGGGCATAAGTCTACACAGGGTTTATGCTTACAGTTCAGGCAGCGCTGCGCCTCTGACACCGCCATGTCATAGGGATACCCCAGCGCCACTTCCTCAAAATTACCATTGCGGATCTCTGGCGCTTGCGCCGGCATTTCCGTCTTGTGCAATTGCATATTCCGCATTAGCCAATCTCCTTTTGATAAAGTTTGCAGGCTTCTTCCCTGCGTTTCTGTTCAAAATCACGGTAAATACTCCCCCGCGCCAGTGCCTCGTCAAAATCCACCTGGTGGCCATCGAAATCAGGGCCGTCCACACAGGCGAACTTTGTCTTTCCGCCTACGGTGAGGCGACAGCCGCCGCACATGCCCGTTCCATCCACCATGATGGGGTTCATGCTCACCACGGTCTTAACGCCATGCTTCTCCGTGACTTTACAAACAAACTTCATCATCACCAAGGGGCCAATGGCGATCACTTCATCATAGGCGTTTCCCTTTGCAATCAGCTCTTCTAGGGCATTGGTCACTAGACCTTTTTCGCCGTAGCTGCCGTCGTCCGTCATGATTTTGAGCTCATCGCTAATGGCACGAAACTCTTTTTCCAAAATCACCAGATCCCGGTTGCGAAAGCCGACAACGCAATGCACTACAGCGCCTTGTTCGTGCAGCTTTTTGGCTACGGGATAGGCGATGGCGCAGCCCACGCCGCCTCCTACCACACAGACCTTCTTTAATCCCTCCGTATGGCTGGGCGTGCCTAGGGGGCCCACAAAATCCTGCACGAAATCGCCTTCTTGAAGGGAGTCCAGTTCAAGGGTGCCCGCGCCCACCAGCTGATAGATGATGGTCACGGTTCCGGCCTCACGGTCAAAATCTGCAATGGTCAAAGGAATGCGCTCGCTTTCCTCCTTTGCGCGCAAAATAATGAACTGCCCGGGTTCCGCCTTGCGGGCCACCAAAGGCGCCAAAACCACCATTTTGCTCACGGTTGGATTGAGGCTTTCTTTGCTTACGACTTTATACATTAACGCTTAACCCCTTTTCACATTCTCGTTTGCCAGCTTACGCTCGGCTGGCCACACACTCAATCTCCACAAGCCCGCCCAAAGGAAGCGCCGCCACCTGCACACAGCTTCTTGCGGGATAGTCGCCTGAAAAATAACCGGCATAGACTTGGTTCACCGTTTGAAAATCCGCCAAATCCTTCAGAAAAATAGTCGATTTGAGGATATGTGCGTGGGTGAGTCCTGCGGCTTTGAGAATTGCCCCAATGTTGTGCATGGCCGCATGGGCTTGGGCTTCCACGCCCTCGGCCAACAGGCCTGTTTTTCCATCAATCCCCAGTTGCCCCGAGGTAAAAAGCAAGGTTTCCGTCATGATCGCCTGGGAATAGGGGCCTATGGCCTTGGGCGCGGCTTCGGCCTGAATGCTTTGTTTCTGCAACATGAAAGATTTTTCCTCCCTTATACGGCACTGATCCCTCGACCTTCTTTGATCGTAACATTGTAACATTCCGACATCTTGGTTGTAAAGCATAAATATAGGAAACTATTCCGCAAAAGGATTGACTAACCATCCCGCTGCGTTGTATCATATTCATTATAGAATACTTCAGGAGGTTATGGCAATATGTTATATAATGGAACCATTTGGGTGGGAACCGGTGATAAGACCCCCATTTGCTTGTTGCCGCAAATGGCGAACCGCCATGGGCTCATCGCGGGAGCTACCGGCACCGGCAAAACCGTTACCTTGAAAGTGATGGCTGAAGGGTTTTCGGATATGGGCGTGCCGGTTTTTTTGAGCGATATCAAGGGCGACCTCAGCGGCATGGTAAAACTTGGGGAAAATACTGACAAGATGGCTGCCCGCCTGATGGCGGTAGGCGTCAATGAGTTTAAATACCAATCCTATCCCACGGTATTTTGGGACGTGTATGGAGAGCAGGGGCACCCCGTCCGCGCCACCATCAGCGAAATGGGTCCCCTGCTGTTGGGCCGCATGCTGAACCTGAATGAAACCCAAATTGGCGTGCTGAACATCCTCTTCCGCGTGGCAGATGCTGAGGGGATGTTGCTGTTAGACATCAAAGACGTAAAGGCCATGCTGGCGTATGTGGGCGAAAACGCCGATAAATATACCCTCAACTACGGCAACGTGAGCAAGCAGAGCATCGGCGCCATTCAACGCGCGGTAGCGGTCTTGGAAGACCAGGGCGGCGATAAATTCTTTGGTGAACCCGCCTTGAACATTTCCGATTGGATGCATGTGGATGAAAGCGGCCGCGGCAATATCAACATCCTCTCCTGCGACAAGCTGTTCTTAAGCCCTCTCATGTATTCCACCTTCTTGCTTTGGATGCTTAGCGAGCTTTACGAAACCTTGCCCGAGCAAGGCGATACCGATAAGCCCCGCATGGTTTTCTTCTTCGATGAGGCTCACCTTTTGTTCAACGACTGCAACAAGCAGCTGATGGACAAGATCGAACAAGTGGTTCGCCTGATTCGCAGCAAGGGTGTAGGCGTGTACTTCATCACCCAGAATCCCTCGGACGTGCCCATGACGGTGCTAAGCCAGCTTGGTAACCGCGTGCAGCATGCTTTGCGCGCTTTTACCCCGCTGGATCAAAAGGCTGTGAAGGTCGCCGCGCAAACCTTCCGCGCCAATCCGGCTTTTGATACGGAGGAGGCCATTACCCAACTGCAAACCGGCGAGGCGCTGATCTCCTTTTTGGATGCGGGCGGTGCTCCCAGCGTGGTCAGCCGCGCAACCATTCTGCCCCCCCAAAGTTACATGGGCGCCATTGATCCCAACCTTCGCCAAACCTTTATCACCACCAGCCCGTTCCATGGCTTGTATGAAAAAGCGGTGGACCGGCAAAGCGCCTATGAGTACTTGGCTGGCATCTTGGCCAACGGAAAGGCCATGGCTCCGGCCCCTGCGCCCATGGCAGCCGCGCCTGCTCCTGCGGTTCCCGCGCCTGTAGCCATGCCTGTTGCCACCGCCGCGCCCTCCACGGCTTTCATGGTATTTGATCCCGCCACGGGCCAATATGTGCAAAAGCAAATTGATACCATGACTCCGCTTGCCCCACCCGTCACCCCGGCAACTCCGCAAACCGTGCAGCAAAATGTGTTGGTGTTGGATCCGGCTACGGGCCAATATGTGCAAAAGCAAATGAACATGGCTTTAGACCCCGCTACCGGCAACTATGTTCCCCTGGTTTCTGAGGCAGACCAAAAAGCGGCGGAAAAAGCCAAAAAGGAAGCGGATGCCGCTGCCGCCAAAGCCCAGAAGGACGCCGAAAAGGCTGAACGGGATCGTATTGCCGAGGAGCGGCGGCAGAAAGCGGATGCCCTGCGAGATGAGCGCGCTGATCGCGCCCGTTCCAACAACAGCATCTTGGGGCGTATCAAAAATACCGCGCTCAACCAGGTAACGCGCACCATCACCAACGAGATTACTCGCGGTCTGCTGGGCACCTTTACCGGAAAGCGCTAAGACTTCAGACAAAAATGATGAAACAAGGGCTGCGGAACATATTCCGTAGCCCTTGTTTCATCATAGCGCCACCGCAAACCTTAGCGCAAACTAACTTTTCATGGCGGCCACTGCAGGGGAGTCTGCCCATTCTGCCCCCGCCCCATGCATCCCTGCCAAGGCAAGGCTTCACCCTGGAATCTTTCAAAACGCCCATAAAATGGACGCTTTGGATGAAGGGGTTCTTAAGGGGAGCCACCAGTGCGCGTGTGCCCTGTGGGCACTTCAGCGTAACCAAAAACGAACGAGAGGTGGGGGGTGAGACAAGCGGGCAAACGGAAAGTGCAGCCCGCGTCGATCGAAAACCCGGAGGTACCCCTTACGCGGGCTTGGGCATCTCCTTAAGCTCCCATAAGCCCGCCTAAGCCCCGTTAGTTCCCTACGTTTTCGAAAATTGCCCTAGGGTCAATTCCTGTACTGCATGGAAAAGATGTTTGAAACAGCCTAACAGCAAAGACCGGAAATTACATCCGCTTCACGAGCACATCAGGATTGACGGCGTACATTAGCGCGTTTTCTTGGGTAATCTTGCCTTCTTTATACAGCCGAAGGATATCGTTATCCATAGAAATCATTCCCTGTGCGGCACCTGCATAAATGGAGTTATCGATTTGGTGTACCTTACCCTCACGGATCAAGTTGGAAATCGCGTTATCCACAATCATCACTTCAAAGGCAGCGACCAGCCCGCCATCCACAGTGGGAATCAACTGCTGGCTCACCACGGCTTGCAAAACCAGCGAGAGCTGCACCCGTACCTGTTGCTGCTGGCCTGCGGGAAAGGCGTCTACAATTCTGTCGATGGTTTTGCTGGCGCCCACGGTGTGAAGGGTCGAAAGCAAAAGATGGCCGGTTTCTGCGGTGGTCAGCGCGATCTGTATGGTTTCAAAATCGCGCATTTCACCCAGCAAAATCACGTCCGGCGCTTGCCGGAGGGCAGCGCGGAGCGCATGTGCAAAATTGCGGGTATCATTCATGATCTCGCGCTGGGTCACCAAAGAGTTTTTGTGCTTATGGATATACTCAATGGGATCTTCCAGCGTGATGATGTGCCCCTTGTCCTCTTCATTGATCTTATCAATAATACAAGCGAGGGTGGTACTCTTGCCGCTACCGGCAGGGCCGGTAACCAAAATCATCCCGCGCTTTTTATGGCTCAATTCCAGCACCACATCCGGAATGCCCAGCTTTTTGACATCTGGCAAATCAAATGGCACCACACGAAGCACCGAGGCCAAGGTGCCCCGCTGCTTAAACGCGTTGCAACGGAAACGGCCGATTCTTGCCACGCCGAAGGAAAAATCGTCGTCGCCGCTTTCTTCCACTTTGGCCAAATCCCGATCTTCCGCCAGTTGATAGATCTGGCTTAGCAGATCGTGACAATCCGTTGTGCGGAGCTTTTCTTCGGACAGGGGAATCAGATGATCCCCCACCTTGGCGGTGATTTTCGCCCCCGGAAAGATATAGATATCCGATCCACCTACGGCCAAATTTTTTTCCAGAATTGGATTGAGTTCGATTCTATCGTCCATCGTCATTCCCCTAATAAATGATATTGATCATAGTCGTAACTGTCATCCACAGGTTCGCTCACCAATTGATATTGGGTCACCTGATAGCGGCTGGAACTGGATAACGCAATGACACCCGCCACATCAATATGCCGCCGATGCCCAGCATCCTGGGAGAACGCAAACTTAAGCTGCCCCGCCTTTTGTGGATCAGCCTCCGTGGCAATTCCCACGCTTTCCAGCGCGGCCAAAACCACTTGTGGGTCAACTGTGCCCGCCGCTTGCGTTTCCACAAGTTTTGCATCCATGACCGCCAGCTTTTTTTGCACTTCCGCAGAAGCAGTGTAATAGGCGCTGGTCATTTCCACGTTTCGCCGTGTCAGCACTTCCAGATTCCGCGCGCTGCTAAAGCTCAGCAAACCCACGGCCGTCAACGCCAAAACCACCAAAACCATCAAAATGGAGGATGCCCCGACGCCCACCCGATACTCGTTTTTGGAGCGTTGTTTACTCATGCTGCACCTCCGTTGGGAAGTATCGCACAGAAGGCAGCGTAAAAAGCACCTCATTTGCCTTTTTCACGGAGAGCTCTACGGTCAGCAATTGGCCGGAGGGCTGACTTAAGCGCTGAATGTTCGCGTAGAAGTCTATGCCTTCCTTATTGGAGTAGACGTAGACTCCATCACGGCCGGAAAAACCAAGCGTCATGAGCATGGTATCAGGATCCGGATTGTCAGAAAGCAGCTCAGCTACGTCCTGCATGTATAAAAGCGAATCATTTAGCTTGCCGCTATTGATCGTTTTGCGCTGCGCCTCGGCAAAGACCTGAACCAAAACCACCTGGGACAGGGCGAAAAACAGAATAACGATGACAAGCTCAATGAGCAGCATATTTCCCTTATAATTCTTCATGCCGTCACCCCGCTTGGTTTGCGCGCAAACCCACATGCATAAGGTGTTCGCTTCCGTCTGGCAGCGTAACCTTTACCTGCAATAGGTTTGGCGTCAATTGCTTAAATTCAACGGCTTGCGCTTCCGTGAGCCGCTCTCCCAGCTCCGGATCAAACTCGTCCGCCGCCAGGACGAATTGCTCGTACATGGCCCCATCAAAGTAGAAAATCCGCGTTTCGTAGACTTCCTCGTCGATGGTTTCATATAGGCACAGTATGGAACTGCCGTTTCGCTGATCCACCTTCACACTTCCCAGTTTGTCATAGGAGTGCACTTTGTTGCCCAAATAGCTCAATGCCAACAATTGCTGTGAATTGGACACGCTTGCATCCGTCACCCTCCGGTACACATTGATACCGGTCAGCACCAACAAGATCGAAGCAACGGCAAAAACGCCGATGAGCAGGAACACGAAGATACCCGAAACGGTATGCCCACCCTTATGAAGGCTCTTACTCTTCATTCAACGCGCCTCCTTGGGTCATGACATGAATATCCGGCAACAGGTTGGAAGCAAAGGCATCTAAGGTAACGATGTACTTTTCCGCATCGTAAACGATCCCATAATGCTCTTGCAAATACACAATATTGGTGGGATACCTGCCTTCCACGGCATAACAAGTCAACGTGGCGCGCAAAACGGCGTCTTGCAAGGTCTTGGTTTGTTCTTCGCCACTGCGTTCATGCACTTGGGAGAGCGCAAACACCAAAATCAAAACCATCGCCACAAAGCCGACCGCCGTTAATAAAATCCCACGCCAGCGTGAAGGCGCAACCTGATTTTTCTTCATTCTTGCTTCTCCCCCCTTTCCTTTTTCACAACGGTTACACCATGCTGCCCATCACGCTCAAGAGCGGCAACATAACGGATAAGAGGATCGCGCCGATAATGATGGACATGAGCGCTACCAGGCTCGGTTCGATAATGGAAACAATGCGGTTGATGGCGTCGTCCATCTCTTCTTCATAAATTACGGCGAGCTTGCTCATCACTCGGTCCGTCTGGCCAGCCTGAAAGCCTACCTTGATCATGCGGCAGTGCAACTTTTCAAACAGGCCGATCTGCTCGATCGCCTCTGGGAAAGACATACCGTCTTGCATATACTTGCGGCACTTTTCAATGCGGCTGCTGATTTCCTCATCGCTAATAATCCCGCCGATGAGCTCCAGGCTTTCATCCAGCGGATAGCCGCTGTTGAGCATCATGGCCATGTTGGCCGCAAAACGGCTGGCATAGAGCTTGTTGTTCAGGTTTCGCAAGGGCGCGATCATTCGAAACACGATGTTCTTGGCAAAGTTGTTGCCATTGCGCTTCACAATCAGCACGAACACAAAAATCAGCACAATCAGAATCCCCGTCACGATGAGCACAGCTTTACCCACGCCGATGCCCACATTCATCCACGCGCCGGAAGCGGAATCCATACCGATGCCCATGCTGCGCATGACACCTTCAAAGATGGGCAGCACCTGCACAATGAGCACAGTGATCAGCACCGCCATCATCACAATCAGCAACAGCGGATAGGTGATGGCGTTTTGAATGGCGCGGCGAATTTTGGCTTCGCGCTCATAATACTCCGCCAGCTGCTCCATCACCCCTTGCAGCTCGCCGGTTTTTTCGCCGATGCCCACCATCTCCACAAGGTACTCCGGAAACGCGGCCGTTTCCTTCAACCCTGTATACAGCGAACCCGTTTGCAAAACCACCTGGTTGAGGGTTTCAAAGCTGGGTGCAAAGCGCGTGCCTTTGTAGTTGTCCGCCAAGGCCTCCACGCCGTCATGGAGTGGCAAACCGGCACGCAAAATCAGTGCGATCTGCTCACACAAGATGGATAATTCTTCCATTGATAGCTTTGCATTCTTTACGCCTTTACCATTTGTATTCTCCATGGGAACTCCTCCTTGGGGGGAAATCAATAAACTCGTTCAGGGGTATATTTTTTTACAGCGCCTTGGCAAATGTCCATGGTAACATCATATTGGTACCATGTGCCGTCTACCAACACGTAGTTCCAGGCATGATAGATCTTATCGGCATAGCCGATCACCAATTGGGTGGCAATCCCCTGAGAACGCAGCATGCAAGCGATCATGGCGGAAAAATCAAAACAAACGCCTGTGTTGCTTTTAAGCGTATTGTCCACAGTGGGCACATATCCCGTTACCTTGCCTTTGCCCACTTCGCCGGCAAAGGCATAGTCATACACCATGTGATCCAGCATATACCGGTAGACGGCTTCTACCTTCTTGGCGTCCGACTCGGCGCCCGCGCAAATTTCTTGCGCTTTGGCTACGGTTTCGGTATTGGCGTCGTACCATACATATTGATTGGGATAGAGGAAGGGCAGCGTTTCATTCGCCAGCTTAGCGGAAAATGTAATGGTGGCCGCAGGGGTGTATTTTCCTTTGGACACCTGTTCAAACACTTCCACCTTATATTTTCCATCGCCCAGTTGCAAGGGAAAAACCTCAAACTCTCCGCTATTGTTCAAATCATAGGTCACGTTGTTTTTGCCTATACTGATGCGGAGCTTTTGCTCTTTTTTGCTCGGCCGTTTGACCATTACGTACCCTTGGTCTGAATGGCTGGCGTCCACGATGGCGCCTCCCTTTTTATACACAACCGTCTCGGAGGCTTCTGGCAAAAGCATGGCCACAGCAATGGGCACCAGGATTCCCAAAGCCAAAACCAGTGTCAGCATCATTCGAATCACAAAGAAAGAAGGCGCAATTTCCGCAGCACGATTGAACTGTCCAGCTTTATGGCACAATCGTTTCGCCTCCATACATTCATACTGACGACGTTAGAGAAAAACCAGTTGTTACCATACTAACTGGTTTCCCGTCAAACGTCAAGAAAAAAATGGCAAATTGTTCCATGAAATGGCAAATTTCATCAAGATGAGAGATTATTGGCCCGCTCTTTGAATGAGTTCAGGGATGGCGGAGAACAAAACCTGTTTGCCCTGCTCATCGTCAAAGCGAACTTGCACGCAACCCTTCCCCTTGCCGGGCTTTGCTAATTTTGTGCGAAGGGCATCGATGAAATCAAAGTCCATCGTGTGAAAAGAGAAATGCTCTTTGGCGGCATGAAAAGACAGATAGTGCCGGTTGGCGCCGCTGCCCAGCTTGAACGTAGGCATTTGAAAGGAGATCACCTCTTCCAGCTCGGGGTAATGCTCCCGCATCCAGTCCACAAACTCGCGCACCCAGCGCTTGCCTTCGCCGGACAAGGTATTTTCAATGTGCTCGTTTACCTTCGGATTTTCCATGATGCTTCTCCTATAACCGCCAAATTTTGGTTCTAAAACCCTTGGACTATTATACCGCAAAAAAGAACAATCGCAAGAGGGGCGCATAGCCTTGGACGTTTTTTCATAGGCATAAAGTGCGTTTGCGCTATTCATTCCCATTGTGAAAAGCCTTTGGCTAAAGAAGGAGGGAAACCTGGCTGTGAAAGTCACGATCGAGCAAGACGGGTGCCTGGGTTGCGGACTTTGCTACGAAATCTGCCCGGAGGTTTTCCGGTTGGGCGAAAATAATCTGGCGGTGGCTGGCGCGGTGCAGGAATCCGCCATACCCTCGCTTCGGGAGGCGGAGCGCCTGTGCCCCATGGGGATCATTCACGTTGCCACCGAACCCAGCGTGGCTCAAAGAGCAAACTGGCTTTCATAAAGCCGTGCGTAAAAGCCTTTTTGGCTATGGAGTTCTTCATGGGTGCCTTGTTCCACAATTTGCCCTTGATGCATCACCAAAATAACGTGGGCATGGCGAATGGTGGACAGGCGATGAGCCACCACAAAGCTGGTACGCCCCTCCATCATGCGTTCAAAGGCGCTTTGGACGTGCTCCTCTGTGCGCGTGTCAATGGAAGAGGTGGCTTCGTCCAAGATAAGCATGGGCGGCAGGCAAAGCATAACCCGCGCGATGCACAAAAGCTGCTTTTGCCCCTGGGAGAGACTGATGCCCCCCTCGGTCAAGATCGTATCATACCCTTGGGGCAAACGCTTGATGAACCCATGAGCGTGGGCCGCTTTGGCCGCGGCCATAATCTCTTCCTCGCCGGCGTCCTCACGCCCCATGGCAATGTTTTCGCGTACCGTAGCGGTTTTCAGCCAAGTCTCCTGCAAAACCATTCCATAGGCTTTGCGCAAGCTCCCCCGCGTTAGTTCCCCAACTTCGCAGCCGCTTACCCGAATGGTTCCTTGGTCTACATCATAAAACCGCATGAGCAGGTTGATCAAGGTGGTTTTACCGCTGCCTGTAGGGCCTACGATGGCTACCCGCTGCCCTTGCTTTACGGAAAGGTTCAGCCCCACAATCAGCGGCCGCTCCGGATCATAGGAAAAGCATACCTCGGACAGCGTTACACTTCCGTCAACAGTGGACAGAACCTGCGCCCCTTTTGCATCGGGCGTTTCCATGGGTTCATCCAGGAGTTCAAAGACGCGTCTGGCGCAGGCCAGCGCGTTTTGCAGTTCCGTGACCACCCCGGATATTTCATTAAAGGGCTTCGTATATTGGTTGGCATAGCTCAAAAAGCTGGATAGCTGCCCCACGCTGATGCCACCGGTGGTAATGGCCATCATTGCCCCCAGCACCCCCACACACGTGAATACCAGGCCGTTGACAAACCGCGTGCCCGGGTTGCTGATGGACGAGTAGAAAATCGCTTTTAAGGAGAAGGCACGCAACCTTTCATTGATGGCATCAAAGCGCTTTTCAAGGACTTCCTCTTGCAAAAATGCCTGAACCACCTTCTGCTGGGAGATGACCTCGTCTACCAAAGCGGTTTGCTCGCCTCTGGCCTTGGTTTGTTCCAAAAACATGGCATAGGTGTGCTTGGCAATCAGGGAAGCTAGCCCCAGGGAAAGGGGCGTGATCACCACTACGGCCGTAGCAATGATGGGGTTAACGGAATACATAAACAAAAGCGTGCCCAGGATCGTCAAAACAGCGGAAAACAGTTGAGAAAACCCCAGCACCAGCCCATCGGAAAACTGTTCCACATCCGCGATCACACGGCTGGCGATGTCTCCCGTGGGGTTGCGGTCCAGCATGGACAGAGGGAGCTTTTGGAGATGGGCAAAAGCCTCCGTGCGAATATTGCGAACGGTTCCAAAGGCCAAGCGGTGATGGGAAAAGCTCATCAGCCACTGGGCGGCGGCAGATATGGCCACCACACTGCCTATGTGAAGCAGCACCGGCCATAAGCGCAAGAAATCCACCTTGCCGGCTGCGATCATGGTATCGATGGCCCGCCCCGCCAGCACGGGAAGCGAAAGGTTACAAGCCACCGTGACAACGCTAAGCCCTAAAGAAAGCCATAAATAGCCCTTATATTTCCCCACATAGGCCAAAACACGGCGCAAGGTAGCACTGCGCTGCTGCCGCTCTTTCATTCCGTTACGCCTCCCTTTGGCACTGAGAGCGCTCAATTTCTTGATATATGGCGCAATGCGCCAGCAGTTCCTCATGCGTACCATTGCCCACCAATTGCCCGTCGTCCAGCACCAGGATCCGGTCGGCGCCCCGCACCGAGGATACCCGCTGAGAGACCAAAAAGACCGTTTGTTTCCGCGGATTTTCGCGGAGCGCTTTGCGCAGGGCGGCCTCTGTTGCATAATCCAACGCGGAAAAACTATCGTCCAAAATCAGAATGTCGGCGTCTTTTACCAAAGCGCGGGCAATGGTGAGCCGCTGCCGCTGCCCGCCGGAAAAATTCCTTCCATTCTGTTCCACTAGGGCGTCCAGTCCCAGCGGCTTTTCGCGAACGATTTGCGCTGCCTGCGCCATCTCCAAGGCGGCCCACAATTCCTCATCGGTGGCATTTTCCTTGCCCCAGCAGAGATTTTCCCGCAAGGTGCCTTGAAACAACGCCGCTTTTTGCGGGACCAGGGCGCAGCGTAGCCGGAGGGCCGCCTGGTTGTGTTCTTTGACGTCGATTCCTCTCACGGATATCCGTCCTTGAACAGCGTCGTAAAACCTGGGAATCAGATTCACCAGCGTACTTTTTCCAGAGCCTGTGCCGCCAATAATTCCAAGGGTTTGCCCCCAATTGGCCTGAAAGCTGATCTGGGTTAAGGAATTTTCACTGGCACCCTGGTAGCGCATGGAGACCCCCTCAAAGCGAACTGCCTCGCCTCCATCCGCAGGCGGGTTTGCCGCGCTTGGACCATTTTCCATAGACGGCTGGATGGCAAACACGCTTTCAATGCGTTTGGCACAGGCCAGCGCCTTTGTCATGGTCACCAGCAAATTAGCCAGCTTGATCAGCTCAAGCAGGATTTGGGACAAGTAGTTGACCAACGCCACCACCGCGCCTTGGGAAAGAGCTCCCCCATCAATCCGAATAGCGCCTTCCCACAACAGCACCGCCAGCGCGCCGTTGACCAGCACAAACGTCAACGGATTCATCAGTGCCGACAGATTGCTCACCCGATTTTGCAGGGAAAAAAACCTGTCGTTCTCTATGGCAAAGGCCTTTACCTCCTCCGCTTCCTTGCCAAAGGCGCGAAGTACACGAACGCCCAGCAAGGTTTCACGGGTTTTTAGCAGCAAAAGATCTAGCTTCGCCTGGATTTCCCGATGGCGCGGCAGCGTGATCAGCATGATCACAAACACCACCAGGGCCAGCAAAATGATCAACCACACAAACAGCATGGCTACCTGCCTGTCCACCGTGAACGCCATGATCATGGCGCCAAAAACAATAAACGGTGAGCGGAGCAGAAGCCGAAGCGTCATATTCACGCCCGTTTGCACCTGCTGGGCATCGTTTGTTAAGCGGTTGATCAGCATAGGCGCGCCTAATTGGTCCTGTTGCGTGTAAGAAAGGCGGAGGATATGCTGAAATAAGGCCTGCTTGAGCTTCGCGGAAAAACCCACCGCCGCTTTGGCCGCGTAATACTGTGCCGTCACCGACACCATAAGCCCCACCAAGCCGATTCCCACCAGCGCAAGCCCGATTCGCACCACATAGCCGAGGTCCTTATTCCCGATCCCGCGATCGATCATGGCGGCCATCAAAAGCGGCACCACCAGCTCCAAAAGCGCTTCACACAGCTTGAAAAGAGGACTCAAAATGGCCTCTTTGCGATACTCCTTTAGGTACGAAAGCAAACTCTTCATTCGCTACTCTCCATGCGCCATTCAGCCTTGAAATGGGAAAACACTTTGACCGACAGCGATACAACAAGCGGATTATAGCACAGAGGGAATGCGCAAGGCAATGTGGACATGTAGCAAAGCCGATCTTTTTCATCTGTTGAAAAAGATCGGCTGCTGCCTGATCGAAGAGATTGTGAAAGTGATTGCAGCGCGACGCAAAAATGGTTAACGCAATTCGCTTTTATAGAACACCGGCAGCCACAATTCCATATAGGAAGCCTCCTTAGAGCTATCGCCGTAAATTTCCACAGAAAACATACGCATCTCCAGATGATGCTTTTCTAACCACAGTTGGCTATAGGCGATGGCCTTATGGAGTGCAACTGTAACCAGGTTTTCAAAGTCCTCCGCCTCGAACCCGCAGACCACATAGTCTCCAGCGGGCAACTGCCAGCGGGTGAATCGGCCCGGGTCGGCTTGAGGTTCTACCTGCGCTCCGGCAAAGTAGCTAAAGTATCCCTCCGGAGCATCTCCCATAGAGGAAACCCCCAATTCCAGACCTCCGCTGATTCTGGGAATACTCTGTTTTTCCTGATGAAATTTTTCCCAAATCTCACCAGGCGTATCCACGCCCGTTGCTTTCCCTGGCGGTAATTGCTCACTCATCGGAACAAGACCCGTGAAACCCAAAAAAGGCAGCGAAAACTCCTGTCTTTTGCGGTTGAACTCCAACACCAACCCATCGCTGATGAGAGGTACGCCTTCATCAATCATCGTGTAGTTTAGCAACAAATCAGGCTTATCAAACTGGTTGAGCCTCACTGGATGTACTCGGTATTGTTCCGGCGTCATGCCAAAGGCTTCCTTAAAGGCCCGGGTAAACGTTTCGTGGCTCAAAAAGCCAACGTCCAAAGCAATATCCAAAATCCGCCTGCGTTTGTCTGCCAGCTCCTCACAGGCGCGAGCCAAACGCCGATGTTTGACATACTCACGAACCGGGCATTTCACCAAACGGGAAAAGAGCCGTTGATAATAAAATGGCGACAACGCGGCCACCTTGGCCAGTTCTTCTATATCGATTTTCTCGTGAAGATGGGTTTCCAGAAATTCCAAGGTGTTTTGAATAGCCTCCCATGCATGCATATACCGCACCTCCTTTGGTAAGCCAAGCATAGCACAAAAAAAGAGGAACGGCTTGATGGGATCTGCCCTTTTGCAGGCCGTGCTTATGGATAGAGGCAGCTCTGGCGGCGATTGTTCATCTCACTTCCCCAAAGCGTCAAACATGATTTTTTTATAGGCCTCCACCCCTGGCTGGTCAAAGGGATTCACCTTGAGAAGGGAGCCGGAAAGGTAACATACAAACTGAAAAAAGTAAAACAGCGCGCCAAAATGCTCCGCGTCCAGTCGGCCGACTTCCAAGGTCAGGCAAGGCAGCTTTTCGCTGTGCGCCTTGCGGGTCGCTTCCAAGGCAGCCTGATTGATGTCCCCAAAATCCTTTCCGTCCAGATAGGCAAAACGGTCATCGATCCGGCTGGGTTCCAGCAGCAAGGATGCGTTTGGCTCCCTCACCTTTAGAAAGGTCTCAAACAGAATGGGCGCGCCATCCTGCACGTACTGGCCTACGGAGTGCAACTCCTCCGAGTATTCCGCCGCCACAGGAAACAGGCCTTTCCCGTCCTTGCCCTCGCTCTCGGCAAACAACTGGATCCACCACTTGAAAAACCAGCGAAGCTGGGGTTCAAAAGTAGCCAGCATTTCCAGCTTGTAGCCCTTTTGGCTGAGCAGATTACGCAGGCAGGCATAGCGCAAGGCCAGGTTCTCTGCCGGTTTTGCCAAGCGCAGGGTGTCCTGCATTTGCCTGGCGCCACGAATGAGGGCATGAATGTCGATCCCCGCCACGGCCATAGGCAAAAGCCCCACATTGGTCAGCGCGGTAAACCGGCCGCCCACATTGGGCGGAAAGGGTAAAAAGCGCCAGCCATTGGCTTGGCCGAGCTCTTCCAAATAGCTTCCGGGCGTTCCGGTGACGAGGATGCGCTCTGCCGCCCCCTCTGCGTATTGCCGTTCCAAAAAAGCACGCAGCATCCGGAAGCTAGCGCCTGGCTCCAGGGTTTCAAAGTTCTTGGCGATGCAATTCACATAAACGGATTTCCCCTCCAGCTGCCGCAGCGCTTGGAAAAGAGCATGAGGGGACAGCGTGTTACCCATATAGACGATCTCCGGCGTTCCCTCCGCCTGGAGCGCCTTGATGAGGGAACGGGCGGCGTTGTTAGAACCGCCTACCCCGATCAAAACAAATACGTCCGCCTTTTTCTGTATCTCCATGGCCAAGGACTCCAGCTCTGAAAGAGCCTCTTCCCCTGCCCATTCGTCCACATTCAACCAACCCAGGCTGTCCGCGTACCGCTCTTCGCCCTGCAACGCAGCGCTTAGCAAATCGCCGCTGCCCGCGACCAACCCATCCCACTCGCTCTTTGAAACAATGCCCTTGGCATCCAAATACGCTAACGCGATCATTTCCATTTTTCCTTTCCATTAGCCGCAGCAGGGGTGACTTCCTACATCCGCAGGGTTGCTGTTGAGGCTGGGGTCCTTCATGCACAGGTGCACGCTGGCCGTTTTGAAGGTAAGGGGCAGCGCCAGAATGTTGGGGTTCTCCCCCACGTACTTTCGCTTGGCATCCTCCAAGGCCTCTTCAAAGGTGGCGCGGGTTTTCAGGCCCATGCCCCGGGCATAGCCAGGTTCCTGGGCCCCCACCAGATAAATGGCGCTGGTGTTCATCTCCGCGATATGGGCGCAGGAGATCATGCTGAACCCATGGAAGGGGTGGAAGGCGTTGGTGTAGCGATATTTGCGGATATACTCCTCATGGGTGGCAAAGTACTCCCCATATCGGTTCACATCCGGCAGGGTGTGCATGCGGTCGTGCTGGAACAGCTCATACATTTCCCGCAGATACGGCCACAGTTCATCATGAAAATAGCCGTTGCAAAGGGAAGAACAGAGAATCACGCAACGGTCGCTAAGAATCCGCTTGAAACGGATGATCTGGGCGGAAAGCGCTTGCATCAGCATGATGGGATTGGTGCCCATCCCTTCCCCATAATGGAAGAACTGGGGCATGCCAAACACCAGCACATCGTACTTCTTTTCGCTCCAATGGACATAGGTGCGCCGGTCCGCCACCTGCCAGCTTAAGGGCATCATCTCTTTGGCATAGCCGCTAAACACGGCAATCTGGCGGGAGGCGGTATCGGTAACGGCATCGCAGCAGAAGAACTTCTTGCCCATCTTTTCTTCCATATGCATGCCGATCTCATTAAACTTGGTGCGCATCAGGCTGTTGCCGGAAACCGGCGTAAAGTCGCTTCTGTGCATCACCTGGGGGACATGGTGGCTGGCGATGGATCGCCAATGGGTGATGCCCGTGGAACAATGCTTATATCCGCCGGAATAGCCGCCATACGGATTGCCCTGCACATGGCCGATGAGCACAGCCACGTCTGCATCATATACATACTTGTTCATGATCACGGGATCACCCCGCTTCGTGGTTCCCAAATCTACCAGATGATCCCAGTCCTCGCTGTCATGATTGAGGATCTGGTTGGTATACCAAAATTCGTGAAACAGCTCCTCCCCCAGCACCGCGCGGATTTCGGCCTCGGTGTTTTTGCGGTGCAGGCCATTGGAGCAAATCAACAGGATGTCCGCCTTCTCCACCCCCGCGGCATACAATTCCTGCAGTACCAGCTTCATGCTCACCTTGCGGTGGGCGGTGGCATGTTCCCCGCCCTTTACGCGGTCGGGAAAGACGATCACGCATTTGCTGCCCTTTTTCGCCAATTGGCTCAAGGGCGGCATGCCGATGGGATTTCTCAGGCTTTTTAGCGTTTCTTCCTCGATTTGATCAAAAGGGATGTATGCCGGATCGGGCACGGTGGTCCCTGGAATAAATACATCGGTGGTATCGGGCAGCTGGGCGCTCATCAAACCCTGTCCATATTCAAAATCCAGTTTCATCGTAGTGTACCCCTTCCTTACGGCTCATTGGCCACATTTGTTCAAATACAGGCGGATGATGTCCAAATACTCCTCCGGATAAAATCCAATCTCGCCCTGAAAGCGGGTCAGCGCAATGAGTCCTCCATCGATTTCAGGGATGGAGGCCAGCATTTCAGCGTTTTCCTGCTTCAATCCGCCGCCATAGACCACGGGGACTCCGCCCGTGCGTTCCTTGACAAAGCGGGCGATCTTCTCAATATACTCTTTTCCGGCAGGGGTTTTTCCTGGCCCGATGCTCCAAATGGGCTCATAAGCGATCACCAATCGGGCTTTGTCCGCCCCCGCCAGGCCCAGGCTTAGCTGCTCTTCCAAAACCGACTGCCAGTTTCCCTGCTCCTCGGCCTTTTCCCCAATGCAGTACAGCACGGAAAGCCCCGCCGCCTGGGCCGCCAAGACTTCCTGGTTCAGCAAACGGTTGACGGCCGCCGGATCCACAACCCCTGCCTCGGCCAAAATCCCCGCCTTGTCATTGCGTTCCTCACAGTGGCCAATGAGCACGCTTTCACAGCCAAGCTCCGCCGCCGCGTTGGCCGTGCAGTTGGTGGTGAACGCCCCAAAATTGCCGCCCACCGCCGTATCCTGCCGGTACACCCCCTGGCAGCCCAGCCGCACAGGGCTTTCTTCTATACGGGCCGCCGCCGCACTCAAAAGATGCGCCTCTGGAAAAAACATCACAAAACGGACGTCCTCCCACCCATAGGCCATCAGCGCCTGCTGGGTACTTTTCACAATCGTATCGCCCCAGGCGGACATGGGCGCCAAGCGATTCACCCCGCCCTTTTCCGGAGAAATGTCGAACCGTTTCAAGTTGAGAAAGATATGCTTCATTTCGCTGTTCACTCCTCAAATGCCCGCTTTGCGGTAGCGCTCCGCCATTTCGAAAAGCCCCACGCGCTCCACCAGCGGCGCTTTGCCCACGCTGCCAAATTCCACAATCAGCGTGCCCACTGCTTCCTTCACGCCGCGCTCAATGCAGCTGCAGATGGCGCGCACATCCTCATCCGGAATCGTGCCATGCATCACGGTGTCCATGATGGGCGGCAGGAAAGCCCTGGGATCATACTGCTCGGGCTTTTCTGTTAGCAGGCGGTAAATACCGCCTACGGAAGCGCTGTTTTGTAGCGCGGGCCGCGCAGCAAACAATTCCTTTAGATTGCGGGTTACGGCCAGGCGGATATCGGTATCCACATTGATTTTGCCAATACCGCAAGGGATGACGCCCTTAAGCTGCTCCAGGGCGATTCCATACGCATTGGTGATCTTGCCGCCCAGGGCGTTGATCTCTTCCACGATATACTGGGGAACCGTGGAGGAACCATGGCTGACCAGCACGCCAAAAACCCGTTCATGCAACAGGCATTCCTTAATAGCAATGGCAATTTCCTTGCGCAGTTTCACATCCTTGCCCTTGGCCGCGCCATGCATGGTGCCATAACTGATGGCCAGGCAGTCGCAACCTGTCTTTTTGAAAAAGGCCACCGCATCCATAGGGTTGGTGTAGGTGGAGGTCTCGCTGAACACATGATCCTCCACACCCGCCAGCACGCCCAATTCCCCTTCCACGGTCACGCCGCGCTCATGGGCGTATTTAACCACCTCGCGGGTCAAGTCCACATTATCGCAAAAAGGAAGAGAGGAGCCGTCGATCATCACGGAGGTATAGCCGCCCGCAATGGCGGCTTTCACGCTATCCATATTCTTGCCATGGTCCAGGTGCAGCACCACGGGAACCGAGCTGTTTTCCCCATAGGTTTTCACCGCCGCCCCAATATTGCGCGCCCCCTGGATTTTATCCTCCAAAGTGGCGTTCAAGAAATCCGCCCGGCCGCCCATAAAGCCATTAGCCAAATCCGCGCCTTGCAGAATGGCGGCGCTGCGAAACTGTTCATGGACCTCAATGGCGGCCTTGGCTTGCGCCACCGCGTTCACATTAAAAGCGCCTTGGGCATAGCCATATTTGGCGGTGGCTTCCAGTACGGGTCTCAGTGGAATCAGCATGGTCTTTTCTCCTCCTCGTCATTGGCATCCTGAAACGAGATCATATCCGGCATGTCCTCTCCCAAAAGAGGGGCGCACCAGTCTACAAAAGCCTCCGTCACATGGTTGCCCTGGGGATTGATAAACGCGTCGGGTACGGTTTTTTCTAAAAGCATCACCTGGCGAATGTCCACCAGGAAGGGCTCGATTTGATAGGGCCTTGTGGACAAGCGGCGAAACGCCACCATCTTCCCACTTTCGCCGGAAAGTACGGCACGACAGGCGATTTCTCCAGCCAGACGGGCTTCATCCCTGTCTACGGCGCTTTGCAATAGAATAGAGGAGCGACCCAAAAGCCCCGGTTTCTCACTTCGCGCCTTATAGCCCAGCTTTTGAATGACCAACCCTGCCAAATGTGCGCTCACATCTCCGTAATATACGGAGCGCCCCACCTGGAAAACAGGAGGCACAATGCTTTGGCCCCTTTCATCCCGCAGGCCTTCGCTGGCCACCACCACCACACCTTTTTTCTGGTCAATCAGCTTAGCCACATCCTGCAAGAAAGCCTCTTCCACAAAGGGGCGCTCCGGCAAATAAATCAAATCGGGGCCATCGCCTGGATTTTTTCGAGCCAGGGCGCTGGCGGCGGTGACCCAGCCTGCGTTTCGCCCGCTGGCCTCTACCACGACCACATGAATGGGCAATCCTTTTACGTCCGCGCAAAGTTCCTGCACACTGCGGGCGATATACCGCGCAGCGCTGCCATACCCGGGGCTGTGATCGGTGACGGCCAAGTCATTGTCCATGGTTTTGGGGATGCCCATCACCCGCACGTCGTCGCCCTGGGCCTGGCAGGCGGCATGCAGCTTCCCGCACATATCCATGGTGCCGTTCCCACCGTTGCACAGCACATAGCCAATACCATGGTTTTTGAGCATAGCGGCCATTTGCCGGTATTCCTCTTCCTCCAGGCGGTCTCTGGAGGTGCCGATGGCGCTGCCCGGCGTGGTCAGTAGCAGCTCCAGCTGCTTATGAGGAACCGCGCTCATGGGCTTGATCCACCCCTGCAAGAGCCCGCCGGTCCCACCAATGGCGGCGTATGCCTCCACATCCGCATGCTTCCTGGCTTCAGTCAACACGCCGTATAAAGACGCATTGATCACCGCCGTCGGCCCTCCGCCATGGATCATCAATAGCTTTTTGCCCATTTGCATACTCCCTCGTTTGATGGTATATGGTTGTGCCCCATGGCGAGACCCCGCGTTCCTATGTTCGTAGTATACGTTTCCACGCCGCGAAATGCTAGTATCTCTTACGCAAACGTTTGTGCAATTGCTTGTTTCTTCTTCCCGAAATTGCCGATATAATGGGGGCACAAAGACAGGATTGAAACGTTTACAGGGAAGCGGGACCTTCCGCGTTTCACGTATACATTTCACTAACGCACCCCGCACGAAAATCAAGCGTTTCCACGTTCCCTTTTCAAAGGCGCATGCACATTGGCCCCCTTATTCATATTGGACCACTCATTCATGGAGAGGAGTTTTGCTTATGGCTACCAAGGGCATCAGCGGCCCCAGAAAGATGAAGGATTTTAGCGATGGCAGCCGGTCCACACAGCGCATGCTCAACGCGATTTCCATCGCCGCAGGGGTTTTGTTGTGGTTCCTTCTCACCCGCATTCCTTCCATCAAAACCTTCCTGGCCAGTCCGGAACAGGTATGGAGCGCCTTTCTTTCGGAAACCGCTGCCGACGGCCGGTATTGGAAGGATGTTTCCATCTCCATGCAGCGCGTGCTCACCGGCTTTGGTTTGGCGTTCGTGTGCGCCATTCCCGTTGCCTT
>JAVBVF010000009.1:0-65653 GCA_031554475.1 Eubacteriales bacterium | reverse complement strand
ATGCAAGGGTAAGGAGAAAGTGTCCGCCGAGGTGGCTCTCAGCTATCTCAGCTACAACATTCGCCGGGCTTTTACACTGGCGGGCGGCGTACAAGGGCTTCTTGCGCTCTTTTCGCAGAAAAGCGGAAAGGTTTTCCTCGAGTATGTGGCAAAGTGAGGCGCAAGGGCTTCCCTTTTTTGCTTTTGGAGCAAAATTGACATGCCTCTGTCTGATAAGGCCCTCTTTTGCCCGTCGCTGCCCTTTTCTACAATAAAAAATCCGCCTTTTCAGACGGATTGTGGTGGTCTGTACTGGACTCGAACCAGTGACCCCATCGATGTGAACGATGTGCTCTACCAACTGAGCCAACAGACCTCACAGTTTTTGCTGCCGATTTTTGTGCATTTTGCCCAATTCACATTTTTGGTGCACAACCCGCTCGGCGGGGAAGGTTGTCCAGCAACGAAAATTATATTACCATGCTGCTGGACGTTTGTCAATTCCCAAATCGCAAAAAGCCAAAACTATTTATCCAGTTACAAAGCCGGTGCAAATCTGTGAAAATACCAATCATCGTCATACACGCGGGCGGCACGATAAGCCTCGCGCTTTGTGCGCAGGTTTTCCGGCGTGAATGCCTCCCGCAAACTGGCCTCAAAATCAGGATGAGCGCGCATGTGATTCCAAAGGCGTTGCATACGCGCTTCCCCTAAATGGCATAACCCGGTGTATACCCGGTTATGAATCATATCTCCACCGACGATCGGGTAAGGTGCGGCGGGACGAAATTGATGCAAGATCACAACCTCCGGCACAGTCATTAGCCGGTATCCGAACAGCCATAGCTTGAGCGAAATCTCTTCCTCGTCATAGCCATAGCCGCGAAAGGCATCCTCATAGCCACCCACACGTTCCCACACTTCCCGCCGCACCGCAAAGCAGCCGCCGCTGAGTATTGGGCATTCCACCGGATGGTCATGCTTCGGCAACCAGGCATTGTGAACCAACGTATCAAACACTCGCCCGCAACCCACCGAATGTAAGGGCGCAGAGGCGGCGATCTTGTGCAGCGGCAGGTATGCCTTCGGTTCCAGGGGAGCGATGCCAGGGGTTATGGCATCGCAGCCCTCTTCTTCCAGCGTGCGGGCCAGCGCATCCAGCCAGCCGGCGGGAACCGAAATATGAGCATCGCAAAAAACCAGCATCTCGCCTTGGGCGAGGCGCGCGCCGGCATTTCGGGCTGGCGCCACGCCAAGCCCTGCTGTGCGAATCACACGCAGGGGAACTTGGTGATCAAAAGGTTCCCGTGGCACACTACCGTCGGTAGAGCCGTCATCCACCAGGATGACCTCGTAAGGAATTTGGCAATCGGCTCTTTGGATCGATTCCAGGGTACGCCGGAGCATGGCTCCCTCGTTTCGGCTGGCCAGAATGACGGAAGCGCAACTGGGCATGGCGTTCCTCCTCATAGATCACTCCGCAGTCGGCGGCGGAAGAATTAAAGCGCAGGCGGAAACAACCGGCGCTCCACATTGCACCGTATCGGTCACCAGCACACTCTGAGCAGCGCCAACCACCGCGATGTGACCCAAGAAACTAAAAACCGCCGGATGCAGCGGCGTCGTGGTAAACGACGTTTCCGGGAAAAAAATAGCGTCGATGGTCACATCCATCATGATAGGAGCGTTCTGCGCATCATCGGGCAAACCGTTGATCAGCAGCGCCATCAAAAGAAAGGCGGGTTGGGAATGGCTTTGTCCGTTCCCATCCATATAGGACATCGTGATGGGAAAGGCCAAATCCACAGGCGTCGCGCCAAAGGAGGGCGCCCCCACGCGAATCACATACGGCTTTCCACCCAAAGGCGTGGCGGCGGCGTTGGTATAGGGCGGTGGGCCTAGGGGCGTCAAGGGTATGCTGTTAAGGTTTGTGCCAATGGGGCCTCCAGAAACTTGGCAGTAGGTCTCCAGCATGCGGAGACTGACGCATCTAGCCTGCACCGGCGGCTGTTGAGAGCAACCATAATCCTGCAAAACCGGATAGTTCTCTGGCAAGGATGGTACCGCAAGCATTTGAATGGTTCCCGATGCCATCAAACTCAAGGCATTTCCTGTGGCTACCGGATCCGCAACACTTCCGCTTTCCAAGAACGCCCACCAGTTTGCGCTGCTAGGGTCCACCGGCGATACCACGGTGGCCGTCAGCGCAAGCGGTATCTGAACCAATTTCGCGCGCTGTACCCCAGTGCCGTCCAGGTAGGTAACAAGCAAAAAAGGCGCAACTGCGGCAGACAGGGTATACTCCTCGGCGCCGGTGGGCGAAAAAGCGAGGCCGATCAAAGGCATCTGCAAAGTCATGAAGGCGGCCGTCAGCACAGTGTAAGGCGGCGGGCCATCGCTAGCGGTAAAGGCATCCGGAAGGGTGACCGACGTAAGAGGAATTTCGATCAACTGCTCAACGATATTTTCAAAAGCCGTCGTACACGCTACGTTGGGAAAAATGGGCGTAGGGCAAGTCGGGCAGGAAGGGCAAGGGGGGCAAACCGGCGGCACGGGAATGGGCGGCACGCAAGATCCGCAACAGGGGAAACAAGCTGGACGGCATGAGGATGGCGGACAATCCATCCTTTGTACGGCTCCGGCCATCGGCGGAAAACCACTGGAAATGCATCTGTTCATACCATTTACTCCTTAGCGATCACAGGAATTGGTTGGGGCTACTATCACAATACACCCTGCGCCAGGATATGTGCTTTCCCTGCAAAGATTCTGTCGGAACAGGTCGGAACGCACAAGGAAGGGGAAGCCTGCCGTTGCGCCGACCCTGATGGTGAATGCCTTTTGTGAACGGGAATACGATTGTCCCCTGCCTCCCCCCGCGGTTGAATATCCACGCACAGAGCATTGACGGATTGGTTTTGTCTTTTGCCGGTTGCATTCCCCGCAAAGAAAAGTTCTTTCCCCGCGGGCCTGCACATAGGCTTGCCGTGGAGGGATGCCCATGAATCGCGGCTGTTTGACAAGGCTTGCTTGTATACTTCTATTGGTCTTTGTGATTCTGTGGCGCATGATCGGCGCGCCGCTTGACTCGGCGGGCTTTGAAAACGTCCAAACCGCCCTGTGGCAAGCTCGGGTCTTGCTACCGTCCCGCATCGCCAGGATTCTCACCCAATGGCCGCTTTCCGGCCAAATTGTCACCGGAGTGGAACAGGACCCCGCACTTTGGCAATGGGAGGAGGATCCGGAGGCCGCCCTGCTCCAACAATTGACGGGGCAGGCTGGTCCTGCCTTGGAGGGCCCTTCCTTAACGGTGTTCGATGCCCAAACTCAGCAAATGCTCTCCATGCCTTTGGAGAGCTATGTTTGTGCTGTGGTATCTGCGGAAATGCCCGCCAGTTACCATATGGAAGCGCTAAAGGCACAAGCGGTGGCCGCTCGCACCCGGGTGGTGGCCCAAAGCAAATGGGCGCAGGGAAGCGGGTGTTCAGCACACCCCGGCGCGGATATCTGTACCCAGAGCGCTCACTGTCAGGGTTTTGCCAGCGCAACGGACTGTCAGGCCAAATGGGGCACGGAGTATTCGGTGTATCATGCCCGCGTCCAAGAGGCGGTGAACGCCACAGTCGGCGAAATCATCACCTATGAGGGTGCACCCATCACGGTCTTTTACCATGCCATCAGCGGCGGCGTGACCGAGGACGCCCAAACCGTTTTTGCGCAAAAACTTCCCTACATGACCAGCGTGGAAAGCAAGGGCGAGGAAACCGCCCGGGGCTACAGCACGGATACCTCCTTCTCCTTTGCCGAGGCGGCATCCCTTTTGCAAAAGGCTTATCCTGACTATGCCATCACCGCCGACACCCTTCAGCAGGATTTCGCCATTCGGGATTATACGCCCACCGGCCGCGTGGATACCCTTTCCTTGGGCGAGCATGAGGTGAAGGCATCGGAAGTTCGCAAGGCGCTGGGGTTGCGCAGCACCTGGTTCACCCTTTCCACGGACTCCCATACCATTACGTTCCACCAGCGGGGATACGGTCACGGCGTGGGCATGAGCCAGGCGGGGGCCAACGGTATGGCGGCGGACAACGCCGATTACCGCGCCATTTTGGCCCACTATTTTCAAGGCACTGCCGTTGAAAGCCTGAAGCCATAAGGCACATACTTTGCACCCTCCCAGGTTACCCTATGGTCGGAGGGATGCGCGATGAGCATTGGAGAGAAGCTGCGGCACGGGTATCGGGCCTATGACCGTTTCATGGAAAAGCAAGGGTTTTATGTGATGCTGGGCGTCTGCGTCTTGGTGATTGTTTTTTCCGCCCTTTATACCTTTCGCATGCGGCAAGAATTGGAAAACCCTGTGCTGACGGACGCGCAGCAGCAAGCCGTAGAAAGTGTGGACAGTTCCCAAGGCTCGCAAACCCTTCGGGAAGCGCAGATGATGATTGCCAGCAAAAGCGCCGAGCCTACCTTTCAGCCTGTGCCTACCGTAAGCGGCTTTGCGTTTGGACAGCCGGTGGAAGGATTCGTGGGGCGTTCTTTTTCCATTGCTGAGCCCCAGTATTTTGCCCAAAATAGCGTGTGGCAAATCCACCCTGGATTGGATTTAGAAGCGGAATATGGCGCGATTGTTTCCGCCTGCGCTGCTGGCAAAGTGCTTTCCCTGGAAAAGGATCCCTTGTTGGGACTGACCCTGGTGATTCAGCATCAGGACGGATACGAAAGCCTTTATGCGGGTTTAAGCGATGCGCCCTACGTTCGCGCGGGAGATCCGGTTTCCGCTGGTCAAACCATCGGGCACGCTGGAAACGGCGTCTTGGCTGAGGCCGACGCGCCTGCCCATTTGCATTTGGAGGTTCGCAAAGGCGGTCAGTTGATCGACCCCCTGCCTTTATTTCTGGGGGTTGAAAAATAGAATACATCATGATACAATCAAATACGTCTTATAACAACTTGGAGGAGAAGATATGTGCGGTATCGTCGGCTATATCGGCCATCGTGAGGCTTCCCCGATTTTGATGGAGGGACTCTCCCGCCTTTCCTATCGCGGTTATGACAGCGCCGGGGTCGCCGTGGCAGATGAGCAAGGGAAATTGCAAATCCGCAAAGCGAAAGGCCGCCTGGAGAATTTGGAAGCGTTGCTTGAGAAGAGCCCCGTGCGCGGCACGCTGGGCATCGGGCATACCCGTTGGGCCACCCACGGGGAACCCAGCGATCTCAACGCTCATCCTCACACAGATGTCAAGGGCGGCATCGCGGTGGTACATAACGGCATTATTGAAAATCACGAATCCTTGCGTCAATACCTGGAAGCCGTAGGTTTGCAATTTGTGTCTCAAACCGATACGGAGGTCATTTCTCATCTCTTATACCACCTCTACAACGGAGACATGAAAAGCACCTTGCTCAAAGCCATGAGCATGCTGGAAGGAAGCTATGCCTTGGGCATCCTTTGCGATCAGGAGCCCAGGGTGTTGTATTGCGCCCGTAACGACAGCCCTTTGGTCATTGGCGCCAAGGAGGCCGAAGCCTTTTTGGCTTCAGACATCCCCGCCCTGCTCAGCCACACCCGGGATGTGATCTTCCTGCAAGATCGGGAAATTGGCGTGTTGCGCGAGGATAGCGTCAGCATCTACGACAGCTATGGAAACCACAAAGAGCATGCGATCTTTCATGTGGATTGGGACTTGAGCAGCGCGGAAAAAGGCGGCTTTGCCCACTATATGCTCAAGGAGATTCACGAGCAGCCCGTGGCGTTGCAAAACACCCTGAGCCCCCGCTATCCTGAGAGCCCCAAGGAATATCCCTGGCTGCCCCTTTCCCTTGCCGAGGCCAACGCCCTGCAAAAAATCAGCATAGTGGCTTGCGGCACGGCCTACCACACAGGCATGCTGGCCAAGTACGCCATTGAAAAGCTGGCCCGTGTTCCTGTGGAAGCCGCCATTGCCAGCGAATACCGTTACCGCAACCCCATTATTGGAAACAACGAGCTCTTTATTGCCGTATCCCAAAGCGGAGAAACCGCCGATACCCTGGCCGCCCTTCGGGAAGCCAAGCGGCGCGGCGCAAGGGTAATGGCCATCTGCAACGTGGTAGGCTCCACCATCACCCGGGAGGTGGGCGAAGCGCACACCCTCTACACCTATGCCGGTCCGGAAATCGCGGTGGCCAGCACCAAGGCCTATACCACGCAAACAGAGCTTTTGCTCATGATGGCCATCGCCTTGGGAGATCTCAGAGGCGCTTTGCCCAGGGAGCAAGCGGAGGCGCTGTTCAGGGAGCTCAAAACCCTTCCCGAAAAAGCGAAAACCGCCCTTAAAACCCAGGAGGCCATGCAGCGCTTTGTCAGCACCGCTAGCCAAAAAAAGCATGTGTTCTTTGTGGGGCGCGGCATGGACTACGCCCTGTCCATGGAAGCCGCTCTCAAGCTCAAAGAGGTCAGCTATATTTTCTCCGAAGCCTACGCGGCAGGCGAATTGAAGCATGGCCCCATTGCCCTGTTGCAGGAAAACCGATTGGTGGTGGCCTGCCTGACCCAAGCGCCGCTGGTGGATAAAATGATGAGCAACCTTCGGGAGGTCAAGGCCCGGGGCGCGCGGGTATTGTGCATTTGCCGCGAAAGCCTGGTTCCCAAAATCGACGGGCAGATGGACGATGTGATTGTGATTCCGGACACGGATGATCTGTTCGCGCCTCTTCTGGCCATTATCCCTCTGCAACTGTTCGCCTATTGCATGGCTGTGGCTCGGGGCTGCGACGTGGATAAACCCCGCAATCTGGCCAAAAGCGTAACGGTGGAATAACGCCACGCTTGATGATGATTGCAAGAGAACGCACGGTTTGACGGTGCGTTCTTTTTCTTTCCACAGTTTTGAAAAGGCGCTTGACAACGGATTGACTTTGTTGTACTATTCATATGAACAATTGTTCATATGAAGGAGTGATCGATCATGCCGAATGCCAAATCCCCTCCCCACTGCGATTACATGCACGTTCATGGCGATACCCTGGCCCAGGTGCAGGCCGCTATGCCCGATGAAGAGGCGCTGTTTGACCTAAGCGAGCTGTTCAAGCTGTTTGGGGATTCTACCCGCATCCGGATTTTGTTTTGCCTGTTTGAAAGTGAAATGTGCGTATGCGACATTGCCACCCTGCTCAACATGACCCAAAGCGCTATTTCCCACCAACTAAGCGTTTTGAAGAAGAGCAAGCTGGTCAAGTACCGCAGGGACGGCAAAACCGTCTTTTATTCCCTGGCGGATGATCATGTACGCACCATTCTCAACCAGGGCATGGATCATGTAAAAGAATAGAAAGGGGCTGTCCATCATGAAGAAATCATACAAATTAGCCAATTTGGATTGTGCCAACTGCGCCGCCAAAATGGAACGGGCCATTCAAAAAATCGAAGGCGTGCAAGGGGCCGCCGTGCAGTTTTTGACCCAAAGGCTCACCCTGGAGGCCGAGGAAAGCCATATGGAGCGAATCCTTGCCGAAGCGGAGAAGATTGTTTCCAAAATCGAACCCGCCTGCAAAATCATCTTGTAAGGGGGTTCCTTTCATGACAAAGCACCAAAAGACCAACCTTCTTCGCATCCTGTTGAGTGGCCTGGGCCTGATCATCGCGCTTTTTTTGCCTGAGGGACTTCCTCGCGATCTCCTGTTGCTGGCCGCCTACCTGACCGCCGGTTTGGATGTTCTCAAGGAAGCGTTTCTTGGCATCCTCCATGGCCAAGTCTTTGATGAGAACTTCCTCATGGCGCTAGCCACCCTGGGTGCGGTGGCCATCGGCGAATATCCGGAGGCCGTGGCCGTGATGGTTCTCTACCAGATCGGCGAGCTGTTCCAGGGCTACGCTGTGCAAAAATCCCGCAAATCCATCAGCACCCTTATGGATATCCGGCCGGATACCGCCGAAGTGGAACGAGGGGGGCAGCTTCTCACCCTTTCCCCCGATGAGGTGGCGGTGGAGGAGATCATCGTGATCAAAGCAGGCGCACGGGTCCCCTTGGACGGCATGGTGATCGAGGGCTCCTCCTCGCTGGACACCGCCGCGCTGACGGGCGAAAGCCTCCCCAGGGACGTCACCGTGGGCGACGAGGTGATCAGCGGCTGCGTGAACCATTCCGGCCTGCTTCGCGTGCGGGTTACCAAACCCTATGGCGAGTCCACCGTGGCTAAAATTTTGGACTTGGTGGAAAACGCCAGCGACAAAAAAGCGCGGGTGGAAAGTTTCATCACCCGCTTTGCGCGAATCTACACCCCCGCCGTAGTGGTAGCCGCCCTGCTTTTATTCCTCTTTCCTCCGCTGGTGTTTGGCGGAAGCTGGAAGGACTGGGGCGAACGGGCGCTTAATTTCCTGGTGGTTTCCTGCCCCTGCGCGCTGGTGATTTCCGTGCCTCTCTCCTTTTTCGGCGGCATTGGCGGCGCTTCCAAAAATGGTATCCTCATCAAGGGCAGCAATTACTTGGAATCCTTGGCGCGAGCGGAAATCGTGGTGTTTGACAAAACCGGCACCCTGACCCGAGGCGTTTTCCATGTCACCGTGATCCATCCCGAAGAAATCAGCGAGCAGGAGCTTCTCCGCATTGCGGCTACTGTGGAAAGCTATTCCCAGCATCCCATCAGCCGTTCCATCCGCAGCTTCTACCACGGCTCCATCGATCAGGAGGCCCTGAGCGACGTGCAGGAAATCGCCGGGCAAGGCGTATCCGCCCGGTATGACGGCCACACCATCTATGCCGGAAACGCAAAGCTGATGGACTCCCTTCAAATTGCCCTGCCCCACTGTCCCCACGCCGGCACCATCGTGCATGTGGCGCGGGAGAAGGACTATTTAGGGCATATCGTCATTGCTGACGAAGTGAAAAAGGGCGCGGCGGAGTCCATTGCCGCGCTCAAGGAACAGGGCGTCCAAAAGACCGTCATGCTCACCGGCGATAGCCAGGCCGTGGCCGCCGAGGTGGCGGGACAGTTGCACATTGACCAAGTCTTTGCCGGACTGCTTCCTGCGGAAAAGGTCGCCCATGTGGAAGCACTGCTCACCCAAAAATCCAAGCAAGGGCAGCTCCTCTTTGTGGGAGACGGCATCAATGACGCGCCCGTCTTAACCCGCGCGGACGTAGGGGTGGCCATGGGCGGCCTGGGCAGCGATGCGGCGGTGGAGGCCGCCGATGTGGTCCTCATGGATGACAATCCGGAAAAGCTGCCCCTGGGGATCCGCATCGCCCGCAAAACCTTGGGCATCGCCAGACAGAACATTGTCTTTGCCTTGACGGTGAAGGGCGCGGTGCTTCTCCTTTCCGCCCTGGGCATGGCCAACATGTGGATCGCGGTGTTTGCCGATGTGGGGGTTTCCATCATCGCCATTGTGAACGCCATGCGGGCGCTCAAAAGCAACTGATCAATGCCATCAAAAAGGGCTGCTCACCATGGGCAGCCCCGCTTTTCGTTTGCCGACTTGTTTCTTTCCCTATTTCTTCTCTACACTTTCGTTGGACTGGGGCTGTGATTGTTCCACCCCTTCACTTTTCCCTGGTTCCTCTGGCTTTGGCAGGCTATCCTCTTCGCCGCCGCCGGCAGTGCGGATATCGTCGCAGGTCAGGCACATGAGCTCCTCCCGCGTGATGTTTTCCTGCTTGGCAAGGCGGTTGGCCTGGGCGCTCACCGCCCGTTCAAACAGGTTGCGCACGCCTCTCGCATTGCCAAAGCCCTTTACATCCAAGCTGAACAACGCCAGCAGGCTGCGGAGCAGGTCCTTGGCATCCTCCGCCAGCTGATAGCCGCTTTTTTCGCAACGCATGGCGAAAATATCCATCATTTCTTGTACCGTATAGTCTGGAAAATGCAAAAACCGGTTAAAGCGGCTTTCCAGCCCGGGGTTGGAGTGAACAAATTCTTCCATCAGCTCCGTGTATCCCGCCACGATCACGATCAGATCTTCCCGATGATCCTCCATGGCTTTTAAAAGCGTATCCACCGCTTCCTGTCCATAATCGGTCCCTCCACGATTGGTGAGGGCGTAGGCTTCATCAATAAACAACACGCCGCCCATGGCTTTTTGGATCACTTCTCCGGTTTTGATGGCCGTCTGCCCCACATAGCCCGCCACCAGCCCGCCCCGGTCCACTTCGACCAACTGCCCTTTGGAAAGGATCCCCAAACTGCGGTAAATGCGTGACATGAGCCGCGCGATCATGGTTTTTCCCGTACCCGGGTTTCCCGAGAACACCATGTGCAGCGATAGGTCCTCCACCGGCAGATCATTCTGCTTGCGCAGGTTTTGCACGGTCACCAAATTGATGAGGCTCTCCACTTCCTTTTTTACGCCGGTCAGGCCAATGTATTCGTTGAGTTCCTTTTTCAGCGCCTGGATATCCTCCGGCGGCTCCTGGCTTTCCGCCGCCTGCTGCGCTTGTGCTGGGGCGGATTCCGCCTGGCCGCTGCTTTCCGCCTTAGTGCTTGCGGGTTCGCCCATTTCGGTTTGCAACGCATCCACACCCCACAGATCATCGGAAAGGCGCTTCAAATTGTTCTGTGTCATCTGCTGGATAATATCCATTTGCAAACGGATAATTTCTTCCTTGCGATCCATACCCGCACCTCCTTTGTGGCCTTATTCAGACATCAGGCTGCTTTGCGGAATGAACAGCCGGCAGATTTTGCTCTTATAGGTGGTTTCCACATAGGCCCAGTCACTGCCCATAAAGGCCAGCAGCTTCACACTTTTGTCTTTCTTGAGGGTGGTGATTTTTCCCTTGGCGCCCAAGGGATCGTCCGTGGCGTTAGCGTCCTTGGCAAGCGTGAGCTCTATGGCGGAAAACCCAAGGTTCGCCACCTTTTCAGGCTCCGCCAGCGTGGACGTCTCCACATACCCCACCCGGCCCTTGCTTCCGTTGCCGATGGTGTAGCTCACCAGGACCCATCCGTTTTCTATGCCATAAATCCCCACCGTCTCATCGGTGGTCACCTGCCAGGGATCCTCGCGGTACGCCTCCTCCGAGGGGGCGCTGTAAACCTTCAACGTCTTGATCTTATCAAAGCTGACATCGCCTAGCGCGGCCAGGCTGGGCGCTTGCTGTTTGGCCACCTCATAGGGCGAAAGGGTGGGCGTGGGTTCCGGCGTGGGAGAAGGCGTGGGTGTGGGTTCCGGCGTGGGCGTGGGCGTTGCCACGGGCGTGGGCGAAGGCGTCACAAACTCCTCCCCAGGTACCGCTGCCGCGCTGCGATTGAGCACATATCCAGCCAATTGACCTTCTTGATCCAAGGTAAAAGCGGTATCTCCGCCTAAAATCACCCGGCCGGAAAGAGACTCGCTTTCCAGCACCCCTTCCCGCACAGTATACTCTTCCACATTCACCACCAGCAATTTCCCATCCGGCGTGAATTGATAATAGGTGCGGCCATCGCTGCCCATTGGCTTCCAAAGCCCGCGCGTTAACAAATCCACCACGGGCACGTCATCCCCGTTCACAGGCATGGGCGTGGCGGTTTGCACGGGCGGCAGGCTGAAGTCCTTCTGTGGATTGGCTTGCAGGGGTTCCGCCGTCTGGGCTTCAGGGGTGGGCGTCGCCGCCGCTGTGGGCTCCGCCTGGGGCACGTCCTCTTGCGGCGCTGGCGCAAAGGCGGCAGCTGCCATGGGGGTAAGCACCAGCATGCCTTTGCTGCTGTCTTCAAACGTAATAAGCAGCCCGCTTTTCACTTTGACCAGCTTGGCGCGGTTCTCCGCTCCCTCCTGATCGACCAGCACCAGTGCGTCGCCGTCCACATAATACTCGCAGAACTCTGCCTCTGCGCCATTGGGATCCTGGAGAACGCCGTCTTGCCCAAAACGCAAACCGGAGGGTTTGTCTCCATACTGCCAATCACTGGCCATCAAGTTTTGCAAGATGCTCTCCAAATCGGAAAGCGTTTCCCCCTTATCCGGCAGGTTCTGGCCCGGCGCATCCGCCAGAGGCTCCTGAACGCTTGTCGTGCCAAAAACCGCAGACTGGGTCAGCCCCAATTCCCCCCAGGGAATGTCAATCACCGCGGCTTCCTTTTTCACTTTGCCAGCGGCAAAAATACAGCGAAACGCGGTTTTCATCAAGAAGTAGGAATTGGCCTGTGGAATCTCCTCAGTGCTCTGTATGGAGGCGGCCACATTTCCATCTTTTTGCCCGATCTCATAAACCGCTTGCCGGAGCGCGGCGTCCACCTGCTCCTTGTCCTCCACAAACAAGTCGTAAACGGACAATTGCTTTTGCGCCGCCAAATCAACAATGCGGTACATAAACAGGGTTTCCTGGGTTTTTGCCCCCGCCGCCCGGTTGCTCACCGTCATTTCCACTGAAAGGAGGCTGGGGAAATCCAAAGAAGCAAAATAACCGCTGCGGATAAAATCCTTGTTACCCTCGGCATAGGCGGAATCCTCCGCCATCTGCCCCAGCTTGCGCAGCCCCAAAAACGGCTGGGTAATGGTCTGGTCCAAATAGCTTTGAAGCGTCTCGTCTTCCGCCGCAAAGCTGGGATAATCAATGGCCTGCTTTTGCTTCTCATTTTCGCTGATCTCTTTGTGCCGCGTAATCACAATCCCGTTTCCGCGCAGGTCTTCCTTGCTTTCAGTCACAGGCTCCGCCACCGCGCACGCGGCCAGCAATAGACAAAACACGGTCAGCGCCGCCATGGCACGTTTCATCATGAGTACCTCCCCCATCGACCTTTACTGAAGTATCACAGGATAGACGGAACGCGTGGAAAGTGCCACCAGTTCTTGCGATCCCTCTTTGGTAAGCGTGAAATAGTGCGAAAGCGGCTGTGGATAAGTGGCCCCCGTCACCGCCAGCAGCGTAAAACCGTCCCCTCCCGCTTGTTTCCATTGGATCTCGCAGGGTACGGGCTCAATGCTGTCGTAGGCAAAATCATAATGCTGCTCACCATCCACAAACAGGCCGTATTTCCCCGTGGACTCGTCCCGAACCACCATGGCCTCGCAATCCAAATAAACGCGGACATCATTGGATCGGCAAATGGTTTGGGTATTGTCCTCCAGGGAGATCAGCTCCCCTGTGGCGAGCAAGGCCATATCCGAGGCGGCATTCACCACGCCGGCGGTATCCGCCGTATACTGCCATCGCTCCATGGTCCCGTCTACCGTAAGAATGTGCAGACTGTACCGTTCCTCGGGCTTGCCCACATTGCCGGTATCCACATAGGCAATGGTGTACTGGCCATAAAAGGGCAACGCCCGCGCAAACCAGAGGGTACTTAACAGCTTGCCTTCGTGGTTGATGTAGTTAAATTGCCTGCCCTCCGGATCGCTGATGATCGCCCAGCCGTTCTCAAAAGGGCCTAATACGGCTTGCTTGCCCACATACTGGGCGTACATGCTGGTAGTCAGCAGCGCCTTTCCCTGGCCGTTGAGCAAATAGGGCGGTTGTTCCAAATAGAAAGTATCGCCAGCCTGCGGCAAAATGCCCGTTTCCGATAGGTCCTCAAAGTATCCCAAGAGCTGTCCCTTGGCGGCGGAAAACAGGTAGGCGTCATAGCGGCCTTCTCCGGTTTTTGTTCTCGCCACCACATTGTCCGCCGTTGCCGCGTATAAATCCAGCGGCAGGCTGCCTGCCACAGCAGCAATCCCCTGCTGGGCTTTCTCGTTCACCTTCACCGGCTGCGCAGGGTCGTACCCCTTCACCGGCGCGGCGGCGGTTCCTAAATCCGTTTGTCCAGCGGCCACCTCCGCGGTTTTTCCGGTCAAGGCGGCCAACTGCTCGGCGATCCAGCCGCGCCCCAAATATGCCGCGCCACCCAGCACACACAGCACGCCCACAAGGGCGAGCAACGCCCGCAACCTGCGCTTTTTGCGCCGTTTGGGGCGAGCATGTTGCCCTTCAGGCTCCACCTGATAGCCTTGCTGGCGAAGGGTGACACTTTCCCGCCGCGCTGTCTCCGCCCAGGTAGCTGCCTTGGGCTGGTACACATTCCGTTGAGGAGCAGGCGTGGGCGCCGACTCCTCCGGTTCCAGCCCCAAGGGCTTCCATTGCGGCATGGTGAATTTCGGCGGAGGCGCATAGGCAAACTGCTCTTCACGGGTCCCCTCTTCTTCGGGGAAGGCCTGTCCGGCATCGGGGCGGCGATAATAGGCTTCCAGGGAGGAGGATGCGGCAACGTGAGAAGCATCGGCGCTTGGGCGGAATGGCTCTTCTTGGGTCTCTTGCGCCCATTGCGCTATGGGGCTCTCTTCCCAAGAGGAGGAGGGCCTGGCATAAGGGCTGGCAGGTTTTGATACCAGGGGCCGGTAAGATTCCTCCTCCGCCTCTTCCTCATTGGGCGTAAAATTCGTATCCCCGCGATAATCGGGCGCGGGTTTTTCGCTCCGCTCTTCATTGGGTTCATAGGCGTCCCAGGAGTCCTCCTCATTGGGAGGGTACATATTTTCTTCCTTAGGCGCAAACGAGTCCATATCTTCTGTTTCAGGCATAGAGCTGACAAAGGGACGAGCTGTGAACAAATGCTCCGTGGTTCCCGCCCGGCGGGGCCGCCCAGGAAACTCCTTCTCATCTCCCGCGTGAAAATCGCTCATGATTGACACCTCATCCAGTCCGTTAGTCCTTTTCCATCACTGCTTACTGTACCATGAACCGCCTGCCGCGTCAAGATTTGCGGGCTTTTGCGGACACAAAATCCCAAGGGGATGAGGCGCGAACCTTCACGCTCCATCCCCTTTGCAAAACGTGCTTTGCCCCAGCCATAGGGATCATTCCGCTTTCAAAAATTTTTCCATCACGTAGCCTTCTACCACATCGGTTTTCACCTTGACCCAACCTGCCTCCAGGCAGCGTTCCAGCACCAGCAAGCGCTGGTTTTTGAAGAGCCGAAGCACGATCTCGCCGCTCATGTCCGGTGTGGCGCGCAGGTTCAGGGTGGAATCCTCCGCAATTTCAGAGACAATGGCATACCAATGGCCGCTTTCGGCTTTCCCCGTAACAGGCATTAGCGTGGGGCGCGGCGTGGGCGTGGGACGGGGCCCCGGGGTAGCCAACTGCTCCGTATCCAACACTGGTAACATTCCGTCCGCCTCTGGATATTGCTTCACCGTGAGCCCAGGATAATAGAAATTCAGGATATCCAAATAGGTTTTCCCATACTGAGCGGCCATCCATTCCGCACCTCGCTGGCTCATGCCAATCCCATGGCCGTAGCGGCGGGATTCCAAGGTATACTCGCGCTTATCCTCCACCACGGTGATCAGCTCGTTGTTCATGGCGCCGTTTAGGGAAAGCCCCAAGGCGTTGGCGGCATCGGGAAACAGTGGAATATGCAGCACAGCGGCTTGCTCCACTTTCTCAAAAGGACCGTATACGGGCTTGGGGGTAGGAACGGGCGTCGCTGTGGGAATGGGGGTTTCTTCCAGAAAAAGTGCGGCCGTGGCCGGTGGGGCGGTGGTTTCAAAAAGGCTGACCTCTTCATCGTCATCCTTTGCGGCTTGCTCCACCGCCTGTATGGCGGCCTGGGGCAAGGCTTCCGCATCCGTGCGCGTTCTGCCGGAATAGCTCAATTGCAGGTTCAGGGTGGTCATCACCCGAGAGGGCGAGGCAAAGGCAGGCACGTCCGTCGATACGGAAAGCACCTCGTCCACCCGCAGGCTTTCGGGGGCAGGATCGTAGCCTTTGGCTACCAGCGCCTCCTCCAATTCCTTCACCAATAGCGCCCGCAGGCCATAGCTGATATCCTCCGCTTTTTCAGGCTTCTTGGGCAGCGTGTAGACCTTTACCAAACTCTGCGGGTTTTCCAGGTCATAGGGGTCGTCGTTCATGGCGTAGTAGCCATAATCCCCCTTGCTCCATACATTTTCCACCAGTTCGGTCTGTCCGCCATTGCTGGCGGCATAAAAACATTCCGCCAGCTTGTCCTTGTAAAAACCGCAAAGACCGCGGGTTTCCGTCACCGCCTGGGCGGCGCGGTCATAGCCCTTCAGCTTTCCCTTATAGACCTGGTCATTGGTGGTATCCACCAAATCATAGGCCTTGCTGGGGTCCTGCTTGCGCAGGGCATAGGTGCGCGCTGTGACCGCCTGCGCCTTCAGCGCTTCCAAGGGAAAATCGTTGCTCATTTCATAAGGAACTACGCCCAGCAAATAATCCTCCACATGAATCGTGAGAATGGGCAGGATGCTTGCTCCGTCCACATTCAACTGCAAATCGCCTTCGTAGAGCGCCTCTTCTCCTGCTAACCGGATGCCGTTCTCCTTGCCCTCTTCCCCTTGATAGCGGGTCAAATACAGGCTGCTTCCCGCATTAAAGCTCATGCCTTGATAATACACATGCAACGAGCCATTCTTATTCATGAATGTCAATTCGCTGCCACGCTTGAAAATCATGCTGTTTTCGCCACGGTTGCCCAAGCTGTAAACGCCGTCCAGCACGATGTCCATCCGGTCGGCGACCTGAAGGCGCGTCAAAGCGACGCGCACGCTTTGCGAACGCGCCTTGGCCTGCGGAAAATTCACTGGGACCACATCGGCGGTGGCCTGGCCGTGAAAAATTTGCGCCGGAGCCAACAGTGCGCAAAACAGCAGGGCCAAAAACCTCTGCATCCCTTGCAACAACATCCTTTTCATATCACGCCTCCTTAGTTTGCGGGGAGGTGAACATTGGGCTTTACGGAAAAAAACGAGCGCGGGTTGCCAATCCCTGCACGCCCTGCCAGCCATGGGAACTTGTTACAGGTATTGCGCAAAATCATGAAGCTCGCCCAAGTCCCATAGAAAGGAGGAAGTCATGTACTTCTCCCGAATCTCCCGGGAGCCTAGGTAGGCATCCACGGCATCCTTGCGCGTAAGCCCAATATCCTCGGGCTCTGTGGCCATGGCGAGTCCCTTCATCAATGAGATGATCTCCTCCGCGTGGGGCAATTCTTCCTCCATGATGGCTTGCAGGTCTTCCCAATGAGCCAAGATCGTATGAAGCCTCGCCGCATGTTTCTCCGGATCATTCTTGTGCACGCGGTTTTCCAGCGCCAGCACCTCCCCCAGGGTTTGCGGGTCGAACAGCTCGCGCATTTCCGCTTCCCACGCCGCTTGGGAGTAAGCGGCCATCATTCTCTCTGCCTTTTTCTGGCTGGGGGTTAGCTTGCGCAACTGATCGTACAGTTTTAGCGTCAAGCATGTGCCTACCCCCACCTGAACCCCGTGCAAGGACGAAGGCAGCGCTCCTTGCAGCGCCTTCATTTCCCAAAGATGGGAAAAATAGTGTTCCAGCCCCGAGGCGGGCCTGGAAACCTTGGCAAAGCTCATGGCCACACCGCTTACTGTCAGACCTTCCATGACATTTCGTACCGCGCTTTCCTCCCGCCGCATCAGCCCATCCGCATGCTGGCGAATCTTTCGAAGGGAGGCCCGCATCAGGCCCGCGATATTCTCACAATAAAACTCGCCTGTGACCAAACTGGAAATGCGCCACTCGCAAATGGAAATATACTTGGCCAGCATGTCCCCCAGCCCCGCCTTGAGCATGACCTCCGGCGCCGCGTTCAGCAAATCGGTATCCGCGATCACCACCACTGGGCAGGCATTATATAAGCTCACCTTCATCTGATCCCGCACCATGCTGGCGCTGTCGCTGGCATAGCCGTCCATGCTGGGGGCGGTGGCCACCACGATGCTAGGAACCTTCACTCCGTGGGCAAGGGTTTTGCAGGAATCATTGATCACGCCCGAGCCTACCGCCACAATGCCGTCGCAGCTGGGATCAAAGGCCATGCACAACGCGCCCACCGCCCGCTCGTCCGGTTCCAAATGCCCTTTTCGGGGCGGAAATTGATAGGCCGTGTAGGGAATGGAAGCCGCGCCCAAAAGCGCGCGCACCTTCTCCCCCGCCACCGGATCCGTATGCTCATCACTCACCACAACGGGTTTGCGAATGCCGGCATGCAAAAGCGCCTGCGGCAATTCCGCAAGCGTGCCTCTGCCCAGCTTCATGGCGCGAAGCCCAGTTTCATGCCGCCGGCCGCAAGCGCACACATGCCCTTCCGGCCGCAACAGCTCCGCAAGCGTCATCGAGGCGAAGTCCGTCATCATGATTCCTCCAGTACCCATACTAGTGTGCTGAGGGGTTCGCTTTTAGGATTGCGGATGAGTGATGTTTCCGCCAGACCCGCAGCCCGAACGATTCGTAGCCGGTTGCTCCGTTGCGTGGAGAGCGACCCCGTATGGCGGAAACCCGCCAACCGAAAACAAAAAGCTACTTATGCCAGGACACTAGGTTTATGGTATCATTGTCTTTGCAAAGATGCAAGAAAAAGCCAAAAATGCGCTGTCTCCTCCGCCATTTTCGCCCCTATTCGTTCCACAAAAGGTTCCCCGCCTCTTTTTCCAAACGCCTGATATCCGCTATCCTGTATCCTGGGGGCTCTCTTTGGATGGCCCCGCTTTCGCCAAAGCTCTTGAAGGTTCTGAGCAAATGGCGGTAGCTCACCGCCAAAAGTTCGCTCACATGCGTCAAGTTCTCGGCAAATATGCCGTCTTGCGCGGAAAACAAGAGATAGGCCGCCAGCCGAGCCGAAAGGGGATAGAGCATGTTCTGCGCGGACTGACGCGAACTTCTTTCCAGCTTTCTGGCCAGCTCCCTGCCCAAAAAGCAGAGCATGGCAGGGTCTGCAAGCAGCTGCGGGCGGCATGTGTCCAGCGGCAGCGTAAGCAAGACGGTATCCGTCACCGCCACGATATCCGTGGTGGCCTCGGGGTATCCCAATAAAAACTCCAAATCCCCGATGACCTCCAAGCCCTGAAACACCGTGTGCAATACGGCGCGTCCATTTTCCATCACGCTGAACACCTTGGCCCGGCCTTCCACCATGAATTGCAGCTCCCGAAGGGGTTCCCGAAACCGCACCATCACCTGGCCCCTTTGAAACCTTTTCAGCGCAAGGGGGTATCCGAGGATCGTAGGCACTTTTTCCACCAATGCGGCTTGCCAGGGGTACCCGCCCAACTGCCCGCCTTTTCCCATATTTTCACCTCCCCAAACTTCTGCTATTATGACATATGTCATACCCCTTCGCAAACCATTTCTGGTATGCTGGTTTCCTACCAAAGGAGGATGACGTATGCTGCCTTTTCTTTCCATCATAAGCGGTGTTCTCATTGCGATTATGATCGCTCAAAATGGGGGCCTTGCCAGCAGCCTGGGCAATTACCATTCCACCGTGGCGGTGCATGTGGTGGGTCTGCTCAGCATTTTGTTGTGGATGCTCTTTCGCCGCGAAAAATTGCATTGGGACCGTTCCACCCCCTGGGCGTACTATTTGGGGGGCGCCTTGGGCGTGATTACCGTGGTGACCAATAACCTCTGCTTTTTTTCCTTGGGGGTGTCCCTCACCCTGGCTACGGGGCTTTTGGGGCAGTGCGTGGCCGGCGGAATCGTGGACCATTTCGGGCTGTTTGGTCTGCCTAAAGTGCCCTTTCGCAAACAGCATTTGATCAGCTTTGGATTCATTATCGCGGGCATTGCCATCATGCTTTGGCTGTAACAGAAAGGAGAAGCGCTTATGCAATTCATCATGGTGCTCGTGGCCATCTTAACCGGCGTGAACATTGTGCTTTGCCGTTTCCTCAACGCGGGAAGCGCGCAGCGAAACGGCCTGAGCATGAGCACGCTCATGAACTATGTGGTGGGCCTTTTCACTTCCCTGTTGGTATTATGGATTTCCGCAGAAGCAGGGGGATTTCGTCTGCCCTGGGACGGCATCTCTTCTTTGCCGGTGTATTTAGGCGGTACGGTAGGCGTTGCTACCATTTTGCTCTCCAATTATCTCACCCCCAGGCTCCCTGCCTTTCTGCTGACGCTTTTGATTTTTATCGCCCAGCTCTTAAGCGCGTTGGCCCTTGACTATCTCCTGGCAGGTGATTTTAGCATCGGAAAGCTGCTGGGTGGGCTATTGGTGCTTTTAGGGCTTTGGCATTATCAATGGGTACATAAAAAATACGGCGTGGCCCCTTCACAAACCGCCCTTTCCGCCGAGCCAGGCACCTTCGAAGATCGATGAGCAGCAAGAAAAAAGCCACCGTCACCGGTGGCTTCAGACCGTTGACAAAGGCACTTTGGCAACGGGATGGAGCTTGCTCAAAAAGATCCGGTTGCGCGGAAGCGAGGCGGCATAAGGGGTGGAGCATACAGGTCCGTACGTGACATCCCTTAGCCGCCGAAGCTGACAAAGCAAACGGGCCTTTTTCAGCAAGCTGACAGCGCCCGGGGGCTTTTCACGATTCGCGCTCCCGAATGGTCACGTGTACCTTCGCCCTGCCCTTTCCAAATTCCGCCGCACCTTTGTCAATATGTTGGGCTCATAGCAAGCGGTTATAGCAGTAAGAGCACTTTACCTATCCTGTCTGAGATGCTGTGGAATCTCACCAGGAGATTGGGTTTCATGAATCTTGTTAATTTCTTGGATTGCTGCGATCCTGCGTGGCGGGAGGCAGCTGGGGCAGGTTTCCAAACCCTTGTATTCAGCTTCTTCCAGTTCTCCGTAAGTAAAAGTGCCAGTAAGGGGCAGATACTCCTTGCGTACGCCATTGCAATTGGGGGTAGAGTGGTAGCTGGTTCCTTTGTTTGTATTAAAATGCAGGGGAGTGGAAGGGTCGGGGATATCCATATAGCGCCCTGCGTAATCCTCCCAAATCACAATTTTGGTATACATCGAAAGATTGTTCCGTAAAAAAGCCATGTTCACACCTTCGGCATTTTTTAATCGTTGTGTCCGAATACAGCCATGGCTGGCACGTGTCCCAAGTTTATACTCGGTATATCCAAAATTCTTCGTACCATCCGCATTCTTCACATGTGGCACTTCATGGATTAAGTCTCCCGAGTTAAAGCGGAGCGCCATAGAACCGATCATGTTATCTGAGCGGATATCCACCGGTTCGGAAATAATCAAAAATTCACCGGACCGAGTTTCGTTATAGGGCTGCTCGTCATTATATAATCCTGTGGAAACAAGGAGACGAGAAAACAAATTCCCCTCCTTAAACAAATATAGTTCTTGCGTTAGCTTATCAATGACAATGCCAAAGTCTTGGGCTGGCTTTTTTTGTGTCAGTTTATTGGTTTGAATATAGCCTGTTACAAACAGATTCCAGGCTTTGATCTTAGAATCATGAAACGAACTCGAGTAGCACTCTACCAATGACCACCCGTCATCTCGCGTCTCTAATACATGAACACTTTGAGACAAGCACGTGACGACGCCCACTCCCATGGCATCATCGCTGGGTTCTTCACGCAAAATCACTTGCTTTTTAGGATTATCTCCTTTTACAACGGTTACGGGTGCTATCAGCATGCTCCAAATTGCTTCATCATCATGGATATTCATTGGTGTACACCAATAGCAAGCCTCATGTTTTGGGTTCGGTGTATATTGACTTTGATAAGCAGGGGTCATGCTGCTTTCGTTGCCACGACCTTCTGTGAGTGTAGCGTCTTTTCCTGCTCCTGTATTCTCTTTGTCCGCGGTCATAATCTCTTGGGTTTCCTGCGCAAGTTCATCAAGTGTTTGAACGGAAGCATCCATCGCCGCATTATCATTGGAAAGAATGGTTACCTCCATTTCCACGCTCATATCCTCCATGGTCAAAAGAAAAACATAAGCGCCTGCGGCTAACGCCCCGCCCTCTTCCATACCATCCCAGGTAAGTTCGCTCGCTCCCTTTGAAACAGCGGCTTGACTTAAAAGAGTCGCGCAAACCGCCCCCATAGAGTCCATAACTTTCAAATCTACGGCTCCCGCTTTTGGGGTTGTAAAATAAATATGCAACGAATCGCCCTGCGTAAATTGGGTGGGTGAAACAGCCATCGACAAATATCCTTCGCAAGAAACAAGTGTTGTGGGCAATAGCATGAATAAAACCAATAAAGTGGATATGATTCTCCGCATAAGAATTCTCCTTGCCATTTGCTTGGTTCATAACCATTATTCTATATTAAAGATCAAAAACCCTAGCTTGGTATGCGGTGATATCCTAAAATCCATTGCCAGCAAAGGTAACGAATGTTATGATATCACCGCGTTACCCTAATATCACTCCTGTACTATCAAACGGAGGCTGCCAATATGGATTTTGATTTTACAGTAAAACAATTAGACCCAGCGGACCTTCAGGAGTCTCTCGCTCTTGTTTGGAAAGTTTTTCTTGAATTTGAAGCTCCCGATTATAGCCATGAAGGCATCCAGGAGTTCAAACAATTTATTCGTTTTTCTTCCATCAGGCAACAGCTGTTGGAGCATCAATTTCAAATGTGGACTTGTTCAGATCATCATAGAATTGTAGGTGTTTTGGCTGTCAGACCTGTTTGTCACATTAGCCTGTTATTTGTTGATCGTCAGTATCATCAACAAGGCATTGCTCGTTCTCTGTTGCGTGAAATGACAGAAAGTTTGAAAGGCTCTTCTTGCTCGGAAGTCACTGTCAATTCCTCGCCTTTCGCGGTTGAGGTATATCATAAACTAGGTTTCACCGCTACAGACGTCGAACAAACGGTAAACGGCATCCGTTTTACTCCCATGAGGCGTCCCCTATAAGCACAATCGATCAAAAGAAGGTTGGAGATCTTGCCTCTCAAACCTTTTTACATGATGCCACTACGCCGCTCTTAGCGACGATGGTTCTCTTTATACCCTCTCCCGAATGGTCACATGAACCGTATCTCCAGGCTGCTTGCCAATTTGCTTGCGGATCTCTTTCAAAATGCCGATGATATGGCAAGGGGTTCCCATGCGAACCAGGCTGCCGTCATAGTCCACACCATCAAAGGTCGCGTGTACCTTCACCCTGCCCTTTCCAAATTCCGCCTTTACGTCATAAGGAAACTCCACATATGCGCCATCCACATCCGGCACCTTTTGAATGACTGCGTCAAACTCATACTGTTTCTCCTGTGCCATCTCGGGCAACCCCTTTCTTTCTCGCAGGATAGGCCCAGTATATCACATTTTTTTAAAAAGAGCGGGCAATTCCATGGAGCAGCATGCAAAGACACGTTCCCACCACGGTGGGAAGGAGCATCGCCAACGCTGTCCACTTCCAACTCTTCGTCTCCCTAAAGATGGTAAGCATGGTGGTGGAACAGGGCCAATGGAACAGCGTGAAAATCAGCATGGACGCCGCCGTCCAAATCGTCCAGCCCTGCCGCGCAAGCATTTCCTTGAGCATCCACAGGCTGGGCAGCTCTGTCAGGGCTCCTTGGGCGAGATACGTCATCAAAATGATCGGCAACACAATCTCATTGGCCGGAAACCCTAACACAAAGCCTAGCAAAATTACCCCATCCAGCCCCATCAACCGCCCCAGCGGATCCAAAAACCCTGCCGCGTGGCTCAAAAGGCTGATGCCCTCCACCCGCAAATTGGCTAGTATCCAAAGCACTACTCCCGCCGGGGCCGCCACCATAACCGCTCGCCCCAGCACAAACAGCGTGCGGTCCAGCGCGGAGCGAAGCAAGACCTGCCCGATCTGCGGCTTGCGAAAAGGCGGCAACTCCAGCGCAAAAGCGGAGGGCATTCCCTTGAGCACCGTTTGGGAAAGCAGCCGCGAACAAAGCAGCGTCACGGCCACGCTCAGCACGATTAAGCCCACCAGCATCGCAGCGCTGACGATTTCGCTGTGGACTCCGCCCACCGTAATAAAAAACATGGATAGAATGGCGACCAGGGTGGGAAACCTGCCATTGCACGGTATCAACGCGTTTGTTAACATAGCGATCATCCGCTCTCTGGGGCTTTGGATGATTCGGCAGCCCGTTACGCCCACGGCATTGCACCCAATTCCCATGCACATGCAAAGGGCTTGTTTTCCGCAAGCGTGGCAGCGCTGAAAGCAGCGGTCCAGGTTGAACGCCACCCGTGGCAAAAAACCCAAATCCTCTAGCAGGGTGAAGAGCGGGAAAAAAATCGCCATGGGCGGCAGCATCACCGCAACCACCCATGACGCCACCCGATACAGGCCCATCACCAACAGTTCCCTGAGCCACAGGGGCGCTCCTAGCCCCGCAAGCCCCGAAAGCAAGCCCGGTTCCCATCCTGAGAAGGTAGCGGAAAGCCAAGCGGAAGGAATATTGGCGCCTATGACCGTTACAAAAAAGAGCACGGTCAAAAGCCCTAACATCACGGGAATGCCCACCCATTTGCTGCACAAGCAGCGGTCCAGGGCGAGTTGGCGCTTTGCGGAATGCGATTCTCTTTCCGCTTTGACCACTTGGGCGCAAAGCGTCGAGGCCGCCCCATAGCTGGCCGTCACAATCGCAGATACCACATCCTCCGTGGTCCGCTTAGCGCGCTGCCAATCTTTTTGAATAGTCGCTGCCGCCTGCCGAAAATCCGCGGCATCCGCTTCCTGGGCAGCCGCCAAGCTGGTTGCCAAAAATTTTTCTCCTGCCACCAAAAACCGAAGGGCCGCAAAGCGCGGGTTCACTCTTTCCGGTAAAATCCGCATAAGCGGCGGAATCAATCGTTCCATGGCCTCCTCGATAACCTTTGGATACACAAGAAGCCCCTTGCGTTCCTCCCATGGCGTGACAGGGCATAGAGCCGCTTGCGTGGCCCGTTTTTTGAGCTCACAAAGCCCCTTCTTCGCCCTTGCCGAGCAACCCACCACAGGCACGCCCAGCAAGCCCTCCAACGCTTCCATGTTAATGTCAATGCCTTGTTTACTTGCTTCGTCCAACAGATTCACGCAAACCACCGTGCGGCGTGAGGCTTCGACCACTTGCAACGCCAAGTGCAAATTGCGTTCCAAACACGTGGCATCGCATACCACAATGGTGGTGTCGCACTCCGCCAAGCACAAGAAATCGCAGGCTACCTCCTCCTCAGGAGAGCCCGTCAAAAGGGAATATGTACCCGGAAGGTCGGTCAGCGTCCACAAAACGCCTCCTTCTCTTACCGCTCCTTGGGCGGTTTCCACGGTCTTACCGGCCCAGTTTCCCGTATGCTGCCGCAGGCCCGTGAGGGCATTGAAAACCGTGCTCTTTCCCACATTGGGGTTCCCGCATAACGCGATTTGGAGCGAAGCGGGCTCAATGCCAGTCATAGGCTTTCCTCCCCGCAGAAAATCTCGATCTGCCGCGCGTCTTTCCCGCGCAGCGCAATCACCGAACCGCGAATTTCATACGCCCGGGGATCTCCCAAAGCGGACGCAAACAAACAGGTTACGCGGCTATGGCGAATGAACCCCAAATCCGCCAGCCTAGCCTGTAGGGCTCCCTTGGCTTTTACCGCAACGATTTCTCCGCCGGCTCCCATCGGCAACTCTCCAAGCGTTCTCACTTGCCGCATCTTCACGCACCGCCTTGCCCTGCCTTGACTTGCGCATGCCTCAACACATCGGGCAAGCCTTAACAGCATGACGCCGATGATGCGCAAGCATCCGCCTTCACGGCGAACGCGCCGCTTGCTTGATACTATGTGCGGTTGTGTGTTCCGTGCGAAGATGGGTATCTCACGAGCGGGCAACACATGGGAGCTGTGCGCTATTTCCGCTTCATAAATCGGCTTAGGCCGTTCAGGGGAGCATCCTCCCCTTTCAATCCAAGGGCCGTATCCCCTTTGGGCGCGGCCAGCAGCCGCACGATTTCCTCATCGCTGGGCCTCGCCTTAGGATCTTTGCGCAGCATCTGCTGCACGGGAAACCGATAGGCCAGCGGCAGGGCGGGAGAAAGGCGAATTTCCGCTTCCGCCAGCGCAGCCTCGTAAAGATAGGTGTACCGGCTTGTGTCTATCCCCGGCAATTCCCCTGTCCATAGTCTGTGGATGAGAATGCCTAGGGCAAAGGTATCAATCTTGCTGGTCAAAGCAACGGGCTCTCCCGTGAGCCGTAAAAAAGTCTCCGGCGCCAAATACACCGGATCCCCCTCAATATCCCGCTGTTCCTGGGGAGGCTCCTCCGCCAAAAATCCGCTGTCCAAATCGATCAGCCGCAACTGGTAATTTCCCTTGCCTCCAATCAGCAATACATGCTCCGGTTTCAAATCCGCATGCACAATGCCTTGGGCATGAAGGCGCTGCAGGCATTCCGCCAATGTGGAAAGCAGCTCCCTGGTTTCCCGCAGGGACAGCGGCGGAACCGCTTCGCCGTTGGTGTGAGGTTCCGGCACCTCTTCGGAAATGGCATAATAGCGGCCTTCATATCGAAAAAAATCCAGCACGGACACCAACGTGTCGCCAATGACACAGGAGAGCGCCGCGTATAAGCGCTGCTTTTGCGCCTCAAAGGCCTGGCAGCGTTCCTTCTGTTTCAAAATAAGCGGTGTCTCGCGATCCGCAAAAGGATAAACCGGCGACAAAAACTCTTTGACAAAAAAGCGCTGTCCATAGCGTTTGGCAATGCACCAGCGGGCGCTTCCGCTGCCTGCGGTTTGCATGGGAGTCAGCTGCTCATATCCGCCAATCCAAGTCGCCATCTGCTTTTCCTTTCGTCCAGTCATAATCCTGGCGATACTTTTCCCATTTTTGCCTTGCCAAGTCCAAGCCCGATTTGTGCCTTCGAACAGGGGTAATAAACTCCCGTTGCAATTCCATCCGCCTGGCTTCCAGCACGTCCTTCATGGCAGAAAAACTTTCAAAACCCACGGGCGCCAGCAAAACCGTGCAGTCATCCGCGGCAATCCGTTTCAGTTGCTGCGTCAATTTTCTCTGCCAACCGTCCTCATTCTCTGCCGCTTTCAACGTGGAAAGCAGCATCCACTCAAACTCCATCGGCGTGGGCAAATAGGCAAATGCGCCATCCGTTGCCACCATCACTACGCAGGGGGGACAAACCCGAACCCGCCTTGCACTTAGGGTGAAGTTCGCATCCGCGCTAAGCATATTGCGAAGGGGCGCGTCTTGGTACAGGCTCTCCAACGCATCCCCCGCCGCTGCGGTATGATCGGCGGTTAGCTGGTGCAACCCGCCCTGGTTGAGCAAATACCCCCGGCTGTCCCCCGCCCAAAGAAACAGACAATCCAATTCTCCCTGGGGCGAGCCTTCAAAAATCGCCGCGCACAGCGTGGTGGGCAAGGTGCGCTGCATGCGCCCTACAATGCGGACACTCCGTTCATTGGCATGGGTGGCTTCAAAATGCTGAAGCTCTTCAAAGAGGGCTTGAGACAGGGCCTTGCACACCGATTGGCCCTCCGCACGGCGTTCCGGCACAGGGACGGCGTTGTTTGCGTTCCACTTTTTCACACATTCTGTAGCAAGCCGCGCCGCCAAAAAAGCCCCCGTATGCTCCCCCATGCTTTCATAGCGCTTTGCCCCGATACCTCCACAGCCGTCCGCTACGCATAAAAAGCCACGGGCTTCTTTCACGCAAAAAGCAAAGCTGTCTTCTCCGTGTTCAGGATCCACCGCCCAATGAACGGAAACGCAGGCGCAATGCCGGTTCTTCTCCTCCAAGCTATCCACTTGCTCCTTCACCCTTAGATGGTGTTGCAGACCGCGTCAATCACCTGCTGATACTCCACGTCCATCAACCCTTCGCTAACGGTCTGCACATGAATGACCTGCGCCCACTCCTGGGAAATGCGGCTCCACTCCGGCGCGTCTGGGGCGAAAATGAGCAAGCGCTTGGCGTTTTCATCCATCATGCCGCCCAGCTGCATATCTTCCCACCAAAGACTCAATTCTTCAAAATTCTTGGCCATCCCTTGGGGGTACCAGGGGGAAGAACGACCATGCCCCAATTCATGGGTTGGCGCGTCAGACCACATCACCACGATATGGCGCTTTTTTACGCCCTCTCCTGTCCATTCGCTGCGGATCGCATATCCCAAAGCCTCCAGCCCGTCTTCGGGGATATCTCCCCCGCCCTTTGCTGAAATCCCATTCACACAATCATAAAACTGCTGGGCTTGCTGGGGCAACACAAAAAAAGGGCTGGTCAGCATGGCGCTTTCATGGTCCGCCAAATAATCCCGAAAGGCGATCACCCGCACCCTCATCTGGCTGATCACCTTGTGCTTTCTTTCCATAGCCCCCACCACGTCATGATAAAGGCTAAGCGCATTTTGCTTTACAAAATCAATCACATGGCGCATACTTCCCGTTGCGTCAATACAAAATACCATATCAATATGGTAGGTTAATTTATACTTATCCATCTTGTACGCCTCCCTACCGCTTCGCAAATTCTACCTAATTCCTTATCATTCTTCATTCGCCCCCCTCTTTCCTTCGCGCCGCCGGATTTCTGGGCAGGAATCTTCTGGCGCACAGAAGGAAAACGGCGGGTTCGTCGCGAAAAATGGTGAAGGCAACTCACTTTCTTTGGGAGAGGATGCATGCCATGAACGCGCGAAGAGTCATCGGATTCATATTTTTATATATAGGGATCATTGCGACGCTTTTTGCCTTGATCGCAACGCTCTTGCCAATCCTGGAAAATGAACAGATCCGCTTGATCGTCGCGTCTTTTGACGAGCCGACGTCCAACGCCGTGCTGTGGGCGGTCAATCAATTTTTTCTTTGGATGATGCACAACCCAAGCGTGCTATTTGGCATTGGAGGCGGCTTGGGCGTCTTGGGAGCCTTTTTGCTTTGGAACGGAAATCGGCAAGCTCTGCCGCCGGCTTCCAGGCCCACTCCGCCCCCCAAGCTCCGGAACCCGCCGCGGGACAGCGCACCCAGAGCTTCCGCTCCGGCTCCGGACTGGAGGCGGTCCGCGCCCGCCCCGCTTCCCCCCTCCCAACTGGATTCATGGCTGGGGGAGGCTGCACCCCGCAAAGATTTCTCCCCCATGGTGGTGCGCCAGGAGCCTATCAAGTCTCCTACCCTCGCCAACGCAAGCTCTACAGAGTCCAACCCCTATCTCTCCTACGGGCAAAGCGCCTATGCTCCGCCCAAGCGGGAGACTTCCCCAAAGCCCGCGCCCCCCGAACCGAACAGCCCTTATCAAAAACCTATTCAAGAAACGCCCCTTGAAGAAAAGCCTCCCGATGTGGCCGCGATCAAGCCTCAGGAGGGGCCCGCCTCTTCCCTCAGCGAGGCCGCGGCGCTTTCCTCCGCCACGCTATCCTCCGCCGTTCCTAAGCCCATGGTGTTTCGCAAAGCTCCGCTGACGGAAAATGAAAAAAAAGAGGACGTTGCCGCCACATTTCTTTCCTCGCCAAGGATACGTTCCACAATGTCCAGCAAAGCTCCTATGACTGCTCCTGCCTCCGAGGAAATAACCCCTCCTGTATTGGAACAGACCGCCGCGCCCTCTCCCCAATACCTGTCCAAACGAATCCGTTCTACCATGAAGAAAAGAGCGACATCCTAAAATGCTTGCCATATCCAATGCGAATGATCCCCCGGCTGTGCCGGGGGATCATTCGCATTTTGCCTAGGGCATTTTGCATTACTGCACTGTCTTCGTGCGTGCCGTCAGCGGCTGGGTGCTCTCTCCGATCCAAATCTTGACGCGAATGCGGGTTCCAACGTCGCTTTCCTGTACGATATAGCTGTTGAGTGTGCCGTCCTGCACAAGGCTATCGTCCGCAAACCACTTATAGCGCACCGCCGCTCCCACGTCCAAAGGCGTTACGGTGACCACAATCTCATCCCCAATGGTAGGCTTTGTGATGTTAAACGCTACAACCGGTTCCTGCTGAATGACTTCGCTTTCGGGAACCACCACTGGAACTTCATTTACGGGTGGCTGGGGAACAGGCACGATCTCTTCCTCAAAGAACTGCTGCTGGCCTTCATCCGACACAGGAGGCGTATCCTGGGTATCGTCGATAAAGAACTGTTGATCCAGGCCACCTTGATCATCAAACACTTCCCCATTGCCAGCATCTCCCGTGGGATCGGTATTGCCCTGGTCCGTCGTTCCGCCTGTGGGATCGGTATTGCCCGGGTCCGTTGTTCCGCCCGTCGGATCGGTATTGCCCGGGTCCGTCGTTCCGCCCGTGGGATCGGTGTTGCCTGGGTCCGTCGTTCCGCCTGTGGGATCGGTGTTGCTCGGGTCCGTCGTTCCGCCTGTGGGATCGGTATTGCCCGGGTCCGTCGTATTGGTTCCGTCATCCGGACCAATCACAGTGAAGCCATCACCTTGGGTAACCACCATGCCATCGCTTCCATCGTCGGTGGCTGTGGGGGCATTCGGATCGACCGTCGCATTCGGATCCACCGTGGCGTTGGGATCCACCGTGGCGTTCGGATCCACCGTCGCGTTGGGATCCACCGTCGCATTCGGGTCAAGGGTCTCTTCCGCAACCTCTTCGCTCTCCACCGGCTCTATTGCGGCCATTCTGGGCATTTCTGCAAGATCCACCAAAACCTCTACCTTGCAAGAGCTGCCCTCATAGGCCGTGCCCTTCTTGCCCGTGATTTGCAGGATAAACTTCGACTCGGTGCTTCCAACCGTTGCGCTGGCCTGCCCGCTGCCCTCCAGGGTGCGGGATACCGTTGTTCCATCCGCCTTGTAGAACGTCCACTTGTAGTTTCCGACTGTGGCTTGGGGGCTGGTCGGATACACGGTTACGACCTTCACCGTATCATTATGACGGATCCTATCCACAGGATAATTGAAGTCCACGCCCGACAGCGTGCCTAGCACCTTGGTCTCCGCCACCACCTTGCCGGAGTATCCCTGGCTGCTTCCCGTATCATAGGTGCCTTCCACCCTTACGGCGATGGTCGCGCCCACATCCCCCGCCTGCAGGGTATAGTAAGGATCGCTTCCCAAAGAAACGCTGGGGGTGTTCACATTGTACCAAGTATACTTGAGCAGGCTTAGGGGAACCGCTTTGCCCTCTGTGTCCTTCGCCTGAGAAACCGCAATGGGTTTGCTTACGTTGGGATCGTATCTCGGTTTCGTAGGCGTCAAGGTCACCGCCTGAATGGAGGCCAAGCTGTAGATAGGCTGATTCTCAATGAGTTGGCTGCTACCCTTATACAGATTGATTCCTTCCACGTTCAAAGACAGCGTATAGGGGCTGTTTTTGCCCAAGGACTTGGGAATCTGAAATTCCTTGTCGTCCGGGCTGCCTGTGCCGGAGAAGACAACCTTGCCGTTCTTATCCTTGATCTCCCATTTGAGCGTAACATCCGCGTGCGTGGGCTTATAACTTGCCGCAACGGTATCGCCCGCGTTGAACACAACGGAACTGCCTGTTTTATTAACAATTTTGGCAATGCTGATCTCGCCGGTCTTATGAATCTCAAAGGATTTGAGGGGAGATTTTCCTGAGAAGGGATCCACCCCAAACGCCTGCACCGTCAGCGTGGTCGCTTTTTTGATATTTTCAACGGTGTAGCTTTCCTCTTCACTTACGAGTTTTCCATCAACCTTCCACTCGTAGCGTGCCTTGGCGCCCTTGGGCACAATGCTCAACACTTCAACGGTCTCCCCAATCACCACAGGAGCTCCATCTTCGACGTTCAGCTTCATGTCCGTGATCTTTTTGCTTTCCACCACCACATTGGAGGTGCACGACACCGTGCCGGTATAATTGCCCGTGCCAGTTACGGTGACTTTGATTTTTTGGCCCACATAGTCCTCATCCACGGCGAGGCTGGCGCTGTTTTTCCCCACGGTTTCGCCATCCACCGTCCATTTATAGGTTACTGTGGCGCCTGCGGGAGTCACGATGGCCTTGAGGGTGGTGCCCTTAATGGGGGCCATATTGTCCAGGGTGACTTCCGTCACCTTGATATTCACTGGGGTATAGCGGATAAATTCATTCATCATATAGCCGACGCGGCTGCCGATTTGTACCTTATCCCAAACGGCGCCATGTTCCAGCACCGTCACAGGCGTACCCACGCTGTACACACCGATGATCCCATAGCCTTTGCCAGGGCCTGTGCGCAAACGCACACCATAGCCGTTGCTACTCCATACAGTGCCATTGGAAGTGGGGCCGGGCGTGGGGGTGGGGTTGCTTCCGCCCACAATAAATTGGTTCATCATATAGCCCACCAAGCCGCCCACTTGAATGCGCGACCAGTAAGAACCTCTCTCCAGAACCGCTACCGAGGTGCCTACGCTATAAACCGCCAAGATGCGGTATCCGGTCCCGGGGCCAGAACGCATGCGCACGCCGTAACCGTTGGCACTCCAAACCCTGGCGGTGCCGTCAATCACGCCGCCGCCGCCGCCCACGGACACATAGGAGCTATACATATAGCCCGTTCTTCCGTCAGGCGCTTCCACATGATACCAGCTGCCCGAGGTACCCAAAATCCGCACCGAGGTGCCTGTATAATAGCTGGTGATGGTCGGTGCGCTAAAAGACGCGGCCGACCGCATTCTCAGCCATCCACCGTGCACGGTGCCATACTGCGTAACCGCCATGGATACCGCTGGAATGAACGTGACCAGCAGGCACGCGATCAGGCAAATTGCCAATATGCGTTTCATGAACGAACCCTCCATTTACCATTGATGTTGCGATTTTCAACCATAAGACGTTCCACCCTGGCAAATTCTTCCCGAAGAACCAGCATTTACATTATCCAATTTTTGCCAGGAGCCCAAACAACGCCTGAATCCCAAACATTTCCAGTGAACACAAAGGATTTCGCGGCTTGCGGGAAAAACTCCTTCTTTTCAAAACCTGTGAAGGCCGGAAAATTCTGTCTCTGCCCGTATTTCTTCTTCCCTGTGCGTGCAAAAAAGCCCGAAAACAACTGCTCTCGGGCTTTTGGAATGCGCTGTGTTATGCCTTTTGCGTAAAGCTGTTTTGGCAACGGCTACAGGTGACGGTCACCACCCCCGCCCCCTTGGGCAGCTTCAACCAGGCTTTACAGCCCGGGCATTTGAAATATTTATATTGCTTACGGTTTTGAAACCGCTTTTGCGCTTGCTTGATTTGGGTTGTCAGGCGGCTTCTCATGGCAAGGTACCGCCGGTTTTCCAGGGCGCGCTTCTCCTTGTTGCGGGAAAACATCCGAAACAGGGTCACAACATAAGCCGCGAATCCCACTAGGGTCAAAATGCCAAAGTTGTGGATGCTGCCCAGCAAATAGAGAATTATCCCTGTCCATAATAGCGCAATGCAAAGCGGGTCCATACCGTTTCTTCCCGCCATAAAGCCGCGGAGCGCCTGCTTGATTCTTTCCCAAAAAGACATATCCATGCCACCTTTTCTTTCTTACTCTTTAACAATAACAGCCGCGCCCCATGCAGCACAAATTGCAAACCGTATTGGCCACGCAAAGGGTCAGGCAAGGATTGCTGCATAAATAGTTGCCAAATCCCCACTGGGTACCCTGCTGACGGTAGGCTTGCCCGCTGGCCTGAAGCTGCGCCAACAGCTCATAAAACGCGTTTTCCTCCGGCGCCATACGGGCAGCGGTCCGCGCGTCGTTCACGGCGGCGATCCGGTTGCCTAGGCCCACATGAGCTCTGGCGCTCCAATAATACCACGCGGCCGTACGGGTAGGAACCGCGGCCAAAAGGTAGAGCGCCTCTTGATACCGCCCTTCCCGCACGGCCTTTTCCACAGGTTTGAGCGCGGGATCCTTCTCCACGTAAGGGGTAGCGCTTTGGCTTTGATTGCCGCCATAAGACCGCTGGGCATTGCGGAAAAACTCCTCAAAGCCGCCGAACCCAAACCCACCGTAACCTCCCTGATTTCCCGATCCGCCGTAGCTTTGCCCATAGCCGCCAAATGGGCTGCCTTGCCCAAAGGGGCTGCCACCCGAGGCTCCCTGGTAGGTCCCTCCCTGCCCCTTATGCTTGATCAACAGGGTATAGGCTTCGTTCACTTCCCGCATCTTCGCTTCCGCCTGGGCGGAGCCTTGGTTCAAATCGGGGTGGTATTTTTTAGCAAGAGTGCGGTAAGCCGCTTTGATCTCATCATCCGACGCGCCAGGCGCAACCCCCAGCACCTGATAGGGATCGTTCATATCCTGCCCTCCTTGGGCAATAGCTTGCCCTGTTTTTGTTTTCGCTGCCGCTGCATCTCGTAGCGAACCCAGACGCCCGCATAAAGGATGTTGCGCAAAATATCCACATCCAGCATGAGCGGCAGCGTTTCAAAGGCTTCAGTAGCCTCGGCGATTAAAAGCGTTAAGCTGTCCTTGCAAAAATCCTCATAGTCCGCTTGATTCGCGTACTCCTTCAAGGGGTTGTAGCGCTTATGCTTCAAGTCCGAGGGCAAATCGTCGTAGGCGTCCATGAGGTAAATGAACCGCCCCAGCGCCTCGCCCAACTGCCGGAGGGTGTCCGCCCAGTGATCCGCTTGATAGGCAAAAATCATCCCCAGCATGCGAGCGGTCAGGTTCGCCGGCTCATCCGGCAGCGCAGCACCCTCGCTTTCCAGGCATCCAATGGCCGCCAGGCACTCCTCAATGGCCTTGCACTTCTCGGGATACCGCCCTTCCACCTGCCGGTAGGCTTTGTGCAGGAGCCTGGCTTGCGCTTTGCCCATCAGGCTGCCGTCATCCTTCCAATCGTCCAAGGATTTGTGGTAGGCCAGCGCAATGTTCATATCTGCGCAATAGGCTGACAGGGGATTTTGCAAATAAGAGCGGCTATGCACAGGGTGAGGCAAGCAGCGCGCCTGGCCTGTTTTCTCCTCAGGCTCATACAGGGAAGTGAGCAAAATGAGCAAAAAAGTCATGTCATTGCTCAAGGTCAGCCGCCCCACATTGCCATAGGTTTCCCATAATGTCCGGCAAAGCCCGCAGTAATAAGCGCGGTACCGCTCCTTTTGTTCTTTGGTAAAGCCTTCCAAGGCCGGACTTACATACCCAAACATGCTATCTCCCTCTCCACATGCCCAATTATCGCTGCTCGCTTTCGTCCTGAGGCTTTTGATAGTTGGCCTCCATGGCGCCGTCGTCGTTGTCCAAAGGGGTATGGCTGTATTGCCCTGCGGCGTGGAGGGCGGTTTCCAATTCATCGCAGGCGGTTTTTAGGGCATACTCATCCTTCTTTTCCATGGCCTCTTCCACGGCTTTGCGGAGCTTGTCCATCCGCTCCCGGTCCTCCGCGCCTAGCTTTTTGGCGGCCGCTTTGGCCTGATAGCCTAAGGCTTCCCCGCGGTTATGCAGCTCCGCCGATTGCTTTCGCTTCGCGTCCTCGGCGGCATAGCGCTCGGCATCACGAATGGCTTGCTCGATTTCTGCGCAAGACATGTTGGAGCTTTGGGTCAGGGTGATTTCCTGATGCTTGCCCGTTCCCAAATCTTTCGCGGAAACGTTGGCAATGCCATTGGCGTCAATGCTGAAGGTGACCTCGATCTGAGGAATGCCGCGCAGAGCGCGGCGAATGCCGTTCAGCTTGAACTTACCCAAGGTCTTGTTGCAGGAGGCGATATCCCGCTCTCCTTGCAGCACGTGGATTTCCACCGAGGTTTGAAAATTAGCCGCCGTGCTGAACACCTGACTGCGCTGCACAGGCAGGGTGGTGTTGCGGTCAATGATGCGAGAAAACACATCCCCCAGGGTTTCAATTCCCAAGGAAAGAGGCGTCACATCCAGCAGCAGCAGACCTTTCACATCGCCAATCAACACCCCGCCCTGCAGGCAGGCGCCCATGGCCACACACTCATCCGGATTGATGCCCTTGCTGGGTTCCTTGCCCGTAAACTTGCGCACCGCTTCCTGCACGGCGGGAATGCGGGTGCTGCCGCCCACCAGGAGTACGCAGCCCAGCTGGGAAACGCTCATTCCCGCGTCTGCCATGGCTTGCCGCACAGGCTCCATGGTAGCGGCAACCAAGTGGCCGGTCAAGCTGTCGAACTTGGCACGGGTCAGGCTGATCTCCATATGCTTGGCCCCATCCTTGCCCGCCGCCAAAAAGGGCAGGCTTACGGTAGTGACCGTGGCCGCGCTGAGCTCCATTTTCGCCTTCTCCGCCGCCTCGCGGATGCGCTGCATGGCCGCGGCATCCTTGGAAATATCAATCTTTTCCTGCTTCTTAAATTCCTCTACCAGCCACTGCGCAACGGCGCGGTCAAAATCATCCCCGCCCAAGCGGTTATTTCCCGCTGTGGCCAGCACTTCGATCACTTCTTGGTTGATGTCTAAAACCGACACATCAAAGGTGCCGCCCCCCAAATCATAGACCATGATCTTCTGCGAGCCCTGCTTGTCCATGCCATAGGCCATGGCCGCGGCGGTAGGTTCATTCATGATGCGCAGCACGTTCAGCCCCGCGATCTTTCCCGCGTCTTTGGTGGCCTGCCGCTGGGCATCGCTAAAATAGGCGGGTACCGTAATGACCGCGTCGCTCACAGACTCACCCAAATAGCTTTCCGCGTCCTTTTTCAGCTTTTGCAAAATGATGGCGGAAATCGCCTGGGGAGTGTATTCCTTGCCGTCGATCTTCACGCGGTTGTCCGTGCCCATCTCCCGTTTGATGGAGCTCACGGTACGGGCATAATTGGTCACCGCCTGCCGTTTGGCCGCGCTGCCCACCAAACGTTCCCCGTCCTTGGCGAACGCCACCACCGACGGCGTGGTACGCTCGCCCTCGGCGTTGGGAATGATCGTGGGCTCGCCGTTTTCTAAGAACGACACACAGGAGTTGGTGGTTCCCAAATCAATACCGATGCTTCTGGCCATAGGTAATCCATGCCTTTCCCACCCAAACGCGGGTGTCTTCACAAGCATATACCTTTCTGGCGAAAAATGCATCCTTTGAACCGTGAAGAAACCGTAAACTTTTCCCCTTTGATGTCCAAAACCTTCAGACACATGGCCATTCCATTGACACTGTCCTTTTTCCCGTGCTAGACTATCATGTTTCCATCCCCGGTTTTTCCCCAGTGGAGGGAGCGTGTTCCATGAAGGTAGACGAGCAAATCCAGCTTTCCTTGGCCTATTTTACCAACCCGCAGCATTGTGCTTCCTTTGAATTTCTGCCTGGAAAGGGATGCGTCCTTGTGAGCGCTCCCCACGCTGTGCTGCAAACCCGCAAAGGGGCCATCAAATGTGCGGAGCGCTTTACAGGCATGCTTTGCCAGCTTCTCCACCAAAGGCGTAACTGCCCCGTCCTCTACAAGACCCGGCATTTGCAGGACGATGCCAACCACGATCCTCAAAGCACCTATCGCGACGAACTGTGCCGGCGGGTGCAGGAAGCCGGCATTGGCTATGTGCTGGATTTGCACCAGCTCGCGCCTGACCGCCCCATGGATTTGTGCCTATGCACCGGAAAGGGTCATCATCTTGTCGGCCGCCAGGATTTTCTGTGTACGATACGGGAAGCATTCCAAAGACAGGGGTTGAAACGCATCACCCTGGACGATCCTTTTGACGCCGCCAGCCCGTATACGGTCAGTTCCACCGTGGTCAGGGAGTGCGGGATCCCTGCCGTGCAGCTGGAAATCAACTCCCGCCTGCTCATGCAGGAGTGTGCTGAGTATTGCTTCCCCCGCATTTTGGACGCGCTTGACGAAATCCTTTTGGCGCTGAACGCCAAAGAAGGAGAAAACCCCCATGCATAACGGACTATTGGTGGTCAACGCTTTTTTACGGACCACGAAATTTGATGAACTCTATCATACCTTTCAGGCTTCCGCCCAGGAACTGGGCATGAGCCTTGCGGTCAAAACCAACGCGGAGCTTTGCTGCGTGGTGGACACGGCCGCTTTTGATCCGTCACCCTACGATTTTGTGATCTTTTGGGACAAGGACGTGCAATTGGCTACCCAATTAGAACAACGCGGCCTGCGCGTTTTCAACAGCACCAAAGCCATCTCCCGCTGCGACGATAAAGGGCTTACCTACCTTTGCCTCAAAAAGGCGGGCTTGCCTATGCCGCGCACCATCCTTGCCCCCAAAACCTTTCCTGCCGTAGGCTATCCGGATACTACGTTTGTGGATGCCGCCGCCCATGAACTGGGTTTTCCGCTGGTGTTAAAGGAGTGCTTTGGCTCCTTCGGCCAGCAGGTCTACTTGCTGCATGACTTGGAAGCCCTTCGGCAAAAGGTGGTTGCTTTACAGGGTACCCCCCTTTTGTTTCAGGCACTGGTGCAGGAAAGTTACGGACGGGATGTGCGGGTGAACGTGGTGGGCGACCACGTGGTGGCCGCGATTCTGCGCAAAAGCACCGATGGAGATTTCCGCAGCAATCTCACCCTGGGCGGCGCCATGGAGGCTTATACGCCTACGGAGGCGGAGGCTGGTCTGGCCCTTCGGGCAGTCAGGTCGCTGGGGCTGGATTTCGCAGGGGTCGATATCCTGTTTGGAAAGGACGGCCCCCTGCTTTGCGAGGTCAACAGCAACGCCCATTTCAAAACCACACTGGCCTGCACGGGGGTCAATATGGCCACGGAGATTTTGCGGCATGTCACCGCCGCATTGAGGTAGGACCATGGACGGGAGAACAGGCTGGCTTCTCTACGCGGACGAGGATTATGCGCTCAACCGCGATTTTGCCTCTATGATGGAACAAGAAGGGCAACGCCGTCGCATTGCCGTCAAAACCGTATTGTTATCCCAATGGAAAGCCCTCTTGGCGCAAGGCGAAGGGAATTATCCTGGTTTTGTCATCTCCCGCCAGCGGGACGCTTCCATAAGCAGGCATTTGGAAAACCTGGGCATTCCCGTGTACAACAACGCCAAGGTGTGCGAAGTGTGCAATGACAAGCGAAACACCCACCACTTTTTACAGGGCCTGCCTATGCTGAAAACCTGGGATCTGGGCGTTTCGGCCACTTCACCACCCCAAGGCACCCACTTTCCCGTCATCCTTAAGCCGGCGTGCAGCCATGGAGGCGACCGGGTGCTTTGGGTAGAAACCCCAGAAGAATGGGCCGCCGCCGCCAGCAGGATCTTGCCAGAGCCTCTGATCCAGCAGGAGATTGCCTCGGATTATGGACGCGACCTACGGATCTATGTGGTGTTCGGGCAAATCATAGCTGCCGTGATGCGCACGGCAAAAGAGGGCTTTATCAGCAATTACAAACGGGGTGGGCAGGTAGCGCTGCACAGGGTAACCCCGCAAGAACGCTGGCTTTTGGAACAGGTAATCGCCCATTTTTCGCAGGCAGATGCGCCCCTTTGTTTTGCGGGCGTGGATTTTTTATATGATCACGGCGAGCCGGTGGTCAGCGAGGTGGAGGATGTGGTGGGCAGCCGTATGCTCTATCAAGTCAGCGATCTGCACATCGCTGGGATCTATTGGGATGGCCTGGCAAAAGATGTACAAAATAAGATGCACGCCAAAAAATGACATCCCCGCCGGTTTGTGCTATACTTGATCAAATGATGTGAAAGCGGAGGCAAATGCATGATTCCATTCAATGTTCCGCCTTTTGTGCCTGAAAGTGAAACCTATATTCATGAAGCCATCCAGGCGCGAAAAATCTGCGGCGACGGCGCCTTCACCAAGCGCTGCAGCACGCTCTTGGAATCCATCACGGGTACCCAACGTGCGCTTTTAACCACTTCCTGCACGTCGGCTATGGAAATGGCCGCCATCCTGTTGGATATACAGGCGGGAGACGAGGTCATCATGCCTTCTTTTACCTTTGTAAGTACCGCCAATCCCTTTGTGCTTCGGGGGGCAACCATTGTCTTTGTGGACATCCAGCCTGATACCATGAACCTGGATCCCGCTTGTGTCCGCGCCGCCATCACCCCGCACACCAAGGCCATTGTGCCTGTCCACTACGCGGGGGTTTGCTGCGACATGGATGCTTTGGGGCGCATTGCCAGCGAGCATGGCTTGCTTTTGGTGGAGGACGCGGCGCAGGCCGTGACCTCTACTTATCGCGGCAAGCAAGCGGGCGCCCTGTCCCATATCGGCTGCTTCAGCTTCCACGAAACCAAGAATTTCAGCATGGGGGAAGGCGGCGCGGCGCTTTTAAATCATTCGGATTTGATCGAACGGGCGGAGATCGTCCGCGAAAAAGGCACGGACCGCAGCCGCTTCTTTCGCGGGCAAGTGGACAAATACACCTGGGTGGACATGGGTTCTTCCTTCTTGCCAAGCGAACTCAACGCAGCCTATTTGCTGGCACAGTTGGAGCAGCATGAACAAATCACACAAAAGCGCATGGACCGCTGGAACCAATACCAAGAAGGGCTTTTGCCCCTTAGGCAGCAAGGCCGCATTGAACTCATGCACATCCCTGGGGATTGCACGCACAATGCCCACATGTTCTACCTTAAGGCCAAAGACTTGGAGGAACGTACACAACTGACCGCCTTCCTCAAAGAGCGTGGCATTCAGGCTGTTTTTCACTATATTCCTTTGCATTCCGCTACCGCAGGCCTAAAATACGGCCGCTTCCATGGCGAGGACCGTTATACCACCAAAGAAAGCGAACGCCTGCTCCGTTTGCCACTATACCTGGAACTGACGGAAGCGGACTGCGCCTCCGTCATCCATGCCATTCACGCCTTCTATCAAAAATAGCATGACAGAAATATCGGAGGAAAACGCATGTATCAACCGCAAAAAGACCGTTACGAGCGCATGACTTATCGCCGTTGCGGCAACAGTGGACTTCTGCTTCCTATCCTTTCCTTCGGGCTCTGGCATAATTTCGGCAATATCACCCCTTTTGAAACCCAGCAGCAGTTGCTACGCACCGCTTTTGACAATGGCATCACCCATTTTGATCTGGCCAATAATTATGGCCCGCCATACGGGGAAGCCGAGCGCAATTTCGGCGTTCATATGCAGCGGGACTGGCGGCCCCATCGGGATGAATTGATCATTTCCACCAAGGCCGGATATGATATGTGGGATGGCCCTTATGGCAACTTCGCAAGCCGAAAGTACCTCATAGCCAGCTTGGATCAAAGCCTGAAACGCATGGGGCTTGAGTACGTGGATATTTTCTATCATCACCGCCCCGATCCCGATACCCCCATCGAAGAAACCATGGGCGCACTGGACCAGATCGTTCGTAGCGGAAAAGCGCTCTATGTGGGCATTTCCAACTACTATACCCAGCAGGAAGCCGAAGCGGCTATCAAAACCCTTCGCGCCTTAGGCACGCCGCTGCTCATCCACCAGCCCAGCTACAGCATGCTCAACCGAAGGATGGAGGGTGAACTCGCTCCGGTTTTGCGGCGCGAAAAAGTCGGGTGCATCGCCTTTTCTCCCTTGTTTGGGGGCCGGCTGACTTCCCGTTATCTCCATGGCATTCCCGCTGATTCCCGCGCAGGGCACGATCCCCGTTACTTAAAGCCGGAGCAAATCAGCCCCGAGTTACTCCAGACAGTCTCCGCTTTGAACCAGATCGCGGAAAAGCGAGGGCAAAGCCTGGCCCAAATGGCGCTGCAATGGGTTTTGCATGATCCTGTGGTCACTTCCGCCCTCATTGGCGCCAGTCGGCCGGAGCAGATTATGGAAAACGCGCAAATCGTCAGCGCGCCGGAATTCACCGCGGAGGAACTATCGCAAATCGACGCTCTCACCCTTGCCTGAACCCCGTTTAATGTACCTCGCCCATAAACGCTACCGCTTTCCCGAGCACTTGCACTGCTCGGGTTTCGTCTTCTCCCCCAATGACGATGGGGCTATACTTGGGGTTTTCTGCCTGCAACATGGTCATGCCGCCTGGCAGGTAGCGTACCCGCTTTAGGGTGGCATCGTCATCTAAAATCACAGCGGCCACTTCCCCATCATTGACAGCGGATTGCTTGCGGATAAACACCAAAAATCCATCCAGAATGCCAATGCCGGACATGCTGTCCCCTCTGGCCCGAAGCGCAAAATCCGCTCGGATTCCGGCCCCTACCTCCACATAGCCCTCCAAGTCTTCCGCCGCGAAGGTGGGCGCACCGCACTGGATGCTGCCCACCAGCGGCACGCGGTTGGCGGGAATAGGCGTCATGGCAGGATGCCGAATCCCGCTTTCTGTTTGCGTCGTGAGTTGAGACAGCGAAATCCCCAAAAAGGCGGCCAAACGCTGCATGGCATCCACACGGGGATATTTCTTGCCATTGACCCAATCCGAAACCGTAGATGCGGTCACAGAAAGGGCGGTAACGATCTGCGCCTGGTCCATGCCCATTCTGCGCATATGGGTTTTCAAGTTCTCACAAAAAATCTCCCTTGGGTTTACTGCGTTGGACATGCCACTCGCCTCCCTGCAGGTCGATTATACGCTAAAAGCGAAAACATGTCAACTTCAGAAAAAAATTTCCGCTTTTAGCTTGACTTTTCGCTTTAAGCGTAGTAAGATGGCATTGTCAAATTTCCTTTTTCGCAGAAGCGGGTCTTACGAAAGCGAGGAATGCACGGATGAAACAACAAACATGCACTACCATTTCCCTTCTTTTGATCACAAGCATCGCCATGGCCATGCTGTTCGCTTTTGGCATAAAAGCCAATGTGACCGCTTCCCAATGCGAGGTTTCCGCCATTCAGTGCAAGCATACGCAATTGATCTTGACAGCCAAAGGCGAGCCCGCCTCCCGGTAGACTCCGCTGTTGCCATTCCTTATTGAGCATATCAAAAAACTCCGCTGTCGATAAGGAATCGATCAGCGGAGTTTTGGTTTATCGTCGGATTGTCCAGGTGCTATTGCCGTCCGATGGGCGTTTTCCTATTTTTCAGGCTTCCGAAAAGGCTTCTTTTCCGGCTCCGCACAATGGACAAACGTAACCCTCCGGAACCTCTTCCCATGAGGTGCCCGGGGCAATCCCCTGATCGGGGTCGCCCTTGGCCTCATCGTATTCATAACCGCACAGCTCGCAAACGTATTTCATACCTATCATTTCCTCCCTAACTTAAATGATGATCCCAGCGGCCTTTCTAGCCGATTATGCATTCCAAAGCCCGTGGAGATTGCAGTATTCATATACCGCCACCACTTCATCCCCATCCGCCAAGGCAAAGGCCGCCTTGGGCTCCCCCGTATGGCTGAGAGGCTTGCGTTGGTTCCCCTGCTTCGTTTGCAAGGCGATCCAGGCTATATGGTGCTCTTCCGTCATGGGGTGCAGCGTACTGCCGACCGTGACCGTCACAAGGCTTCCTTCCTGTTTGACCACCGGTACATGCTTTTCTGTGGCAGCATCCGTCGTGTTGGGAACCAAAAGCTGCATTTCCTCGCCACAGCAGCTCACCTTAGGCCCCTTGTGATCCACATACGCGATCACGTTTCCACAATGCTTACAAATGTAGAATTCCATGTGCTTCCCCTCCTTTTTTCAATGTACCCGTCCTTATGGTTTGTGAAACTCTTTCTTACTGATATTCTACTCCATTTCTAGGAAAAAAGAAACGCTCGAAAAATGTAGAAATATCCTCGATTTGTTTTGCCTTTTTCATCAGTTCCCTAAAATAATTTTCACATTCGCTATTTTTCGACATCTTTCTTTATTGACTAATTCCTATAGGATTCCTATAATTATCCTAAGAAGTATTTTCACGAAAACGGGCTAGGAGGGTTAGTATGTCTAAAGACCTATTTGCCGTCATCAAGTCGATTTATCCGGCTTTTACACGAGCGGAAAAAAACATTGCCGACTATGTCCTCCAAAACGCCAAAAACATGGTCTATATGACCATCACCGAATTGGCCGCCGAATGCGGCGTTGGAGAAACCAGCATTTTTCGGTTTTGCCGCCGTTTAGAAAAATCCGGATACCAATCCTTCAAAGTAGATTTGGCTCGCGCTGTGATTGACTCCCATATGGCGCCCAAACTGGATAACTGCATCGTCTCTTCCCATGACAATCTCAATGTCATGATGCAAAAGGTGCTCAACAACAGCATGTCTATGCTCAATGAAACCTATCAATTGCTGGATCCAATCATTCTTGCCACCGCAACTCAATGGTTGAGCGCCGCCGAGCACATCTGCTTTTTCGGCGTTGGGCTATCCTCTGTTTCCGCGCTGGAATCTCGAAATCGGTTTCTATTCATTTGTTCCAAAGCAGAGTATCTTGGCGATCCGCATATGCAGCTCGTTCGCGCGTCCATGCTTACCGCTTCGGACGTGGCCATCGTGTTTAGCTACTCCGGTACCACCAAGGAGGCCATCGCCATCGCCAAAGCCGCCAAAGACGCCGGCGCGCGCTTGATTTGCATTTCGAGGTTTTGCCGCTCGCCCTTAGCCTCTTTATGCGATTTGCTCTTGCTGTGCGGCGGCAATGAAGGGCCGTATCAAAACGGAAGCCTGAATGTGAAAACAGCGGAGCTGTTTTTGATGGAAGTGCTTTCCATCGCCTATTGTCAGGCAAATCCTATAGAATCGAGAAAAAAGCAGGCGCTGATTGGAAACACCTACTTGGCCAGCTTTGGATGACGCATTCCGGATTTGGTTATGAAAGCACAAACCCGGCTTTACAGCCGGGTTTGTGCTTTTGCCCCCACAGGGACTTTCTTTTAATACATACCGCCCATGCCTCCGCCGCCGCCCATGGGCGCAGCGGGTTCGGGAGCGGGCAGATCCGCCACCAGGCTCTCGGTGGTCAGCACCAGAGCAGCCACACTGGCCGCGTTTTGCAGCGCGCTGCGAGCCACCTTGGTCGGATCGATGATGCCGCGTTCGATCATGTCCACATATTCGCCCTTCAAAGCATCATAACCGTAACCGTTCTTGCGGTGGTTCTTGATGTTCTCCACGATAACGCTGCCCTCAATGCCGGCGTTCACAGCAATCTGGCGCAGGGGCTCTTCCAGTGCGCGAATGATGATCTCCACGCCGGTCTTGGCGTCACCCGCGAAGTTTTGAAGCTGGGCCTGCACATCGGACAACACGTTGAGAAGCGCCACGCCGCCGCCAGGCACGATGCCTTCCTCCACAGCCGCGCGGGTCGCAGCCAGGGCATCCTCAATGCGCAGCTTGCGCTCCTTCATTTCGATTTCCGTCGCCGCACCCACCTGGATCACAGCCACGCCGCCCGCCAGCTTCGCCAAACGCTCTTGCAGCTTTTCACGGTCGTAATCGCTGGTGGTATCCTCAATCTGCACACGAATGCTGGCTACACGGGCATCGATATCGGCCTTCTTGCCAGCGCCTTCCACAATGGTGGTATTTTCCTTGTCCACCTTCACCTGCCGGGCGGAGCCCAGCATATCGATGGTGGTTTCCTTCAATTCCAGGCCCAACTCCTCTGTGATCACCTGACCGCCGGTCAAGATTGCGATGTCACGGAGCATTTCCTTGCGGCGGTCGCCAAAGCCGGGGGCTTTCACCGCAACGCAGGTAAAGGTGCCGCGGAGCTTGTTGAGCACCAGGGTAGCCAGGGCTTCGCCTTCCACATCCTCCGCGATGATGAGGAGCTTCTTGCCGGATTGCACCACCTGTTCCAGCACAGGCAAAATCTCCTGGATGTTGCTGATTTTCTTATCCGTGATCAAAATCATGGGATTGTCCAGCACGGCTTCCATCTTGTCGGAATCAGTCACCATATAGGCGCTGGCATAACCGCGGTCAAACTGCATGCCTTCCACGGTGGTCATTTCCGTTTTCATGGTCTTGCTTTCTTCCACAGTAATCACGCCGTCATTTCCAACGGTTTCCATGGCCTCGGAAATCAGCTTGCCGATGGCTTCGTCGCCGGCGGAAATGCTGGCGACCTGGGCAATGGCCTGCTTGCTGGAGATGGGCTGGCTGAGCTTTGCCAAGCCGTCCACAGCCGCAGTCACGGCCGCTTCAATACCCCGCTTGAGCACCATGGGATTCGCGCCCGCCGCCAGGTTGCGGAGGCCTTCATGAATGATGGACTGCGCCAAAAGGGTTGCGGTGGTGGTGCCGTCGCCCGCCACATCGTTGGTCTTGGTGGCCACTTCTTTCACCAACTGGGCTCCCATGTTCTCAAAAGCGTCTTCCAGCTCAATTTCCTTGGCAATGGTCACGCCGTCATTGGTGATGAGGGGTGCGCCGTATTTCTTATCCAGCACCACATTGCGGCCTTTGGGACCCAGAGTGATTTTCACGGTATTGGCAAGGGTGTCCACACCCTTTTCCAGTGCGCGGCGGGCTTCCTCGCCGTATTTGATCTGCTTCGCCATATTGTTTCCCTCCTGCTTCTATTATTCGACCACAGCCAGAATGTCGCTTTGACGAACGATGATGATTTCCTGCCCGTCAATTTTGACCTCTGTGCCGGCATACTTGCTATAAATCACCTTTTGACCCGCTTTGACGTGCATGGTGATTTCCTTGCCATCCACATTCCCGCCAGGACCCACAGCAATGACTTCCGCCATTTGGGGTTTTTCCTTCGCCGCGCTGGTCAGCACAATCCCGCTCTTGGTGGTTTCTTCCCCTTCCACGTTCTTGATGACCACACGGTCGCCCAGTGGCTTTACGTTCATGATATATCCTCCTCTATATTGGTTTTCATGGAGTTGTTAGCACTCATATGATCCGAGTGCTAACAGCATTGTTAGTGTACGGCATTTGTTCCTCTGTCGCAAGTTCTCCTTTCTCCACATTTTTAGAAATTTCCATGCAATTTCTTTTAAATTTCCAAAAATTCGAATATTATCTTCTGTTCTCTTTGTATTTCTTTGATTATCTCATAAATACTGAAAATTGAAATCCTCTTTTCTTCTTCAAACTATGTTACAATACCGTTTGCGAAGAAAGGAGGGGTTGCCATGCAGGAACCTGTTTCCCCTGCCCTGCGCCTTGTGCGCTGGTATGATGCGGTCAAACGCGACCTGCCCTGGCGTAAAACCCGCGATCCTTATCATATTTGGATTTCTGAAATCATGCTTCAGCAAACCAGGGTGGAAAGCGTAAAAGGCTATTATGATCGCTTTTTGCAGCTGTTTCCCACCATTTCCGCCTTGGCCGCCGCCCCAGAGGCGCAGGTGCTCAAAGCCTGGGAGGGGTTAGGATATTACAGCCGCGCCCGCAATTTGCAAAAAGCGGCGCGAACTGTGATGACGGAGCTGCACGGCGCCTTTCCCCACACCTATGCCGAAATCATCTGCCTCAGCGGCATTGGCGCCTATACGGCAGGCGCTATCGCCAGCATTGCCTTTGACGAGAAAGTGCCCGCCATCGACGGAAATGTGTATCGGGTGGCTTCCCGTTTTTTCGGAATCCGAGAAGACATCGGCGCACCCCGTGTTCAAAAACAATTGCGCCGCTTGGTGGAAGAAAGCCTCCCTGCACAGCGGGTGGGGGATTATAACCAAGCGCTGATGGAGCTTGGGGCCACGGTATGCGTTCCCCGCACCCCAAAATGCGAAATCTGCCCCTGGCAAGAGGATTGCGACGCCTTCCTGGAGCATGACGCGGAGCTTCTCCCCATTCACGAAAAAAAGCGCCCGCCCAAGGCCATGGAGGTGGCCGTGTGCCTGCTGACCTATCAGGATCACATTCTTGTGGTACGCCGTTCCCAGCGGATGCTGCAAGGCCTCTATGTTTTTGCGCTCCTGGAGCATGAAAGCTCCCCCGGCATTGCGGAGGAGCTGCTAGGGGAACAAGGGCTTACGTGTCGTTTTCTCACAGGGCTTGGTACCGCCCGCCATGTGTTCACCCACAGGGTCTGGAACATGCAAATTTTCCATTTCGCGCTCACTGCCCCCCCTGGCGAAGCCTGTTTGCAGGCGCTTCATGGTCAGTTGGTGAACCAGGAGCAACTGCTGGCTCTGCCTTTCCCCACAGCCATGAAAGTGGCAAAGCAAAAGGCCTTGGAACTTCTTGCCTCCATGGCTTTGGCTCCTCTGCTTTAACCCCCAACCTTCCCCTCTCTTATCCCATCCACCTGCTTACAAGGAAAGGAGCACAAAAGATGTCTCGCCTTTGGCCGTGGTTGCAAAAAATAGGAAATCGCCGCCTCACCCTGCGTGTGTTGATGGCGCTTTCGATCCTTGCCCTGGTTTGCATGCTGGCGCCCCTGGTTTTGATCGCCTTTGACGCCCATCCGGTGCACGATGACTTCCCCCATACCCTGACCGTGGCCGAAGCCTGGCTCCGCACGGGCAGCCTATGGGAGGTTTTCAAAGCCGCCTGGGCTCGCACGGCTTTGATGTATGAAACCTGGCAAGGTACCTTTGCGGCCATGTTTCTTTCCGCGCTTCAGCCCATGGTTTTTTCCCCCAAGCTGTTCTTCCTAACGCCTCTTTTGACGTTAGCCGGCCTTTGCCTCTCCGCCGCCTATGCCAGCAAATCCCTCATCCAGAGAACTCTGCATGCAGGCCCGCCGGTGTTTTGGGTTTTTTACGCGGCGCTCATGGCCATGCTGCTTCAATTCCTGCCCAGCGCAAGGGAGCTGTTGTATTGGCATTCCGGCACCCCCTACACCGTCAGCTTTACCATGCTTTTTCTGATGCTTGGCCTTTTGCTCAGGTTTCAGGAGAAGTCCACAAAGGTCCATTCTCTTTTGCGGATGCTCAGCTTATTTGGCTGCGGCATGGTGCTTGGCGGCTGTCCCTATCCCTTGGGCTTGGCTAGCGCGGTGGGCTTTGGGTTGCTCGCGATGGGCTGCTTTCGGAAGCGTTCTCCCGCCCGCTGGGCAAGTATCGCGGCATTTGCGGGAACCGCTATCGCTTTAGGGCTTGTGATCATGGCCCCCGGCAATTTCGTGCGCCAGGAGGCAGTTGGCCTGCAAATGAGTGCTGTGGGCGCCATCATTCAAAGCATATCCGAATGCTTAGAAATGACCGCCAAATGGTTTACCCCCCAGTGGATCGCTGTTGCCCTTTTGCTCGTCCCCCTGTTGGCCAGGCCCCTCAAGGAGAGCCCCTACGGTTTTGAGCATCCTTGTCTCTTCCTGTTTTTCAGCTTTGGGGTTTTGGCCGCAGCTTTTGTTCCCCCGATCTACGCTACGGGCGTGGAGGGCTATCGGGTGGAACGGGTGTTGAGCAGCCTGTATATGCTCTATGTCGTGATTGTGTTTTTGAATCTCCTTTATTGGACAGGATACGCCGCGCGGCGCTGGGAACGCCCTTTTTCAGTCATGGAAGCCTATGAAAAAAAGGGAATTCTCGCCTCCTATTGCCTCTTATGCTGCGCGCTGTTTGTTTGGGGACTTTTTTCGGTGGCCATCATGGCCACGCCCAGCATTTCCGCCGCCAAAAGTCTGCTCACAGGAGAGGCGGATGCCTATCATCAGGAAATGACTCTGCGGGAGAATCGAATCGCGGACAGCGAAACACCGTTGGATGCCGTCAACGCCATCCAACGGTTCAGTGTGGAGCCAGTAGTGCTTCCCCGGGACATGCTCCCCTACCAAAAAGAAAGTGGCATGCCCAAAATGATGTACCGCTATTTCCACATGCATAAGCTGGCTGAAAAATACGGGGTTGGCCAAATCCCCCAAGCAGAATGGGAGGCGCTGGACGCATGGGCAAAGAAATAACATCCCGATGGACCAAATTCGACCGGTTCGCCATCGGTGCGGTATGCCTCTGTTTGGCCCTGGTTTTCCTCTACTTGTCTCTGTTTTGCTTGCGGTATACCTCCATCTTCAATCCCGAAAATATCTTTTTGGAAAATGTGCTGCGCCAAACGGATCCCCTATGGGCAAACCTGCTAATGATGGTTTGCATCCTGGCGTTTTCCTATCTTTTTGTACGCTTTGAAAAGCGGCTTTCGCTCCCCTGGTGCACGGCTGTTTTTTTGGGGCTTGTGTTTGCTGCCGGGTCCCTTTGGGTCGCCTCCATTTCCGCGCTGCCAAGAGCGGATTCCCGCGGGTGTTTCAACGTGGCTTTGGCTTTATCAAAGAATCAGATTCCCGCTTTGGATTACTACCGCAGATACCCTTTTCAAATTGGCTATACCCTGTATTGCGAAATTTTTATGCGCCTGTTCGGTGAAAACTGCACCCATAAAATCGGCTACGCAAATGCCCTGTTCTTAACGCTTTCTTATGCCGCTATTCTTACCATTACCTGGAACAGCAAGCGGAGTAAGAGGCTGCAGCTCTATACCATCGCCTTGTCCGCCCTTTGCCTGCAGCCCATTTTCTATTGCACCTTCATTTATGGAAATCTCCCCGGATTGGCTTTTGCCCTTTGGGGCGTTGTGTTTGCCCAAAACTGGATTCTTCGGCAAAAATGGGGATTCCTGCCGGCCGCCGCTGTATGCTGCGCCCTGGCGGTCGTGCTAAAACCCAACTACTGGATCGTCGCCGTTGCGGCCCTAATGGTGCTGTTTCTGTATTGTCTGAGCACGCGGCGCTTTCGCCAGCTGCTCCTTGTGGCCTTGCTGGCCGTTTTGCCCCTGCTGTTTACAACGGTTGTCCAAGTCTCTTTTGAGGCCCGTACCGGCCAACAGTTCGGAAAGGGAACGCCTCAAAGCGCCTGGCTTGCCATGGGGCTGCAAGAGGGGTCCCGCGCCGCAGGCTGGTATAATCAATTTACCAGCTATGTGATGGACCAATCCGGCTTTGATCCCCAGCTGGCAGACCAAAAAAGCCAGCTGGCCATCCGTGAGCGCTTGGCCGTTTTTGCCGCCGATCCCGGTTATGGTTTCTCCTTTTTCCACAACAAAATGGTCAGCCAATGGGGGGAGACCACCTTCGAGTCTCTTTGGGGCAACAAAATCCTCAAATTTACCAAAGACCCACCGGTCTATGTTCAGCGCCTATTGCGGGAGGACCCCCTCTCTTTCATCGAGCGGTTCATGGACGGCTACACCACGCTTGTGTATTTGGCCTTTGCCATTGGGCTGGTTGTTTTTGCTTTCAAAGGTCGGCAAGAAAACCGCCCATGGGCGGAAGCCTTTGGTTTCTCCGCGTTGGCGGTAACCCTCTTTGGCGGCTTTCTCTATCATATGCTTTTTGAAGCCAAGTCTCAATATCTGTTCATTTATTTGCCCATGATGATTCCCTTCGCCGCGCTGGCCCTGTCGTCCCTTTCGGCGCTTTCGTTTACTCGCGCCCGGGCGGCCTTGGGTAAGCGATTCAAGGCCCGCTCATAGCTGTGATCCATCATCTGCAAAAGCACCGCATCCGGCACCGTTCCGTCTAAAATGACCGTATTGTTGTAGGGCTTATGTACAGCCGGGCAGTGCCAACCCCGCCCCACGGCGCCTGGGTACTGTTCCCGCCACACCAGTCCTTGCATGGGCTCGCATTTAAGCGTAACCCAGGGGCGGGTGGAAAAGACCTCTGCAAAAATGCGCCTTTCCACCCGGGCGCAAATGGGTTCAGGGCCAAAGGGGCATTCCGAATAGACCCCTTGCTTTTTCATGCAATAGTCTATGATCTCTTGCCCTGTCATGGCGCTTTTTTCTGGATAGGCAGCCTGGCTACGCCGGTTTTCACCGCCGCCTCCGCCACCGCCCTGGCCACCGCAGGGCCTACCCTTTTGTCAAAGGCCTGTGGAATCACATACTCCGGCACAAGCTCTTCCTCCAAAACCAGGGACGCAATGGCATGAGACGCCGCCATCTTCATTTCCGCATTGATATCGCTGGCGCGCACATCCAGCGCTCCCCGAAAAATTCCCGGAAAGGCCAGCGCGTTGTTGATCTGGTTGTCCACATCGCTACGGCCGGTGCCCACCACCGCCGCGCCGCCCCGAAAAGCCTCCTCCGGCATGATCTCTGGTTCAGGATTGGCCAAGGCAAACACGATAGGCTTTTCACCCATGGTGGCCACCCCCTCCGCCGTCAGTACTCCCGGCACGGAAACGCCGATAAAAACATCCGCGCCCCGAAGCGCCTCTGAAAGGCCGCCCGTGAGCTTGCGCTTGTTGGTGGTTTTGCTCAGTTTTTCCTGGGCGGGGCTCATTTTTTCACGCCCCTCCACGATAATGCCGTGCCTGCCCACCAAGATCAAATCCCCTACGCCAAAGTGCTGCAAATGTTCAGCAATGGCAATTCCTGCGGAGCCCGCGCCATTGATGACGCAGCTTATCTCCTCCATCCGCTTTCCTACTACCTTCAATGCGTTGAGCAGAGCTGCCGCCGTGACCACGGCGGTGCCGTGCTGATCGTCATGAAAAATGGGAATGTCGCAGAGTTCTTTCAGTTTCCGTTCGATTTCAAAGCAGCGGGGCGCGGCAATGTCTTCCAGATTCACGCCGCCAAAACTGCCGGAAAGCAAATAAACCGTGCGGACAATCTCGTCCACATCCTTGGATTTGATGCAAAGCGGAAAGGCGTCCACATCCCCAAACTCCTTAAACAGCACGCATTTTCCTTCCATCACGGGCATTCCCGCTTCCGGCCCGATGTCCCCCAGCCCCAATACCGCCGTGCCGTCTGTCACCACAGCGACCAAATTATGGCGGCGGGTCAGTTCATAGGATAAGTTCACATCCTTCTCAATGGCCAAACAAGGCTCCGCCACCCCAGGGGTATAGGCCAGGGAAAGGGAGGCTCGGTCTGTCACGCTCACACGGGGCGCCACCTCCAGCTTTCCGCCCCACTCATAATGCTTTTGCAATGCTTCCGTTCTGATATCCATCGCTCTGCTCCTTATTGTACAACATTCTTGGTTATTTTAGCATCTTCCCCAGGCTTTGACAATGTAAAGACGGGAATAACGCGAACCATCCATGGGACTTTTTCTGTTTTGTCCGTTTCTTTGCCAAAAAGCGTTTCCAACACCTGTCAACTGTGGTATACTACCCTCTGTAAAAGGATTGAACGGTTGGGAAAGGGCGGATGGAGCATGGCAAAGGAAACTCGTGAACCCATTGTTTTGGACGTCAATCATATGATGAGCGATATCATCGGCTTCCAGTACGGCATCGACGCGGATCAAGTGGGGGGCATGGCGCAAGCCGCCGCCACGGCGCAAAAGAACGTGCAAAAGAATCGCGGAACCGGCTGGCTGGGCTGGACGGAGCTTCCCTATAATCAAAAGGAAATCGTGGCCAAAATTGAAAAAGTGGCCGAGAACGTCCGCAAAAACTTTGACAATTTTGTGCTTTTGGGCATCGGCGGGAGCGCGCTGGGCCCCATCGCCGTGCAACTGGCGCTGAACCACCAGCACTATAACGACCTTCCCGCTGACAAGCGCAACGGCCCCCGCTTCTTTGTGGAAGATAACATCGATCCTGAGCGGATGCAAGCCCTCCTGGATGTAATCGATGTGAAGCGCACCTGCTTCAACGTGATCACCAAGTCTGGCGCCACTGCCGAAACCATGAGCCAATACCTGATTATTTCCGAGCTTCTCAAAAAGCAGGTCGGTGAAGGCTGGCAAAAGCACATCATCGCCACCACCGATCAGGAAAAAGGCAATCTTATCAAACTGGCCCAAAAGGAAGGCTTTGAGCTGTTCTACATTCCTTCCAGCGTGGGCGGCCGCTTCAGCGAGCTTTCCCCCGTGGGTCTTTTGCCCGCCGCGGTCTGCGGCATCGATATCCATGGCCTTTTGGAAGGCGCCGCCGCCATGGACGAGCGCTGCAAAACCGAGGATATTTGGCAAAACCCCGCCCTTTTGGAAGCGGTGCTCCAGTACATCGCCATGCAGGACATGGAAGCGAACATTCAAGTCGTCATGCCCTATGCCGACAGCCTGAAGTATATGGCAGACTGGTTCTGTCAGCTTTGGGCGGAATCACTGGGCAAAAACGTGACCCGTAAGGGCATGGCGGTAAACGTCGGCCAGACCCCCACCAAGGCCTTGGGTGTGACCGATCAGCACAGCCAACTGCAGCTCTACACCGAAGGCCCCTACGATAAGGTCATTACCTTCCTGAAGGTGGGCAAATTCCGCACCGAGTACCCCATCTCCCACGGCTGTGAGGAATTTGCGGATGTAGCCTTCCTGGGCGGCAAAACCCTGAACCAGCTCATTGAAGCGGAGCGGCAGGGAACCGAATACGCCCTTTATCGCGCGGGGCGCATGAGCCAAACCATTACCCTGCCCGAGGTCAATGCCTATACGGTAGGCCAGCTTTTGTACTTCTTTGAAATGGCCACCGCCTATGTAGGCGAGCTGTTGGATATCGATGCCTTCAACCAGCCTGGCGTGGAGGAGAGCAAGATTGCCAGCTATGCGGTGCTGGGCAACCAAAGCGAAAAATATGTGAAAAAAGCCCAGGAAATGAAGGGCAGGCCGGAAAGCCAGAAGCGCTATCTTTTGTAAGGGAAAGGATTTACCCCTCATATGCTAGACCAAATCCCGCTCCCCCGGCAAAGCCGGGGGAGCGGGATTCCTTATGAGCGATTCTCGATTGTACTTAGCCCCGTCAGGAAAACAGCCCAGCCAGAGGAAAGTAAAGCAACGGCACAAAAATGGCAGGCAGCAAATTGGCCACCTTGATGTTTTTTTCCAGCAGCATATTCAGGCCAATGCCCAAAATGAGCAGCCCGCCTACCGCGCTCATTTCCCGCACCACCATTTCATTCAACAGCGGGGCGACAGTGGTCCCCAAAAGCGCGATGGCTCCTTGGTAAACCAATACGGGGACCGCCGACAGCATCACGCCCACGCCTATGGTCCCCGCAAAGACCACCGCTGCCACGCCGTCCAGCGCCGCCTTGGCGATCAGCGTGCTGTGATCGCCTTTGATGCCGCTGTTCAGCGCCCCAACCACTGCCATAGCGCCCACGCAAAAGACCAGGCTGGCGGTTACAAAGCCTTTGGCGAAGTCATTCCCGCCCTCGTCCTGCGGTGACTGCCTGGTGAGCTTTCTCTGGGCATAGGCGCCTAACTGGTTCATACGCTTCTCAATGTTTAAAACCGATCCCAGCACCCCGCCCACCACCATGGACAAGATGATCAAAAGCACGTTGTGGGTTTCCAGCGCGCCCATCAGCCCAATCAGGATCACACACAGCCCCAAGCCCTGCATCACCGTATCCGCGATGGACGGCTTCATTCCTTTTCGCACAAGCAGGCCCAGCCCGGAGCCCGCTACAATCGCGGCCACATTGATCAGCGTCCCAATCATCCCGACACAGCCTTTCTATGGTACACAAAAAGCGCAAGGAACTTCGCCTTGCGCCTTTTCAAAGCGTTACGCACGACGCTTGCGCGTCCATGCCTGGTTCGCTTTATTGAGCGGCGGCGCTCTCCACAGGATATACGCTAACCTGCCGCTTGTCACGGCCTTTGCGCTCAAAACGCACAATGCCGTCCACCAGCGCGAAAAGCGTATCATCGCTGCCAATGCCCACATTCAGACCGGGATGGAAATGCGTGCCCCGCTGGCGAACCAAAATGTTGCCCGCCAAAGAGAACTGCCCGTCAGCGCGCTTAGCGCCAAGGCGCTTGCTTTCGCTGTCGCGGCCGTTGCGGGTAGAGCCCACACCCTTTTTATGAGCGAAAAATTGAAGATTCAGCTTCAACATGATGATGTCCTCCCATCAATGATTTTCAAATGCTTGGGATACTCTAAGGAGAGATCCTCAAATCCTTGCAAAGCCGTTCGCAGGATCACTTGCGCGTCGTGGCGCTGTTGCTCGTCCAAATCCTTGGGGAGACCAAGCGCAATAACGGCGGTTTTGTCGTTTTGCGTTACTTCCGGCAAAACGCCTGCAACGGATTCCAAGGCGTTGATACAAGTGGTGACCAGAACGCTAACCGCCGCACAGACGATATCGCGTCCCGCTTGCGCAAAACCCGCGTGCCCCGAAACCGTGAGCCCCTGGATATTCGCGCCCCTTCCCACAATCGTGAGAGTTGTCATCAGCCGATGGCGGTGATTTCCACCTTGGTATAGTTCTGACGGTGGCCCGCTTTACGATGATAATTCTTCTTGCTCTTGTACTTGTAGATGATGATCTTTTCGCCCTTCACCTGGCTTACGACCTTACCCTCTACCTTTGCGCCGGCCAGAGTGGGGGTTCCCACTTCCACGCCTTTGTCCGAGCCCAGCATCAGCACGTCGAAGCTAACTTTGCTGTCCGGCTCCTGGTTGAGTTTTTCGACGTAGATCACGTCGCCCTGGGTTACGCGGTATTGCTTGCCACCCGATACGATCACGGCATACATGGCATAGCACCTCCTGATTCAATACTCGCCAAGCGCAAGGCGGCAATCGAAATTGCGCTTCAAAACCCCGCTTGAGCGGCTTACCGAAATAAGTTATCACAGGGGGCGGAAAATGTCAAGAAAAATCTTGCTTTGGAGCCCCTCCTGTGGAGCCCTTCCGCACACGCATTGCTCCCCCTGCCGCGCTTTGCGCCCGCCCTTATTGCCCGCGCACTTCCCGCGCCCAGTCTTCGCATTGCTCAATGCGTGTGCCCTCATCCCCTTGGGCGGGATCAAAAGCAAACTCATGGAGCTGTTTGCAGGCGAACTGGTCGCACAGGCCGCAATTTTCCTTTCCTTTGCCCTCGCAGCAGGTCTTGATGGGGCAGCTTTTCCCCCAAAACGGCTTTTTAATGGCGGTGCAGCCCGCACACTTCATAATCTCTTTATATTTACACTCGCTGCATTTGAGTCCGCATCTGGATTCGATCATTTTCTTCACGCCCTTCCTGCCGCAAAGAATAGCAAAATTCGCCCTTTCTGTCAATGCGAATCTTGTTTCCCCTGCCGCCCCATGGTACAATGTCCCATAGGGAATGACCCTTGAAAAGACCGATCAAAGGAGCTTGTTGAATGAAATTTGTTTCATGGAATGTGAATGGCTTGCGCTCTTGCCTCACCAAAGGATTCATGGATTGCTTTACCCAGCAAAGCGCGGACTTCTTTTGTTTGCAGGAAACCAAAATGCAGCAGGGACAGGCTGAATTTTCCCCCGAGGGATATCTGCAGTTTTGGAATAGCGCGCAAAAGAAGGGCTATTCCGGCACGGCCATCTTCACCAAGCATCCGCCGTTGACTGTTTCTTATGGTATGGGCATTCCCGAGCATGACATGGAAGGCCGCATCATCACTTTGGAATATGAGGGTTTTTTTCTGGTGACCGTATATACGCCCAACAGCCAACGGGGGCTTTTGCGCCTGGATTACCGGATGAATTGGGAAAACGATTTTGCGGATTTTCTCAAGCGTTTAGACGCCCAAAAGCCAGTCATTGTCTGCGGCGATCTGAATGTGGCGCATAAGGAAATTGACCTGCGCCATCCTAAGGCCAATGTGAAAAACGCGGGATTTACGCCACAGGAGCGGGAAAAGATGACCGCACTTTTATCCCGAGGCTTCCTGGACAGCTTCCGCCTCCTCCATCCCGATGAAAAGGACCGTTACAGCTGGTGGTCTTACATGAGCAATGCTCGGGAAAAGAATGTGGGCTGGCGTATCGACTATTTCCTCATCAGCGAACGGCTGGCGTCCCAAGCCACCCGGGCCGATATCGAATCCGAGATTTGGGGCAGTGATCATTGCCCTGTGGTGCTGGAATTAGATCTGTAATCACCATCCTCCCAGGGAACAGAAAGGAGATTTGCCTTCATGAAATACCTTTTCGCGTCCGATCTTCACGGTTCTCTTACGGCCTGCGAAGCGGTGCTTTCGCGGTTTGCCGCAGAAAACGCCGACCGGTTGATTCTGTTGGGAGATCTCCTCTATCATGGCCCGCGAAACGATTTGCCCGATCGCTATGATCCCAAGGCTGTGTTTGCCCTTCTTAATGCCCTCTCCCCCGCCCCTCTTTGCGTGCGCGGCAATTGCGATGCCGAGGTGGACCAGATGGTGCTCTCCTTCCCCATCATGGCCGACTACGCCCTGCTGCCTCTGGAGGGAAGCGTTTGCGCCTTTTTGACCCACGGGCATCTCTTTCACACAGGAAACCCGCCTCCGCACAAAGCGGGCGACGTTCTCATTCACGGCCATACGCATGTGCACTGCGTTCAGCCGCAAGAGGACTATACCTATCTCAACCCTGGTTCCGCAGCCTTGCCCAAGGAAGGCCAGCCCAAAAGCTATATGACTTATGAGCGGGGCCTGTTCCAAATCAAGGATTTTACGGGCGCCGTCTTGCTGGCGCACTCCCTGTAACCCCCCTGTTTTCCTTTTTGACAACTTTTCCCTCTCGTTTCAAAGGAAAACACTTGCAAAGCAAATATGAATATGCTAAAATTATTTTTGCGGTTTGAGAAAACCCACAAGCATGCGCAAAAGAGGTGAAAATGCGTGAAAGACAAAATCCATCCTAAATACGGCAAGTCTACCGTCCGTTGCGTGTGCGGTGAGACATTCGAAACCGGCTCTGTGAAACCGGAGCTCAAGGTCGAAATTTGCTCCAAGTGCCACCCCTTCTTTACCGGCAAACAAAAGCTGGTGGATAGCGGCGGACGCGTTGACCGCTTTAAGAAGCGTTTCAACATGGAATAATCCGTACAGGAAAAGGTCGGCTTTCGCTGCCGCCATAAAGAATCCCGTTGGTTTCACCAGCGGGATTCTTTTTAGATGGTTGATGCAAAAGGAGCCCACCGCCTATAAGGCTTGTGGACTCCTTCGGTATCCGTTTTCCCAAGCGGCCGGTTTATTTCGCTTCCACCGGCGTGATCACCAGGCTTTGCATGATCTCATACATCACGGCCAAATCATCCGCCGTCAACTTGTTGAAATCTTCATATCGGGCATATAGGCAGATGAAATTACCGTCATAAATGGTTTCCATCACGGCGAAGTCATTTTGCTCGGTATCTTCCTCCACCACCAGCAGTTGGTTGCCATCCGGCAGATCGATGAACACATAGGTAGGCTTTTCCGCATTTTCTGAAAGAACCGCTACCAATGCTTGCTTCTCGTCTTCCGTTAAATCCTTCAAAGATTTTTCCTCGTACTCCTCCCCCGGAGCTACGGTGAGATCCATGACGGGCGTATGACCGTCCAGGGTAATCCTTAGCCAAGTCCAGTCATCGCCGCGCTGCAATTCGGTTTTCGCGCCATCCGGCAAAGTCACTTCCACGTCGAGCTGGGGAATGCTTTCTTCCACTTTTATGGTCTCCGCCAGGGAAGCAGTGATGCTCCAAACCATCGCCATCGCCAGCACAAGCGAAATCAATTTCTTCATGCTTGAATTCCTCCGTCTTTCTCCGCTTTGAGCAGATCTGATAGTGTGTTATTCCGTTGCGCCGTAACCGATGGCCGTCAGGAAAGAGCGCATCATAAAGCCAGTTCTGCCGCTTTCCGGATCCCGCACCTGGCACCAGGTATTGTTCTGCGCCAAAACTTCCAATTGCTTGCTATCGTAAAAATCAACCATGATCCCCATCTGCTTGGAGGGGGCCCAGCGCATATGCACAAATCCGCCCGGTGTCGCGGGGCGAACCACTACGTAATAGTTTGTGGTTTGGAATCCATCAAACATCCTGCTCAAGTCAGAATCCGGATAGTACGGAGCCGGCGTGGGGCCAGGATTGGGCCTGGGATTCACAGGATCATAAGACAGATAGCGGGTCATGACATAGCCAAACTTACCATTGTATTCCACACCAGCCCAAGTATTGTCCAGGTAATAATCCTGAATAACGACTTGTGCGCCGTAGGGAATGCTTCCAATCTTATCGCTGTACACCGAAGTGTCCGCGCGCATGTTGAGCGGCCCATAGTTGCCGGTCCTGACATACCCATGCGGAACGTTCGCCAACGCCATGACGGGGGCCAACAAGGTCAGCATCATGACAACCGCGCTCAAAAGCGCTACAACCTTTTTGTTCATTTGGAAATCCTCCTAAGTTTTGGTATGGGAACATGATTACGAAACAGACGATCGCTTTGTTAATTCTGCGCAACACAGATAATTCCTTCTTTTGCCAAAAGAAATTGCCCCGATTTTTGGCAAATTTCTGAATTTTTTACAATAATTTTTAATATTTTTGTTTTAATTATTGACATATTGTAAATTTTATCGTAATCTAATGTTACTTATCACGAAAAAGGAGGGCTATTTCATGTCATCGGTACGCGAAAATGCAATGATGTCTCCAATGCAGAGCCTCATTGCAGTAGCCCTCGATCACCAAAAAGCCGATTTGGTTTTGAAAAACGCCACTTATCTGAATGTATTTACCAATGACTGGGAGCAAGGCGATATCGCCATTTCCCAGGGGCGCATCGCAGGAATCGGTTCCTATCAAGGAAACCAGGAAATGGATGTCAGCGGCCGTTATGTAACCCCAGGATTGATCGATAGCCACATTCATTTGGAAAGTTCTTTGGTGACGCCCAACGAATTTGCCAAGGCCGTGCTCCCTCATGGCACCACTGCCGTGGTCACCGATCCCCATGAAATTGCCAATGTTTTGGGCATGGACGGCATCCGCTACCTGCTACAAGCCACGGCTTCCCTTCCTTTGGATGTTTGGTTCATGCTTCCCAGCTGTGTGCCCGCAACCGAGGAGGATGAAAGCGGGGCAGACCTCCATACCCAAGATATCCTGGCCCCTCTGCGTGACCCCCGCGTTTTGGGCCTGGCTGAAATGATGAATTATCCCGGCGTACTGCGCGGTGCGCCGGAGGTCTTATCGAAAATCCAAAGCGCCCGGGCCGCCGGTAAAGTGGTGGATGGCCACGCGCCTTCCCTCAGTGGTAACGATTTGAACGCTTACGTAGCATGCGGCATCCAGAGTGACCACGAATGCTCCACTGCCGCCGAAGCCATGGAAAAACTTCGCAAAGGGCAGTGGATCATGATCCGGGAAGGAACGGCGGCGCAGAACCTGGAAGCGCTTGTGCCGCTTCTAGTCGCGCCTTATGCGGATCGCTGCCTGTTTGCCACTGACGACAAGCACCCCGAACACCTTTTGCAAAAAGGGCATGTAGACGGAATTGTGGCCAAGGCCGTTCGCTTGGGCGCAGACCCCATCCTGGCCCTCAAAATCGCCAGCTACAACGCCGCCCGTGCCTTTCATCTGCAGGACTATGGGGCCATTGCCCCTGGCTATTGGGCGGACATGGCGGTCTGGAAAGATCTCCACTCCTTTGAGGCCCTCTTCACCTTCAAGCATGGACAAGCCGTCTACACAGGCGGCGCGGTGGATGTTCCCCTGCCCACCGTGGACCCCGCGCTTGCCAAAAAAGCGTTGCATACTTTTCACATGCCCGTTGTAACCCCGCAGCACTTTCACCGCACACAGCCCGCCGGCTTGCTTCAAATGGTCGGCAACCAAATTATAACGGAAAACGGCGGTTTTGCGGATTCAGTGGACACAAAAGCGGACATTGTTAAAATTGCTGTGTTGGAGCGCCACAAGGGGACCGGACATATGGGCGTCGGATATCTAAAGGGCTATGGGCTTGCCCGGGGCGCCATCGCCACCAGCATCGCCCATGACAGCCATAACCTCATTGTGGTGGGGGCCACTGACGCGGACATGGCGCTAGCGGCCAACAGGGTACACGATTTGGAGGGCGGCATTGTTCTGGCGGCGGAGGGGCGGCTTCTTTGCGAACTCCCCCTGCCCATCGCGGGGCTGATGAGCCAGGAACCGCTGGAAGTGGTGAACGCGGCCCTGGAAAGCCTCAAGAAACAGGCCGCAGCGCTGGGTGTAAGCCCGGACGTGGACCCGTTTATGACCCTCAGTTTTATGAGTCTCCCCGTGATTCCCGCGCTACGAATCCTCACCCATGGCGTGTTTGACGTCACTACCTGGCATTACGTTTCCCACTAACCCGTTAGAACGACCGACCTTTACCAAAGATGTGTCTCACATCGAAAATCTATTGTCAAGGAGTGTTTCCATGGCAGATCAAATTCGCATCCGTTTGTTTGGCGGGTTCAGCATTTTCGTCAACGACGAATGTTTCGATCAGGTGATCGCAAAGTCCAAAAAGGGTATGGCATTTATGCAATACCTCATTTTGAAGTACGATGCGTCGGTACCCAATTATAAGCTGATCGAAGTGCTGTGGCCCAACGAGGAGAGCAGCAATCCGGAAAACGCGCTCAAAACGCTCATCAGCCGCTTCCGCTCTATCCTCAACCAGTGTAGCGCGGGGCTTGGCAATTGTATCGTGGCCACTCGCGGCGGCTATCAGTTTAGCAAGCTGGAGGGGCTAACCTTAGATCTGTTCGATTTTGAGGAGATCGCCCGCAAGCTGGAGGGCTGCAATTCCCTCACGCCGGAAACCTCCCAGTGGTATCAGGAAATTCTCAAGCTCTACAACGGCGATCTTTTGGCGGGCAGCGATCAGGACGACTGGGCCATCAGCCGCAGCGTCAACCTCCATGGCCAATACATCAAGATCGTGTACTCTTACCTGGATCTTTTGAAAAAGGCGGAGCGGTATGAGGACATCATCCAGACCTGCCGCTTTGCCCTGGAAAGCGACCCCTTTGATGAGCGGCTGCACTTGGACTTGATGCAGGCGCTGGTGAAAACCAACCGCAACAACGAGGCGCTGATGCAGTACAAGCATGTGACCAACATGCACTTCCGCTACCTGGGCGTCAAGCCTCCGGAAGGAATCCAGGAATTTTACAAGCAGATCGTTCAGGCGGGCGATACGCTGGACATGAACATTGATACCATTCGTGGCGAATTGCAGGAATTTGGCGAGGTTCACGGCGCTTTTGAGTGTGAGTATGCGGTGTTCCGCGAGATTTTCAATCTGCAAATGCGCAACCTGGAGCGCTTGGGCAGCAGCATGTTCATCGCCATGATCATGATCACCAGCATGGACGGCGAGCCCCTTAACCCGCTGAAGCTGGACGACATCATGCGCGGCTTAAGCGAAGTGCTCAAAAAGCATCTGCGCAAGGGCGATACCTATACCCACTTTAGCCCTTCCCAATACGCCCTTTTGCTCCCCACCGTGAACATCGATACCGGCCGTATGGTGATGGAGCGCATCAAGCGCTATTTCTACCAACGTTTCCCCAACAGCAACGTCATGTTCTCCTACCGCATCGGGCCGCTCAGTTCCAACATGAGCAACATTAAATCCCATTCCGACAATGATGTGATCGTGCAAGGAAGCACCTTCAAAAGCGGAGCTTCTAAGCGGACGGGCAAATAGGCCCATTGGATTGTTTGATTTTTGACAAGACAGGCTGTCGACTTTGGCAGCTTGTTTTGCTATAATGTGGCTATACCGGACACGAAAGGATGACGTTATTCCGTGCAGGTTTTCAAGCGTATTTTTTTCCTTTGCATGGCATTGGCTCTATTGGGGGGCGCATATCCCCTTCCGGCCGCCGCCAATGGCTATACCGATTATGTAGTGGCCCGAGAATTGGAAAAGCGCAGCGGGCAAAACAACAACCGCTGGATCGACGTTCCCGGCCGCGGCCTCATGATTTTTTACGCCCAAACCAATCCATTTTGGGCGGAGATGCGCTACGAGGTAGAGGGAAGCGGCTCTTTCCGGCATTTTGGAGAGGGCGGCTGTTGCCCCACCAGCGCGGCCATTGCCTTTGCCAACCTTTTGCCCGTGACCGATCTTGGCAAGATCCGCCCTTACGCCTCCATTCGGGCTTCCGGCTACGGCATTTCCACGGGCGTCATGAACCCGCTCAACATGACCAACCGCATCGGCGTTCAGTGGCTGGAATATGCGGAGGATTACCAACGCTATTTGCCCTTGGTGTTTGGGCAATTCGCCGCCGGCAACAACCGCAAGCGGGATTCCTGGCGCGCCAAACCCAGGAAACGGGATGTCAGCACCGGAGGTACCGGCGTGGGCTTTGTCCCAGTGCTATGTGAAATCTATGGGCTCAACTACATCCAGGCTCCTGGGCGGATGAATATGGATTGGTTGGTTCCCGTCCAAAACGGGGCCGTGGCCATCGCTCTGGCCAATTCCCAGTGGCAGCCCTTTGCCAAAAGCGCGGGGCACTATGTGGTCATCGTGGCCTGCGACGACGATTATCTCTACCTCTTCGATCCGCAGGACAAGCCCCAGGATCAATACGACCGCGACCGCAAAAAGGTGCTGGAAGTCCTTGAAAATGGCCTTTTGCGCGTCAAAATGGAAAATTTTCGCTATTTGCAGATTGGAAATATCTACGTCATCACCAACGCGGAGGTGGAGGCAAAGCTAGCGAAGCTGCCAAAGCCTACTGAAACGCCCGCCTCACCCCAATGATGATTCCTGGGCGCTCCTTTCCAGCGCCTTTTGAAACTGCGTTTCATACAGCTCCCGATAAAGACCGCCTTGGGTAAGCAGGCTTTCATGATTCCCCTGCTCCACGATTTTTCCGTGATCCACCACCAAAATTTCATCCGCTGCCAGCACTGTGCTTAACCGGTGGGCAATCACGATGGAGGTTCTGCCCTCCATCAGCACGTCCAAGGCGTCCTGAATGGCGGATTCCAAAATGGAATCCAAGGCGCTGGTGGCCTCATCCAGAATCAAAATTCTCGGGTTTTTCAGCACCGTGCGGGCGATGGAAATCCGCTGTTTTTCTCCTCCGCTGAGCTTGAGCCCTCGATTTCCCACCATGCTGTCATACCCGCCTGGCTGGGACATGATGAGCGTATGAATGTTGGCGATTTTGCAGGCTTTTTCCAATTCCGCCTGGGTGGCGTCCTCTTTGGCCAAAAGGAGATTCTCTCTCACGGTTCCGTTAAATAAATAGGTGTCCTGGGTCACCATGCCGATGTTTTGGCGCAGATAGTGCAAGTCGATATCCCGCACATCCACGCCGGCCACCCGCACCGCGCCGCTGTCTACATCATACAAGCGGGGAATGAGACTGACGGTGGTGGATTTTCCAGATCCGGAAGGCCCCACGATGGCGTACATCTTTCCACTGGGAACGGTGAATGTCATATCATTCAGGATTTTTTGCCCCTTTTCATAGCCGAAGCGCACATGGTCAAAAGCAATAGAAGCCTGGCCCAGGTCCGGCTTCAGGGCATGGGGCTTGCTTTCAATTGCCACCGGCCTGTCCAGAAAATCAAAAATTCGGGTGAACAGGGCCAGGGAACGGGTCATGTCCACCTGAATGTTCAAAAGCTGCTGAACCGGCCGGTACAGCCGGTTCACCAGGGCCACGGTGGCCGTCACCACGCCTACGGTGAGGGTGGGATCCGATTGGGCAACCAAAAAGTACCCGCCCGCGAAATAGATCAGCAACGGACCGATTTCCGTAAACATGCCCATCATCACCCGAAAAAACTTGCCGCTGCGCTGCTCTTTCATGGCGATCTTCATTACATCCCCGTTCACCGCTCGAAATGCTTCCATTTCCCGCTGTTCCCGGGTGAACAGCTTCACCAGCAGCGATCCGGAAACGCTCAGGGTTTCGGTCACGATATTGTTCATCTGATCATGCTTTTCTTGCCCCTGGCTTAGCAGCTTCCAGCGGGTCTTGCCCACTTCCCGCGTGGGCAAAATGAACAAAGGAATCACCAAGAAGCCCACGATGGCCAGCTTCCAGTTCATGCCTGCCAGGGCCACCGCGGTTGTCGCCACCACTGCCAAATTGCTCACAATGCCGGTCAGCGTGGTGGATATCACAGTGCTGACTCCATCAATATCGCTGTTCATGCGGGTGATGATCTCCCCCTGGGGCTGGGTGGTGAAAAAGGCGTGGGGCATGCTTTGCAAATGCCCGTACATTTGATTTTTCATATCATAAATGATATGCTGTGAAATCCAGGCGTTGATGTAACTTTCCAACACGCTGACCAATTGCGAGGCCAAAAGAGTAGCAAAGGCGATGAGCAGCAGCCGTACCAATAGCGCCAAGTCCTTGCCCAAAAGCGCCTCATCCACAATTTTGCCGGTGATGATGCTTGGCAAAAGCCCAATGGCCGCCGAAAGCACAATGGAAGCAAACACCAGCGCAAATTGAAGCCTATAGGGCTTTAAATAAGAAAGAACACGCTGTGCCAATGCCTTGGTCAGCTTAGGCATATTCCTTCTTTCCTCTTCCGTTAAAAAGCTCTTGGGCATTCGCGGGGCGCCTGGCAATTTATGCATAAGGTACCTCCTATCACAGAGCGGATTCCCATCTTTTGTTATGTCAACTATAGGGTAACGCCCCTTGGGTCCACTGTCAAGCGCGGGGGCATAAATAAATTTCCGAAAAATGGATTCACCTGCCTT
>JAVBVF010000026.1:0-62894 GCA_031554475.1 Eubacteriales bacterium | reverse complement strand
TTCGTCGCCCCCAGCCCAAACCGCAGGACAACCCCGCAACCGGCAACGGCTGTGGCTATCCGCCACTGTCTGGCTGCCGCCAAACGGCGGTTTGTCGGCAGCGGCTGCAAGCCCAATGCAGGGAGACTGCATTGGGCTTTTGCCCTCCAAAGGGAATCGTGAGGCGCCTCGCGCACATGTGGCTGGGCGCCTCACTTTATGCGGGAGCCTTGGCTCCCGCACCCTCAATGCATGCAGCTTCGCGGCTTCCTTCTTACACATTTCCCGTCCCAATCCACATTGTCATCGGTCTGAGCCCATGGCATACGCCATGGGCCCAGCTTGCTGAAAAAGGCCCGTTTTATGAGTTTTTTCACAACTGCCTGTGACCGTGTGCAACACGGTCGCATAAAGGGTTCAGGGCAAAGCCCTGAGCAGGGTTTTAGGGGCGGCAGCCCCTAAACGTATTTTGTCAACGGTCTGAGCCCATGGCATACGCCATGGGCTCTTCATTTGCTTTTGTCACGATTCCCGGTTTTCCCTTCGGCAAAAGCAATCCTTTGCATGGCCGTTCATGAGCCCTACCGTATGCATATAGGCGCAGACCACCGTGGTTCCCACAAAGGAAAAACCTCGCTTTTTCAAATCCGCGCTGATGGTGTCGGAAAGCTCGGTGCGCACGGGCACATCCTCCGTGCGCTGATGCCAATCGTCAATGGGTGCGCCGTTCACAAAGCGCCACAGATAGGCGTCAAAGGAGCCAAACTCTTCACGGATCTGCAAGAAAGCCTTTGCATTATTGATCACAGCGCGAATTTTTTGCCGGTTGCGAATGATCCCTTCATTTTGCAAAAGGGCATCCACTTTTGCGTCGCCGTAAAGGGCAATGCTTTCCGGCTCAAAATCATCAAATGCCTTGCGGTAGTTTTCCCGTTTGCGCAGCATGGTGATCCAGTTGAGTCCTGCCTGGGTGCAAGAAAGGGTTAAAAATTCAAACAGCAACCGATCCTCATGCACCGGCCTCCCCCACTCCTGGTCGTGATACGGCAGATACTCCGGATGCTCATAGGCCCAGGGGCAACGTACTCTTTCGTCCATTTTAGAACCCTCGCCTCACAGAACCTTACATTGCATCATCAGATTGCCCATGGCCGTGGCCTCCACCGGCCCCGTATGCACCGGCAACCCCGAAGTCTCCTGGGTCAAACGGTTCAGGGTCTTGTTCTGGCAACCGCCGCCAAAAATCTGGATGGCCGTAAATTTTTTGCGGGTCAGGCTTTCCAGCCGCACAATTCCCTTCGCGTAACAATGGGCCAGGCTGTGATGGATGCAATAAAGCAGTTCCTCTGTATTGGCAGGCTTTGGCTGGCCCGCCTCCTCAAGGGCGGCCTCTATTTCTTGAATCATGCTGGCCGGCGCCATGAATCGGTCCTCCATGGGGTCAATCAGGCCGGAATAGGCCGCCCCCCTTTCCGCCATGCTGGCCATTTCCGCAAAGGAGAACGCGTCCTTCCACTCACGGCGCACCTCTTGCAAGATCCACAAGCCCATGATGTTTTGCAAAAAGCGGATCTTTCCATTGCCGCCGCCCTCGTTGGTAAAGCCCGCTTCCAGGCTGTCTACGGAGGTCAGGGGGATATCGCTTTCAATTCCCAGCAGGCTCCAGGTACCGCTAGACAGATACACCGTTTCATCGCTCTTGTTGGGTATGGCCATGAAGGCGCTGGCGGTATCATGGCAGGCAGGCAGAACCACCTGGGTGTCAAACCCCAGCTCTTTGATCCATTCCTTTCTCAATCCTCCCAGCACCGTTGCCGAGGTCACGGGTTGTTCCGCAAACAATTGCTTGGGCAATCCCGCCGCCGCAATCACTTCCTCATCCCATGCGCGTTTTTCCGCGTTCAATAGCCCACTGGTGGAAGCGATGGTGTACTCATTTTTCTTGACTCCGGTCAACAGAAAGCTCAAATAGCATGGCATAAACAGCATGGTCTTGGCCTGCTTCGCATAATCCGGATTCTCCGCAAAGGCAGCCATCAACTGATAAATGGAATTGTAGGGTTGCTTGGCAATCCCCGTATGCGCATAGAGTTCCACAAAGGGCATCCGCTCTTCCAGCTTTGTGTCCATGCCTTGGGTACGGCTGTCGCGGTAGGCCACCAAATCCCCCAGCAGCCGGTCCTGCTCGTCCAGCAGCGCAAAGTCCACGCCCCAGGTATCGATGCCCACGGAAACGGGAATTTTCCCCTGCTTTGCGCAGGCCTTCAGCCCCGCCAGAACATGGGAAAAAAGCGCCTCCCCATCCCAGCATAAGTGGCCGTTTTTCTCCTTCATGCCATTGGAAAAACGGTACACTTCCTCAATTTGCAATTGGCCGCCCTGCAGGCTGCCCAAAATATGACGGCCGCTGCTGGCCCCGATATCAATGGCCAACACATATTTTTCCATGGCAACGTCTCCTTTTTCATAAAAACAGCCGCCGGCGCGCATGCCGACGGCTGTGAGTTTTACTCAACCATGCAAGGGGCCATAATGCTTGCAGGCCGCGTAGTCCGCCGCTTGCAAATCCTGCGTTCCAAAGGCCGCCCAGCTGTGAGGCCGGTACACCTTCTCCGCGGGAACATTGTGCATGGCCACGGGAATCCGCAGCATGGAGCACAGCGTCAGCAGTTCCGCGCCCACATGTCCGTATACCGTCACGCCGTGGTTGGCGCCCCAGTTGGCCATCACGGAGTACACATCCGCAAAAGCGCCTTCTCCGGTGAGACGGGGCGCGAACCAGGTGGTGGGCCAGGTGCGGTCCGTGCGCTTGTCCAGGGTGTCATGAACGTCGTCGGCAAGGGTCACGGTTTCACCCTCAGCAATCTGCATCACCAGGCCCACGCCCTCCACGATGTTCGCACGCAGCATGGTCACGGGCATTTCCGCCTGGGTCTTGAAGTGGCTGCTGAATCCGCCGCCGCGGAAGTATTCATAGTTGGCCCGGCACCAGTCGGTGGCATCCAGGCAAGCCTGCACGTCCGCGTCCTTCATCTCCCAGAAGGGCTTCATCACGCCGTTGCCCTTTTCGTCCTTGGCCGCGCCGGTGCAGTCCATGGCAGTGGCGCCGCTATTGATGAGGTGGATAAAGCCATCCTTGGCTTTGCCAGTGACCTTTTTGCCCGTCACGCGCTCCACAGCCTCGGGGCTCCAGTAGGTGCGAACGTCGTGGAAGCAGGGCGCAGTGTTGGTGATCAGGGTGCCCAGCATCATGGAAACGCCGTTTAAGGTATCGTTTTCCGTGGCGAAGGGAATGGGCACCTTGGTGCCGTTCCAGTCAAAGGTGGACGCCAAAACAGACTCCGTAAAGTCCGCATTGGGGAGCCAGTCCGTCCAGTTGCGCTGCCCCTGGAACCCGCCTGCCACGGCATTCTTGCCCAAGGCTTCCTCGTGCCAGCCCAGCTCCGCCAGCTTGGGATTGCCCAGGAGGATATCGCGCATCACGAGAGTCATCTTCACCACAAACTCAAAATCCTTGTCCGCGGGAATGACCTTGGACTTTTGGATGATTTCCGGCAGGTCTTTACCAGCGTTGGTGTCAAAGCCCTCTTTGCAGTTCTTCTTTGTCCAGGCAAGCGCACGGTCATATTCCTGCGGATCATAAATGCCCAGGTGGATCCGGCGAAGGATTTCGGTCATATCCACCCATTCGGCGCGGATGCCGAAGAACTTCTGGAACATCTGCGGATCGCAATAGGAGCCCATAATGCCCATAGACACGCCGCCCAGGTTCACATAGGCCTTGTTGCGCATCCAGCCAACGGCCACGGCGCACTTGGCAAAGCGCAAGATCTTTTCGGTCACATCGGCAGGGATGCTTTTGTCTCCCTTATCCTGCACATCATGGCCATAGATGGAGAAAGCGGGCAAGCCCTTTTGGGCATGGGCCGCCAACACCGCCGCCAAATAGACCGCGCCCGGGCGCTCGGTTCCGTTGAAGCCCCACACGGCCTTCACGGTCAGGGGGTTCATGTCCATGGTTTCCATGCCGTAGCACCAGCAAGGCGTAACGGTAAGCGTGGCCACCACGTTTTGGGTAGAGAAAAACTCTTCACATTTGGCCGCTTCCACTCCGCTGCCAATGGTGCAAGGAGAAATCACCGCCTGTACGGGGGCGCCGTCTGGATAATGGAGGGTTTCGATCAAAGTTTTGGCGGCTTTGGCCATGTTCATGGTTTGCTCTTCCAACGATTCACGCACGCCGCCCCAGCGGCCGTCAATGGTGGGGCGAATGCCAATTTTAGGATACATCATATTGCTTCTCCTCCTTTGTCTATTGACCTCGTAACTTTCTTTAATCATATAATTCTTCCCAACGCTTGTCAACTATGCCGCGCTTATGTTATTATGGCATAAAATAGTACAATCTTCACCTTTTTAAAAAGGGAGGTCGGCCGATTGCCTTCGGTTTTATACCATGAGTCCAAACAGCGCGGGTCCTTGGATTTCCCCCTGGATTACCACTATGTGGACGAACGCCATTCCCACTATGAAATGCCCTACCATTGGCATGAAGAGTTCGAAATTCTCCATGTGCTGAAAGGAACTTTCACCCTGTCCATCGACGAAGAGCAGCACGTTCTCTTGGCGGGCGACTTTGCTTTTATAGGAGCGGGCCTCCTCCACGGCGGCATGCCCAACGATTGCGTCTATGAATGCGTTGTGTTTGATATGCGCCTTTTGCTCAAAAGCAATGATCACTGCAAACAGTGCATTGGTGACATTTTGCATGGGCATATCGTGGTCACACCGCACTTCTCCGCCGGCCACAAGGTGACCCGCCATACCCTTCCCCCCATGTTTGACGCGCTCAGGACCACCGCCGAGGGGTATTCGCTGATCACGCTGGGGTGTTTGTTCCATTTTGTGGGCGAAGTCTATAAATTTGCCGCTTACAAGCGGCAAGCCGCCTCCCAGGGCCGCGAAGCGAAAAAGACCCTCAAATTGAAAAAGGTGTTTGAGATCATTGAAAGCGAGTACATGCATCCCTTGACCCTGGCCCATTTGTCCTCCACTACCGGCATGACGCCCAAATACTTCTGCCGTTTTTTCAAACAAGCCACCCATCGCAGCCCCATGGACTATGTGAGTTACTATCGTGTGGAAATGGCCTGCTATGAAATGGCCTCCACCGAAAAAAATGTGACGGAAATCGCTATGGACATGGGGTATTCCGATGTGAATTACTTCATCCGCACCTTTCGCAAGTATAAGGGCATGACCCCAGGGCAATACCTGGGAGCCATCCGCCCCAAAGAATGAAGAGGAGGAACCATTTATGCTGAAAGGAATCCCACACATCCTACCCCCGGAGCTCCTCAAAATCCTCGCCGAAATGGGGCATGGCGATGAGATCACCTTAGGGGACGCAAACTTTCCTGGCCACACCTGCGCGAAGACCGTCGTCCGGATGGACGGCCACGGCATTCCCGAAATTTTGGACGCCATTTTGAAAGTGTTTCCTTTGGATACCTATTCTCAAAACCCTGTCGCGCTCATGCAAGTCGTTCCCGGGGATACCACCAAAACGCCCATTTGGGACGAATACAAAAAAATCGTAGCCGCATACGATCAGCGCGGAGCCGCCTGCTTTGAAGAGGTGGAGCGCTTTGCCTTCTATGACCGCGTGAAGGCGCAGAGCTTTGCGGTGGTGATGAGCGGAGAATCGGCCACTTATGCCAATATCATTCTGAAAAAAGGCGTCATCAAAGTAGGCGAATAAGGGAGCTCGCCCCTCATGCAGGAAGGGTTTTGGCGCGTCTGGCAACCCCTTCCTGTTTTTTGATTGCCTTCCCTCTCCTTGCTTCCCTGTGGTATAATACAGAGGCTACCAAGATAAAGGGGTGTATGAATGAACATCAAGGCTTTGTCCGTCGAGCGAAGGGACCAGACTTGGACGTTTTTCCATCTTGGCGCCGTTTTGTTGATTTTGGCGCTTTATCTTTTCTTTCTTTTTTCTCCCATACACGATTATAAAATCGGATTTGTGCTGATCAATCCCTTGACCATTGCGCTCACTTCGGTATTTCTGTTTCGTTCCCAAGGAAAATTCACATGGGATACGGTGATCCTATGCGCCTTTTGCCTTTGGTATGGTTGCACCTGTGTGCTGAATGGCAACTACTACTTGCTGGACAATAACGGCGCCACCCTCTGCCTTGGGTTGGTGCTGGCCAGTGTGGTTTTCTATCAAACGCCTGCCATGCTTTCGCAGGACAAGCGCAAAAGGTTCCTTTCCCTGTTTTTGCACATCTTTGCGATTACCCTGGGGGCATTGGCTTGGATCGGTGTCATTGCCACCTACACAGGCCAGGCTTTTGTAAGCCCTTTTACCGGATTGACCCTAGGCGGCAACAGTGCATCCCGGCTTACGCTGTTTCACATTCACCCCAACATGGCCGCCACGTTCTTTTTGATTGGCTTATGCATGCTTTTCTATTTAGCCATGCAAACGAAGAAAAAAAGCCTGTGGATTCCTTATCTCCTTGGCCTGCTTGGCTTTTACCTGGCGATTGCGCTGACTGGGAGCCGAACGATCTACATTCTTACCAGCCTATGCGCAGGCGCGTTTGCTTTCCTGCTTTTGCACAAGCGGCTTTCCCGTTCTTCCAAATGGATTGGGTGGCTCTCTAGCATCGGTATATGGCTGACCGTGGCGGCACTTCTCTTTGGCGGTTTTTCTTTGATTACGCAACTGATGAATGCCCATATTGCGGCGCGAAAAGCAGCGGTCATTTCTCAGATTTCAGAAGAACTTCCAGAAAAAAAAGCCAAAAAAGAAATCAAAGCGCAAACCAGAAGCATTAAACCCCTTTCCGAGCGCCCAATAATGGCCGATATCGCCACCCTCACAGGCCGCACAGCTATTTATCAAACTGTCATCCCCGTGCTTGAGGCCAGGCCGCAAACCTTGTGGATTGGCACCGCGCGGGAAGATTTTATGAAATTGCCAAACGAAATTTTGCTGGCCCAGTCCGGCAAAGACAAAATCGCGCAAGCGAATCACATGCACAACTTATTCCTTCAAGTGCTGTTGATCACAGGATTGCCGGGGCTCCTTCTCGTCATCGTCTTTGTGGTCATCTTAGCCGTTCAGTCCTTTCGCCTCTTCTTTTTGGGAAAAGAAGAGGCGCCGCTTCCCATGAAAGCACTGGTGGTTCTCCCTTGTGTGTTGCTGTTGAACTGTATGCTGGAGCCCTATGTGTTTGTTGAAAACAACCTGGTCAACCTTATCTTTTTCTTTTCCAGCGGCGCTGTCATGATCTACGCCAAGGAGCTGCTTCCCCCGTTTTTCAAAAGCAAGCGTGCGGCCGCATGACGTATCCCAACATCTGCCCCGCCCTGTTTCTTTCCCGCCCCAACCGGTTCATCGCCCATTGCGAGATTGAAGGAAGGCCCGAAATCTGCCACGTCAAAAACACTGGCCGCTGCAAGGAATTATTGATTCCCGGGGCATCTGTCTATGTGCAAAAAGCGGACAACCCCCACCGTTCCACCGCCTACGATTTGATCGCCGTACAAAAGGGAAGCCGATTGATCAACATGGACAGCCAAATTCCCAACAAAGTCTTTGCGGAATGGGCGATTGCCGGTGGGATCCCTGGCCTTGCGCTGGTCAAGGCCGAAAGCACGTACGGTTCGTCCCGCTTTGATTTTTACCTGGAAACGCAAACCCGAAAGATGTACGTGGAGGTCAAGGGCGTCACGCTGGAAAGCGAAGGGATAGCCCTTTTTCCCGATGCCCCCACAGAGCGTGGCGTCAAACACCTGGAGGAGCTCTGCCATTGCGTGCAGGCCGGTTATGACGCCATGATCGTGTTCATCATTCAAATGGAGCGGATTCGTTCTTTTTCCCCCAATGACCAAACCCACCCCGCCTTCGGAGCCGCTTTGCGAAAGGCTCAAAACGCGGGGGTCCGGATTCTCGCCCTGGATTGTGCGGTTACGCCCGAAAGCATTATGGCGCAGCATCCCATTGAAATCAGGCTGTAAGCAGCGCTTTGGGATAACAAAAAACACGGCTTTGATGGCCGTGCTTTTGCTTTTACCGTTTGCTCTCAACCGCCCGCTCCCCAGTCTTTTTGAATGCTTTTACCATTTCAACGCACTTTTTCCCAATTTCCTTGGGGGCGCATTGATAATCCACCGCACCCATTTCATAGGCTACCCGTGGCATGCCATAAACCACGCAGGATTCCTCGTCTTGGCCGAAAGTGACCGCTCCCTTGTCATGCATGGCCTGTAGCCCTTGCGCGCCATCCTTCCCCATGCCGGTCAACAACACGCCGATGGCGTTGGCGCCATAGGTCTCCGCCACGGAATGGAACATAACGTCGATGTTGGGCGTGGGCTTTTTGGGGTTGACGGGCGGCTGCACCGAAAGGTAGTAGCGCCCTGCCCTGCCCTTGATGAGCGTATCCTGCCCCCCCGGCGCGATATACGCTTGCCCTGGAATCAAAACATCCCCATCCTCAGCTTCCTTCACGGACAAAGCGCAGTGCTGGTTCACCCGCTCGGCAAAGGATTTGGTAAAATTAGCGGGCATGTGCTGCACCACCACCAGGGGCGGCATCATGGAAGGCAAATCCTTCAGCAGGCTTTCAATGGCTTCGGCGCCTCCTGTTGAGGCTCCGATGGCAATCGCCGTCGTCATCAGGGGCTTTATGGGCAGCTGTGTGCTATCCCCATTAGCCACCGACTTAATGGACGCGATCACATTTTTGTAAAAAGCGTCGATCTCCTGGCTGTCACCCTTTAAGGGCTTGCAAATGAAATCCACCGCGTGAATGGAAAGCGCGATTTCCTTTTGCGAAGGATCAGAGCTGATCATAATCACAGGCAGATAATACTGCGGCAGCAGCATCCGCACAAACTCCGTACCGCTGATCTTGCCCAAATTCACATCTACGATCAACATATCCGGCATGTATTCCACAATCATATCCCGCGCCTCGTAGGCATCGCAAGCCTTGCCAACCACCTTGATATTGACGTCCCGCTCCAGTTCCTGCTGCATGGCCTCGCGCACGAACAAGGAATCATCCAAAATGACTACGCTGACTTTTTTCATTTTTTCAATTCCTTCCGGTACACCGAGGGTTGAATATAGACAAAGTCCGACCAATCCTTTTCAATGGTCTCCGACATGCCGATAAACAGGTATCCGCCGTCCTCCAGCACCTCATACATGCGGTTGATCAGCAGCTTTTTGGTGCGCTCGTCAAAATAGATCATGACGTTTCGGCAAAAGATAAAGTGAAACTTTTTCTTGAACTGGAAAGGCGCGCCCACGAGGTTGTGCTTGCGGAAAATGATCTCGTTTCGAATCACCGGCGCGATGTAGACAATTTCCGGATCGTCGGGATCTTGCACAAAATAGCGCTTCACCCAGTTGGGGTTCAGGTCCCGAATGCTCTCGGCAGGATATTCCGCTTGTTGGGCTTTTTTCAGCGCAATGGTGGAAATATCCGTTGCCAGAATCTTGGTATCCCAAAGCCCCTTTTGAATGTTAAAATAATCAGACAAAATCATGGCCAGGGTGTAGGGCTCTTCTCCCGTTGCGCACCCCGCGCTCCAAATGTTCAATTCCTTTTTGTCTTGCTCGCGGATACACAAATCCGGCAAAACCTTGGAAGTCAGAAAATCGAAATGAACGGCTTCCCGGTTAAACAGGGTATAATTCACCGTCAGGCTGCTAATAAAGTCCGCCAGCGCGGTTCCAGTTACATCGGAACAGATAAAAGAAAAAAATTCTTGAAAGTCCGTATATCCATATTCCGTCATGCTTTTTTGTACGCGCAATTCCACAAAGGTCTTTTTATTGGCTAGATCAATTCCGTAATTGGCCTTGACAAAGGCGTTCAACTCATTCAAGTCGATTTGAGAAATTCTAATCATAACGTTTTATCCTTACTGATCAATGATGCAAAGCCAAGCAGAAAAATCAAAACCCTTCAATGACGGACATCAGTGTTGTCTCGTCAAAGGGTTTCACCACAAAACTCTTGGCGCCGGAACGAATGGCTTCTTTCACATAGACTTCCTGCCCCATAGCGGAAACCATCACCACCGTCGCCTCCGGATCTTTGGCCATGATGGCTTTGAGCGCGTCAATTCCATTCATGTTGGGCATCGTGATATCCATAGTGACCAAATCCGGCTTGAGCTGTTCATATTTTTCAACACCCTGAACGCCATCTTCCGCTTCCCCAACAATTTCATACCCATTTTTCGAAAGCATGTTCTTGATCAGCGTCCTCATAAAGGCTCCGTCATCAACGATCAAAACGCGTTTCATGTGTCCATCACTCTTTCTTGCGTGCAATTCAAACGAAAACCACTTTTTCGCATACAAAATTCTTTTGATTTCACGACAGTTAAGAAACTCAATCCCACTTGTGATACATCGACAGTATATCTAAGGAATGGATGCCTGTCAACCTTTCGTTTCCACGTTTTCTTGTTCTTCCACCCGCCGCAAAAGTCCATCCACGGCACTCACAATGGCGGGCAGCTCTTTGGAGATGGTACAAACATGAGGAACGCCTGTCAACCAAAGTTTTTGCCGGTCCTCGGAGCCCACATTTTGAAGGATAAAATCCGCGCTCCCCTTCCAGATGGTGCGGTCCGCTTCGCTTTGTACGCAAAGAATAGGGCAGGTGATATTGAACAAATTCCGCCGCGCCAAATGAATCAGATGGTTCAGGTCTCCGGCGGAGCGGGTGGGAAAACCGGCATAGCCATAATCATACTGGGGATCCAAACCCGCATGCCGTTCCGCCTGATGCCGCCAAAGGGAGCTGGGATGCAACGGAGCAGCAACATTCGCAAGCGCAATGAGCTTGCTCCTGGTAGCCATGGGGGCGGAAATGGTTACACAGCCATGCACCTTCATTTGTTCGGCCACCAATAGCGAAAGCACCCCGCCCATGGACAGGCCGCATACCGTCACGGTCCGGCAGGCCTGGATCAACTCCAGCGCGGCCTCCTTAGCCGCCTGCAGCCACTGGCTCCAGTCCGTCTGCGCCATGGCGGCCTCATCCAAAGCATGGCCGGGCAAATTGATCCCCTTGACCGTATAGCCCTTCTCCCTAAGCGCATCGCCCAAGGGCCGCATATGCGCCACGCAGCCCGTAAAGCCGTGGATCAAAAGAATCCCTTGTTCCTTTCCTTTGAAAAAGAAAGGCTTGCAGCATTCGTGGTCAAAACGCCCCTGTTCCTTCACTTCCATGCTTATCCTCATCCTTCCGCAATGCTGTTTCATGTATATGCATACGCTGGTTTTTCTATCCGTTTTCTTTTCGAAATTCGCTAGGCGTCACCCGCGCATAGTGTTTGAATACCTTGGTAAAATAGTTGAAATCAGGAACCCCCACGGTTTCCGCAATAAACTGGATCGATTGGTTGGTGGTCAGCAATAGCTCTTTGGCTGCCTCCACACGGCGTTCGTTCAGCAGCTGCACGATGGTTTTCCCCTGCCTTTGTTTGCAGAGCTGATACAACCTGGTTTTTCCAAGGGAAAGCTCCTTGCAGACATCCTCCACCGTGACTTTCCCATCATAGTGGGTGTCCAGGTAGTTCGTCAGCCGGTGCATATCGTCCTGCTCCGAAGCCGCGACAATCCCCGAAAGCCGTACCTCGCTTACGCAGGCATGCACAATATCCGTACAGGCACTGATCTGCTGGGCGGAAATGCGCTTGAGCCGCAAAAAAGGCTGGTATAGCTCTTCCATATGCGGATACCAGGAACACGCTTTGGACACGCGCTTCCATTGCTCTTCTCTGGGAGAATCATCCAGCATTTGCCCAAAAAGGATCGTAGCAATGGTTTGACCGTTTTCCGTCACGGGCAACGCCACCTCGATTAGGCCCGCATGGCAATAGTATTGCTTTTTCTTTTGGGTGCGCTGAATATCCCGCAAAGCCTGCTGATCGCATTGCACACAGCGCTGGTAGCCGCCTTGCGTATTGGCAATCGCGCGGCAGAACGCGGTCTGAAAGCTAGGAGTGTAGACCTCCTTCGCTTCCTGGTCCATCAAGCCGAATTTGATATCCATACACTGATGCAGCGCGTTCAAAAGCCGGCTCAACCTTTGATAATCCCTGGAATTGAGCATGCTTGCCCTCCTGTGTGACGATATGGGACCAAACGCCCTCTTTAGTATAGCAGAAATCTTCCGTTTGCGGAAGATACTACGAATTTTGACATCATTTTTCCGTAGCCATTTGAGGAGGGAATGATTATCATGCTTTCAGGAGAATGTAAGTCCATAAGGGGGAAATACGATGGAAACGCCGATTTTTGCTTTTGGTTTGCAAGGCAATCCGGTTTCCTGCGAACGGTATGGCTTCGGCCACATTAACGAAACCTATTTGGTCAATACGGATCAGAATCACTCCTATATTCTGCAAAAGATTAACCGCCATGTGTTTCGCGATGTCCCCAAGCTCATGGCCAACATCTCGGCGGTTACCACCCATCTGGCGCAAAAGGATGCTGATCCTCGGCATGTCTTAACCTTGATCCCCACCCATAAGGGCGCTTGCTACCACTTGGACGAAGCGGGCGAATATTGGCGTGTCTATGACTTTATTACAGACAGCCTATGCCTGCAAAGAGCGGAAAGCGCGGCGGATTTTTACGAAAGCGCCGTAGCCTTCGGCGCCTTCCAAAACCTGCTGGCGGACTTCCCTGCAGGAACCCTTTGCGAAACGATCCCCCGCTTTCATGACACACCCAATCGCTATGCAGCCTTTCACCAGTCCATTCAGGCAAATCAAAAAGGCCGCCTCGCGGAAGTAGAAAAAGAAGTTCTCTTTGCCTTGGCCCGCGAAAAAGAGGCCGGCGCCCTCATGGCATTGCTGGCCCGAGGGGAACTGCCCCTGCGGGTAACCCACAACGATACCAAATTGAATAACGTGATGCTGGACGCCCAAACTCGCAAGGCGCTCTGTGTGATCGATCTGGACACGGTCATGCCTGGGTTGGTCGCCAATGATTTTGGCGATTCCATCCGCTTTGGGGCCTCCACTGCCGCGGAAGATGAAAAGGATCTTTCCAAAGTCACCCTCTCCCTCCCCTTGTACGAGGCCTATGTAGAGGGTTTTTTAGGCGCTTGCGGGGATCGTCTGACTCCCACGGAAATCGCCACACTGCCCATGGGCGCAAAGCTCATGACGCTGGAATGCGGCGTGCGTTTCCTCGCCGATTATCTGGCGGGAGATACCTACTTCCATATTCACTATCCGGAACAAAATTTGGATCGCTGCCGGACCCAGTTCAAACTGGTGGCGAAAATGGAATCCCACTGGGCCGAAATGCATGCCATCATTGATCGCATGAGCAAGCATCATCTTCAATCCCACGCTTTAGCGCTAGGCTGATGGGCATGGGAATCAGCCAAAAACCCGCTTCGGCTCTCCGAAGCGGGTTTTTGGCTGTTGACAAAGTACGTTTAGGGGCTGCCGCCCCTAAAACCCTGCTCAGGGCTTTGCCCTGAACCCTTTATGTGACCGTGTTGCACGCGGTCACAGGCAGTTGTGAAAAAAACTCATAAAACGGGCCTTTTCAGCAAGCTGAACCGCTTCGGAAAGCCGAAGCGGGTTTTTGCCATGCCTTTTTACTGGTAACTGCTGATCCACTCGTAGTTCTGCTGCGAATTATTATAATCATAGCAGAGCTGCCCTTGCGAGTTGTAGTATCCCGTATCGGTGCTCCAGCCAGTGATCGCCACTTCATACCTGTACAACCCATAATAGGGGATCTGGTTAATGAAATGGAAACGGCCATGCTGGGTGGACTGCCCCTGGCTCAGGGGAACATCATACGTGCCGGCCAGCCAGTCCTGCTTGCGGCTCATCTGAATCGGTTCTCCGTCCACATCAAAGCCACGGATCAAATAGCGGATTTGCGTGATGTTCATGTTGCTGTCGTTGCGGAAGGTCAGGCGCGGCTGGCCATCCCGAATCACCACCTGCGTGGGTTTAATCGCCCGCCGCAAACTGCCGATATCCGCTACAATCGTCACTTCAAAGCCGCCGTCTTCCGTGGTGCCCGTAATGGTGCACTGTCCCCATTTTTTCCCTTGGATGCGCATTCTGTTCGTGCTGCCGGTGACCACGGCAACGCTGGGATCGCTGGATACCCAAGTCATATTTTTATTGCTGGCGTTCTTGGGTTCCAAAGCGGCCGTAAAGGAACCGCGATAATTGACGCCTACGCGCACATGAGGCGTTTTGAAACTGACTCCGGCAACAGGCTGAACAACGGTCAAGTTGATCTTCGCGCGCGCCTTGCCGCCGTCAATGGCAGTGGCCACGATGGCGACTTTGCCCGGCTTGATGCCCGTCACAACGCCTTCCTCGTCCACCGTAGCGATATGCGAATTGGTAGACTTATAGGTCACCTCTTGGACAGATGTGTCCACCGGCTCAAAAGCAGCGTGCAGCGTAGCGACCGTTTCGCCAACACGAATGACGGGATTGTCTACGGTCAGCGTTACTTTTTTGGCGGGAACAATCACGTTCACCGGCACCTTGATGCTAACGCTTTCGTCATACTTGCTGGTCACAGTCACATTGCAGCTTCCCATGCTCACGCCGGTCACCTTGCCGCGAGACGTTACGGTGGCCACGCTTTCGTTGTCGCTTTGAAAGATCACGCCTTTGGCACGAGCGGCCCGGGGCGAGACCTGCAGGCGGAGGTTCGTTGACTTTCCCACATGGACATAGAGGACGTCCTTTTGCGGTTTGATGGTGGTTTGTACATCTGCCGCAAAAGAAACCAATGGCATGCATGCGCACAAAAGAACAAGCAGAATGATTCCCATATATTTAGCCTTCATATTTTTCCCCCTCGGTTTCGATGCAGAATGATCCTTCCCTATAAGACAGAATACCCTAATCTTTCCAAAACGTCAAGATATAAACAAGCCGCTTGGATGGCCGAAAAACTCCTATGGAGTGATCAACATATCCAAGCGGCTGGTTTCTCTCCAAAACACTTACTCTTGCGGTTGGCTTTCCTCTTTGATCTCCACCGCCTGACGCTTGCGCTTCGTAACGGCTTTCCAAGCGTGGAGCACCAGGGCCAGCGCAATCACGCCGTAGCTGATGAACACGCGGAAATACTCGCCAATGGCCGCATCACCAAAGACATTCTTGGCCGCCAGGGGAGCCATAATAAACAGCATGTGGAACAAAATGCAGCCCAGAATGGCCTGGCCGTTGGTGGCCCGTACAATAGACGCGCCGCCTACCAAGATGGCCGCGCCAGCGTAAAGACCAACCTGTTCATGGGCGCCATAGGTCTGCAAAGCACCCATGTTTTGCACAAAAATCAGCTGACCCCAGGCTGCCAAGACCGTGGAAAAGATGATGGCGATAAGGCGTGTGCGATCCACGTTGATGCCTGCGGCATTGGCCACCGTGCCGCTCTGCCCCACCGCGCGGAACTGCTGGCCCAGCCTGGTTTTCATAATCCCTACGTTGAACAGACACAAAAGCGCCACCACTAAGAAAGTGACCATGGGAACCGACACCATGGAGAACCACTCTTGCACCTCTGGAATTTGGTAGAGACCGCAACAGGCAATGGCAGCGCCTATCCAAATCAGCATTTTCTTCAGCGAGACCTTCTTGAGCAGGAAGCCCACCACCAACACCAGCACCACAGCCCCTGCCACGATGTACAGCGCCATGTCAAACTTCAGCTTCCAAAGGTTGTCCAGCGCATACATCATCTTGGTGGGTTTCAGGTCCAAGGTGTTGGCAATGCCTGTGGAACCCTTGATCACCAGATTGGGGGCGTGCATGGGGATCAGGTTGCCAAAGATGAACAGGAACAAAAGCTGATAAATACCATTGGCAAAATAGCCCAAGATCATGGAGCCAATCATCTCTTGCCCCTTCATCCGGTTGAGCAATTTTCCCACAAAATAGCCGAAAATCGCGGCGATGGGCAGCGTCATAACCGCGGCCAGCACAAAGCCGTTGATTCCTGGAATCTGCCACTCCAGCACCCACAAAATCGCGATTTGAGCGCCCATGGCGCCAATGGTAATGGCAAAGTTGATGCCCATGCCCGCGATAATGGGAATAATCAGCGCCAACACAATAAACAGGTTGCGCGTCAGCCGTCCAAACAGCTCCATCAGCAGGTAGGACATGGTCTGTCCTGAAAAAATAAAGCAAACCAAGCATAGCACCACAAACAGGATCGTAACCGCGTTCTTTTGCAAAACGCTCTTCCAATTCCACTCTTTATGCACGCGATTTCCCTCCCGTCGTGGTCAAGGCATACAGAATAATGCCGTTACTTACCAAGATGCGAATGGTTTCGGCAATGGTGGAGCCCGGGATCAACGCGTTTGCCACCGGCATGCCCAATGTCAAAACCCCGTGGAAAAGAAAGGAGCCGATAATCACATTGCTAATGCGCGCGCGGGTGGTGCTGGCGCCGCCAATCAAAATGGCGGAGGCGGCCAACAATCCCATGGCTCTTGGCGCGGTATAAAGCTGCATGAAACCATAGCTCTGCGAGTACACAATGATGCCCACCGCGCCCAGCATCGTGGAAATGGTGGTGCCAATAATGCGCATTTTGTTCACATTGATGCCGGTAGACTCCGCAAAGCGAGGGTTGTTGCCCACCGCCTGCATGGCGATACCCGTCTTGGTGCGGGTGAACAGCCAAACCAGGAAGCAGCACAGCGCCATAAACAGCAATAACCCTGTGGGAATCCTGATGCCGGCAATATCAAAGGCTAGAAAATCGTTCAAAATCCAGCGATAGGATGGCGCCATGCTTAACGTGGTTCGCAAGCCTGTTCCCAAGGGCCAGCGCAGCACCAAGGACGTAAAGGGAAACACCAGCCAGCCAATGCACATGAGGGACACAATGGAATAACCCACATAGGTCGTAACCGCCATTTCGCTTCCCTTTAAGCGGTTTAACAACAAGCCGTACAAATATCCCAGCACTGCGGAGATCATCAGGCCGACCACAATGGCAAACAAAAATCCCCACCAGCCGGAAAATCCATACTCAATACACAATAGCCCGCCCAAAAGGCCGCCAATGATACCCAGGGGCAAGCCCAAGTTCAGGCTGATACCACATTGAATGGCCGGCACCATGGCCAAAACCATCACGCTATTCATACCCATACGCACAATGGTGTTGGAAAGCAGCGTGGCAATGGACAAATCATTGAGCATGGCCAGCACGCACAACACGATAAAGAACCCGCCAATAATCAGCCGGGGAAGCCCCAGCGTGCGGGAAACGGCCTTATAAAACAGCATCGTAAGCGCTAGCAAAAGCAATACGCAGCCCAACACCACCAAATCGTCGCCGTAGCGAATCAACTGGGCAAGGGTCGCATCGCTCTTGACCCCCTGCAGCCCGCCATTGGCCGCATACCGGTCAAACTCGCTTTCATACTTATCCATGGTCTGGTGCGCGGTGAAAAGAATCATGGGCTTGAACTTTTCCAGGGTCTCCTCATCCATTTCCGGATAAACCACCCGTAAGCCTTCATTCACAGCGCCAACTTTTTCTTCCACCACCGCATACAAGCGGTTCATCTCTTCCGTGGGCTGGAAACCAGACAAGTCCACCTGCCGCTGCGTCGGCTGGGCCAGATCCAACCCATCCATTCCCCCGTCTCCAAGGGCCGCATCGGCGGCGGGAGGCGCATCCGCCCCTTCCTCCACGGGAACGGGAACTTCTACGGGCGCCTCGCCCATTTTGGCCATCATTTCTTGCTCATAGGCGTCCAACGCCCGGACCTCTTCGGCGCTATAATCCGCCATCGCGGCCCGCAGCGCAAGCATAGAGCCGTCCAACGCGGCGGTATCAATGGCTTCATAATCAATCAGTTCGGTAGACGCGTTGGCGCGAGCCTCTTCTTCCGCTTTGGCGGACGCCTCGCGCACCTCAGCCATCGTCCCGCCGGCCTCTCGCACCTTAGCAATAGCAGCCTTTTTTGCGGCGGCTACCAAAGACTCCACTGCGCCCTCGCTGGTGGCATTGAGCAGCGCGTGAGTGCGCATCCGGGTCAAAATGGTCTCCGCACCTTCCCCTTGCCTTTGGCTTACGCCCACAAGGCCGCTGATGACCATGGCCACCGCAACCACGCATAGGACGATGGCAATGACTCGTGTCACAATCGATTTACTCATGGGCAGCGCCTCCGTTCTCCGGCTTGATGCCCGACATCGCCAAGCCAAAATTCGCATCCGGCGCGTCCACAGGCAAAATATCCACCAATTTGCCTTCCGAAATAATCGCAATGCGGTCGCATACCGAACGCAATTCCATCAATTCAGAAGAAATCATCACAATGGTCATTCCCAATTCACGGTTCAATTTGACCAGCGTTGCCAACACCAGGCGTTTGGCGCCGATGTCAATGCCCCGGGTCGGTTCCGAAATAAACAAGAATTTGGGGTTCAGCACCAAGGCCCTCGCAATGCAGACCTTTTGCTGATTGCCGCCGGAGAGCGTTCCTGCCGCCTGGGCGGGTGAGGTACAACGGATGTCCAAATCCGTCACCATTTTGTCCGCCATTTTGCGGATGGCCCGCGTGTCCTTCAAGCCCATTTTCAAAAATTCATTGTGAATTTGAATGGCATTGAAGGCGATGTTGTCCTCAATGGACTGATCCAGCAAAAGGCCCACGCCCCGCCTGTCCTCGGACACCATGGCAAGCCCCGCGCGCAAAGCGTTGCCCGCGTTGTTCAAGGGCAGCTCCTGGTCAAACAGGGTCACTTTGCCCTCCGCGTGATACATGCCCATCACGCCGTTGGAAATGCCCACTTTGCCTTGGCCTGCCAGGCCACCGATGCCTAGGATCTCTCCCTCGCGAACCTCCAGGGAAACATCGTCCACGTCCTCGCCAGGCATATCCACCTGCAGGTGTTCAATGCGCATGGCGATCTTGCCGCTCACAGGCGTCTTTCGGGCCTCGCTCTTCACCATGGCCTCCCCAGAACGGCCAATCATGAGCTCCGCCAATTCCTTGATGGTGGTTTGGGTCGTTTCACGGGTAGCGGCCAACTTCCCATCCCGTAGAATGGTAATATTGTCGGAGGCAGCGATGACCTCATCCAATCGATGGGTGATAAAAATAATGGCAATACCGCTTTGCGCGATTTTCTTCATCACAGAAATGAGTTGCTCCGCTTCACTTTCCGCCAAAACAGCGGTGGGCTCGTCAAACACCAAGAGCTTGATGCCGGTTTTATCGATCTCCCGGGCAATTTCCACAAATTGCATATAACCCACCGGAAGCCCCGCCACCATGGTAAATTCGTCGATGTTCATGCCCACATCGTCCAACGCCTTGCGGGCATCACGGGCCATGGCGGGCATATCCAGAACCTCTAAATCTTTTCCCAGAAACCTGCTAACAAGGCTGGGCTTTGTAATTTCACGATTCAATTTAATGTTTTCGGCAATGGTAAACCCTGGCAATAGCATAAATTCCTGGTGAACCATGCCAATGCCTTTTCCCATTGCGTCATGGGGCGAAGCGATTTTGATCACTTCCCCCGCCATTTTTACCTCGCCCTCATACCCGCCAGTAGCGTGAATGACAGGCATCCCAAAAAGCACGTTCATCAACGTGGATTTGCCCGCGCCGTTTTCACCGAGCAAGGCATGGATTTCACCGGGCCGAACCTTCAGCGTCACGTCCGATAATACCGTATTATCGCCATAATGTTTGGAGATATGATTCATTTCAAGAACGTATTCCGGGGTCAAGGGAGTCCCTCCTTACGGAAAGATCGGCTCGCCTTACAAAGACGAGCCGTCTTTCAACGTGGATCCATTCAACGATTAACGTTAGTTGAGATAGTCGTTGAAGTTGACCTGCGGCAGCAGGATAGTGTAGTAGTTATCGTAGGTTACGCCTTCCGCGTCGGTGTAGTTCTTGATCTGAGCGCCGGGGAACGCGCCTTCGAACATCTTCAGGAGCTGCGCGCTGTCGTTGCGCTCGGTGATGTTGCCGGCAATGTAATCACGGGCATAAGCCGCGCCGATCTCGATCATGGACATGTTGATAGGCGTGCCCCAGGTGGAGAAGCGGCCAGCCGCGCCCTTTTCGTTCAGCGCCGTAGCAACGGCCTTCAGAGCTTCGGTGTTATCGCCGCCCAGTTCCAGTTTCAAAGACAGGGTGGCCGGGAAGCCGTGATAGGGGCTGGGGCAGCAGGGCAGGGGATAGTACGCGTTTTCCTGCGCCAGCACGGCGGTCTGCAGGGGCTCCTGCATCACGCAGTTGGTGGAGAAGAACGCAACTTTCTTGCCTTCGTATTTCTTCACCTGAGCGGGAACGTCTTCCAGGATGAACTGCTGAGCAGCGCCGCCGCCGCCTTCACCCATGGGGTCGGGGGCAACCACGTCCACCATCTCGATACCCAGCGCTTCCGCGTTGGCTACAAGGCGGTCATGACGGGCCACGATGGGCTCCATGGCCATATGACGGGGGAAGGAATAATGAATGAACACATCAATGCCCCACTCGGCGCACTTTTCCATGATGCTGTCGCCCTGGGATCCTTCATCGGCGTAAAGCACGACGTCGGCGGCCTCAGAGATGACGGAAGGGGTTTCCTGGGGCACGCCCGCGATGAGCAGGATGTCGTCACGGCCCATTTCACGGATCTTGGTGAAAGCGGGGGACGCGCCGGGAACCGCCTGGCACATGATGATGGCCTTCACTTCGGGATCGGAAGCGAAAGCGACCAGCTTGGAGATGGTGGTCTCCTGCTCGGCCATGAAGTTGTCGGGATACGTATCGGTGATGATATGCTCGGGATCATTCTTCAATTCTCTTTCAGCAGCGCGAATTTCTTCTTCGCCCTGAGAGGTGGTGCCGGTCAGGATCGCGATTTTGTACCCTTCCGCCATGGCGGAAGCGCCGATGGACAGAACCAGAACGGTGGCCAGGATCAAGCAAAGCAGCTTTTTCATGGGAATCGTACCTCCTTTTTTATCCCTAAACAGGTGTTATCACTATACTGGATATGGCTTCATCTGTCAAGCAATGATTCCAATTTGGATATTGTATTTCTACTGTTTTGCAAGGCGTGGAGACACAAAAATAGCCCAGCAAACGCCGAGCCTATCTTTTACTGAGAATGTAGGCCCCTTCGTCGCCTTAGCATCCCTTCTCCCGCTTGGATTGCACTGTGATAGCCAATCCCCAGCGCGATGGAGCCCAAGCTGAGAAGCCCCCATGCCCAGTCTCCCTGTATGGCGTATTTTTTGCCCAGTTCCACCATCCATATGTTCAGCAAATAGATTTCAAAGGAAGACTTTCCCAACAACCTCACAGGCGCAAATAGCGCCCTCGCCTTTTCCGCTTTGTGAAAAAGGTAGGCTAGGAACACGCAAAGCCCTGGCGTAATCAAGGCAAAGGGGTGCCAATACATTCCATACGTCAATAGCAACTCCGGATACCGCTGGTGGCAGATCAACACCAAAAACAGGCCCAAACCAAAGGCTAGCGCGTACAATAGGCGCTTGAGCATAGGCGAAACCGCCGGCCGCCAGTCCATGGCAAAGGCCATGCCCAAAATGAAAACCGGCAAACGGGAAATGGCCATGTATTGGTCGATGCCCACGCAGCTAAGTCCCACCAAAGCAGCCACCACGAGCAAGCCCAGGATTGTGACCGCAGGATTTTTGCCCCCGGAGAGCAAACCGTGAAAAAGCGGCGCCAGGAGGATAAACAGCACCAGCGCACTGACGTACCAATTGAACAGCCTCGGAACGGAAAACCAGTAGCCGCACATGAGCAGGTTTCCCACGGCGCTGCGGATCATTGGTACGGTGCTAAGCCCATACCCGGGAAACATCACCAGGATCCAGCAGAGAATCAACGGCCCATAAGCCGGAAGGATTCTGGCCATGCGCCGCTTCCAGTAGCCGCCTAGGCCGCCCCCTTTTTGCAGGGAATGGTACAGACCATACCCCGTCAGAAAAAAGAAGATATCCACGCCCCCGTAGCCGATTTTCTGAATATCCAAAAGGATCCCTGGGCACTGGATCAGCGCGTGAAAGAACACCACCCACAGGATGGCTACGCCCTTCAACTCATCACGGTACCGGCTGATCCATTGCCTATGCTCCATCTTCCGTTCTTCCTTTCGACGGTCGCCTTACACCATGCGGCTGCTCAGCTGTTCGCCGCCCAATACATGAAAATGAATGTGTTCAACGCTTTGGCAGGCATTCTCCCCGCAGTTGGTGGCCACGCGGTACCCGCTTTCCTCAATCCCCAAGATTTTGGCGACCTTGGCGCAAGAGCGTAGGCAGGCGGCCAGCTCCTTGTCCGTCAAAACCGCGTGGTGCGCCACGTCCGGCGTATGGGTTTTGCTCACCACCAGCACATGTGCCTTCGCTTGGGGATGAATGTCCTCAAAAGCGTAGGTGTCCTCGTCCTCATACACTTTTTTCGACGGGATTTCTCCCTGGATGATCTTGCAAAACAAACAGTCCGCCATCTTTGGAGCCCTCGCTTTCTTGGGTGCGTTCAAACTGTATACATCATTCCACAATCGCGCCGGACATTCCTTCTTGGGTCAGGGCATGCAGGCGCACAGGCACGATCTCCCCCACCTGGCCGCCAGAAACCAGCACCGGAATGTATTCGGGGGTGTAGCCTTCCGCTTCCCCCTGGCTAAGCCGCTTTTCCAAGAGCACCTCCCGCAGGCTGCCCAGCTGGCTTTCCCGATACTTGCGCGCCAGCTCCTCCCCCAGGTTCATCAGCGCCCGGACCCGTTTATCCTTTTCCGCCTTGGGCACCTGATCCGCCATGGCGGCGGCCGGGGTCCCCTCCCGTTGGCTGTAGGGGAATACATGGATCTTGGCAAAGCCCACCTTTTGGCAAAAGGCAAGGGTTTGCGCAAACTCCTCCGCCGTCTCCCCAGGGAAGCCCACGATCACATCCGTGGTCAACGCCACATCCGCATAGGCGGCTTTCAGCCGCAAAGCCGCCGCCTCAAACTGGGCGGTATTGTAGCGGCGCTTCATGCGGGCAAGCACCTCATCGCTGCCGCTTTGCAGCGCCAGATGAAACTGGGGGCACAATTTGGGCATGGCCTGGATGGCGCGGACAAACGCATCGTTCACCACGCTGGGCTCCAGAGAGCCTAGGCGCACCCGCCGGATCCCCTCCTGAGCGCAAACCTGAAAAATGGCATCCGCCAGTGCTGGCTTTTGTTCCAAATCCTTGCCATAGCTCGTTAAGTGAATGCCTGTCAGTACGATTTCCTGAAAGCCGGCCTGCGCCAATTCCGCCGCTTCTTGGCTTATGCTCTCCAGGCCCCGGGAACGCACCGCACCCCGCACAGAAGGGATGATGCAATAGGTGCAGTGATTGTCGCAGCCCTCTTGAATTTTCATCACCGCCCGGGTATGTCCTTCATGGCGGCGAATGGACAGCGCCTCGTAGGGCGCGCTTTCCAAGGCTTCCACCGCCACGATCTGCTGGCCGGTTTCCATGGCTTTTGCCAACAGTTCCACCACGCGGCCGCGATATTGGGTACCCAAAATCAGCCGCGCACCCGTTTGCCGCAGCTCCTCCCCCTTGCGCTGGGCCAGGCAGCCCGTCACCACCAATTCCGCATGGGGGTTGAGCCTTTGATACCGCCGCATAAGCTGCATGCTCTTTTGATCCCCTGTGCCCGTCACCGTGCAGGTGTTTACGACATACACATCCGCGCGCTCACTGGGAGGGACCGCCCTATAGCCACAGGCCTCGAACTGTTCCAGCATGGCCTGGGAATCATATTGGTTGACCTTGCATCCAAGGGTCACAAAGCTCACTGTTTTGGGCATAACATTCTTCCTTCGCATTACATTTCCAAAAGTGCCGCCCAAATGACGGCTAGCGCGCAAAGCCCTGCCGTTTCCGTACGCAGGATGCGCTTTCCCAGGGTCACGGGAGTGGCGCCCAGGGCTTTCAGCCGTTCCACTTCCCCTTCGGTCATCCCGCCCTCCGGCCCAATGACCACCGCGACCCGCTGAAGAGGAGCCTTTCCCGCCGCGCGGCGTGCTGCCTCACCCAGGCGCAGGGCCGCCTCCTCTTCCCAAGCCACCCAGATGGCGTCGTAGGGCGCCGCCGCTTCCAGCGCTTTGCAGGCAGCTGCAAGGCTTTGGGTTTCCCTGACCACAGGAACATGCGCACGACCGCTTTGCTTGGCGGCTTCCAAAGCAATGCGCTGGAGCCGCTCCCGCTTTTTCCCTTGCTTTTCCCCTTGATCCGCCTTGGCTACGCTGCGTTCCATCTCCACAGGGGCAATCTCCCAAACGCCCAATTCCGTGGCTTTTTGCACGATCCATTCCAGCTTATCCGCCTTGGGCAAGCCCTGAAACAAGGTAACTTGCACCTGTGATTCCGGAGACTCCAACAACCGCAGGATCTTCACCGTGGAAGCCCGCTCGTTCACTTGCAAAAGCGCTCCGGCGCAAAGCCGCTCTCCATCCAGCACCTGAACCTCTTCGCCGGCTTTCAGCCGAAGCACCCTTGCGGCATGAAGGCTCTCCTCGGAAGGTAGGGTCACAGTCTCCCCCGGGGTTCCCTCCATGGGTTCTTCCACAAAAAAACGGTGCATGGCTTACCTCCTAGCCTCCAGGCACAGGGCCACCCATTCCCCCTTGATCAGGCGGTCCTTTAGGGTATATCCGGCCTTCTGGGCAGCGGCCAGCACGTCCGCTTCCCGCTCCCGGATGATGCCGGAGCACAGGAGCAGCCCGCCCTTTTGAAGATGACGGGTCAGGGGCTCCGCCAGCATACAGATGGCGTCGGCCACAATATTGGCTACCGCCAAGTCGCAAGCCATGCTTTCGCCCTTCACCAGGTCTCCGCAGACCACCCGCACCGGTTCCCCTACGCCGTTGAGCGCCACATTTTCTTTGGCCACCTTCACCGCGTCGGGATCGATATCAATCGCCAGTACGGGCTTTGCTCCCAGCTTCGCCGCCGCGATGGCCAATATGCCGCTTCCCGTACCCACATCCATCACGCGCATACCGCTTTGCAGGTGCTTTTCCAAAAGCTCCATGCACATCCCCGTGGTCTCGTGGGTGCCTGTGCCAAAGGCCATGCCCGGGTCCAGCTCGATCAAGACATCCCCTGCCTGGGGCTCATAGGCTTCCCAGGTGGGCTTCACCACCAGGTGGCTGCCGATGCGAAAGGGCTTGTAGTATTTCTTCCATACCTCCGCCCAGTCCGCGTCCGCCACGTCCGTTTTTTCCATGGTCAGGGTTCCCAGGTCCATGCCTACATCCGCCTGCTTGAGCATGGAGAGTTGTTCTTGCACGCGATGCAAAACGTCATGCACATGCTCATTCATTTCAAACCAGCCTTTGACCAACACATCCTCGGGCATGGCGTCCAGCATTTTCGCGTCGTACAATTCCCAATACACCCCAGGCTCGTTGGGATCCGGCACATCCGCCCGATCCACGATCTCCGTTCCTGTGGCTCCCAAACGAATCAACACCTCGCTGACGATATCCGCGCCCTCCGTGGTGGTGTGCACCACCGTTTCGCACCACTGCATGCCTCTCCGCCCTTTCAAAAAGCGGGCAGCCCAAAGCCGCCCGCCCATGCCTTTGTGTTATGAAAATTTATCCTTGATCTTTTCCGCAAAAGACTTACGGCCTTCGTATTCCTTGCCGCTCATGCTTTCCTCCAGCTGGCGCAGGAGCTCCTTTTGCTTATCGTTCAGCCGCTTGGGAACCTCCACCCGCACCCGCACGATGATGTCCCCTTTGTTGCCCGTGCGCAGGTCCGGGATGCCGTACCCTTTCAGGCGAAACTCATCCCCGCTTTGGGTCCCTTCCGGAATCCTGTGTTTCACAGGCTCCTTCAGCGTAGGCACATCCACCTCCGCGCCTAAAGCCGCCTGGGTGATGCTAATGGGCATTTCCATGCGCAGATGCGTTCCTTCCCGCTTGAACAGCTTGTGCGGCCGTACCGTCACGCGGATATACAAATCTCCGTTGGGGCCGCCCCGAAGCCCTGGCTCCCCTTGCCCGTTCATCACGATGCTCTGCCCGTTATCGATGCCCGCGGGAATCTTCACCGTGGCGGTACGGCGCTTTTTGATGTGCCCCGTGCCATTGCAGGACGCGCACTTGTCTTTGACAATCTTGCCTTCGCCCCGGCAATTGGGGCAAGTACGCACCGTGACCATGAACCCGCCGCCCGTACGCACCTGGCCCGAGCCTTTGCAGGTAGGGCAGGTTTGAGGCTGGGTTCCGGCCTTCGCGCCGCTTCCGCCGCAGGTCTCACAGTTTTCATTGCGGTAAAAATCAAAGGATTTTTCGCAGCCAAAGGCCGCTTCCTCAAAGGTGACGGTCATATCATAGCGCAGATCGTTGCCCTGTTGAGGGCCTTGCCGCCGTTGGCCGCCTCCCATGCCCCCGCCAAAGATCTGATCGAAAATGCTGTCAAAGCCGCCCATACCGCCCGCGCCGCCAAAGCCGCTAAAATCAAAGCCGCCAAAGCCGCCTTGACCGGCTCCCATGTTGGGGCCGTCAAAGCCGAATTGGTCGTAGCGCGCGCGCTTGTCGGCGTCGCTCAAGACCTCATTGGCCTCGTTGAGCTCTTTGAACCGCTCCTCGGCGCCTTTGTCATTGGGGTGCAAATCAGGATGGCATTCCTTGGCCTTCTTGCGGTATGCGCTTTTGATCTCCGCGTCCGAGGCGGTTTTGGGAACCCCCAACACCTCGTAATAGTCACGTTTTGCCAAATGCTCACCTACTTCATGGATAAAGTCAGCGTCCAATGATCAGGGCAAAGCCCCGGCAGGGTTTGGGAACTGCTTCCCCGTTCCTGCCGAGGCCTGCGCTGCCTATGGTTTCAGCGCTTACTTCACATCGTAATCCGTGTTGACCGTACCGTCTTCGTTGTCCACAGGCTCCGCGCCCATATCAGGCGCCGCGCCTTCGCCGCCTTCCTGCTGGTAGAGCTTGCCAAAGACTTGGTATACCTTCTGGGTGAAGGCTTCCATCGCGCCCTTGATCGCTTCGGCATCGCCAGCTTCCCGGGTCTTTTTGAAGGCGTCGATCTCGGTTTGAACGGTTTCCTTGTCCTCGGCGCTGAGCTTGTCGCCGTTATCCTTTAATTGTTTCTCCATCTCATAAATGAGCGTGTCGGCACGGTTGAAGGTCTCCACTTCTTCCTTGCGCTTCTTGTCTTCCTCGGCATACTGCTCGGCTTCCTTGATGCGCTGGTTGATCTCGTCCTCGGTCAGGTTGGTGGAGGCGGTGATGGTGATCTTCTGCTCGTTGCCCGTACCCTTATCCTTGGCGGACACGTTCACGATGCCGTTGCGGTCGATGTTAAAGGTCACCTCAATCTGCGGCACGCCCCGGGGCGCGGCGGGAATGCCTGTGAGCTGGAAGCGGCCCAAGGTCTTATTGTCATAAGCCATGGGGCGCTCGCCCTGGAGCACGTGGATTTCCACGGTGGTTTGCCCGTCGGCGGCGGTGGAAAAGACCTGGGATTTCGTGGTGGGAATGGTGGTGTTTCGGTCAATGAGGCGGGTGAAAATGTGGCCTTCCGTCTCCAAGCCCAAGGATAGGGGCGTCACGTCCAAAAGCAGCACGTCTTTCACTTCTCCGCCCAAAACGCCAGCCTGGATGGCCGCGCCCACGGCCACGCACTCATCGGGGTTGATGCCCTTGAAGGGGTCCTTGTTGGTGATCTTGCGCACCGCGGTTTGCACGGCGGGAATACGGGTGGAACCGCCCACCAGGATCACCTTGTCGATTTGATCCGCGGTCAGGCCCGCGTCCTTCAAAGCCTTGGTCATGGGTTCGATGGTCTTTTCCACCAGATCGGCGGTAAGCTCGTCAAACTTCGCCCGGGTCAGGGTCATGTCCAGGTGCTTGGGGCCGTTGGCGTCGCTGGTGATAAAGGGCAGGTTGATGTTGGCGGTCATCACGCCGGACAGGTCGATCTTCGCCTTTTCCGCCGCTTCCTTCAAGCGCTGGTAGGCCATTTTATCCTGGCGCAGGTCAATGCCGTTTTCCTTCTTAAAGGTATCGGCAATATAGTTGATCACACGGTCATCAAAATCGTCGCCGCCCAAGCGGTTGTTGCCGTTGGTGGCCAGCACTTCAAACACGCCGTCGCCGATCTCCAAAAGGCTTACGTCGAACGTGCCGCCACCCAGGTCGTACACCAAAATCTTCTGAGAGCCTTCCTTATCCAGGCCGTAGGCCAGCGAGGCGGCGGTAGGCTCATTGATGATGCGCAGCACTTCCAGTCCGGCGATCCGGCCCGCGTCCTTGGTGGCCTGGCGTTGACTGTCGCTAAAATAGGCGGGAACGGTGATCACCGCTTGCATCACGGTTTCGCCCAAATAGGCTTCTGCGTCCGCCTTCAATTTTTGAAGGATCATGGCGCTGATTTCCTGGGGGGTATATTCCTTGCTGTCGATGGAGACCTTGTGACCGGTACCCATTTCCCGCTTGATGGAGATCACGGTGCGGTCGGGATTGGTGACGGCCTGCCGCTTGGCAATCTGGCCCACCAGCCGCTCGCCATCCTTGGTAAAAGCAACCACGGACGGGGTGGTGCGCGCGCCCTCCGCGTTAGGGATCACAACAGGTTCGCCGCCTTCCATGACAGCCACGCAACTATTGGTAGTACCCAAGTCGATACCGATGATTTTAGCCATACTGTTTATCCTCCTCAAGTGATGCGTTCATACGCTATTTTGCTAATTGATAATTTATGGAGAAAGGGAAGATCCCTTACCACCTGTTTCGGCCGCCCCGGGGCTTTGCCCCTCCCTCACATCGCCCGCTCCACTGCGCTTTGCCCCGTCGCGGCTACGGCATTCGCTTGCTGCGCAAGCTCCGTGCCTAGTCGGGGCCTATGCCCCAGACCTGCCTTTTGCTTTATGCCTCCGGCACAACCTTCACCATGGCATGGCGAAGCACGCTGGCGCCCATTTGATAGCCCTTTTGCAAAACCTCGCAAACAGTTCCAGGCTCTCCGTCCTCGGCCGCGCCCTGCATCACCGCATTTTCCAAATTGGGATCAAAAGGCTCACCCAAACGGTTAATGCAGGTAATGCCATGCTTTTCAAACACTTCACAAAACTGACGGTAGACCATTTCCACGCCTTCCTTCAAGGAAGGATCCGCCGTTTCTTTGGCCGCCTCGATGGCGCGTTCCATATTGTCCAGCACAGGCAGCATGGTGGTGGCAAAGTTGCGCGCGCCGTCGTCGTAGGCTTCCTTGCGCACGTTTTGGTTGCGGCGGCGGAAGTTTTCAAAATCCGCCTGCACCCGCTGCGCCATGGTGAGATATTCTTCCTGCTTCGTCTGGGCGGCTTGCAGCGCTTCCGTCAACTCCTGAAGCTGGGTCTGCGCTTTCGCATTGAGAAGCGTTTCGGCGTCCATGGCTTCCATGCCCGCGCCCTCCTCCGCTACCGCCTCCAATTCGCTTCCCATCGCATCGATAGCTGCCTGGCTTTCGTCTTGCAAAGCCTCACGGTCTGCCCTGTTCATGTCTTCTACCGTTCCTTTTTGTTTCTTTTTCTTACTCATGCCGCCTACTCCTTATCCTGCCTCAGCAAGTTGGAAAGCTGCTCCCCCACCGCGCCCAGCACGCCCAGCACATGGCTGTATTGCATTCGGGTGGGGCCGATCACGCCGATGGTGCCGTGATTGTGATCTCCCAGGCGGTAGGTAGCGGTGACCAGCGAACAGTCCGCCAATTCCGGAATCCCGGTTTCCGGCCCAATTCGCACAGTAAAGGCCATCTGTTCATGCTGCTGCAGCAACTGAAGCAATTTCTCCTTCCCCTCCAGGATGGCCAGAAAATTCTTAGCCTTTTCCACATCGCTGTACTCGGGAAAGTTGAGAATGTTGCTGGTACCCCCCAGGGCCAGTTTGCCTTGGGCGTTTTGCTGCTCCACTTCGGAAATCAGGTCCGTAATGCCGGTGAGCATCTGCTGCCGGCGTTCAAACCCTGCGGCCGCACTGGCAATAATCTTTCTGGCTTGGGAAAGGGTGTGGCCCGAAAGCTGCTCGGTGAGCATCCGGCTGATGGCATAGAGCGCGTCCGCGTCCATATCGCTGCCCACCCGAATCACCGAGTCCCGCATGATGCCGCTGTCCGTTACGATGACCACCAGCGCGCTGGTCGAGCTAACGGGAACGAATTGCAGGTTGCGAATCCGTATCTCCGTTGCCTTGGGGCTCATCACCAGGGCCGTGTAATGGGTAAGGCTGGAAAGCACCTGGGCCGCATGGCCGATCACATCTTCCATTTGGCGCGCCCGATCGCTAAAATGGCCTCGGATACCCTCTACGTCTTCGGCATCGATTTTCCCCTGCCGGAGCAGCTCATCCACGTACAGGCGGTAGGCCTTTGCGCTGGGCACCCGCCCTGCGCTAACATGGGGCTGATCCAAATATCCAAGCTCCTCCAAATCGCTCATCTCATTGCGGATGGTGGCGGAAGAAAGGCCGGTTTCATATTTCTTGGAAATGGTCCGGCTGCCCACAGGGATCGCGGTCAGGATATAGTCATCAATGATCGCTTGCAAAATCCGAAATTTTCGGGCATCCATCGCCATGAGCACACCTCCTTGGGATAGCACTTGCCGTTCTTGGGGCTGTTAGCACTCATCGCATTCGAGTGCTAACACGCCTATCATATGCGCAATCCTCTGTTTTGTCAAGCATTTTTCCATAGGAATTTTCCGTTTGTTCACAATTATAGAACCCTTGATTTTCAAGGGTTCAGACCGTTGAGAAAGGCAATTTGGCAACGGGATGGAGCTTGTTCAAAAAGATCCGGTTGCGCGGAAGCGAGGTGACATAAGGGGTGGAGCGTACATGTCCGTACGTGACATCCCTTAGCCACCGAAGCTGACAAAGCAAACGGGCCTTTTTCAGCAAGCTGAACCCTTGATTTTCAAGGGTTCTCTCTGTTTCTTTTTTCTTTTTCTGCCTATAAAAACCGAAGCAGGACCCTATTTTGCAAAAGCAGTCCTCTTTCCGTCAGCACAAAGGCTCGTTTACCCGCCGAATCAACCCGCCAAAAACCCAGGCCATCCCTAATAATGCCTTCGATCTCCTTGCCGTATACCTGGGTCAGCCGTTTGCCATGGCGGCGGAAGAAGTCCCCCTCCCCTACACCCGCATTCATCCGGAGGCCTAGCATCAGGGTTTCAAACATGGCTTCTTCCTTCGGAATCTCCGTTTTCCGGACCACCGGCAATTTTCCGCTTTCCAAAAGGGCTTTGTATGGCGCCATCTCCGCCGTGTTTTCCAGGCGAAGATACCTCCCATCTTTCCGACCGCCCCTCCCCTGTACCATGCTGTGGGCACTGATGCCCATGCCAAGGTACCAAGCCCCTTGCCAGTACCCCACATTGTGTCTGCAAGCATATCCTGGCTTGGCAAAGTTGCTGATCTCATATTGTTCATATCCATGCTCTGCCAGCCACCTGGCCCCTTGCTCCGCCATTTCCGCCGCCGCATCCTCGTCCGGCACGGCCAGCTCTCCGCGCTCCGCCGCAGCATGAAGGGGGGTACCCTCCTCCAGGATCAGGCTGTAGGCGGACACATGGGTGGGATTCCACTCCCCTACTTTTTCCAGCGTATCCAGGAAATCAGCCATGCTTTGCCCGGGCAGGCCATACATCACGTCCACATTCAGGTTTTGGATCCCATACTGCCGCGCCAGCTTGGCCGCTTCCCCCGCGTCCTCAAAGGTATGCGCTCGTCCCAGCCTTTGCAATAAGCGCTCTTGGGCCGCCTGCACGCCTAAGGAAAGCCGGTTCATCCCATAACGGCAGAGCACTTCCAACCATGCTGCCGTTAAGGCGCCCGGATTGGCCTCGGACGTAAACTCCACCTCCGCCGCAAACGAAAAACAGTCCGCCAGCCTTCGCAAAATGCCTTCCATGGTCTTGGGGGGCATGAGGGAAGGGGTGCCTCCGCCCAGAAACACCGTGTTCACCTGTTCTCCGCCATAAAGCCGCGCCGCCAAAGCGATTTCTGTTTCCAAAAGCGCGCCATACGCCGCCATCTCCTCTGTAGAGGCAACGGCGGAAGAAAAATCGCAATAGAAACATTTCCTTTTACAAAACGGAAAATGTAGGTATAATTGAAGCATTCGGGTACACCTCATTGGTCATTGTACCACAACAACAAGCAAAGGGGCATCCAATATGCAACACATCGAGCATTATTTCGAATTTTTCGTGCGTGCCTGCATTCTGCTCATTGAACTGGCAGGCATCGCGGTGATTGTGCTGAGCATGGTGCGGGGCTTCATCGGCTTTGTCCGCAAAGATGAGCACACCCGTATCCAGCTGGCGCATGGGATCATGCTAGGGCTGGAATTCAAAATCGGCAGCGAGGTGCTCCGTTCGGTGATCGTCAGCGGTTGGAACGAACTGGGGACCCTAGCCGCCGTCATTCTTCTGCGAAGCCTCTTGACGCTTCTACTTCATTGGGAAATCGGTGTGGAGGAAAAGCGGGTGGAGGAAAAAAAGAAGTCTCTGGCTGAAACAGCATTGATGACCTCCGAGCAGGGCCAGCACGTTCCCCAAAAACCCATCTCCTAATCCTCAGCGTTTTCCTTCCATAATACGAATATTCTCTACGCCGATATGGGTATGCGCCGCGCAGAGAGACAAAATAGTGGCGCTCTGGGTTGCGGTCAACTCTTTGGTTTCCACCAAAACCGTCAGCGCCCCGTTTTGCAAAAGGGTCATGCAAGGGCTATAGCCTGCGGCGCTGAGCGCATCCTCAATGGCAAGCTCGGTTTGGTGCTCTTCAATCATTTGAGCGAGCTGTTTGGCCGCGTCCTGACGAATGGCGGAATCCACATTTTGATTCTCCGTTAGGCCACTCAGAGCTGCCAGGTCCTTTTCATACGCTGCTTCCCGCCGCCCCCGTTCCGTAACGGGGGACGCTTTGGTCGCCTCTCCCTGCCGGGCGTGCAAAAGGGACTCCTGCGGTTGCCCGCCGCCCAACAGGAGATCCCAGTACCCATTGTTCCACACCAAAAATGCCGCTGTCGCCGCCAATAGGCACAGGAGTAACAGACGCGCCCAAGGACGCCCTTTTTTGGGTTCTTCAGCTTTTTTCCATCCCTTTGTCATTGCTTACCCTCCATTACAAACACATCCACGGCGCTTTCCGGCAGACCCAAAAGCGTCCGTACCGCTCTGCTTAACAGCAACCTAACCTCCAAGTCCTCCGCGCCTTCCGCCACCACCACAGCGCCCGTGGGGCGAGTTTTGGCGTTTCCGCCAAACGCAGATGCCGCTTCGGCTTCATAAAACAGCGCCACCTCCACTTGCCCCACTCCCGCCATGGAGGACAGCACCTCCGCAATGCGCTTTTCTTCCGCGCTTGCTCCCCCACTTCCCAGCCCGCTCTTGCCAGTGCTATTGGCCAGCAAAAGTACGGCGATCAGCGCGGCGCCGCACAGGATCCACCAAACCCGTTTGTTGTCTTTCAGCCACTGGAAGCCCGCCCTCACTCCGCTTCCCCCTCGTCTGTCATCAGCTTTATGCAAGAGATGTCTACCGCAAAGGCTTCCGCTATGCTTTGGCGCAACTCCCGGGGAGACAGCAACGGCACTTGCGCCTCCGGCTGGTTGTCGCGTTTAAGCTGCACGTCCATTCTCTCCAACGCCCCGCTTTCCCGCAAATATACCGCCACAACCGCCTCATAACCGGCCTTTCGCGCCATGCGCGCGCAAATGTCTTCGGCCTGGTTGGCTTGGGAGCGCAAAACGGCGCGGATATAGCTGTCCTGGGCACTTTCTTGCGAAACCCCCGCGCTTTCAAAGACTACGTTGCCAAAAGCCTCCTTTGCAGAAGGTAGCCCTCCTTTTGCGGCTCCGGAAAGAGCGTCCACCAGCGAGGTCAAAAGCACCGCCATCACCAAAAGGCTTACCACCAACCGCACCATGCGCGCCAACGTGCCCTCTGGCAAAAGCAGTTCGCATAATGCCCAAAGCGCCGCCAGCGCCACGATTTGCCGCAAAAATATTCCCATGCGCTCACCTCAGCATCACCGTTAAGTTTCCCACCACCAGCATTTGCGCCACCAGCAGCACAAACATGGCTCCCACGCTCAATTGGATGATGAATAGCAGCATATACACCCCCGAAAAATTGCCAATGCACTCGCTTAAGGGGGAATCCGCCACCGGCTCCAGCACCGCCGCCGTGGCGCTGTATAAAAGCATGGTGCAAACGGTTTGCAAAATAGGTCCCAGGAGCTTGCCCAGCAAAAGCAACAAGCCCACCACGCCCAAGGCGTTTTTGATCAGCAAGGAACAACCCACCAGCGTGTCCACCGTATCGGCAAACATCCCTCCCACAATGGGAATGAAGTTATCAATGGCGTACTTGGCCGTGCGGATGCTTACCCCGTCCACTGCCGCCGTTCCCAGCCCCTGCACCATCATCACGCCGATAAATACGGTAAACCCAAAGCCCAGCGTCCAGTGGGCTACCTGGCGAAAGAGCTTGCAAAGCCTGGAGATACGCAAGTTCTCGCTTAAGCTGCCCACCATGGTCAATACCGCCATGCCCACCGCAAAAGGCAGGGTAACGTTTTGCAAAAGCGTGGTCATGGTTCCGCTGGCCGCCACCACCGCCGGCTGAAAAAACGCCGCGCTGGCCGTGCCCCCCACGGCTGCCAGCAGGGTCACCAGCAAGGGAAACAATGCCTGCATGGTGGTGGCCATTTCCGCGATGGTGGTTTGGGCTAGCTTCACATGCTCGTTCATGTCCGCCACCAAAAATCCCAGCACCAACAGCATGCCCGCGTACCCGCAGGCCTTGGCCACAAATTCATGCCCCAAAGAGGCGCGCAAATGGGACAAGAGCCCCAAAAGGAGCGCGGGGATCAATAGCCGCGCCATTCGCCACAGGCTGTTTTGAAAAAGCCCCGTGGCCTTTTGCCAAACCCAGTCCAAGAGCTGGGCGCCGTCCACAATGGGCTTCCCCGCGGTAAACCCCCGCAAGAGTTCCGACAGATCGCCTTTGACCAGCTCCTGCTCCCGCATCACCCGGGTCAGCTCCCGCAGGTCTATGGAGTCGATCTGGTTTTGCACCGCTTCTCCCAGGCTTTCCGCCAACGCGTTCCCCGGGCAAAGCATCAGCGCGCAGCATACCGCCAAAGCCACCCACCATCCGTATTTCATGGCACCAACTCCAGAATCATCTCCAGCAAGGAAAGCAACATGGGGGCCGCCAAGGCAAAGATGGTCAGCTTTCCGCAAAGAGCCACCTTCATGGCCAGCCCGCTTTCCCCCACATCCGCGCAGGTCTGGGCGGCGAACTCACTTACATAGGCAATACCCAGCACCTTGAGCAACAGGCTCAAGTAGCCCTCATGAAGCCCTCCCAAGGCCGCGATACGCCCAAAGGTATCCTGCACGGAGGTAACGCTTTCCAGGGCGCTTATCAAAAGCAAAGCCCCCGCCGCCAGGGCGCAAAGCCTGGCGATCTCCGGCTGCTCTTGGCGCACCACCATGCACAGGATGGCCGCAGCCACCGCAAGGCCTGTCCACTGCCAAAGCTCCATAACTAATAGAGCTGAAAAATGCTCTTTACGCTGCTCAAAAGCTGGGATACCAGCTCCACTACCATAAATAGCGCAATCACAAGTCCCACCACCGTCGTTAAGGTGGCCAATTCCTCCCGCCCCGCGCGGGTCAAAAGCTGGCTGATCACCGCCACCACCACGCCCAGGCCTGCCAGCCGGAACAGTACATCAATTTGCACCAAGGTGCTTCCCCCTTACCATAGGGCTATGCCCAACATCAACCCGCCCAGAACCCCCAATTGCCCGTATAGCTTTCCGCTGCGCTCGGCCTTTTCCCGTGCTTTTTCCAGGCAAAGCTCCAGCCGCTTCAAGCAGCTTTGGACTCCGCGCTCCCGCATTTCGGCGGTTCCGTTCCCCAGGGTTTCAAACAAGAGCGTCAGCGCACTTCGCTCTTCCTTTCCTTCGCAGGATAGGCGCACCTGTTCGCAGGCTTGCCCAAAGGCCTCCGCCACTGTCAAGGAAGGAGCGCGGGCCAGATTTTGCGCGGTGACGGTCAACCGCCCCCGGACCTTCCCCGCAATCCCTTTGGAATCCAACGAGAGCGCGGCTTCCCGAAACAGTTCGTCCATGGGCAGACGTTCCATGCTCAACAGCAGCCGTAAGGCTTCCAGCGCGTCCACCCAGGCGGCTAGGGCGGCAGCCCGCTCTTTGGCCCCGTCCCGCGCCATCATCCCTGCTCCTGTGCACAAAAGGAAGCAGCACATGGCCCCAAACCCGCCCAACATCAGGCATTGTCTCCGATCTTTACCGGCATGAGCTCCCCATCCAAAACCTGCCGGATGACGCCCGCGCGGTTTTCATCCATCACTACAAACATGGAAAACACGCGATTTTGCATGAGTTGGTACATGGCGGCCCGCTCCATCACCTGCCCCGCGTCCCGCCCATGGATGCTGGTCATCACCGCAACACCGCTTTGCGCCGCTTCCAAAACGGCCAAAGCGTCCGTCATGCCGCCCAGTTCGTCCGTTATCACCACGTCCGGCGCCATGGCGCGAAGCAGCCAGCGAAGGCCCACTTCCTTGCCGCAGCCGTCCAGCACATCGGTATTGGCGCCAATGTCCAATTGCGGTACCCCGCGGCAGACCGCCGCCAGCTCGCTGCGCTCATCCGCCACACATACCCGAAGGCCGCTATCAGAAAGTTGGCGGCAGGCATCCCTAAGCAGCGTGGTCTTGCCTGTGCCTGGTAGGCCAATGATCAGCAGGCTCCCCGCTTGACCCTGCTCGTCCAAAAGCCTGGGCATCAGCGCATTGGCCGCGCCTGTCCACTGGCCGGCCACGCGAATGCACAAGGAGCTAATGTCCCGAAGGGCGCGAACCGATCCGCCTTGGGCGATCACCCGTCCGCACAGCCCCATGCGGTGGCCCCCCCGCAGGGTCACAAATCCTTGCCGCGCTTCCTCCGCCCGTGCGTATAGCGCATGCTCGCACAAGGATTCCGCGATGGCGTTTACTTGCTCCTGGGTGGTGGTCATGCCGCAGGTTTTTTCTCCGTGGGCTGTCAGCATGCGCACGGGCCTGCCCGACCGCATGCGGATCTCCCGGATTTCTCCGGCAGGCTCCGCGGCAATGGCTTTGCCTAAGGTTTTGGGTAAACACAGCGAGAAAAACTGTACCGTCTCTTGCCACGTCATAGAGATTCTCCTTTTGTTATTCAAATAGTGTCAGCCCAATGGCCCGGTAAAACGCCTGGTCCACATTTTCACTGGCGGGCAGGCCCAGGGCCTTACGGGCCTTTTTCACGGCCGCCTGGGTTCCCTGGCCATAGATGCCGTCGGCGGAGCCATAGTAATGCCCCAATGCCTTAAGTTTGCTTTGCACCGCCGCCACATGGCTGTTGCGGTCTCCCGCGTGAATGGGCCGGAGGTAGCTATCCAGCATGCCGTAGGGACCGCCCTCGATCACCACCTTGGCGCCGTTGTGCACCGCGCGGTACAGCGCCTCGGAATCCTTCACAAACATGCGGATACACCCGTGAGAAGCGTTGGATCCGATGCTTCCGGGCTTATTGGTCCCATGGATGCCAAACTGCCCCCAAGGTACGTTCAGCCCCAAAAACCGGGTGCCAAATCCGCCTAAATCCCCGGCAAACCGGTGGGTAACCCGGTACACCCCAATGGGCGACGGGGTGTCGCTGGTGCCCGAGGCAATGGCATAGCGCTTTTTTGCTTCCACGCCCTGGTACAGCGTCAAGGATTTTTGGGGCAAGTTGATCAGAATCCAATTCCCTTCCGGCACATTGGCCTGCTTGGCCGCCGCTATGGCAGCGCTCTCACTTTCGCTGGCGCCGCCGATGCCCACCCATAGGGTGAGTGCGGCCAGTACGCACAAAACAAAGGCACTCCATGTGCGAACCGTTTTGCCCATCTTGCCCACCCCCATTGTTTTCACACCATATGCGGATAGGGCGGTGCGTATGCCGTCACCCCCAAAACCAGTGTGGCAACCCTAGCCCTCCTTTTTCGGACTCCAATCTTGCAATTTAGGCAAAAATCCGTTATGATACCTCTGTTATGGAGGGTGAGGTTTTTTGGAAGATACAAGGCTTTCCCATATTCGCAATTTCTGCATTATCGCTCATATTGACCACGGCAAGTCCACCCTGGCGGACCGCCTTTTGGAAATGACAGGCGTGTTTGAACGCCGTGAAATGGTGGAGCAAATCCTGGACAGCATGGAGCTGGAACGGGAGCGCGGCATCACCATCAAAAGCAAGGCCGTCCGCATGCAGTACAGGGCCAAGGATGGCCAGGAATACACCTTAAATTTGATCGACACCCCCGGCCATGTGGACTTCAGTTATGAGGTCAGCCGCGCGCTGGCGGCCTGTGAAGGCGCGCTCTTGGTGGTGGACGCCACCCAGGGCATTGAGGCGCAAACCCTGGCCAATGTTTACATGGCTTTGGAGCACGATTTGGAAACCGTGCCTGTCATCAATAAGATCGATCTGCCCAGCGCCCAACCCGAGGAAGTCCGCAAAGAGATTGAAGACGTGATCGGCCTGGACGCCTCCCAGGCGCCCATGATCTCCGCCAAAACCGGCCTGAATTGCGAGGAAGTGCTGGAAACCATTGTGCGGGTGATCCCGCCGCCCAAGGGCGACGCGGACGCGCCGCTGCAGGCGCTGATTTTTGACGCCTACTATGACAACTACAAAGGCGCTATTTGCTTTGTGCGAGTCATGCAGGGGCGTGTGAAAGCCGGCATGCGCATGCGGCTCATGGCCAACAAAAATGAATTTGACATTGTGGAAGTGGGTACGTTCCACCCTGGGTATGTGCCTTGCGCCGAGCTGCTTCCCGGGGATGTGGGCTATATTTCCGCTTCCATTAAGGATGTGGCGGAAACCCGCGTGGGTGACACCATCACCGATGCCGCCCGCCCCGCCCCCGAACCCCTGCCTGGCTACCGCCAGGTCACGCCCATGGTGTTTTGCGGCATCTATCCCGCCGACGGCGCGGATTATGAAAACCTGCGGGATGCCCTGGAAAAGCTCCGCATGAACGACGCTTCCCTCTCCTTTGATCCCGAAACCTCCGTGGCCCTGGGCTATGGCTTTCGCTGCGGCTTTTTAGGCCTTTTGCACATGGAAATCATCCAGCAACGGCTGGAGCGGGAGTTTGACCTGGACTTGGTGACCACGGCCCCCAGCGTGATTTACCATGTGTTCAAGCTGGACGGCACGGAACTGGCCATCGACAATCCCACCAACCTCCCCAATGTGGGCGAGATTGAGCGCATGGAAGAACCCTATGTGGCCGTCACCATTTACACCCCTCAGGAATATGTGGGCGCCATCATGGACATCTGTGTGGACAAGCGCGGTGCCTTCCTGGATATGCAGTATGAGGGCGGACGGGTGAAACTGCTGTACGATATCCCCCTCAACGAGGTCATCTTTGAATTTTTTGACCAGGTCAAAAGCCGCAGCCGGGGCTATGCCAGCTTTGATTATGAAATGAAGGGCTACCAGGAAAGCGATCTGGTCAAGCTGGACATTCTTTTGAACGGGGATGTCTGCGACGCGTTTTCCATCATTGTGCATCGGGATAAGGCCTATGCTCGCGGGCGCAATATCGCCGAAAAGCTGAAGGACGTGATCCCGCGCCAGATGTTTGAAATCCCCATTCAAGCGGCCATCGGCGGCAAGGTCATCGCCCGGGAAACCGTAAAAGCCATGCGCAAAGACGTTTTGGCCAAGTGCTATGGCGGCGATATCACCCGTAAGAAAAAGCTGTTGGAAAAGCAAAAGGAAGGCAAGAAGCGCATGCGGCAGTTCGGCAGTGTGGAGGTCCCCAGCGAAGCCTTCCTGGCTGTGCTGAAGATGGATGATAAATAACTCCTCTTTGCCTTTGTCGAAAATCTATTTTCCCTATTGCCAAATTGGATTTCCGGTGATAAAATAGACAGGCTGTTATGAATGTTAAACTCCCGTTAGGAGGTGTAGGTAATGGGCAAGTTGTGTGAATTGTGTGGAAAAGGAACGATGAGCGGCCACAATGTGAGTCACTCTAACCGCAAAACCAACCGTGTTTGGGCTCCGAACGTGCAGAGCGTTCGTTTGTCGATCAATGGTACGGCCAAGCGGTTGAACGTTTGCACTCGCTGCATCCGCACCCTGCGTAAGCAGGACGCGTAACCGCGCCTCCACAGGAGCCAAAGGCCGTGCGGCCTAAAACCCCCTGCTTATTTGAAAGCAGGGGGTCCTTCTTGTTTTCGGAGACAAACCCTTCCTTTATACCAACGGCCGGGTCACCGTCCGGTTGCCTTCCGAACGGGTCACTTGATAAAAGCCAATGAGATTGGATGGCCTCAAGCGCTTATAGATATCGTAAACCTGGCCGAAATCCTCTAATTCAAACCGAATGCTCAGCCCGCAACCCACAGCCACGTCCCTGGGCGTGGTGATAATGGACACGCGCACGCCTTCCCGGCGCAGCGCGTTTTCAAATTTCAAGACCTGTTGGCGCGAGCGAAATGAAGCAATGCCAAAAGATTCATTCATGGGTTCATATCCCCCTTCCTTCCACATACAGTATACGGCAACATGCCCGTAGGTGTGAGTACGCGAAAGAAGGGGATTTCTCATGATCTATTTGGACAATGCGGCCACGACCTTTCCCAAGCCGCCTATGGTGGCGCGGGCAATGGCCGGATCGCTTCAGCGCATCGGCGGCAATCCTGGACGGGCGGGGCACAGGCTCTCCCTTTGTGGTGGACGGGTGATGGAGGCTTGCCGCGAACTTTTGGCGCGGGGCTTTGGCCTAGATTCCACAGAGCAGGTGGTTTTTACCTCCAACTGCACCGAAGCCCTCAACATCGCCATTCGCGGCAGCCTGTTTGAAGGGGACGAAGTCCTTTGTTCCCACGCTGAGCATAATGCGGTCATGCGGGTACTCAAAGGGTATGAGCAAAGCGGAGCCATTAAGATCACCGTGCTGGAGCCGGATACGCACGGCCTGCTCACGCCGGAATCCATTCGCTCCGCCGTTTCTCCTAAGACGGCGCTTTGCGTGCTCAACCACGCCAGCAACGTAACCGGCGTGGTACAGCCCCTGGAAAAGCTGTCTCAAACCCTGAAAAGCTATGGAATTCCCCTTTTGGTGGACGCGGCGCAAACCGCAGGCGTGCTAGACGTGTCGCTCCCTTCCCTGGGCGCGGACATGATCGCCGCCGCAGGGCATAAAGGCCTGCTGGGTCCCCATGGCACCGGCGTGCTGCTCCTGGGCAAGGGGATGCTGCCCCGGCCACTGATTTGCGGTGGGACGGGTTCCCTCAGCGAAAGCATGCTCCAGCCCACTTCCCCGCCCGACCGGTATGAAAGCGGCACCGCCAACTTGCCGGGCATTGCGGGGCTTTTGGTGGGCGCGCGTTTTGCCTTTACCCATCGCGAAGAAATCGAGGCCTATGAGCATGAGTTGGCCGAGCGCCTGCGCAGCCATTTGCAAAATATTCGCGGCGTTCGCTTATTGGGCGATCTCAAAGCGCCCAAGGTAGGCGTGGTGAGCTTTGTTCCCCAAGCCATGGACAGCGGCGCCCTGGCCGATGCCCTTTCGCAAAAAGGGTTTGCCATTCGGGCGGGGCTCCATTGCGCTCCCGCCATGCACCAGTGGCTAGGTACCCTGGAAACGGGAACCTGCCGCGCCAGCGTAGGCATCTATAATACGGAAGATGAGATCGACCGCTTTGCCATGGCGGTGGAACAAATCATTGCCCGGGGGTTGTGAGCGGCGTTTGGCGCAGGCGTAACAACGGCCCTGTTAAAAAACCGTCTCTTCCTTGGGGTGATACAGCCGGCACAGGATGCAAAGTGCCAGGCACAAAATGGAAGGAATGGGATAATACCAAAGGCCGGTAAGAAAATACAACCCCGCCAGCCCCAGCCCATAGAAAAAGTATTGCTTGGCGCGCTTGGGGGCCAGCACATGGTTCACCCATTCCCGCCAGCTCACTCGCTTTTTTCGGTACTTGCCCAATTCGCTCAATTCCGCATCCGTGGCCGGCGTACAAGCGCCTGCCAGGCGGATCATCTCCTCTCTTTGGACAAGCCGGAGCCTGTTGGTCTCCGCGTACGCCTTGGCGTCTTTGCTGACCGGGGCTGTCAGGCAGATCACACAGCGGTCCGATTGATGTTCCAGGCTCTCTTTGTGCGCGTCGATGATCTGCTGCACGCTTACTGGGATGCTTTTGTGCTGGGCCACCAGCCGCACCAGCACCTTTTCTTCCTTCCATTTGCAAATCACGCTGGAGGGCGTGGTCTTGATCAATTCCAAAGGCGCTTTTGAAAGCAGCCACATGGCCGCCTGAAAGGCGGCATGCCGAGAGGGCCTGAGAAGCAGCTTGTCCAAAGCCAGTTCCCCTCCGATCTGGCGGCGCATTTGTTCCTCCCGTTTTTGCACTGTCATCTTCTGAAAAAGGCGCAGGCCCTGGGAGAACAGAAAGCCAAGGGAAAGCCCCGCCAAGAGCGCCGGCAAGGAAATGCCCCAAAGGAATACAAACCAGCCCACGCCTGCCGCCAAAATCAGCACATGCTCCAGCAACTTATCCAGCGCCAACGCCAGCTGCGATTTTTGTTTGTATTTCTCCATTCCTCCCCACCCCTTTCCCAATAAGTACCCAAAATCGCCTTTTGAAAGAGTTTCCTTAGGGAAAGCCTTCCCCTTTTCCCTGTTTTTTAGTATAATGCAAAAGAAGGGAGGCGCGAATTTGGCCAAAGAGCGCATTGGCATTATAGGGGGGAGCTTTAACCCCATCCATAAACGCCATATACAAATTGCGGAATGTGCCTTGACGGAAGGCCGCCTCTCCCGAGTGTTGTTCATTCCCACCGGAAACCCTCCCCACAAGCGCGAAGGGCTGGAAGCCGCCGAGCACCGCTTTGAAATGACCAGGCTTTCGGTTATGAACCGCCAAGGCTTTACCGCCTCCCGCATGGAACTGGACCGAACCGGCATCATCTATACCGTGGATACCTTAACGCTGTTGCGCAAACAATTCCCCATGGCGGAATTGTGCTATATCATCGGGGAGGATACCCTGCTGGACCTGCCCCATTGGCGCATGCCGGACCAGGTGTTTGCCCTGTGTAGTTTTTTGGTTTGCCGGCGCTCCACCCTTCACGCGGAGGCGCATCCCCTCTGCGGCGAGCTGGCAGCCCGGGGAGCCAGGTTTACCTTTCTTTCCCTGCCCCCCTTGGACATCTCCGCCACCCAGGTACGGGAAGAGCTTCGGCTTCATCAACTTCCCCAGGAGCTCGAGCCGCAGGTGATGGAGTACATCCGTGTCATAGGGCTTTATGGGCTGCCCCCCTCCCCTGAAAACGGCGCTTTTCTGTATGGAAAACTCAAGCAGACCTTAAGCGATAGACGGCTTTTGCATTCCCTCTTGGTGGCCTTTACCGCCAGGCGGCTGGCCAAACTTCACCATTTGGACGAAACTGTCGCCGCCACCGCCGGACTGTTGCACGACTGCGCCAAATGCATGCCCCTGTCCCAGCTGCAGCTCATCGCCAAGGAACGCCGCCTGCTTTTGGATAAGGAAACCCTCCAAAGCGAAAACCTCCTCCACGGGCCTGTGGGCGCGGTGATCGCGGAAACGGACTACGGCGTTTCCGATCCGAATATTTTGTCCGCCATCGCGTGTCACACCACCGGCAAAGTGGGTATGCTACCCTTAGACATGGTGCTTTTTTTAGCGGACAAAATCGAACCCTCCCGCCGCATGTATCCCGAACTGGAAAACGTGCGCAGCTTGGCGGACCACAGCGTCATCGCCGCCATGCGCGCCTCACTCCTGAGCACCCTTTCCTACGTAAACGGGCAGAGAATGATGCCGCACCCCGCCACCCAGCGCGTGGCAGACTGGCTGGGCCGGTTGGAATCCCAAGAACATCAAAGGAGCGGATTGCATGAATGAACTTGTCACCAAAATCGCCACCATTCTGTATGAAAAGAAAGCCCAACAAATCGTCGCGCTGGACGTGTCCAGCCTGACGGTGATCACCGATATCATGCTGATCGCCAGCGGCCGTAGCACCCTGCAGGTCAAAACCCTGGCGGAGGAAGTGGACAACCGCCTGGCCGAAGCGGGCATTTTGCCAGCGCGCAAGGAAGGCCATCAGGATGGGCGCTGGATCGTGTTGGATTACGGTACGGTCTTGGTGCATTTGTTCCACACGGAAGAGCGGGAGTTTTACCGCCTGGATAAGCTGTGGGAACACGATCAGAACCGCATCCCCCTGCCCTTTGAAGAGGAAGAGCTCTGATTGGGTACAATCTTGGCCGCTCCGTCCGCGTTTGCGGGCGGTTTTTTATGTGCTCAAGGCTTTTGCCCCTTTTCCGGATATTGACAACTCTCTATCTTTGCACTACAATACCATTGATATAGAATTTCTTCTATATAGTCCCTTGGTAGGAGGCCCCCATGAACTGTTTCAAGAGCTCCATCCCCATTCTCAAAGCCCTTTGCGATGAAACGCGCTTGCAGATTCTCACCATGCTGTCCCAGCGGGAGATGAACGCATGTGAAATCAACAAGGCTTTTGTGTGTACCCAGCCTACCATCAGCTACCACATGCGCCTGTTGGTGGATACGGAGTTGGTGCTGTCCCGCAAGGAAGGATGCCAAGTGATCTATTCTGTCAATTCCGAAATCTGGCCGTCGGTGCAGGCCCTGCTGTCCACGCTTTGCCAATTCCTGCGGGCGAAAGCAGCGGTTTCTGACGCCAACGACGCCTAAGGAGCGATTCCATGACCACCACCCCAACGGCTGAACCAATCCTTCGCCTTTCCTCCCTGTCCAAGGATTATGGGCAAGGGACGGTTTTGCACGGCATTGATTTAGAGGTCTATGCCGGCGAATTTCTCACGCTTTTAGGTCCTTCCGGTTGTGGCAAAACCACCACCCTGCGCCTCATCGCGGGGCTGGAGCGCCCCAGCCAGGGAAAAGTCTATCTGGCCGGAAGCGACATCACCACCCTTCCGCCGGAAAAGCGGCAGGTGAACACCGTTTTTCAAAACTATGCTCTCTTCCCCCATATGAACGTATTCCAAAATATCGCCTATGGCTTAAAAGTGCAAGGAATCCTCAAGGCGGAACAGCAAAGCCGCGTGGAAGAAGTTTTGGAATTGGTGCAACTGAGCGGTTATGAGCGGCGCATGCCCCAGCAGCTCAGCGGCGGCCAGCGGCAGCGCATCGCCATTGCCCGCGCTCTGGTATTAAAGCCTAGCATCCTTTTGCTGGACGAGCCCTTGGGCGCGCTGGACTTGAAGCTGCGCCAGCAGATGCAGTATGAGCTCAAGCAATTGCAGGAAAAGCTGGGCATCACCTTTTTGTACATCACCCACGACCAGGAGGAGGCCATGAACATGTCCTCCCGCATTGTGATCATGCGGGAAGGCCGCATTGAGCAAATCGGCACGCCGGAGGATGTTTATGAACATCCTCAAACCCTATTCGCGGCAGGGTTCATCGGGCAAAGCAACCTTTTGCACGGCACAGTTTGCGCGCTGCAAACCGATGGCCGCCTTCTGCTCAGCGTAGAAGGCGTGGAATTGCCCGCCTTGACCCGAGCGCCTTTTGCCCCCGCCCTCCAAGATCGGGTGGCCCTGTGCCTACGCCCCCAGCGGGTGCTATACGGCAGCGAGCCCCAGTGCGGCATGAGCCTGATGGGAACCATCTGTTCCAAGGAATATACCGGGGGCATGCAGCACACCCGTTTGGCGCTTTCCCCCACCCTGACCCTGACCGCTGTTTCACAAGCGGCGGAACTGGACACTTATCCTGTAGGCAGCGCGGTGCACGTGGGCTGGGATGTGCGCCACGCCCCCCTGGTGGCCGATGCTGCCGCAAACGACCCTTCCAAAGAAGGTGACCGCTAATGGATAGCCAGCAGCGCGATCTTCGCTTTTCCCGCCTTTTGAAGCTCCCCATGTATTTGTGGGCCATTGCCTTTGTGTTTGTGGTGCTGCTTTACGTGATCGGCCTGAGCTTTTTGACCCGTGGCGAAACCATTGGCGTGACCAATGAGCTCACGGCGCAAAACTACGCGCGGCTGTTCGCTCCCCAGTATGTGCGGGTGCTTTTCAGCAGCCTGCGGCTGGCGCTCCTCACCACGCTGATTTGCATCCTGGTGGGGTATCCCTTCGGTTATTTTATGGCGCGGCTGAACCCCAGGGCGCGGTCCATCGTGATGCTCCTGGTGATTGTGCCCTTTTGGACCAATGCCCTCATCCGCATCTACGGCTGGCGAATCTTGCTCATCGCCAGCGGCCCCATCAACAGCCTATTGATGGGCCTGGGCGTGATTCAACAGCCGTTATCCCTTCTTTACAACGATGGCGCGGTGCTCCTGGGCATGGTTTACGCCCTGATCCCCTTTATGATCCTTCCCACCTTCACCACGGTGGATAAGCTGGATTTTTCCGTGGTGGAAGCCGCCAGAGACCTAGGCGCATCTCCCCTTCGGGCCTTTTTCACCGTAACCGTGCCCCTCACCCTCTCCGGACTCTTGGCAGGCTGCGTGTTGGTGTTTATTCCTTCCATGGGGCTTTTCTTCCTCAGCGATCTTTTGGGCGGCAGCAAAAGCGTGCTGGCCGGAGGTTTGATCGAAAAGCTCATCGGCAGCCGTGATTTGCCTTTGGCTGCGGCCTTGAGCGTTTTGCTCCTCACCGTTACGGCGGCGGTCATCGCGGTGTACCGCAAACTGGGCGGCACCAACGACATGAGCATGTTTTAGGAGGAGACGACCGTGAAGAAACAATCCTTCTTTTCCATCCTGTTTCTGGTGCTGGTACTGGTGGTGTTGTACTTGCCCATCGGCGCGGTGGTGGCTTATTCCTTTAACGCCAACCCCTCCCGCAACCCCGTGGAATTTACCGGCTTTACCACCCACTGGTATACGGATTTGTTCTCCGGCGCCAGGGGCTACGGCACGGCCCTTGGGGTGAGCCTCCGCGTGGCGCTGCTCTCCACGGCCCTGTCCATCATCATCGGCGCCCTGGGCGCGGTGGGCATTACCCAGCGCACCTTGCTGGAAAAGAAAGCCTCGGCGGCGGAAAGCTGGATGGAAACCCTGGTGACCCTGCCCATCATGATTCCGGAGATCATCCTGGCCATGGCGTTTATGGCAATCTTTTACGCCGTTGGGCTGCCCTTTGGGGAATTGACCCTTGTGCTTTCCCACACCACCTTTTGCATTCCCTACCTGTTTTTAACGGTCAAAAGCCGATTGGTGGGCATCGACACCGCCCTCTTTGATGCCGCCCGTGACCTGGGCGCCGATCAGGGGCGCGTTCTTTGGGATATCACCCTGCCCCTGGTGCGGCCGGCTATCGTTTCCGGCGCGTTCTTGGCCTTTGCCATGTCCATGGACGATTTCATCATCAGCTTCTTTGTCTTTGGCACCAGCGCCATCACCCTGCCCATCAAAATCTACTCCAGCGTTAAGACCGGGGTGTCGCCGCAAATTAACGCGCTTTGCACCGTGATGATCGCCATTGGCTTCCTGGCCGTGGCCCTAAGCCAGTACATTTCTTCCATTCGGGCGGCCAAGCTCAAACGCACGAGCTCCTCCCAAGGCTCTTGATTCCTATTGGTGGCAACCGCGGAATTTCCGCTGTTTAACCCATACACCCACAAACAATCCTAAGGATTTCCCAATCACGAAAGGAGAACCCTGCCATGAAAAAAATCCTGATTCCTGTCCTCTGTGTGGTCGTTCTTTTGGTCGCCGCGTACTTCCTCTTCCTGCAGCCCAAGGGCGAGCAAAAGGTGCTCAACCTGCTCACCTGGGAAACCTACATTGACGACGATACCATTGCCGCTTTTGAGAAAGAAACCGGCATCGACGTGGTGTACTCTCCCATGCAATCCAACGATGATATGCTTCTCAAGCTCAACCAAAGCGGCGGGGGCGAGTACGACCTGGTGTTGGCCAGCGATTACGCCCTGAGCATTCTGCGCCAAAGCAACCTGATCCAAAAGCTAGACAAGAGCAAACTACAAAACTTTGCCAACTTGGACGAAAAGTTCCTGAACCAGTACTTCGATCCCTCCAGCGAATATGTGGTTCCCTACACCGCCGGAACGCCCCTGATCGTTTATGATCCGGCCAAAGTGACCATTCCCGTCACCGGCTATGCGGATCTGTGGGATCCCGCCCTCAAAGGCAGCGTGGTCATCGTGGATGACGCCCGCAATGTGGTGGGCATCACCCTCAAAACCATGGGCAAGAGCTTTAACGAAACCGACCCCGCCGTGTTGGCCGAAGCCAAGGAAAAGCTGATGCCCCTGTTTCCCAATATCCGCGTGTTTGACTATAACACCCCCTACACCGCCATGATCAGCGGTGAAGCCTCCATCGGCTACATGTTCACCTCTCAGGTCTTTGTGGCGCTGATGGACCGCCCCGACTTGAAGATCGTTTATCCCAAGGAAGGCCTGGGCTTTGGCGTAGACGGCCTGGCGATTCCCGCCAAGGCGGCTCACGCGAATAACGCCCATGTATTCTTGGATTATCTGATGCGCCCCGAAGTGGCCGCCCACAACGCCATGTGGCAAGGTTACCTGTGCGTGAACAAGGCCGCCACCCCGCATCTGACGCCGGAATATCTGAACAACCCCGCCGTGTTTATTCCGGATGAATTGCTGGCCTCCAAGGAATACATCATGGACATCGGCGACAAGGAAACCGCCATCCAGGAGATCTACACCGCCTTCAAGCTCCAGTAACGCAAGGAAAGGACGAAATGGCCATGCTTATCACCAACGCCAACGCCTTCTTGGACGGAAAATTCATCCCTCAAACCCGTATTCTGCTTAAGGAAGGCAAAATCACCGCCATTGGGGCGGATCTTTCCGTAGCAGGCGAAGAAACCCTGGATCTGCATGGCGATTATCTCTTGCCCGGCTTTGTGGATGTGCATATCCACGCCTTTCGGGGGAAAGACACCATGAACGGCGAAGAGGCCGTGCGACACATGAGCCGCGAGCTTAGAAAGTACGGCGTAGCCGCCTTTTTGCCCACCACCATGAGCGCCAGTGCCCAGGACACAGTGAAGGCCCTGGCAGGGATTCAGGCCGTGATGGCCAAGCCGGAGCCGGAGGGAGCCTTGGTGCTGGGCGCGCATATGGAAGCCCCCTTCCTTCAACCCACCAGGGCCGGCGCGCAGGTCAAGGCCCATTTCCTTACGCCCACCCTTGAAAATTGGCGGGCCTGCGTTGGGGACTACGAGGGCATTGTGCGGCTCATTACCCTGGCGCCCGAATTGGAAGGCGCGATGGAGTTCATCCAAATGCTGACCCAAAAGGGCATTGCCGTGAGCCTGGGCCATACCGATGCCACGGCGGAGACGGTTCATGAAGCGGCCAAGCATGGCGCTTGCCATGTGACCCACACCTTCAACGCCCAGTCCGTCCTCAACCACCGCTCTCCCGGGGCGCCAGGGGCTGCTATGGTCGATGACCGGCTGGCCTGTGAGTTTATCTGCGACGGCATCCACCTTCACCCCGACATCATCCGCCTGATCGCCCGCTGCAAAGGCAAGGGGCTTTCCGTGGCCATTACGGATGCCATGGAAGCTGCCGGCATGCCCGACGGGCAATATCAGCTGGGCGGGCAGGACGTCTTTGTGAAGGACGGCGCGGCCCGGCTTCAAGACGGTACCCTGGCAGGCAGCACCCTCACCATGATCCAGGCGCTTCAAAACCTGATCGCCTTTGGCGTGGCCCCGGAGGATGCCGTCATGATGGTGACCAAGACCCCCGCCCTTTCCATTCATAACCAGGATTTGGGCGAGCTCAAATCCGGAGCTCCCGCCATTGTGGTCCGCTTCGCAAAAGATTGGTCCTTCCAAGGAACCCTGGTGGGATAAGGCATACGGTTTTAACGCACAAACCAGGCGCTGCCCAAAATGGCAGCGCCTGGTCAGCTTGTCGATAAACTCTTTTTGGAGGCTCCGCCTCCAAACCACCGCCAGGGCTGTGCCCTGGACCCATCTGTGAAACGCCCATGAAATGGGCGTTTCAGGAAAGGGATTCTAAAGGGCAGCAGCCCTTTAGCCGCCGGAGGCCGTCTCCCGGAACCTTGTTTGACGCCAAACCAGGCGCTGCCCAAAATGGCAGCGCCTGGTTTTTTCTTTGCTTACTTGTGCATAAAGGCGTGAGCCGCATTGACCGCATCCACCACCGCTTGGGAGCTGACCGTTGCGCCGGATACTGCGTCGATGGTGTCCAGATTCAGGGGCGGTTTTTTCCCGATAAACTGGCTGGTAAAGGTTTCTTCCTTTACCTTGCTCCCCACGCCCTCGGTTTCCTGAAACCGTGCGGCGCCCACCGTCAGGGATACGATGGTTCCCGCGTCGTCCTCCATCAAGCGCACCAGCACGGGGCCGCCATAGCCTAAAACGCTGGCATTGGCCGTTTTTCCGGCGGGCGCGCCTTGCTTTTCATTGGGCACGATCCCCACCGCAAACCATAGTTTTTCCGAAGCATGGTTCACGCCGTCCACCACGGCGCGGGAGGTGATGGTGGCTCCCGATATGGCATCAATGTCCGTTCCTAGGCTCAGGGGCGGCTGTTTGCCCGCGAATTGCCCGCGAAAAGCATCCTCTTTGGCTTTACTGCCCAGGCCTTCCGTCTCCTTGAACTCCGAGCCGCCCACGGAAATTCCCTTTAGGGTGCCGCTGGCGTCCATGCCTACAGCCACCTCCATCAGCCCGCCATAGCCCTGCACGTTGGCGGCTCCTGCGTAACCGATGGGATTGCCGCCCTGCTTCACCGTATACGCATACAAAAGCCCGCTGTTCTCTTTCAAAACCAAAGGCTCAAACCCTGCCGCGCCCTTGTCCGCGTCCGGAAACATGGCTTGCAGCTGTTCCTGCGCCTTGGAAGCGTTTTGATCCGCTATGGAGCTTTTGGTCAGGATATTGGTCAGCGCCAAGGCTACCGCCGCCACCACCACAATACAAGAGAGAACCAACCAGCCTGGCCATTTTTTATCTTCCATAGAAAATCCCCTCCACATGCCTTTGCGCCCTATCAGCATGCGGAGGGTTTCGTCTTCTTATGCGGAATTTTTCAAAATGTTTTATGGCATGTCTGCATTGGCGCTAGCACCGCCGCTCTTGCTGATGGCCTTGAGTCCCTCGGTCATGAGCACCTCTCCGTCTTCCCGCACCCATAGCGCTTCCACGCCTTCCATACTTTCCACAAGCGCCCTTCCCTCTTCATAGGGTAGGATGAAAACCGCCGTGGACAAAATATCCGCCAAGCCGCTATCCTCGCACACAATGGTCACCGCCCGGTTCTCCATGGCGGGCATCAAGGTGGCTGGGGAAATGATGTGGTGGTAGCGCACGCCATCCACCAGGTAAAAGCGCTGGTAATCGCCGCTGGTTACCACCGAACGATCAGCCAGGTACAGCACGTCCAACGATGGATCTGCCGCTGTGGCATCCAGCGCCTTTTCCGGGTCTTGAATGCTCACCCCCCAGCTCTTCCGCCCATCCATAGGGGGTAACCCCGCGCGTACGTTGCCGCCCGCGTTGATGATAAAATGCGGCATGTCCGAATTCAGGAGCATCTTGGCCACAACCTCCGCCGCATATCCTTTGGCCACGGCCCCTACGTCCAATTGCACCTGGGGATCCTCCATGAATACCGTGCTATCCTCCTGGTTTATGATCACGGAATCCATGTCCGTATGGGTGGCGGCGGCCTGCAACTGCTCCATGGAAGGAATTTTCGCCTGTTCGGGAGTGTCGGTGGCCTGGGCGCGATCCGCATGCCAAAGCTGAAGCACCGAGCCCATGGCGATATTGGTCGTGCCGTGAAGTTTGGGCTGCCACTCCTTGGCGAACAACAAAAGCCCCATCAGATCCGGCGCCACCTTCACAGGTGCCATATGGGCATCCCGGTTGAGGGTATAAATGTTTTGAATCCCTTCATACGCATTGTACGCGTCAAAAAGCCGGTGCAATTCGATAAAGCGCTGCTTGGCCTCTTGGGTGACGCGGTCGAAGGTCGCCTGATCCCCGGTATACCCGATAATGGTGATCATCGTATCAAACGTATCAAAAAAATACATGGTGCGCTTTTGCATCTGTCCCTCAGCGCAGGCGCCCGCCCATGCACAAAGGCAGCAAACCGCCAAAAGCAGCCCTAAAACTCGCCGCGGCATTGTGTCCCCTCCTTATCGCCCTGCCATTATAACCGCTTCCCAGGCTCCGCGCAAGCAAAGAATCCCGTCAGTTTCTGTCAAAGCGCCAAGAACGCTCGACAAACCTTTTCTCCCCCGTTCGACATGGCCTCCCAAACCCTGCCGATATACTGCATTTGCAAGCTGTGATATGGGGGGCGACCTATGCATATTGGCACACAACCGGACTTCACGCCGGAACCGGGAGCAGCGCGAAAAGAGCTTCGTTCGGCGTTGCCGCAAAAACTCTGGGATTTCCTTACCCACTTTGCCCAAGGCCTGCAACGTCCTGTGGGACTAGCCCTTTGCGCTTTTCTATTGCCTTTTGTGCGCTGGTTTAGCGTTCCCTCGCCCTTGGCGGCCGCCTTTTTGCTGGCCCAGGACGCCCGGGGGGCGCAGGCGGTTTTTCCCTTGCTGGGGCTATTGGCCTCTTTCGGCTTTCGGGCGCTTTGGGGCATCTCCCTGGACCCTTGGCAATATGTGGGTTGCCTTTTCCTGTGGTTGTTCTGTCTGCGCAGGCGGCCCAAAACCCCTGTGGGGCTGATTCTCTTAAGCGGGCTTTCCATGCTTCCTCGCGCCATAGCCGCCATATTTTCCGGCACCTCCCTCACGATTTTGCTAAGCTGCGCGGCAGTACCCCTTTGCATGGGATTCGCCCTCGCCTTTAAGCGCGCCTTCACCATTCTCAAAGAGGAACGCCCTATGTTTTCCTTGCAGGACAAGGCCTATACCGTACTCTTCTTTTTGGCCGTCCTTTCCGGTTTCGGATACCTCAGGCTTTGGAACATCAATGTGGGACAAGTCCTTGCCATTGTGGCCACACTGACCGCCTCCTACGCCTTAGGCGGGGTGGGGGGCTCTGTGGCCGGTCTGCTAACGGGCGTAGCGCTGGCCCTTTGTGGCCATGACAGCCGCCTCGTGATTAACTTGGCACTAGGAGGCCTGTTCAGCGGCTTCCTGTGCGGGCATCATCGCCGCTGGCTGTGCGGCATCGCGTTTTTGACCGGCCATGTGGTGGCCTATTATCTAACGCCGCTGGCCTTGCCGATTCTTCCCCATACCACGGCTCTCCTGGGGAGTGCACTATTTCTGATCCCCAACGATCCATGGGTGGAGCGCTTGCGCAACCTTGGCCTCCATGCCGCCCCCACCTCCCGTGGCATGGAGGGCCAATTCTTTCAGCAACGTCTGGTCAAATGGGAAAGCGCCATGCGCAGTATGGCTGCCGCCCTGCCCGCCGTGGGCGCGTCGGACAGTGGATTGATTTCCGGCAAAGAATTAAGCGCGGTGCTTTGCACAGATTGCCCCAACCATGAGCTTTGCTGGAGCCGTAACCAACAGCATACGGAAATGCTCCTGGACGAGATGATGCGAGCGGCGCTCTTGGGCGAGGCCGCCACCGCCGAACAGTTTCCCCTGCTTCGGGACTGCGCTTGCATCCGCCTTGCCTCCGTGCCCGCCGCTGCCAAGGACGCGCAGCGAAAGCACCAGGATATGCGTACCGCCAAGGTGAAGGCTCGCTTGGAACGGGAAATGACCATGACGCACCTCCAGGCCATGGCCAACCTCATTTCCGAAATCCGCGCCCTCACCTGCGGGGAGACCTTAAGCGATCTGCAGGCAGCCCACCAAATCAACAGAAGCATTCGCGACCTCCATTTTCCTGCGCAGCTTTGCTACGCCCGCCGGGTAGACGGCCATTTGCAAGCCGCGCTGGAAACGGACATGCTGACCCCCCTGGGAAAGCAACCCGACAAACTCCTGCGCTACTTGGCTCAGGATGCCGGCATCTCCCTTTGCGTCACCCGAACGGCAAAAAATCGGATCGAACTGGAAGAATTGCCTCTGTACAATGTAGAATTAGGCGTAGCTACCCTGTGCGCTGGGCAGCAAACCGTGTGGGAGGATGGCTCTGTCAGCGGAGACGCGGTGGCCGCCAAGCAATGCCAAGGCGGACGCTTCCTGCTTTTGCTCAGCGATGGCATGGGGCATGGCGAAAACGCCCACATTATCAGCAACAAGACCCTGGAGCTCCTGTTGCTTTGCATGGAGGCGGGGTATTCACGCCGTCAAGCCATCACCGCTGTCAACGGCATGATCCTTGCCTCCACAGAGGACGAACACTTTGCCACTGTGGATTTGGTGGATATCAGCCTTTGGACGGGAGAGGTACAAAGCGAGAAACTGGGCGCTTGCGCCTCTTGGGTGGTTCGCGGAAATTACCTAAAGCCCATCGCAGGTTCCTCCCTCCCCTTGGGCATTTTGGAGGAAGTCAAGCCCACCAGCCAGAATTTCCGCATGCACAGCGGCGATATCCTGGTGATGATGAGCGACGGCGTAGCCGATGTGCTAAGCGATCCGGAGCAAATGGAGCGCGTAATTCTGGATAATCTCTACATCCAGCCCCAGCGAATGGCGGACGCGCTTTTGCGCAGCGCCCTTCTGGCCTGCGGGGGCACCCCGCGGGACGATATGACAGTGCTGGCCCTGCTCATGGTGGATCGGCAACGTTCGGAGGCCACCAACACCGGAATCGCGTAAACACTTGGCATACGTGGAAACGGGGCTTGAAGATTGCTCTTCAAGCCCCGTTTCCTTTTAGCGAAAGTTGTGTATCAATAGGCTTCCCCCATGCCATAGGCCCCTGTCCAATCCTGCTGAGGCGGGGTCACAATGGCGGAAGGCATGCTCTGTCCCTTCAAAAGTACATAGCCTACATCATAATCAAAGTTCGTGGTGCCGCTAAGCAGCGAGAAGGGGTCGCTTTGCGCGCTGTTGCCATCGCCGCCAGTCAGGCAGCTTCCGATGATGCGCAGTTCCGGTATGCTCTTTGTAATGCCGAGCTCCGCATAGGCCGTCGCTTGCAGCACATAGGTTCCCGGGTAGACATCCGCGAATTGATAGTAGCCATAAGTGTCGGTTTGGGTTTCATACACTGGCTGCCCATCCCGCAAAAGCTCGATCTTAACCCCTGGGATCATGGGCTCTTCTCCATCGATCAAGCCGTTCTTATTCAGATCCAGCCATGCCAGATCCCCCATTTTGGCGGGACGGATGTAGAGAATATTCTCCTCCAGCCGGTGTTGCGCCATCTGCAGCGAAAAGGCGTCGCTGGTCCCCATACCGCTGCCTTGCACCGTAATGGCGGAGGTGCCTTGGGGATAGTTGGGATCGTCAGGTTTCACAAAGATCAATCCCTTGGGAAGCAGGGCCTCCAAATGGTATTCATCCGGCCATAGCCCGTCAAAGCGGTAGCTCCCGTCCGCTGCGGTGAGCACCGTATTCACAAGCTCCGCTCCCGCACCCCGATAGAGCCTGATCTCGATCCCCGCCTGGGGCTGGCGCGTTCCATTTTCCTCCAGCGCCACAATGCCGCCAATGCTGGTACGGGACACAAGCCCCCCGTGAATCTCGCTGAAGGTTTCCCCTTCCTTCACCACGATTCCCTTTTGGATCATTCGCCCTGCCTTTGCTTGGAGCGTGGCGGCCGCCTCTGCGGCGGGTTCGGCCTGGAGGGGGATTTCAAAGCGCACGGTATAGGTTCCCGGGCGCACGTTTTGGAAGGTCACATACCCGTTATCAGCCGATTTGACTTGCTTCACGGGCTTGCCCGTTCTCTCGTCCACCAGGTCAAACGCCAGGGCGCTCATTAAGGCTTCGTGGTCGCCCTGGAGGCCGTCGCGATTTTCATCCAGGAACACATAGCCCTGAATGGTGGCGGGCTTGACCGCACCCACGGCGTTTTGAACCCGATTGGTCAGCGCCGCCCAGGGGCAGGTCATTTTTTGCTGATTCACCGTATCCAAAACCAGCTTGGATTCCGTCAAATTTCCGCTGAAAATATAGCCTTCCGGCAGTTGAAGCGCCAATTGGTAGTTGGCGGGGCGAAGGCCCGTCACCGAGAAATGCCCTTGAGAATCAGCGGCGGCCTTCACAATCTCCAAATCCGTCCGGTCCGGCGTCAAGGCGATGGTTAAGCCTGTCAAGACTTCCTCGCCTTCCTCCATGATGCCGTTGGCATTGGCATCGTGAAACAGAATGCCTTCAAAGGTCCCCAGCGTTACCGCGCCCACCAGGGGGCGCTCGTTTTGGGTGCCCATTTCCACGGGGAAAGGCTTGGTGACGGTTTCCTTTCCCTGCCCTTCCAGGGTATTGCCGCCGTCTACTACCTTGGCCAGCTCCGTATGATCGGGAAGAAGGTAGGTCAGGGTATACTCTCCAGGCATGACTCCATCAAAGAAGTAGGTTCCTTCGGCCGTGACGGGAACGGTCAAATCGATCTCCGCGTTCTCGGAGTACAGGCGCACGCTCACGCCGTGCATGCCCGCTTCTCCTTCGTCCTTAAGGCCGTTATCGTTGAGATCATCAAAGAACACGCCGGCCAAGGTGGAGGAGGGAAGCATCCCCGCATTAACGCCCTCCAAATTTTCCCCCATGGTGACGGAAAATTTGTCCGTTACCCCGTAAGCACCTTCCAGCTTCTTCACCCAGCTCCCCCCCGCCTCCGTGGGGCGGAAACGGGTAAACGCGTAACTCTCTTTTCTCAAAAAGCATACGGTATAGTTGCCCGGCATGACGCCGTTGATCACATAGTTTCCGTTGGCGTTGGTGGCCGTATTTTGCACCACTTCGCCCTTTTCATTGCGAAGTTCCACCTTCACGCCAGAGGCTTTCTTTTCCTTGCCTTTGAAAATGCCGTCATACTCCGCGTCCAAAAACACGGTGCCTTTGATGGCCGCGCCCCGAGCAATGCCAACCACCGCGGTGGCTTTTCCGCCATTGCCAATCACCAAGGGGGATACGCTGCTTTCCCGTCTGCCTTCTTTTTGGGCAAAAAAATTAACCTGGCCCTCCGCCCCCGTGGGCGATAGGGTAAAAATACAGCCGTCATCGGGCAAAATGGCGCGCAAGCGGTATTCTCCGCCCCGCAGATTGGAAAAGCGGTAAACGCCGTCCTCCTTGGTGACCACTTTGCCAACGGATTCGCCATTGCTGATTTTAATGAGCTCCAGCGTGACGCCAGGGTAACCGCTCTCGTCCTGATCAAAAATGCCGTTGTAGTTCACATCCAAAAAAGCAATGCCTTCAATCACGCCCTCCCGGATCACGCCTACGTTCTTGTTGACTACATCCGCCGCTCCGCTGACGGGAAAGCCACGGGTGGCCGCCTTTCCTTCCACCGTAAAGACAGACCGAAGGTCTCCTCCGGTAAGCGAATACCTTGCAAAGAGGGTTCCTTCGGGCAGTGTGGCGGAGAAATTGTAATTATCGTTGCGCAACAGGGCAAATCGGTAAACGCCGGTCTCGTCCGTCACCAGGGTGTAGGTATTGCCGCCCTTTGCGCCTGTCAAGGTAAGCGTTACGCCCGCGATGCCTGGCTCCTCCGGATCCATCAGGCCATTGTTGTTTAGGTCGTTCCAGACCCTTCCCGAGAAGGAACCTACGGGAATGGCCGCCGCGCCCACTTCCACGGTCTTTCCGCTTTCAAACCGCATGGCCTCGGACAGGGCGACGCTGCCCTCGCCTTTTTCAATGCAGCTCACCCCCAGCCCGCTGCCCGTCCCCTTTTGGGTGATCAGGTAGCCGTCGGGCATGGTCACCCGCAGTGGATGCTCCCCCGCCCGAATGCCGGCAATCCGGCCCTCCCCTGTGGCGTCGCTTTTGCCGGAGGCCAACACGGTTTGCCCATCCTCGCCCATCACCTCCACCAATACACCGGTGATGGGGCGTTCATACTCCCCCCGCATGCCGTTCTCATTGCTGTCGAAAAACGCGGCAAAATGCAAAGACGCAGGCGCGGAAAGCGCGATGTCGCTCTCCCCTTGCAACGTCATGCCCGCCTGCAACTGCAACTCTCCCGAGCACATCACATCACTGCCGCCCACCGCCTGCGGCGACGGGCCCACGGCGGCTACAAACAATTCCTCCGTGCTCGCTTTGGAAGCTACGCGGTACACGCCCGGCTGCAAATTCCGGAAGGCATACTGTCCGTATTCATCGGTAACCGCATTGGCCTCATCCACCCAGGCCTCATTGTCTTTGCGCTGCAAGGCCACGGGAACGCCGCTCATGAGCTGCTCTCCCTGGGCATAGGCAAAATCGCCGTTGCCATCCACATACGCCACGCCCTGAATGCAGGTCATCTCGATATAACGGACCTCGGGCAGCTGGGTTTCTTCCCCGGTGCGCACTGTGGTGGAAATCCAAATCATATCGCCCTTTTGGGTCACCTTCCACTGGGAATCCTCCGGAAGGTTCTTCCCTTGCGCCAAGGGCGCGTACACCGTATAATCCCCTGCTGCCAAACCACTCAAGGCGAAACCGCCGTTGTCATCTGTCGTCGCGCTCACCTGGGCTGCCAAAGAAGCTGCGGCAATGCTCTTGCCCCCGCCGATACCCGCCACCGTCCCCGTAATGGAGCCTGTGACTTCCGCGCGGAAGATTTTGCGAACCGTGCTTCCGGCCTGCAGCACAATGGTTTCTTCATAAGGATTCACGGCCTTTACGGCGGCGCCGTCCACCTCCACCAGGGCCAAATTGCCCGACAAATCGATCATCAGCCCGTATTCGCCTTCCGCCAAAGCGGAAAACCGGAACGCACCGCTCTTATCCGTAACTTGTTCCAAGGTTTCCCCTGTAAAGGAACGGAGCAAAACGGAAATCTCTCCCAAGGGCTTTTCTCCTTGGGCGATGGTTCCTTCAATGCTGCCCATGGACAGCGCGCCAAAAGAAAGCTGCAATTCCTGGCCATAAGCAAGTGAAATGGGGCTTGTCTCCAGCAAATGATCTTCTTTGAGCACTGCATCCGTTTGCTCCAGAAGAAATGCGTTCGCTTCCGGCCTCACCTGCACGCGAACCACGTACGTTCCCTTGCTCAAGGCTGGAAAGCGGTACTCCCCCGCATTGTCCGTTTGCGCGGCAACCAGCTGCTGTTCTTCTTGCCAAAGCGACACTTCCGCCCCGCTCAGCGGCTTGCTGCCATCCAACACCAATCGGCCATAAATAGCGCTCATTTTATTGTAGGAAATCGGATAGTCCCTGTCCGGAATCTTCAGGGCTGTTTTCTCAATGCGGCCCGTTTTGTGGGAGCCAATGCTCATCGCATTTTCAGGCAGCATGGTGATCAGCGTCGCGGTAGTATCCGCCATGGTTTGAGCGCCATAAATGACAAACCGGCCTTCCTCATCCGTCAACGCGCCGTAATAGATGCCGGTCATTTCGCCCTTCAGCAAAACCCCCTGGCCTACCGTAACGGACTCTTCGCCGTTGCGCGTTCCTGAATGATCGATGTCCTCATACATAAGGCCCGTCAGCAGCGGCTGATCCAAGGCGGCAGCGGGGGCAAGCGCAAGGCTTCCCTCCATGGCGCAATCCAAAACGGCATAAACGCCGCTATGCTTATTGAGCAACTCATCCAAAAGCGTGTTGTGTTCATAGCTTTCCGCCTCAATGCTGGCGCCATGGGGGTTATCGGCGGTTTTGCTCAGTTGGCAGGGATCAAAGACCAAAAGACGCAGTTGGGAAACCGCCCCCGCAGACACAGGCAGCGAGATTCCCTGGGCAAGCCGTTCCAGGGAGAAAACCAAGGCATCGCTCTCCTGCAGTCGCAAAAGCTCCGAGCCCTCCGGCCGTTGCGCATCGTCAAGCCGCGCGCCAGCGGGAAGGAACACCGCCGCTGCCAAGGCCGGGTCGGCTTGGGGAATGCCTGCCCCCAGCAACATGATTTTCCCCGTATTTGCGTCACAAGTGGCCCGAACGGACATGCGGGACTTGCCGCTGGGCAGTCCCAGGCGGATGTCCGCCGGCTTGCAATCCGCCTGAGCGGTCATCATGCCATTGCCATCCGTATTGGGATATTGATAGCCGTATTGCAACCGAGCCGTGATCTGTACATTCCGAATGGCATGGGCCGTGGTCAGGGTGGATACGGGGGTGAACCGGACCGATGCGGACAGGGTGCCTGCCTCAAACTGCGGGGGAACCACGGCTTCCCCCGTTTGCGCGTCAATGTAAGTGATCTTCGCCCCCACTGCATTTTCCAGCACCACGGGCTGGAGCGATTCGGCTATCGCCGCTTTGCCCACCGGAGTTCCCAGCGCGTCTACTCCCTGCACTCGAATGGCAATCCCCTCGGTGGCAATGGTGGCCGTCACGCTTTCCAGCGCCACGGCGCCGGCCGCGTCGCGTACGGTTTCCACACTATCCAAAAGAGCTGTGGGCATCAACGCAAGGCAAAAATCCTGTAACGGCAATGTGTTGGGTTCTTTGCTGCCCGCAGTCAACTGCAGGGTAGCGTAATATGCCGTGGTTTCGTCCCCGTCGCCTTTTTCAAAATCCGTGGATTCCAATACGGAAATTTGTGCTTGGCCATTTTCCAAAGGAACCGGCTGGCTTACGACTTCGACCTGGACGATGTCTTTCGCGTCTCCAAAATAGGTTTGAATCGTAAAGGACTGCGCTTGCTGGATCGGCAAGGTTCCCTCCGCCGCGTTCATCTGCGTCAGCCGGTATTCTCCGTTGGGCAACGCGCGGGTGGCGGTATAGTCGCCCTTTTCGTCCGACACAAAGCTAAACTCGGTTTGGCCGTCTACGCTTCGCGCCATAAACTCGGCGCTCTTGGCGACTTCCCCGCTGCCCTGGATGCGGTTATGAACAGAAAAAAGCCCCTGCTGCGCATAAGCGGAAACCCTATACGAATTTTCCTCTCCCGGGGTCAGGGGCACCTGAATGGGTTCCTTGCACACAAACCCCTTTGGAAAATCCTCAGCTATAGGCACAAGCTGCACTTGCGTAAGCGAAAAATCGGCAATGCTGATGGAATCCCACTCACCGGCCTTGCTTTGCTCCTGAGAAGGATTGGCCCGCACTTGGCCCAGGGACCGGCCATCCGGAGTCTGGACGTCAAAACGGCCGCTTAAGGAAATGGAATACCAATCCCGTACGCCGCCATAAGAAAGACCTAGCAGTTCCACGGAAAGCCTGGTTTGCGAAGCGGCCTTCGCGGCCTGGAGCCCTCCCACAAGCAAACAGGCACTCACAAAAAGCGCGCAAAAGCGAGCGCCCAAGCCCTTTTTCCAAACGGATTCTTGATTCGCGGTGAAGATCATTCTTACCTTCGCCTCCGCCTTTAAAAGTCAATGATTCATTGCATAAACCACCAAATTATATAGTAAAGCAAGTCCATTTCTTTGTCAACCAAGTCCTGGATTTGTGATGAAGATGACAAATCATGAACAAACCATAAAATCACCTTTCTCGAGCCTTTCCTTCATTGACTAACCCTATGAGCATGATATAATAGGAAGGCGGTGGAATGTCACAGCCTAGCTTGGTCTTTTCCAGCCGCTTTCCTCAAACCCTACAAGGAGGACTGCTTATGACAAAAGAGCCAAAGGTCGTTATCATCACGGACTCTTCCTGTGACTTGAGCGATGAGCAACTGGAGGCCCATGATGTCCGCATGATTTCCCTGCGCGTGGTCTGCCAGAACGCCGAATACCGGGATCGCGTGGATATTGACCAGGACGAGCTGTATGCCCTGATGGAGCAGGAACTGCCCAAAACCAGCCTGCCTCTGCCGGAGGACGTTTCCGCCCTGTATGACGCGCTATTGGCGGACGGCGTCACCGACGTGGTTCACCTTTGCATTTCCTCTGGCCTTAGCGGTACCTATAATATGATCCGCATGATCACGGAGGACTATCAAAAGGATATGAATATCCGCGTGGTGGACTCCCTTACCCTTTCCACAGGGCTTGGCATGATGGTGCTGGCTGCCGCCAAAGCCCTCAAGCGGGGGAAAACGCCGGAAGAGGCCATTTCAGAGGCCCTTGAGGTTCGCAAAAACCAGCTGGGCATGTTTGTGATCCGTACTCTGGAATTTTTGCGCAAGGGCGGCCGCATCGGCCTGGTGGAGGGCGTGATGGGCAGCATTCTGCAAATCAAGCCTATCATCTATATCAATAACGATGGCGTGTACGAGACGCTGGCCAAGGCCCGGGGATACAAAACCGCCGTGGAAACCATGGTACAGGAAGCCATCAAAAAATTTGGACAAGCAAAAATCAGCCTTTCCGTTGTGCATGGCCGCGCCTTGGAAGAAGCGCAGTTGCTCGTGGAAAGGCTGAAAGAGTCACTGAATGTTGCGGAAGCGTTTATTGCTCCTGTTAGCCCTGTCTTGGCCATCCACACGGGTCCGGGTCTCTTGGGCATTGTGGCCAACACGATGGAGTCGGTTTGATGGGCTGAGGATACAGCGGCAGTTCGGGGCAAGGCGGCTCCGGCGCCCGCATGAAGCACGGCTCCATCCGTGTGAAGTAAAGCTCCATCGCCACCTCTAGGTGCGCACAGAAGATGCTGCTGTCCGAGCAAACCGGGGCGCAGCACAGGCGAACGCAAGGCACAATCACGATCTGATGCCGCCAGCAGTCCGACAGGGGGCAGTAGGGCGACAAGCATGTATCCACTTCCACCACGCTCGTGGCGGAAAAATATTCCCCGCATGCATCCTTGACTTGGCAGCACACCGGAATAAAAACCTTGAAACAGCGCCGGGGGC
>JAVBVF010000002.1:0-88218 GCA_031554475.1 Eubacteriales bacterium | reverse complement strand
AGGGAGTTAAACCAGCCCAAATGCATTTTTCCCAGGAGCGCCACCAGCAAAAGCGTGTTGAGCAGCAAAGCCCGCCGGATGCCGAAAAAGACGAACATAGAGCGGAAGAGGACGTATAGGCATGCCAACAGAATCACTGCGTAACCCACCGCGGCCCAGTAGGTGCTGTAACCCTCCACGCCTAAAAAGGGAGAGACTAGGCGCATAAGGGAACCCATGTAGACCTGGGCAAGCCCCGGATTTGGCAGGGTAAGCCTAGAAAAGTCCGCCTCTATCCAGCGATAGTCTTCGATGTTGGTGTGGAAGCTGGCGTCCAGATCCTTGGGTTCTTGCCAGTAAACGCCGATATCCTCCATTACGCGGCCATAATCCCCGTTGTTGCGCACGCCTATGTGGGGCGGCAGGAACAACACCAAAAAGATGATGATCAAGGCCAAGGCGGTGAACACTAGCGCGCCGCGCCGGGGCATAAACAGATTGCGTGTGCGCGCCCAGTCCCATGCCGAATGGTGGAAGCGCGCAAGCGCCGACCAGACCGGAGACACGCGCTCCTGGGAAAGCTCGGGTTCCGGCTCCGGCGCGGGAGGAATGGCAGCCGGTTCATTGTCTCGCAGCAAAATACCCAACCGGCAAGCTGCGAGGACGAAAAATTGCAAGCCGAAAAGCAGCATCCAGTCAAACAGGAGTTTCAGGGGAAAAAGCGAGTAATCGATGTACGCAAAGGCGTACAGCAAGGTTTGCATAAACAATAGAGCCGCTAATAGTCCTGGCGAAAAAAGGCTCAGGACTGCTAGCGGCTTCGCTGCCCCCCGCTTCAAAAAGACGCATCCAGCGATACCGGCGGCTAAGAACAGCCCACAAAGTACAGCGTAGAAAGGCAATCCGCTCTTGGCAAGGAACGTGCGCAGAATATTCCAGGCGCTTTGCGTATGCACAGCCTTGGGGTTACCCTCCACATCCGGCTCCACAAACATCAGTCGTCCGGTGCTATATTCCCCCGCGTTGGTCAGCATGGCGGAGGCCACGTCCACCAGCCGGTCGGGGTGGCGGAAATAGTAGCTTGCCATCTGGTCCACAGTAATTTTTTCAAAAATCAAGCGTTGGGCCTCGGGCGTTCGGGGATTGACCACGTAGGCCTCCGCTTCGTGGTAGATGGAAAGCCCAATATCATTTACGGTTTGTGCAGGCAAGCCCAATTCCGCTATTTCCGCCGCCGGATCTTCTGCGGTGGTCAACAAACCGCCATAGACCGCGTCATAGCGGTGGGCGGTGTTTTCGTACACTTCGCTGTCCAGATGATACTGCAAAACCACGCTCCCGCTGATGGCCAGCAAGGCAAGGGAAATAAGAATATAGCGCAGGCGGCGAACACCCCGGGGGCAGTGGTATGCTGTCATGACGGCAAGAGAAAGGAGGACAAACAGGGCGACGGGCAGGAATACCCCTTCCTTGGTCAGCGAGAGGAACAGGCCGCTAAGATACAAACGGATCAGGCATGTCCAGCGGCCCCGCTGGGCCACGGCAGCCGCAAAGAGCGCGGCTGCATAGAGAAATACGCCTGTGAGGATGGCGCCCTCTTCGTATAGCGAATTGAGCCATCCCATGAATTCGGCGCCCGTAAACAGGAAAATCAGTCCTAGCGCCAGGGCAAGCGCCCGCATCCCCCAAAGCCGGTATGCATTTCGGAATAAAGAAAATACGCTTAGAGCAATGGCAAGGAGATAGACGGCGGCTAACTGTTGCGTGGAAAAGACTTGCCCAAACACCGCACAATGTAGCTTGGCAAGCGTGACGGGATAGACAAGGCTGGTGGTTGGCCTAAACTGCAAAAGTCGGTCCATATCCAGGGAGGTGATCTGGTAGCCTTCCACCACATGGGTATAGTAACGGTCTGGATCGTCCTTTAGATCCGGCGTATAATCCAGTCCAACCTCCAAAAGCGTTGCGTCGTACTCGCCCCAATTGACGGCGCCGATCCGATCCGCCCCAAACAAGCGGGGGAGCGTAAGGATAAGGAACAGGATCATGAAAACCAAGGCAAAGATCCTGTCGTCCGTAAAGCGAGACCGCCATCGCATGTTTTTTTTCACGATATGCATTTTTACGCCTCCGTTAGGGGGTCCAGCAGGGTTCGGGTTTTGCTGAAAGCGTTAAACGGGGTGAAGTTAGCAAGCAATTTTACCAGAAAGACCAGCTTTGATTTGCCGGAGGGAATGTATCCTTAATCGTTGTCTAAAACTTAACATGGATGTCGACAAAATAGAACCCATTTCGCACAAACGACACCTATTTCGCACGAACAACCAAAACCGGTGTTGACGGAGAGAACTGCATGGCTTATGCTAGAATTACAATCACTATGGCGAAAAAATGATAGAAAGGAGCGCGACCTATGTTGCCAGCGGCGATTCCTGGCGAAAAAAAAGCTCATCTCCTGTGGATGACCGTATTGATTGGGCTTGCCGCGCTGGGTGCGATCTTGTATTACATTCCCTTTGAACGGCCTCAAGGCTTGGAAAATGTGCAGCCGCTGCTCACAGGCTGGCAGTATTTTACCGATTCTGATCCTACGCCCAAAGCAGTTGCACGGTTGGATGACTATATCCCCTTTCGGGTCAATGAATCCATGACGCTGGTGCGCCAAATGAACGAAAGCGTCCAGGAGGCGCATCTGTTGTTGCGGCTCACGTACAACCGCGCCCAGGTGTACATGGGCGACGTAGTGATCTTTGAAAATGAAAACGACCCGCCTGGGGAAAATCCCAGCTCGGGCGTACATCTTGTAGAATTGCCCCAGGATTATGTGGGGCAAGAATTGAAAGTGGTTTGCACAACGCCCTATGCGCCCTATGCCTATTCCCCGGACCCGATCTATATCGGCGATGCCGCCTCCTTGGCTTCGCTGGTGCTTGCCACTTCGGCCCGGGATATTGCGCTGCTTTTTGTGTTGGTGGCGAGCGGCCTTGCGTTGATGGGGTTAGCCTTCTATGCCGTTCGCCTAGGGTGGGCGGCTAAGATTTGGCAGGCCAATTTTTGCTTTGGACTGTTTTCGGTTTTATACGGCTTGTCGTTGCCCACCTTAAGCAATTTGTATCTTGCGATTTATCCGCCTACACTGAGCACGGATGTGGAAATGATCCTGTGGTTCCTCTTTCCGGTGCCACTGACTTGCTACCTGTGGCTAAAGAGCACTGCATACCGCCGCTTGACCCTGGCGGTGGTGGCCTATTTCAGCCTGACCACGGGAGTGGTTTTCCTGGGGGTGCTGTTTGGGTTGTGGCTGCTGCCAGAGACCATTGAGTTGGCCAATTATGCTTATATCGTAGGCGTTGTGGCCAGCGCGGCGGCGGTGGGCTTGGAAATCATAAAGGGAAATAAGTTGTTTCGCCTACTGGCGCCCGGAATGGGTGTGCTGTTTGCGGCCGCGGTTTTGAGCATGATGAATGATGCCAAGAATTACGAGATCAAGGAAGGGCTGAGGAGCGCCGGTACGCTGCTTTTGGTGGCGGTGGGTGTTTTTGATGGCATCCGCGCCGTGGTGGCCCATCGCCGCATGGTTGACCGGGAACGGCAACTGGTGGAGATTAAGAGCCATTTGGCTACGGAGCAACTGGAGACGGCTGACAGCCAAAACCAGGAGACCCGCTTGCTGCGCCACGAGATCAGGCATCATTTGGCGGCGCTGACGGTTTTGCAAAGGGAAGGCAAGTTCCAAGAGATTGGGGAACATCTGGAACATCTCAATATGATCGAGCAAAAAACAAAACCCGTGTTCTACTGCCGCCACGGGCTGGTGAACGCGATTTTGAGCAAGGCCTCAGACGACTGCGAACGCTGGGGGATCACGTTTACCTGTGAGGGCAGCATGTCCGCCAACGTGGCGCTGTCGGACGGAGATTTATGTACGCTACTAATGAATATGCTGGAAAACGCGGTGGAGGCGGCGCGGTTGGCGCCCGAGGGAAAGCGCTGGATATCGGTACAGGTGCGGGCCAAAGACGGTTTCCTGGTAGTGGCCTGCCGGAATGCCCGCAACGGAACCCAAATCATGGAACATGACGGCCGATTTTTGTCCACTAAGCGGAATGCGCGTTTTCATGGGTATGGCATTTTGGCCATGCGGCAAATCGCTGAAAAGCATGGAAGCAAATTGAATATCGAATACAATGATGAGTTTTTTGGTGTTAAGACCATTTTGAAGCTGGAGGAGGGCGAATAGCTACTTCGCTTCCATATAATCAATGAAGGCGGTGAGCGCTTCCGAGTGATATACCCGCCCCACAGGCAGGCGCTGGCCGCTGGCCAGGAGGATCTCTGTGCGGGTAATGCTTTGGATTTTGCTCATGGAGACCAAAAAGCTCTTGTGGCATTGCAAAAATTGATTGCTGGGCAACATGTTCTTGACGTCCTTAAGGCTGGCGGCCGCCAAGATTTCCTGGTCCTTGGCATGAATGACCAGGGAGTGCAGCAAGGATTCAATATACAAAATATCGTCCAAGGGGACACTGGCATAGCCGCCTTTGATGGCAACGGATAAGACGGGCGGTTGAAAGCGCTGCTGATAATCGCGCAGCAGCGCCTCTTTGAGTGCGTCGCGCTCCAGGGGCTTGAGTAAATAGTGGATGGGATAGACGCTATAGCCGGCCAGGGAAAAATCTTGGGAACTGGTGGCGAACAGGATGGCTCCCCGATAGCCGGTGCCGCGTAGCGAGCGCGCTAATTCCACACCGTTTTGGGCGCCCAGCAGGATGTCCAGAATAAGGACGTCAAAGCAGTCCGGTTGCAGCCGTAGGCGGCCTTGGAGATCCTCCGCCTGGGTAAAGCAAGCGATTTCAAATGCAATGCCCGCCTCTTTTAAGATGGAGGCAACCATGGACCGATGTGTGTCGAGAAATAAAGGTTCGTCGTCGCATACCGCCAACCGGTACAACCCGTTCACCCCCTGTCTATTCCTCTTTTTTCATCATTCTACATCAAATGGCAAAGAATAACAATACATTCACGGCTATCCCCATGCCCTTCGGCCATGGGGATAGCCATCAGCTTGCTGAAAAAGGCCCGTTTGCTTTGTCAGCTTCGGCGGCTAAGGGATGTCACGTACGTCCATGTACGCTCCACCCCTTAAGCCACCTTGCTTCCGCGCAACCGGATCTTTTTGAGCAAGCTCCATCCCGTTGCCAAATTGCCTTTGTCAACGGTCTGACGGCTATCTCCATGCCCTTCGGCCATAGGGATAGCCGTGGTATAGGCGGAATTTTTTTGCTTGACAAAGAGGGGGTTCCTGGGTACAATACGCATAGATACTTATTTAGGAATATTAAATTAAAGAATGAAGTACATCAACACATTTTGACAAAACGGCTATGGTTTTACCGAAATATTTATAGAATGTTAAATAATGGTGCGGCAGGTGATCCTATGGATATCAAGGGGAGACCTCAAACGTTAAAAAAAGTCAATGCCAGCTTGATTGTGGAGGCTCTTGGGGCCATCCAACAGGCCACGCGGGTGGAGCTGGCGCAACAGATTGGGCTCAGCCAGCCCACCGTAAACGCCATTATGCAGGAGTTGGAAGAGCAGGGGGTCATCGTTAGCAGCGGATATGCCGCCTACAGCGGCGGCAGGCGGGCCCAGCTGTACAAGCTCAACCCAAACCGCAACCATGTGATTGCCATGTGGGTTACGGCCATGTTTATTCACTTTGGCGTGCTGGATGCCGCAGGCGCGGTGCTAAGCAAGGGGCAAAGTAAATTTGGCGGCAGTGAAAAACTGCTGCCCAAGGTATTTCATCTATTGGATGATCTGATTGCTCGGGATCCATGCGTGCGGGCTATCAGCTTCGCGGTGCCGGGGGCGGTATCGCAATCGGGCGTCATCTTTGCGGTGCCCCAATTGCCAAGCTGGGAAGAATTGCCCCTTTTGCAGCGACTGCATGAACGCTACCAGATGCCCATTTCTGTGCAAAACGATATGAATGCGGTGGCCTATGGGTATTATCAGAGCGCCCTAAAGGACATGCAGGAGGATCTGGCCTTTGTACATGTGGGGAAAGGAATCGGCGCAGGCTTCGTGGTCAATGGGAAAATCGTTACAGGGTTCTCCAGCTTCGCAGGCGAGATCAGCTATATGTACACTGGAGACGTTGCGGACGCGTCCCAAGGCAGAGGCCCCTTTGAAATCCTGTACCAAAACGCCGCCACAAAGCAGGAGCGGGCGGAAACCGTGGCGCGCATGGTGGCCAATATCATCTGCATCCTCAATCCGCCCACCATCGCCTTTGGCGGCAGCGGCGCAAGTCAGGCGTTGCTGGCAGATGTCCGCCGCTTTTGCGAGCGGTACATTCCCGCTTCGGCGGTGCCGAATTTGCAGTATGTGCTGGATGAGGGCCAGTATTACCAGATCGGGCTTTCCAAGATCGGGCAGGGGCTTGTGGAAACGGATATCAAGCTGGTCAATGCCGGCGCATAGCGAGTGAGAAAGGAACATGCACGCATGGCAGAGGAGCAAGTACTGATCGCTGTGGACGGCGGGGGTTCCAAGACGGAGTTTTGTGTGCATCATCTTCGGGATCAGCACAACGGTCTGTATTGGTACGGAAGCACCAATTATAAAAACACGGGGATTGAAGCGGCCACAGCGAACCTGGTACAGGCTTTTGGGGAAATTTGCCAAAAGGAAAACCTAGGGGCAGAGGCCATTCGGGGCGTGGTTTTGGGGCTTTCCGGCTTCGATAGCGAAGAGGATATCCGCATCTATCAGGAAATGGCATCTGCGCTGGGCATCGCCAAGGAAAAGCTCTTTCTTTGCAATGATTGCGAGCTGGCCTTTCGCGCCGCGGCCAATCCGCCGGGGGTTTGCACCGTGGCGGGCACGGGGTCCATTGCCTTTGGCTTTGACAGCCAGGGAAAGACCATGCGGTGCGGGGGCTGGGGTTCGCTGCTCAGCGATGACGGCTCGGGCTACTGGATCGCCTCCCGGGTGCTTCGGCAAATGCTTTGGTACGCGGATGGAATGGGGGAGTATGAGCCTGTTTTTGGCGCCTTGCAAAAGTTTTATGGGATTGGGGAAGCGCGGGAGATCCCCTTTGTGTTGACCGAGCTGGACGTGGCGGAAATCGCCTCCGGCGCAAAGCCCATCATGGATTTTGCCAAGGAAGGCGACGAGGGTTGTCGCAGGATCGTCAAAGCGGCAGCGCGGAAGGTGGCGCGGCTGACCCTTTCCTTATACAACCGGCTGGACAGGGAGGCGCAGCAAAGCGCCAGCTTTGTGATCACTGGCGGGCTCTTTCGCGATGAATTGTTTTTAAGCACCTATACGGGCGAGATTCAAACCATCCATCCCAAGGAGGTTTCCTTGCTCCATATCAAGGACTGTACCTCGGAAAACGGCATTCGGCTGGCGCGCCGCATGTTTGGAAGCTCATTGTAGCATGCAAAAAAGGAGAGTTCCTTTTTGCAAATAAAGTAAAATTGTGGGAGGCTCAACATGAAAAGGGTAACGTCTATTCTGGTAGCATTGTGCGTGTTGTTGACAGGTCTGGGTACGGCTGCGTTTGCCGCGGAGTTGCCGAAGATCCCCAATTCCGATCTGGCTTCCGGCGAGTTTGCGGTTGGCCCCCATGGGGAACAGCCGGTTCCGGCGGATCAGGTCAATCTGACGGAGGAGCAGTACGCTCAGCTCAAGGAAAAGAAGCTGACGGCGGCTCTTCTCTGGGCAGGCGCCGGCGAGTGGTACAATGCCATGACCGATGGAGCGAAGTCTGAATTTGCCAAGATGGGCGTTGAGATCGTGGTGCAGAGCGATGCCCAGTTTGACCCGGCCCGCCAGGCCACCGATGTGGAAACCTCCATCGCGCTCAACCCCAACATTATTCTGACTCTTCCGGTGGATCCCGTGTCCGGCACCCGGGCGTTCCAGCCTGCGGTGGATGCTGGCGTGAAGATCGTTTTTGCGGACAACTGCGTGGACGGCTACAAGCCGGGCGAGCAATACGTGTCCATCTGCACGGGAGACCAATACGGCATGGGCCGTGCCGCCGCTGAACTCATGAACGAAGCGCTGGGCGGCAAGGGCAAAATCGGCGTGATCTATTATGATGTGGACTTCCTGGTCACCAACAACCGGGACAATGAATTTATCCGCACCATTCAAAAGGACTACCCGGGTATTGAAATCGTCAGCATGATGGGCTTTAGCCAGGAAAACGCCACCGGCGACGTGGCCGCTGCCATGCTCTCTCAGAATCCTGATCTGGCGGGCATCTATGTCTCCTGGGACGTGGCTGCCGAACCCGTTGTGGCCGAGCTGCGCGCCAACGGCCTGAACGATGTGAAGATGGTAACCTATGACCTGGGCGGAAACAACGATCTGGATATGGCCCAGGGCGGCAACACCTACGGCAAAGTGGCCGATATGCCCTTCCAAATTGGCGCCACCATGGCCAAGGTAGCGGCGCTGAACCTTTTGGGGCAGGAAGTGCCTTCCTATGTGGTCAGCAACACGGTGAAGATGACCAAGGCGAACATGGTGGAAGCCTGGAACCAATCGCTCAACAAGGATCCGGATCAAAACGTGATCGACGCCTTGGCCAAATAAGCCAAGCGAATAGAGCAGGCAATCTTCCCAGGAGGGCTTGGAGGGGCCGCGCTCCTCCAAGGGATTGTATGAACCGACTTTGTGGGCGTTTGTACTTTTGTGCAGACACAACCTGCAAACGCAAAGAAGTGGCGGTGCCGCTTCTTTGAAAAGCGTGCTGGGCGTGGCTTGCCGCGCCCAGCCGATGACAAATGACCATGGATAAGCGTACCCATGAGTTACGGGAGGCGTGGCGCATGAACCCAATGGTGCAGCGCGTAAAGAGGATTGATTTTTCTAAGTACATTGTCTATATCAGCTTTTTGGTGGTGCTGGTCGCCTTTTCGTTGATTTTGGGAGACAAAGGATTTTTGTCGTACCGAAACATGATGAACATTTTGCGCCAGACCGCCATGATTACGGTGGCCGCGGTGGGAATGACCTTTGTGATTTCCGCCGGCCTGATCGATCTTTCCACAGGCGCTGTGGTGGCACTGGCAGCGTTGGTCAGTGCGCTGGTTTTACGCGGCAGCCATTGGGTGGTGGCGGTTTTGGCGGGCCTTGGCGTTGGGGTGGCCTGTGGGCTTCTCAACGGGGTGATTACGGCCAAGGTGCGTATCCCCGCGTTTTTGGTCACCCTGGGCACCTCCACCATTTATGGGGGCCTGGCGCGGACCTTGACCAATCTGGAGGCCGTGTCCATCACCAATGAACCGTTTAATTTCATTTTCGGCTCCGGAGATGTGGGGCCGGTATCCACTTTGTTTATTTGGACCTTGGTGGCCATTGCGATAGGACAGCTCTTTTATCGAAAAACCACCTTTGGCCGCGCGGTTTTATCAGTGGGCGGCAATGAATCCGCCGCTAGATATTCGGGTATCAAAATTGACCGGACGAAGATTGCCGTGATGGCCATTTGCGGCCTAACCGCCGCTTTTGCCGGCATTCTCTATGCGGGCCGCCTCCATGGCGCCCGGTATACCTTGGGTGAAAACGACAGCATGTCCGTCATCGCGGCGGTGGTGATCGGCGGAACCAGCTTTACGGGCGGCAAGGGAACCGTGGTGGGAACGCTGATCGGCTCCCTGGTCATCGGCATGCTGAACAATGGTTTGTTGCTCATGGGATTGACCGTATCCGAGCAGATGATCGCCAGGGGTATCATCATCATTTTGGCGGTTTCTCTGAGCCTCAGGCAGACGAAAAAGTAGAAAGGCAGTGGATTTTCGTGTTCTTAGAGTCGATTTTGCGGAAGAATCCGGAGCTTGTGGATGCGTGCATCCAGCTTCACCAAAGCAACAAAATCCCTGCCAATAGCTATGTGCTGGATTTGGACGCGGTTCGCCGCAATGCGGAAGGGATCATGGCTGAGGCCAAGCGGCGCCGCCTTAAAGTATTTGCCATGACAAAGCAGGTGGGCCGCAACCCCGCGCTGCTTCAAGTGCTCAAAGAAGCGGGGGTGGACGGTTGCGTGTGCGTGGACATGGGCGACGCCAGGGCCGTACGTGCGGCAGGCATGACCATTGGCCACTTAGGCCATCTCGTCCAGGTGCCCAAGGCGGAAGTGGCCGCTGCCGTTTCTATGAAGCCCTTATTCTGGACGGTGTATTCGCTGGATAAGGCGCGGGAAATCTCTGATGCGCTGCGAAAAGGAGCAACCCAGGAGATTCTTTTGCGGGTATACGCCCAGGGTGATACCTTCTACACGGGGCATGAGGGCGGTTTTCCCGTGGAAGCGGTGGAAAGCGCCATTGCGGAGCTAGAGAAGATGCCAGGCTTGCATTTTGCCGGACTTACCACCTTTCCCACACAATTGTATCGCCACCAAACGGGAACCGTGGAGCATACGCCAAACTACCAAACCGTGCTTTCCTTGGCCCGCAGGCTGGAGGAGAAGCTGGGGCGGAAATTGGAAATCAACGCGCCGGGAACCACCTCCAGTTTCTTGTTTGAGGAGATGGCTGCTGCAGGCGTAACCCAGGTGGAGCCAGGGCACGGGCTTACGGGGACCTGCCCTCAGCACGCTTTGGGCAACCTTTTGGAGAAACCAGCCATGGTCTATGTGTCGGAGGTTTCCCACCTCTATGGCGGCAAGGCCTACTGCTTTGGCGGCGGCATGTACATTGATCCTGTGTTTGACCCCTATGAGGTGCAGGCCTGCGTGGGTCACGACCGGGGCCAGTGGCGACGGATTTCCTGCGCCATGCCCAAGCCTGAAAGCATCGACTATTATGGAATTTTGCAAACCTCGGAAACGGACGCACCCCAAACCGGAGATACGGTGGTGTTTGGTTTCCGCGCCCAGGCCTTTGTGACGCGGGCCTATGTGGTGCCCGTGACCGGGATCGAAAGCGGCCATCCGAAAGCTCTGGGCATTTATTCCGCTGAGGGCAGAGAGGTGGGGTGGCCCGCATGGTAACCCCTCCTTATGTGCTGGAAGTTTGCGATATCCACAAAGCCTTTTATGGCAACAGGGTGCTCAAAGGCATTTCCTTTGGCGTGGGTAAAGGGGAGGTGCTGGGCTTGCTGGGCTCCAATGGGGCGGGCAAAAGCACCTTAATGAAGATTTTGAGTGGCGTGTATACCCTGGACCAGGGGCAGATCCTGGTAAACGGGAAAACCGCGGTCATCAAAAGTGCTCATGACGCGCTGAAGAACCGCATCGCCATGGTATACCAGGAATTTTCGCTCATTCCAACGCTGACGGTGGCGCAAAACCTGTTTTTGCAGGTGGAGCCTAAGCGGGGGCATTTGATTCGAGATAAGGAAATGCAAAAACGTACCCAAAGCGCCCTGCATGAGTTTGGCATTGACATTGACCCCAATGCGGAATTGGGCAGCTTGTCCATTGGAAGCCAGCAGTTGGTGGAAATTGTAAAGGCCCTGCAAAAAAAGCCCGCTGTGCTGATTTTGGATGAGCCCACCGCCTCTTTGACCACCAAGGAGGTGGAGCTGCTCTTTTCGTTTGTGAAGCGCCTAAAGACCGAGGGGATAGCGATCATCTTCATTTCCCATCACATGCAGGAAGTGATCCAGATTTGCGACCGCGCGGTGGTGCTGCGGGACGGCCTGGTGGAACTCGACGAGTCCACGGCGCAGCTTACCGTTGCGCATATGGTGCAGGCCATGGTAGGGAAAAAGGTAAGCACCGAGTATTTGGCGCCTGCGCTTGGTGACCAGGAGCATCCGGCGCTTTTGACGGTGGAGAACGTAAGCTATCAAGACAAGGTGAAAAACCTTAGCCTGGAGGTGCGCGGCGGAGAAATCGTGGGGCTGGCAGGTTTGATGGGTTCAGGGCGCACAGAGCTTTTGGAGTGTATTTACGGAATCCGAAAGCCGGACGGCGGGCGGGTGCTGATGGAGGGCCGTGAAGTAAGCCGTGAGAAGCCCTGGGAAGCCATTGGAAAGGGGCTGTTCTTGGTACCGGAGAACCGCCACCGTTCCGGCATTGTGGGCATCCATTCCATTTATTGGAACATGATGATGGCTGTTTGGAAGGGCTGGCGGAGGAAAAACGCCTTATTGAACGACCAGGCGGCGCGTAAGCATGCCCAGGCCATGCGAAAGGAGCTGGATGTAAACAGCGTAAGCATTGACCAGGAGCTTTTGCGCCTGTCCGGCGGCAACCAGCAAAAGGTGGTCTTTTCCAAGGCACTGTTCACCAGGCCCAAGGTGCTCTTGTTGGACGAGCCCACCACCGGAATCGATGTGGAGGCAAAGGCGGGCATTGCGCGGCTGGTTCGGCAAATGGCCGATGAGGGGCGAGGGGTACTCATCGCTTCCTCGGAAACGGAAGAGCTGGTGCGCATCTGCGATCGGGTGTTGATTCTGTCCGGCGGCTGCGTGATCGGCGAAATGAGCCGGACGGAGGGAGAAATCACCCAGACGGCCCTGGAACAAGCCATTCAGGGGTAAAGCAGGGTGGTCAATGCACAAGAGCCTCGGCCTTTTGGCGGGGCTCTTGGCGATTGATTGAGAAAAAAGGGAGAGCGGCTTTCTCTGTTTGTTTGTGGCATGTCTCCTGCGCCTAGTTCATAGGGTAGAGAAGAAATGTGCACAGGAGGCTACATCATGTCGGAAATCAGTCCAGCCCAGCTGCCGGAAAATCCTGTACCGGAGGGCCTATCTGTACCGCCCACACCGGATTTTTCCACCACGGTGTTGCAGGGAGGCATGCAACAGATTCTCTCCCAAAATTTGGGACAATACGTGATCTGCGAGTTTATGACCGGAAATGATACCAAGGAAACAAGAGCGGGGATTCTTTACTATGTGGGGGCCAGCTATTTAGTGCTTTTCGACGATGCGGATCAAAACTATCTGCTGTGCGATACGTATCCCTTGCGCTTTGTGACCTTTACCACGCCCGAGCAGCGGCCCGCCGACGAGCCTCCAGCTCCTTCCACACCACAGGCAACGCCTGCGCCAACGCCGGAACCCGCGCAGCCCTTGCCCCCGGGCAATCAGCTCACGCCCTTAAACCCCACAGGGATTCGGCCTGTGGGGACCACAACTCAGGCCAAGGCGGCTTTCAATTATGCCAGACGAAAAACCAGACCTTAGGGCAAACGAGAAACCATCGCAAAGGCTTTGCGATGGTTCAGCTTGCTGAAAAAGGCCCGTTTGCTTTGTCAGCTTCGGTGGCTAAGGGATGTCACGTACGGACATGTACGCTCCACCCCTTAAGCCACCTTGCTTCCGCGCAACCGAATCTTTTTGAGCAAGCGCCATCCCGTTGCCAAATTGCCTTTGTCAACGGTTTGAACCATCGCAAAGGCTTTGCGATGGTTTTCAAATGGGGGTGGGTCAGGCGTCTGGTTGTGGCTTGATTTTCTGAAAAAACTCCGCTTCGGACAGGATGGGGATGCCCAGCTCCTGCGCTTTTTGCAGTTTGCTGCCCGCTTTTTCCCCCGCTAGGACGAAAGCGGTTTTTTTGCTGACGCTGCCTGCCGCATGGCCGCCATGGGCAGCCACCAAGGCCTCTGCTTCTTCCCTGGAAAGGGTGGGGAGGGTTCCGGTCACCACCACGGTGAGCCCTTGCAGACTGGAGGACAAGGACTGCTTTTCGTTGATAGGGCTCACTCCGGCCCCGAGCAGCCGCTGGATCATGGTGAGGTTTTCCTCAAAGCTGAAAAACTCGACAATGCTGGAAGCCACAATAGCGCCCACCTCGGGGATGGCGATGAGCTGTTCCAAGGTAGCCTGCGAAAGCGCCTGTAGGGTAGGGAAACAGCCCGCCAGATCCTTGGCTGTTTTGCGGCCCACATTAGGAATGCCCAGGGCAAAGAGGAAAGCGCCCAAAGAGCAATGCCGGCTTTTCTCCAGCGCGGCAATCAGGTTTTCGGCCCGCTTTTGCTGGAAGCCTTCCAGGGGCAACAAATCGTTCACGGACAGCCGGTATAAATCGGCGCAGTCCCGCACACCCAAAGCGTCATAGAGCAGTTCCGCGGTTTTCTCGGAAAAGGTGTCGATATCCATAGCATTGCGGCCCGCAAAATGAGCGAGCCGCGCAATGGTTTGCGGCTTGCAGGCGGTTCGGTTCAGGCAAAACAGGTGGGCGCCGCGCTCGGTGAGGGCTTGGCCGCAGGCGGGGCAATGGGTAGGGGGAAGGATAGGCTTTTCCTCGGGAGAAGGCTCGCCCACGCGCCCCATGATCTCTGGAATCACATCATTGCTGCGGCGGATCCAAACCTGACAACCAATGGCCACTTTTTTGCGCTGGATATCCCCAAAGTTATTCAGGGTGGCACGCTGCACGGTGACCCCGCCGATGTCCGTAGGCGCGAGATGGGCCAGGGGGGTCAATTTGCCGGTTCGCCCCAGTTCCCAGGTCACGTCCAACAACTGGGTGATGTTTTCCTCGGCTGCGAACTTGTAGGCCACCGCCCAGCGGGGAAATTTATCGGTATAGCCCATGGATTGCCTGGTGGCGAAGTCCGATACCTTGACCACCGCGCCGTCGATCAGGAAGTCCAGGGATTCGCGCTGGGATTCGATCTGATCCACCAGTTGCGCCAATTCGGTTGCCGATTGGGCCATGGACAGATAGGGACTAACCGGAAAGCCATTTTCCTTGAGAAAGGCGATCATCCCGAGATGGTCTGCAAAAGGAGGGTTTTCGCAGCTGCCCACTTGATAGAAGAACGCGTCCAGCTTGCGGCTGGCGGTTACGCTGGGGTCCAGGTTGCGGATGGCTCCGGCGGCCGCGTTTCGGGCGTTTTTGAGCGGCTCGGCGGCGGTTTTATTATAGGCTTCCAACGCGCTAAGCCGCATGATGCATTCGCCCTGCACCTCCAAAAGCCCTTGAAAGGGAATGGAAAGAGGGATGGAGCGGATGGTTTTGACCTGGGGCAAAATGCCCTCGCCAATTTCTCCGTTTCCCCGGGTGGCCGCTTGAACCAGCAACCCCTTTTCATAGGTCAGGTTCAGGGTTAGGCCGTCCAGCTTGTACTCCACGGCATAGGCGAGGGGGGGCAGGGGCGCGGCTAAACCATCGGTTCCCTGTGCATGCAGCTTTTCGCAACGCGCCAGCCACAGGAGGAGCCCTTCCTTGCTTTGTACCTTGTCCATGCTCCACAGGCGGGCAAGGTGACGGTGGGAAGAAAAGGCCTTTAGGGGTTCCGCGCCGATCCGAGTGGTGGGGGAATCGGGAAGCGTGGTTTGGGTTTCCGCTTCCAGACGAAGGAGCTCGTCATACAGGGCATCCCATTGGGCATCGGAAAGGGGACTGTTCCCCTCTGCGTAATACAGCCTGCTGCCTTCATTCAGTTGAGCAACCAGGTCCTTCATTCGCTCCAGTTGGGGGGCGCTGGGCATAGAGATTCCTCCAATCCGCGTGCTTCGTTCCGAAAAAACAGGCGCAATTGCTTGCGCCCGTCAGCGAAGGCGGTTTGATCCTTATTCGTTCACTTTCACGATGGGGGCGATGGAAAGGGAGAATTCTTTGATGCCATAGGCCGCAAAGGCGATGACGATGCGGGCGTCGCTGCCCCCACCCCGGATTTCCGTGACGTTGCCTTCGCCAAACTTCTTATGCATCACGCGATCGCCCTGCTGGAACAGCGCGGCAACAGCGCTTTGGGGAACTGTGGAGGCCGCGGAAGGCGTAAAGCCCTTTTGCACCCCCGGGATGCCCAGGGCGCTTGCGCCCGTGCCCAAGCTGTGGCGGGGAGCCACCACCTTGGGGACCCCAAAGGATACGGGGCCTATGTCCTGTGTTTTGGCCGCGCGGCGGGGGGTGGGGTGGCTATAGGCATCCATGGCGCCGGGAAAGCTGCGCTCCCGCTTGTGAATCCACTGATCGTCCAAAAGCCTTTTGGGGATTTCTTCCAGGAAGCGGCTGGGCGCGTTGTAGTTAAGCTGATTGTAGAGCATGCGCTGGGTGGCGTAGCTCATGTAGAGCTTTTGCATGGCTCGTGTGATAGCCACATAGCAAAGCCTGCGCTCCTCTTCCAGTTTTTCGTCATCCAAGAGGCTGCGTCCGCTGGGGAAGATGCCCTCTTCCAGCCCCGCGATGAAAACCGTGGGGAACTCAAGCCCTTTGGCGCTATGAACCGTCATGAGGGTGACATACTGGGGGCTTTCCTCCGCATTGTCCAAATCGGAAATCAAGGCCACGTTTTCTAAATAATCCTCCAGGGTGGCGTTTTCGGCGGCGGCCTCATATTCCGAAACGGCGCCCAGGAATTCGTCCATGTTTTCGACCCGGGCCTTGGCCTCGTCGGACAGGTCTTTTTCATATTGCGTCCGCAGGCCGGTTTTGTCGATGACCAGCTTCACAAAATCCGCCAATCCAAAGTCCTCTTTGGCCAAAACCAGCTCGTTCATAAGCTCTCCGAAATCCTTGACACATTTGCGGGGGCGGGCCGAGAGGGATTCAGGCACGTCAATCAATGCGCTATATAGGGGCATTTCCCGATCCTGGGCATACTTGACCAGTTCCGCGATGGTGCTGTCGCCGATGGAGCGCTTGGGCTGGTTGATGATGCGGCGAAGGCTCACATCATCGGAAGGATTGACGATGCAACGAAGATAGGCCACGATATCCTTGACTTCTTTGCGATCGTAAAAGCGCAGGCCGCCATAAATGCGGTATGGGATGCCAGCTCGCATGAGCATTTCTTCCAATACACGGCTTTGCGCGTTGGTTCGGTACAAGATGGCCATGTGGCCATAGGAAATGCCGGCCAAGGTCAGCTGGTGCATGCGGTCACAAATCCAGGCGGCTTCCTCTCGCTCGTCTCCGGCGCAAAATACCTTGATGGTGTCTCCCGCGGGCAGCTCCGTCCAAAGCGCCTTTTCCTTGCGGCCTTCATTGTGGGCGATCACCTGGTTGGCGGCGTCCAAAATGTTGGCGGTGCTGCGGTAATTCTGTTCCAGCTTGATGATGGTGGCGTCCGGGAAATCCTTTTCAAAATCCAGGATATTGCGAATATCCGCGCCGCGCCAGCCGTAAATGGACTGGTCGTCATCACCCACCACGCAAAGATTGCGGTTTTGCGAGCTCATGAGCTTAACCAGGGAGTACTGGGCGAAGTTGGTATCCTGGTACTCGTCTACATGAACATAGGAAAAGCGCTGCCGGTAACTTTCCAAGACCGGAGGATGATCAGCAAACAGTTCCAGGGTACGCACCAGGAGGTCGTCAAAATCCAGAGCATTGGCATGGCGGAGCCGAAGCTCATATTGGTGGTACAAATCATGAATCTGTTGGCAGCGGAAATCCTTGGCCGAGGCCATAAACCACTCATCTGGAGAGAGGAGCTTATTTTTGGCATCGGAAATTTTGCTCTTGATCTCCCGAGGAGTCAGCACTTTTTCATCAATATTGCTTTGCTTGAGCAGATCTTTGATGACGCTCATCTGGTCGTCGTCATCGTAAATGGTGAAGGAGCGGGTATAGCCCAGTTTGTCGATGTCACGGCGAAGGATTTTGGCGCACATGGCATGGAAAGTGCTGACCCACACGTCCTCCCCTTTTTCGCCCACCAAGGCGGAGATGCGCTCCCGCATTTCCTTAGCCGCTTTGTTGGTAAAGGTGATAGCCAAAATGCGCCAGGGATCTACGCCCTTGGCGATCAGGTTGGCCACGCGGTAGGTCAAAGCGCGGGTTTTGCCACTGCCGGCTCCCGCCAAAATCAATACGGGGCCTTCCAGCGTTTCGGCAGCCTTGCGTTGTTCAGGGTTCAATCCATCCAAATTCATGTCATGTTCCTCTTACTTCACTTCGTTGGTGTTTGTTCTTTCTTTTCCGCCAGGCGGTCCAGCACCAGGTGGTACCCGTCGGCCCCGTATAGCAAAGAACGATTAACGCGGCTAATGGTGGCGGTGCTGGCGCCGGTTTGCTTGGCGATTTCCTGGTAGGTGACCTTTTGGCGAAGCATCACCGCCACCTCCAGCCGTTGGGTGATGCTTTTGAGCTCCTGCACGGTGAGCACGTCCTCGCAAAAACGGTAGGCGTCCTCCTCGGTTTGAAGCGTAAGCAGCGCCTTCATCAGCAAATCGGTTTGCTCCGTATGGACCTTGGGCGTAAACATGCTTCCATCCTCCGAAAAACGGGTTTTGACTACAAACCATTATAACACAAAAGCTGGAAGAAGGAAAGCGCGGCATGCTCATGGAGCATGCCGATGCGCAATATCCAATTCTACTCATTCTCTGGGCGGCTTTTTTCCCACCAGGCCGCCTGTCATTTCGCTAAAGCTGCGCTTGAACTTGCCCGTGCCGCCGCCGGCTACCAGGGCAAACACCAACAGCCCACCCACCAGGGCCACCACCAGCCAAACGATACCGCTGCCCGATCCTTTGTTATCTGTGGAGGCGCCACCGTTTTCGGTTTGCGCGGAGGTTCCGCCGGAAACGTCGCTGGAACCTGCAGAACCGGTAACGCCGCCGTACATGGCTTTGTAGATCACTTCCGACATAGGGCCTGTGGAGCGAAGCACCCGCTCCTTAGGGAGGGTATGGGTGCCAAACTCCAAAAGCACCGCCCGGGGGGAAAGGTCTTGATTGTAGCTGCCCTTTCCCATATAAATGTCTTTGATCAGCTTAGGATACACCTTGTCCGCCACGGCCTTGATCTGCTTGGCGAAGCTCAGGTTGGCTTCTTTGTTTTGATTGCCGCGGCCCACCAAAAGCCGCACCTTGGACATTTTTTGATTGCCGATGGTCACGGCGTACTCGTCCGGGTCTGGGATGCCGTCCCGATGGATATCAAAGATGGCGTTGGGGGTTTTTTTGAGCAGGGCCATGGCAGTTTGGCGGCTGCGGCGGTATGCGCCCGCATCGTGAGGATGGTGGGTGTCGTCGCTCCGGTCCACCGTTACGCCCAATTCCTCAAAGCCTTTGGCCAGGCTTTTGGCCACATCATAAATACCGCCTCGCTTCTCGCTGCTGGTTTCGCCGTCGCCCTCTCGGTAGCTTTCGTCGCTATGGGTACAGTACAGGGCGATTTCTTTTGGCTTTCCCGTAGCGCTGACGGGCATGGAGGTTTCCATGGATAGCCAGCTCACATCCGGCAATTCAATGACGCCCAAGGATTCTACCTTGGCCGTCTTTTCTTGTTCATTCACTTCGATGACGCGATAGTGCTGATTGTCGCCGCTGATATACTCATCATCCACGGAGCACTCTGCGCACACCCTGGTCACCAGCTTCCCTTGGGCGTCAAAAAGGGTGAACACTTCGTCTTGCACCTCGGCGGGGGACTGGGGGGCATCGGTAGCCAAGGCCGCCCAGGGCAGGACTGTGGAGGCCAGCAGGACCAAAAGAATGCCCACGATCAGAAAACGTCTGCGCATAAGCTCACTTGCCCTCCTTTTGCTTCACAGGGTTTTGGATGTTCGTGTGTTCCGGCGGCCGGTTCCCCCGGGCAATTCGCTCCAAAACCTCTCCGATCAATTCGCACAGCACCACACCTAGGATGCCGCTGAAGATCATAGCGTCAAATACCCCCGCTCCACCCAGCACCAGGGGCTGGTGAAGGCCGTTGGACCAGTTGACAATGGCTTGGGCCAGATCGGAAAACAGAATGCCCATCACGCCGCAGATGAAGGCGCCTCGGCGGGAACGCCCCAGCAAATAGGCCACCAGGCCGCCCACCACCCCATAAAGGTACATGGGATCAATGACCATGCGCTCAGGCTCATCCGGCAAAAGAGCGGAAAGAGCATAGATGATTCCGCCGGTGATCAGCGCGCCCACGATGGCGCGGATGCGTTCCTTGGCGGTTCCTGCCTTGATGAATAGGTAGACACAGACCCCTATGGGGATCACGAAGCCACCCAGGCTGAAGCTGACAAGCCCAATGGTCACATTGGGAATCAGGGTGCCAAAGAACATGAGCGCGATGAGCAGCAGCGCCATTTTGTCACTTAGGTACATTTTGTCCAGCACCCGCTGGGCAACGCCAAAGAAAACCAAGATCGCAACGATCGTTAAAAGAATCATTCCAATGGACATGCATTCGCTTCCTTTCCAAATTGAACGTCGAAAATAGTTTGTCCCACGGCGGTCTGTCTATGCGCCATATCGCTTTTGATTTTTGCGGATGGCCGTGTATATACTTGCAAAATGGCCGGATGCGTGATATGATGGTCCCGCAGTTTGTTGAAGCCAACCGCTGCCAGCAAAGGTAGGAGGTGAACAAAGATGGCCTATAAAATTACGGACGAGTGCATCAATTGCGGTGCTTGCCAAAGCGAATGCCCCACGGATGCGATTTCCCAAGGAGACGACAAGTACGTCATCGATGCCGACAAGTGCATTGAATGCGGCGCTTGTGCAGATGTTTGCCCTGTGGGCGCGCCGGTGCAGGAATAAGTGGCGCCGCGAATTGGGAAAACGGAATACCGCTTAGAAGCAGAACGCAAGGTTCTGCTTTTTACGTTACAAAAAAGTTACAATGCTGGTGACATTGCACTAAACATTAAGTGTCTGTTGAGTGGACTTGTCTTATCGTGAAAACACACACAATCTACATCCTTTTGTCACAGGTATTTGCGCAGGGACAGCGAGATGGATGATGTAACCAATTTTCCAAGAATGTAACCTGCTGGAAAAAGATAGAAAGCCTATAAAAACAGGAGGATTTGAGGGCGGATCAAATCACAAATCAAACTTGGAAAACATACTCGAAGGGATAAAATTGGAAGTTGACAACGTAACTAAAATGTAATATTATAGGACCAATGACAGAAACGATGGGTGTTGGCAATACGAAGGAGGCTACGAAAGCATGCAAAAGAAGAGTTGGACATTTGCACGAAAGATAGCGGTCCTCTTCGTATTGGCTTCGCTGCTGGGCACATACGCCGGAGAAGCCCAGGCGGCCACGGTCGCCTCCGCCCCCCTACAAGCCCAGGGGGGAACGGAAAACGGCATGGTTCGGGTATATCTCTCTTCCCTGGGGAATCCTTCCACCCTGAATTTAACCGTGTTAGGAAGCTACAGCGTCAACGGGAATACCAGCCAGAGCATTTCCAGCGGTTCTAGCCTGACCGTTGGCTTTAGCAGCTCCACCGGCGCGATCACCTTGACCCGTAATGGTGTGAAAACCAATATGGGTTCTTATTTTGCCCTTCGCAGGCACAGCACCACCGGCACCAATGGCGTAAAGATCGCCCAGGGGCGAAAGCCGGAGAATCCGTACCCCGGCGACATCTCCTTCCGTGCGGTGCAAAGCGGCGGAAGCTACAAGCTCTATACGGTTGTTCACGTATATATTGAAAATTACCTTTATGGCGTGCTTCCCTATGAAATGGGCAGCGGCGCGCACATTGAGGCCTTAAAAGCACAAGCGGTGGCCGCCCGTACCTACACCGTGCGTATGATGCAAAGCCGTTCTTCCGGCTATTATGATGTGGTGGATACCACCAGCGACCAAGTCTACAACGGCACTCCTGCGGGGAATTCCACTTGCACCTCCGCAGTGGATGCCACCAAGGGCATCGTGGTGAAGAACGGATCCAGCTATACAGCCACCTACTATTCCGCCAGCAATGGCGGCCAGACGGAATCCATCCTCAATGCATGGGGAACCAGCGGGTATGCTTATTTGGGCGTGAAGGATGATCCCTTTGATTTGGCCAACCCCGATTGCGTGGTAAAGCGTTACACTGTTTATGGCGAAGGAGCATCCAACGGCTCTTCCCTTTTATCCCTGCTGAAAAGCAAGGCGGTCACGGCGTTGAAAAACAGCGGCTATAGCGCAACCCTGGATAATACCACCATCCAAACTGTCAAGAATATTACGCCGCATACCCCCAAGTATTCCGCGCCCAGCAAGCTCTATACCAAGCTGGATTTTTCCCTGGCGGTGAAGACCGGCAGCGCAGCCTCCACCACGGTCACCGTGACCTGCGGTATTTTTACCGAGCTGGAAAGCATGCTGGGCATGAGCATCCAATCCACCACCAACGAGTTGTGGAGCGTAGGGAAGAGCGGAAGCAATTTTGTGTTGGAGGCCAGGCGGTTTGGCCATGGAATCGGTCTGAGCCAGCGCGGGGCCATGTACATGGGCAGGCAGGGCTATACCTATGACCAGATCCTGGGCTTTTACTATACCAATTGCAGCCGCGTGCGCATTGGGTTCACCAACAGCATTTTGAGCGCCAACGGCTCGGAGTCCATCACGGTGGAAGATCCCGCAAGCCTGGAGGATAACGATGCCGCTTGTACAGCGGTGGTCAAGCTGACCGGCTCAGCCTCTTCCCTGGGCATTCGGGCGGAGAAGGCCACCTCGGGCAAACTTTTGGGCGTTTTGACCAACAACTCTCCGGTGAGCGTGTATGCCAACGATGGCACTTGGTGCTTTGTCCGGTTTGGCAGCATCAAGGGCTATGTGCCCACCAACGCACTGACCCTTTCGGGAACCGCGCCCAAGACCACGAAAGAGAAAGTGTCGCAGACCATCGGTTTTGCTACGGTGCAGGCCAATGGATACTTGAATTTGCGCTCCTCGGGCAGCACGTCGGCCAGTGTGGTGACTACAGCCCCCACCGGCGCGGTGCTGACCGTGTTCAGCAAGGAAAACGGCTGGGCCCATGTGCAATTTGGGGCCACCGCAGCCTATGCCTCCGCCGACTTCCTGGCCCTCTCCTCCGGCTATCCGGGAGAGGTGGTGAACACCGGCTCCATGACGGCAGTGGTGAGCTTGGACAATGCTGGCGGTACCTTGAAGCTCTACAGCGCCGCCTCTACCGATGGCAAAGTGTTGGCGAAGATCCCCCACGGCGCGGAAGTGACCGTGATTCGGGACGACGGCTCCTGGTGTGAAGTGAGCTACAAAGGTACCAAGGGGTATGTCACTGCTTCCTCTTTGCAGTATTCCAAGGAAGAAGTAGAAGAGGGAAGCGGTACCCCTGTCCGACCGGAAACTACGGATTCTACGGCCACTGTGCAGGTGACCAAGGGGATTTTGTACGAAGAACAGAACAAGAAATCCACGGTGCTGATGGAAATTCCCATGGGGCAAAGCGTGGTGGTGACCGAAGCGGGCAGCAAATGGTGCGCGGTGCGCTACGAGGGCGCCGAGGGATATATGCTGACGGAAACCCTGCGCCTGCAAACGCCGTCTGGCCAAGCGGGCGGTGGCTCGGGAATGAAGGCTACGGTGGCAACCCAGCAAGGCTCTTTGAACCTGCGCATGACCCAGAGCGCCGGAAGCGCGATTCTGGGCACCATCCCCAAGGGCGCTCAGCTAACAGTCACGTCCAGGGGCGAGACCTGGTCTGCCGTGGAGTACAACGGCATTTCCGGCTACGTGATGACCCTGTATCTTCAATTTGATGCCGGATCGGCTCCTGAGGGGACGACTCCGGACCCCGCCCAGGGGACGGGAAGCCTCACGGCCACAGTCGTCACCCAGTCCGGCTCTTTGAACCTGCGGGCGGAGGGCCGTGCCGGAAGCGCGATTTTGCGAACCATTCCCCCAAACGCCACCGTAACGGTTTTGCAGCGGGGTACGGAGTGGTGCCAGGTATCCTATGAGGGTGTGACAGGCCATGCCATGACGGTTTTCCTCTCTTTTGTGGAAACGGCCCCTGGGGAGACCATGAAACCTTCAGGCGCATCCGGCCGTGAGGCCTCGGTCACGTCCTCCGGCTCCCTAAACCTGCGGGCCGAGCCCTCCTTGAACAGCCATGTGATTACCCAGATTCCGCAAGGAGTTACGGTGGCGGTGGAAGAACAGGGTGAGATCTGGTCCAAGGTTTCCTACAACGGGTTGACAGGCTATGCCATGTCCCAATATATGACCTTTGCCTCCAACACGGGACGGGAACTGACGGCAGAGGAAAAGGACAGCGAAGCGGCGGAAGATGGCCAAGAAATCGACGAGACCGGAACAACCGGTGAAGTGAACCAAACCGGCGATGCCAGCGGGACAAACCATCCTGGCGAAGCTGGGGAGACTGGCCAAGCCAGTGGAATTGCCATCGTGACAACCCCCTCCGGCTCCTTAAACCTGCGTGCCCAGGATAGCAGCGGAAGCCAAATTGTAAGCACCATTCCTCAAAACGCCCAGGTCAAGGTGCTGGCCTACAATACCCACTGGTGCCAGGTAAGCTATTCGGGGCTTACGGGGTACGTGATGACGCAGTATTTGAGCTTCCAGGGGGCCCAAGCCGCCTTTGCCCCCTCCCCAAGCGGGGAAGCGGGCTACAGCGAGATGGTTTCACCGGCGGATGTGGCCGCGCAAACGGAAACCATCCCCGCCTGGGTAGACACGCCCTCGGGTTCCTTGAACCTTCGGGAAAGCCCGTCGGCCAAGGCCGCCGTGCTGGCCAGCATTCCCCAATACGGGCGTGTGGAGATTATGATTGAGGACGGCACCTGGTCACAGGTGTGCTACAATGAGCTGGTGGGGTATGTGATGAGCGAATATTTGAGCTTTGAAAAGCCCGCCAAGCAGCCGGTAAAGCAAACAGAGAAGCCGGAGAGCTTTGAGGAAAACGTGGAGAGCGAAGAGGAGTACGCGCAAGAGTATGTAGCGCTTCGCGAAGCCGAGCCCACAAAACAGCCCAAGACCAAGCCTGTGGAAAAGACCATGGCTGCCCAGCCTGAGGGACTGGTGCTGGATGAAACCCTGCGGCCGGTGGAGCAAGAAACCTTCGCCCTGGCCAATCCGGAGGATTGGAAATCCATGCTTGCTCTGTGGGCGGAATGCACGGAAAGCGGCGTTCCCCTGGCGGATATCCTGCGGGGTGAACAGGTGAACGTGCTGATGCGCGGCAAGACCTGGTCGCAAGTGGGATACGGTCACCAGACGGGCTATTGCCTGACAGAGTACCTGACTTTCTTGGGGGAATGATGTGACTGTTTTGGTACATGCCCATGAGCGGGTGGACGATCTCCAACGAAACGGGCTGAAGATCCTGCAAAATCCTTCCAGCTTTTGCTTTGGCATGGACGCGGTTTTGCTTGCGGATTTTGTGACGCTAAGACCGAGGGACAAGGTGGCTGATATGGGTACGGGCACGGGAATTTTGCCGGTGCTGCTTTCCCAAAAGGAAAAAACCGCCACCTTTCATGCCTTTGACATCCAGCCAGATATGGCTGACATGGCCAGCCGCACCATGGAAATGAACGGACTGGAAAGCCGCGTTCACGTGCATGCCATGGATATGCGCGACGCCTATACTCTTTTGGGGCGGGAGTCCATGGAAGTTGTGGTTTGTAATCCGCCCTACGGAAAGCAGGGAAGCGTTTTGCAAAGCGAAACCCAACCCCTGCTTTTGGCGCGCCACGAAACGGACTGTCCGCTACGGGACGTGGCGGCGGCCTGCGGGGCGGTGTTAAAAAACCACGGCAGACTTTTTATGGTGTTGCCCGCGCCCCGTATGCTGGAGCTTTGCGACGTTTTACGGGAGAAACGGCTGGAGCCCAAGCGGCTGCGCCTGGTGTGCGCTAAGGCCGACCGCGCGCCGTATTTGGTTTTGCTGGAGGCGGTGAAGAACGCCAAACCGGCTTTGCATTGGCTGCCGCCCCTGGTGGTGTATCATGCCGATGGAACGGAGACAGAGGAACTCAAAAGGATTTATCACAAGCTGTAAGCAGGGGTTTTGGCGCTGGGGTTCCGGTTCAGCCAAAGGATAGCAAAGTTCCAAACAAGCATTAGCGCTTGCCCAATGCTTTGGGCATAGATGGCCCCTACCAGGCGGTACTGCGGCATGGCGGTGAGCACATACGTGAGCAAGAGCGATACGCCGGAGGAGAGAAGCGATCCGTACATGGATCGCTTTTGTTGCCCCAGGCCCGCGATCACGCCGGAGGAGATATGGCCTACGGCGGCGAACAAGCACAAAGGGCCGGACAGGCGGAACAATTCCGTCAATTCCGCTAGGCGGTACACCTTTATCGCCAAAAGCGGGGCCACAAGGTCTGTGACCCCCCAGCTCAAAAGCCCTACCAGGGTGGAGGCGCCAAAGCAAATCAAAAGCAGCCGCTTAAGGGCAGGGCGGTCGTGTTCGGCCTTAGCCAGCTTGGGTAGCGCCACCATGGACAGGGCGCTGGTAAAGATGCAGGGCAAAAGCACGATGGGCATCACCATGCCGTTAAGCATGCCCAGCCGAGACGTGGCCTCTGCTGCTGAAAGGCCGGATGTCTGTAGGCGAAGCGGCACCAAAATGGCGGTTATCGAGCGCAGCGCGGTGCTGATAAGCCTGGTGACCGTGGTGGGAGCGGACAAGCGAAACACAGGCTTTTGCCAGGCCTTGGCCGAGGCGAGCCCGCGGACAGGCAGCTTGAGTACCCAAAGCACAAAGCAAAGCCCCGCGATCTCCGCCGCCAACGTGGCAAACACGGGAACCGCCGCCAGCCAGGGGGCGGTCAGCTGGGTCAAAAGCATCACCAGCCCAATGGAGAGCACAAAGCGCACCACCTGCTCCACCAGCTCGGAAACGGCGGGAATCCAGCTTTTTTCCACCCCATAGCAATAGCCGTTGTACACGGCAGAATACCCCAGCACCAGAATGCAGGGGGCTATACACCAAAGGGAGGGCAAAACCCGCGGGTCCCGCATCAGGCTGGCCAGGAGCGGAGACCCCAGGAGCAACGCGGGGATTAGAACCAGGCAGGCTATTTTCACCAAAGCGATGCCAGCCATGAGGGGCATGACTTTTTCATGAGACTTGGCTTTGGCGGTCATGCGGCTGATGGCCAGCGGCAAGCCGGAGGTCAAGGGGGTGATGGCCAGCAAATGCACGCTGGAGCACAACTCGATAAGCCCCATAATTTCCGCGCCCAGGATACGGGAAAGATGCACCCGCATATAGAGTCCCAGCGCCCGTACCAACATATTGACCCCTGTCAGAAGCAGGGTTTGCTTTTTGGCATTTTGCACAGTACCGCCTCCCGAAAGAGGCTATGTGAGGCGGTCCGTGGGCATGCCCAAGGGAGGAGAAGAAGATTGTCAAATGATAAAGAATGAAGTATAATTCACAAAACAAAAGGGGGACGCGACCGTGGACAAGTGGGATATCCGGTTTATGAAAATGGCCTATCTCATCGCGGAATGGACGAGCTGTTATGTGGAAGGCCGCAGCATTGGCGCGGTGATCGTAAAAGACAAGCGCATTATGACCACGGGCTACAACGGCGCGCCCCAGGGCTTGAAAACCTGCAAGGAGCGCGGGGAGTGCATGCGCCGCAAGCTGGGCATCGCCTCGGGCACCCGGGCGGAGGTGTGTTATGCTATCCATGCGGAGCAAAACGCCATTTTGCAGGCGGCCAAGCTGGGCATTGCCATTGATGGCGCAACCTTATACTGCACCCACCAGCCCTGTTCGGTTTGCGCCAAAATGATTATCAATGTGGGCATCCGGCGGGTGGTGTACCAGCAAGGGTACCCCGACACGTTTTCTTTGGAGCTTTTTGAAGAAGCCGGCGTGCTATTGGAGCAGTTCACAGAGCCTGTGAATCTGTAAAGGCCAAAAGGCTTACGGGTTATTCCTCCCCAAGGCAGCGGCCCCGCAGGCGGTTGATGGTTCTTTCCAGCGCGGTTTTGCTGTTGCCCCAGGGCTTATCCTGGTTGCGGTAGTCGAATTTCAGGGTGAACCATTCCAAGTCCTTTTCCTCTTGCTCCAAAGCGTTACGCACAAGCATCAAAAGGGAAGCGGCAAACTCTTTTTGCTGGGCAGCGGAAAGATGGTTTGGGCACTGCCGCAAAAGCGCCGCCCCGTGGACCAGGCACACGCCCTGGGATGCGTCCCAGGCGGCTTTGAACTTGGCATCCGTCTTCCATAAATGCAAAAAGGTGTACAAGTAACGGCTCATGTGCTGGGACAGGGCATCGCAGATGACGCAGGAGCCGGTCATGACTTCCAAGGCCTCGGCCAGCTTTTGCGCGGGGGAATCGGAAGATCCGGAAAAAAGGCCGCGCAGGCCGCTTCCGCCCGAGGCGGCAGGGGTCAGTTTCGATAGCTTAGAAAGGCATTCCTTGGTGTGGGAGTCTGTGAGCAAGGCGTGGCCCAAACGGTTCTTTTGCTCGTACAATTGCCGATGGTGCTTTTGGCAGATGCCGCGCTCATTCACGCGGATGCGCGACGCTGGTTCCATCACGCTGCCGCCCAAGCTGCGCTCAATTTCCAGTTGTTCCGTTTTTTGTGAAAGGCGGCACATCACACAGCCACAAGGCGTTTCCATGGCCTCCCAAACCGGAATTGTATCCAAATGGTATTGCATCCTCTGCCTCCGTGACGGTATAATGTATGCGGTTCATCCATCCTAACAGATGCGTGGGCAAAGCGCAAGGTTCACATATTCATTCCCTTTCCCGCATATGGTCGGACGATGCGGAGCATGGGAGGGATGAGAGATGGAAGAGAACAAGCGCGTTTATCCACGGAGCGTGGGCTCGCGGAAATGGATCAATTACCTGCTGCTGTTTTTGTCGGTGGTGCTGGTGCTGTCGGGGCTGCTTTGGCGAAAAGAGGATGCGGATTTGCAATTGAGCGTGGCCGCCACGCCTACCCCCATTCCCACCGACGAGGCGTTTGACGAAACCATGGAAAGCCGCGAGCTGGTTTTGCCGTCCTGCTCCTGGTACGCGCTGCAGTTGGGCGCTTTTGAAAACGAGGAGGCGGCCGCGCAAGTGGCGCAAGACTACCAGACCAGGGGCGCGGCAGGGTATGTTTGGCACGATAGCAAGTTTCGCGCCATGGCGGCGCTTTACGACTCCAAGGAGGACGCCCAGGCCGTACGCACCCAGCTTAGCCAGAAGCGCAACATCGAGGCCTATCCCTATGAAATCTCTTTGCGGCCGCTCACCCTTCGCATGCGGGGCATGAAAGGCCAACTGGATATTTTGGAAGCGGCCTTTCTCCATGGGCATGATCTGGTGAAGCAGCTGCAAGAAAGGTCCGTTCTTTTAGACCGGCAGGAGGCGGGTGTGGAAGAAACTTTGCAAGCGTTGCAATCGGCAAGCAACCAGATGCAAAACGTGTCCATTCGGTTATTTCAGCGGTTCCCCGCACCCAGGCATGCCGCCGTACAGGCACTGATTGACCTCTTTGACCACTACGCCGCTTTTTGCCAAGGGGTGAACGCTAACGCGACCTCGGTGCAGCTGGCGACGGAGATCAAATATCAAGCGCTGGAGGCCCTTTACGGGCTGACCAAGATCTACGACGGACTAGGCAATACATAGGAAGGATGAAGGTGAGCATGACCATACGCGAGGTAACCAAGATTCTTAACGGGCGCGTTCTATGCTGTGAAGAAGGGCTGGAACAGGAGGTCAAAACCGCTTGCGGTTCGGACTTGATGAGCGATGTTTTGGCGTTTGTGAAAGACAAGACCATCCTGATCACAGGGCTTACCAATATCCACGTGATGCGGACGGCGGAAATGCTGGATATCCATTGCATCGTCTTTGCCCGGGGCAAGGTGCCCAGCGAGGATATTTTGGAGGAAGCCCGGGAATTGGGCATTGTGGTGCTGACCACAGACCATACCACCTATACCACCTGCGGGATTCTCTACCAGGCGGGAATCCGGGGTACAGAGCGAGTAGCGGCAAATTAAGACGCTTTGCCGAAACGAAAGAGGATGACTATGCAAACGAATCCAATGGTGGACACCTTTGAGGTGCAAGCCGCCAATTATCAAACCGCCGGAGACGCGTCCGCCAGCATCAAGCGGAAGTTGAAGCAGCTGGGCGTGGACAGCACTATTTTGCGCCGCATCGCGGTAGCCAGCTATGAGGTGGAACTGAACCTGATCATCCACAGCATGGGCGGAACCCTGACCATGGAAATGACCCCCAGGGAGATCCGGCTCATTTCCCAGGATGTGGGGCCGGGCATTCCCAACATCGAAAAGGCGCTGCAGGAGGGCTATTCCACCGCCAGCGAAGAAGCCCGCGGCTTGGGCTTTGGCGCGGGTATGGGGTTGCCCAACATGCGCAGGAACGCGGATCAGTTCCAAATTGAAAGCGAGCTGGGGAAAGGCACGCGGATCGAAATGCGCTTTTCCATCTAAGAAAGCGGGACAGGCTTTCCCAGCAGTTCGCGCTTCGGAGGGAGTTTCCCATGAATGAGCAAAGATTTCATTCCGTTCGATTGGACAAGGATAAATGCAAGGCTTGCACCAATTGCTTGAAGCGCTGCCCCACGGAAGCCATCCGGGTACGGGAGGGGCGGGCGCGGATTATTGATGAGCGCTGCATTGACTGCGGGGAATGCATTCGGGTGTGCGAGTACCACGCCAAATACGCCCAAACCGATCCCTTGGACAGCATCCAGCGCTTCCGGTATAAAATCGCGCTTCCTGCGCCCTCCTTGTATGGCCAGTTCAAAAAGCTGGTGAGCCCGTCCCAGGTGTTGGAAGGGCTTTTGAAGATGGGTTTTGACGAGGTGTTTGAGGTGGCGCGGGGAGCGGACATCGCCACTCGGGCCATTCGTGAGCGCATGCGTACCATTGGCAAAGACCAGTATCCTCTGATTTCTTCCGCTTGCCCCGCCATTACCCGGCTCATTCAAGTGCGTTTTCCCGAACTGATTCCCCATATTATCGATATTCGCCAACCCATGGAGCTGGCGGCCATGGTGGCCAAGCGCGAGTTTTGCCGGAAACACAACGTGGAAGAGGCGGAGGTGGGCTGCTTTTTTATCACCCCTTGCGCCGCCAAGGTCACCGCCGTTCATAACCCCATCGGCCACGAAACATCGGCGGTGGACGGCGCCATCTCCATGCTGGAAATCTATGGGATTTTGGCCAGCCAGATCAAAAAGCAAACCGTGATGATCCCCAATTTCGGCGACGCGACGGCCTTTGGCGTGGGCTGGGCTAACAACGGGGGCGAGGCCAACGCGGTTTGCCCGGAGCACAGCATGGCAGTAGACGGCATTGAAAACGTGATCCATGTACTGGAAGAGATTGAAAACAACAAATTGCAGGATTTGATCTTTTTTGAGGGGGCGGCCTGTACGGGCGGATGCGTGGGAGGCCCTTTGACCTTTGAAAACACCTATGTGGCCCGCGGCGCTGTGCAGGCGCTGATGAAGGGCTGCGATATGACCCACCCCGACGAGAAGATCAATGCTTCCTATCTGAACAAATATGCCATCCGAGCGGACAAGCCCATCTACCCCAACAGCATCATGCGGCTGGACGAGGACATTGCCGAGGCCATGCGCAAGATGGAGCAGATGGAGGAAATTGTGAAATCCTTGCCGGGCTACGATTGCGGCAGCTGTGGCAGCCCCACCTGCTATACCTTTGCGGAGGATATTGTTCGGGGATATTGCAACAAATTGGATTGTATCCACATTCTCAGAGATCAGCTGAAGGTGATGGCGCAGAGAATGGTGGAATTGGCCAAAACCACAAGAGAGTAGGGAAAAACAATGACGGTACGGGAGCTTATGGCAGTGCTGGATGCGAACAATCTGGTGGAGGATGCGCTTTTGGACGCGGAGGTCACTTGCGGTTATGCCTGCGATTTATTGAGCTGGGTGCTGGCTCACGGCAAGCAGGGCATGGCTTGGATGACGGTGCAGACCCATGTGAACGTCATTGCGGTGGCAGTGCTGATGGAAATGGCCTGCGTGATTCTGACGGAAGGCGTGGAGCTGGAGGAAGCCTCCCTACAAAAAGCGGTGGAAGAGGGCATGCCGGTGCTGGCTACGACCAAAACCGCCTATGAGCTCTGCGGGCTGATGGCGCAGGCGGGAATTTTGCCGCCCAAGGACTAAGATGCAAACCTTTACCGACCTGCATTTGCATAGCTGCCTTTCGCCCTGTGCCGAGGATGAGATGACGCCCTGGAACATCGTCGGGATGGCGAGTTTGAAGGGGCTGGATGTGATTGCGGTGACGGATCACAATTCGGCCTTGAACCTTCCCGACGCTATGGAAGCGGGGCGCGCCCTGGGAGTACAGGTGATTCCAGGGATGGAAGTGACCAGCAAGGAAGAAGTGCATATGCTGGCCTATTTTCAATCCCTGGAGGAGGCGCTTGCCTTTGGGGAAGTGATCTATGCCCATTTGCCGGATGTGAAGAACAATCCGGGCCTGTTTGGCCGCCAGGTTTTGATGCGAGATGGAGACATACAGAGCGGAGAATTGGAAAGGCTTCTGATTTCCGCTACGGATTTCAGCGTGGAAAAGCTGTGCGGGTTGATCGAAGAACATCACGGGATCGCTGTGCCCGCCCATATCAATCGAGGAAATAACGGGATGATCGGCGCTTTGGGCTTGATGCCCATGCTGCCCTTATACCCTGTGGTGGAGGTATCCCCTTGGGTGACCTGCCCTGAATATGCAAGGAAGGGGCGCTTTGTATTGCATTCTTCCGATGCCCATCGCCTGGAAGCCATCCAGGAAAAGGAATTTTTCTTGGAAACCGAAGAAAAGACCGCCGAAGGGGTTTTGAGGGCATTACGGGAAGAGGCTCATCGTAGGAATGTAATGTTGTCATAACAAAAGAAATGACTTGGAAGAGGGAGAACTGGCATTGGCAAAGTGTTGATTTTCCTCGCTTTTTCCAGAATCGTCAAAAAATTATCATTTTGCCTGCTTTTTTGCGTGCAATTCGGATCACGATGTGTTACTATATATGTCGGTGTGTTGGCCGCATGGCTGCACATAGACGTTTTCAAGAGTTGAGGAGGTCTCAGGCTATCATGTCCAACCAAAATGAGAAGTTCGAGCAGCTCAAGCAGGTCATTGCTGCGCATAGGAACGAAAAGGGCGCACTGATGCCTGTGCTGCAAGGAGCACAAGGGATTTTCGGTTGCGTCTCTCTGGACGTGCAGAAGTTCATCGCGGAAGAACTCGGCACTACGCTGAGCGATGTGTACGGCGTAGCTACTTTCTATTCCCAGTTCTCTTTGGAGCCGAAGGGGAAGTATGTTTGCGGCGTGTGCCTTGGCACGGCTTGCTATGTAAAGGGGTCCCAGAAGGTGCTGGACCGCCTTTGCAAGGAACTGGACATTGAAGCCGGAAAAACCACCCCTGACGCTATGTTCACCGTGGAGGCCACCCGTTGCTTGGGCGCCTGCGGCCTGGCGCCGGTGATGATGATCAACGAAGATGTGTTTGGCCGCCTGACCGAGGATGAAATCCCCGGGATCGTGGCGAAATACAAGGCGATGTAAGACATGATGCGTGATCTGTCCATGCATGTTTTGGACATTGCCCAAAACAGCATCAAAGCGGGAGCGACCCTGGTAACGATCACGTTTGAAACGGATCCGGAGGGCTGGCTGACGGTGACCGTTCAGGACAACGGCTGCGGCATGTCGCCGGAGTTTTTGGAAGCGGTCACGGATCCTTTTACCACCACCCGCACCACGCGCAAAGTGGGCTTGGGGATTCCCATGTTCAAGCAGAGCGCGGAACTGAGCGGGGGCATGCTGGAATTGGAAAGCGTGGTGGGCATCGGAACGACCCTGGTGGCCACCTTTGACCGGATGCACATCGATTGCCTGCCCATGGGAGCGATGTGCGACACGCTTTTGACCCTGGTCATGCTCAACCCGGATACCCCGGACTTTGTTTTTGAAGCCGCTTCATCCACCCTTTCGGCCAGCTTTGATACAAGGCAGTTGAAAGAAGTCATCGGCGAGGTAAAGCTCAACGAGCCGGAGGTCGTCGCGTGGATGAAAGAGTCTATTGAAGAAGAATTCAAACCGATTTTGGAGGTGCAACCATGAAATCTATTGCTGAATTGGAAGCGATCCGCAAAAAGACCCTGGAAAAGGTTTCCGTGCGCAAGGATGCGGACGACGGTACCCGCATTGTGGTGGGCATGGCCACTTGCGGCATCGCTGCCGGTGCACGCCCTGTGATGCTGGCCTTTGTGGAGGAAATCAACAAGCGCAATTTGCAAAATGTGAGCGTTTCCCAGACCGGCTGCATCGGCATGTGCCGTTTGGAGCCCATGGTGGACGTGATCTTGCCCGGCCAGGAAAAGGTGACCTATGTGAAGCTCAAGCCCGAAATGGTTTCGCGCATTGTGGCCGAGCACATCGTCAACGGCCGCCCTGTGGCTGAATTTGCCATCGGCGCCGCTGAGGACAAATAAGCGGGATATCAAGGAGGGGCAAAGCCCCGACTAGGCACTGAGATTGAGGAGGAGAAACCATGGATCTTTTTCGTGCACATGTGCTTGTCTGCGGCGGTACGGGCTGTTCTTCGTCCGGATCCAATGAGCTGATCAAGCGCTTTGAAGAGCAAGTCGCTCAAAATGGCTTGGATAAAGAAGTGAAGGTGGTACGCACCGGCTGCTTCGGCCTTTGCGAGGCTGGACCCGTTGTGATCGTCTATCCCGAAGGCACCTTCTATTCCCGCATCCGCGTGGAGGACGTGGATGAAATCGTGAGTGAGCACCTGCTCAAGGGCCGCATTGTACAGCATTTGGTGTACAAAGACAAAGGCGCAGAGGAAGGCCAAGACCTTTCTTTGGATAATATTGAGTTTTACCGCAAGCAAAAGCGTGTGGCGCTGCGCAACTGCGGGGTGATCGATCCGGAAAACATTGACGAGTACATTGCCTTTGACGGCTACAAAGCCCTGGCCAAGGCGCTGACGGAAATGACCCGCGAGGAAGTCATTGATGAGGTCTTGAAGTCCGGCTTGCGCGGCCGTGGCGGCGGCGGGTTCTCCACGGGCTTAAAGTGGAAGTTCACCTATAACTCTCAGGCCGATCAAAAGTATGTGGCTTGCAACGCCGACGAGGGTGACCCCGGCGCTTTCATGGACCGCTCCGTTTTGGAAGGCGATCCTCACGCCATTGTGGAAGCCATGGCCATTGCCGGTTACGCCATCGGCGCGTCGGAAGGCTATGTGTATGTCCGTGCTGAGTATCCTATCGCGGTAAAGCGGCTGGAAATGGCCATCGAACAGGCGCGGGAATACGGCCTTTTGGGCCAAAACATCTTTGGCACTGATTTTAGCTTTGATATGTTCGTCCGTTTGGGCGCAGGCGCTTTTGTTTGCGGCGAAGAAACCGCGCTGATGGCCTCCATCGAGGGCTGCCGCGGTGAGCCCCGGCCCCGCCCGCCTTTCCCTGCGGTGAAGGGTCTGTTTGGCAAGCCCACCATGCTCAACAACGTGGAAACCTATGCCAACGTGCCCCAGATCATTTTGAACGGCGCCGAGTGGTTCAACGCCATTGGAACGGAGAAGAGCCGCGGCACCAAGGTGTTTGCCTTGGGCGGCAAGATCAACAACACCGGCTTGGTGGAAGTGCCCATGGGCACCCCCCTTCGCGAGATCATCTATGATATCGGCGGCGGCATTCCCAATGGCAAGAAGTTTAAAGCCGTACAAACCGGCGGACCTTCCGGCGGCTGCATTCCCTCCGAACACCTGGATATCTCCATTGAGTACGACACGCTCTTGGAGATCGGTTCCATGATGGGTTCCGGCGGAATGATCGTGATGGATGAAGATAACTGCATGGTGGATATTGCCCGCTTCTTCCTGGATTTCACCGTGGATGAAAGCTGCGGCAAATGCACACCCTGTCGTATCGGCACCAAACGCATGCTGGAGATCTTGGAGCGCATTGTGGAAGGCAAGGGACAGGAAGGCGACATTGAAAAGCTGGAGATCCTGGCCAAGAACATCAAGGCCACCGCGCTTTGCGGCTTGGGGCAGACGGCTCCCAACCCCGTTTTGTCCACCATCAAGTTCTTCCGGGATGAGTACGAGGCGCACATCAAGGAAAAGCGTTGCCCCGCGCATCACTGCCAGAGCCTTTTGAACTTCTTCATCACGGACAAGTGCCGTGGTTGCACCGCTTGCACCAAGGTATGCCCTGTGGGTGCCATCAGCGGCGCGGTGAAGGAGCTGCATACCATTGATTTGGAAAAGTGTATCAAGTGCGGCTCTTGTATTGAGAAATGCCGCTTTGGCGCGATCATTAAGAACTAACGCAAACCGTAGGAGGAGAAACGAACATGGAACAAAACATGGTTACGCTTACCATTGACGGCGTGCAGGTCTCCGTTCCCGCGGGAACCACCGTGCTGGAAGCGGCGCGGGTGGCCAATGTGAAGATCCCCACGCTTTGCTATTTGAAGGACATTAATGAGACGGGCAACTGCCGCATCTGCGTGGTGGATAGCGGCGCCCGCGCCCTGCAGGCCGCCTGCGTCTTGCCCGTGGCCCCCAATATGGTGGTCAAAACCAATACCCCCGAGGTTCGGGAATCCCGCAAGGTGAACCTGGAGCTCATTTTGAGCAATCACGATAAGAAGTGCCTCACGTGCGTGCGCAGCCAGAACTGCGAACTGCAAAGGCTCTGCCTGGACCTGGGCGTGGACAGCGGCGACCGCTTTGCGGGCGTGATGAACGAATACGATGTGGACGACGCCTCGCCCTCCATCGTGCGTGACAACCAAAAGTGCGTGCTGTGCCGCCGTTGTGTGGGCGCGTGCAACAACGTGCAAAAGGTGGGTGTGATTGGCGCGGTCAACCGTGGCTTCAAAACCGCCATCGAATCCCCCTGGGATATGAAGCTCAATGAAATGGCGTGCATCAATTGCGGCCAGTGCATCACCGTCTGTCCTGTGGGCGCTCTTCGCGAAAAGGACGAAACGGACGCGGTATGGGCCTACCTGGCGGACAAGTCGAAGCATGTGGTGGTACAGCCTGCGCCGGCGGTTCGCGCCGCTCTGGGTGAGGAGTTCGGCCTGCCCATGGGCACCAGCGTGACCGGCAAAATGGCGGCCGCCCTGCGCCGCTTGGGCTTTGACAAGGTGTTCGACACGGACTTCGCCGCCGACCTCACCATTATGGAAGAGGCCAATGAGCTGGTGGACCGCGTGACCAACAAGGGCGTTTTGCCCATGATCACCAGCTGTTCGCCCGGTTGGATCAAGTTTTGCGAGCACTACTACCCCGAATTCATTCCCAACCTGAGCAGCTGCAAGTCTCCCCACGAGATGGAAGGCGCCATGGTGAAGAGCTACTATGCCGAAAGGGCGAAGCTGGATCCCAAGGACATCGTGGTGGTTTCCGTGATGCCTTGCACCGCCAAGAAGTTTGAGGCCAAGAGACCCGAACTCAGCGGTACCGGATATCCCGATGTGGATGCGGTGATCACCACCCGGGAACTGGCCAAGATGATTAAGGAAGCGGGCATTGACTTTGCCAACTTGCCTGATGAGGATTTTGACGACCTGCTGGGCGAAAGCACCGGCGCGGGCGTCATCTTTGGCGCTACCGGCGGCGTGATGGAAGCGGCGCTGAGAACCGCCTACGAGGTGATCACCGGCAAGGAGCTCAAAGATGTGAACTTTACAGCCGTGCGCGGTGTGGACGGGATCAAGGAAGCCACGGTGAAGGTAGGGGATTTGGACGTGCATGTGGCGGTTGCCCACAGCACGGGCGAGGCCGCCAAGCTCTTGGATTCCGTTAAGAGCGGCGAAAAGACCTATCATTTTATCGAGGTGATGGGATGCCCCGGCGGCTGCGTGAATGGCGGCGGCCAACCCATTGTGCCCTCCTCCATCCGCTCCTTTATGGATATTCGGGTGGAACGCGCCAAGGCGCTTTATAACGAGGACGCCTCCAAGAAGCTCCGCAAGAGCCACGAAAATCCCCAGATCAAAAAGATCTACGCGGATTATCTGGACAAACCCAACAGTCATAAGGCCCACAAGCTGCTGCACACCAAGTACGTGGAGCGGGCGAAATACAGCAAATAAGCAAAGAGAAGGCGGGGGAAACCCCGCCTTCTCTTTGCTTAGGTTGTCAAAACAGGTTCGCGCAGGGGCTCCGCCCCTTTTGCGGACTTTCCGTCATCGTGCGTTTCGCTACCGCTCACGCACTCGCTTCAAGTCCCACCTCTCGTTCGCTTGCCGCTATGGGGCAGAACGCACCGCGCTCACGCGCTCACTGGCGGCGCCTGGACCCTTTACTTCACCGCGTGTTCATGCGGTGAAATAAAGTAGACAAGAACCATTTCTTTCCAAAACATTGCTTTAGGACATCCATATTGGAAGTTGGTGCCAATCGACTTTTCATAGTGTTCAATGCAAGGGCTTTGTCCTAGACTCCTTTTGAAATGCCGATGAAATGGGCATTTCAATGAAGGGATTCTTAAGGGCGGTAGCCCTTAAGCGGGTTTGGGCAGAGCCCCAAGTGCCCTATGCTTTCGATATTTCCGCTAGAATTGGGTTTGTAAAAACGCTCGGATGCTTTCCGCCACCTTTTCCACGTCCGCCTCTTGCAAGTAGGGGTGCATGGGCAAGGCCAGCACCCGCTGGGTGATGGAGCAGGTATGGGGGAAGAGCGCATCCTCAAAATGCCGGTCCGCAAAGGCCGTTTGCTGGTGAATCCCGCGGGGATAATAGATCATGGTGGGAATTCCCAGGGCCTTTAAGTGCTTTTGCAAGGCGCTCCGCTGGGCGGCGTTTTCCACAAGAATGCTGTATTGTGCCCAGGCACTGTGATAATTTTCTAAAAGGATGGGCGTTTCCACCAGCCCCTGGAGCAGCTCGGTATATTGCCGCGCCACCTTGTCCAAGGCGGCCAGCTCATAGCGCTCAAAGGCTTCTAGCTTTGGCAAAAGAATACCGGCCTGGAGAGTGTCCAAACGGGAGTTCATGCCAATCAAGCGGTTATCGTACTTGTCCTCGGGGGAGCGGCCCTGGGAACGCAGGGAACGGAGAAGATCGGCCTCGCTATCATCATCGGTGAAGAGGGCCCCGCCGTCTCCATAGCAGCCCAGGGGCTTGGCCGGAAAGAAAGACGTGGTGGCGGCATGGCCGAAGGAGCCAGCCCGCTTGGGGCCAATCCGCCCGCCAAAGCCCTGGGCAGCGTCCTCCAATAGAAGCATATTATATTTTTGGGCAATGGCTTCCAGTTGTGGATAGTCGGCCGGCTGGCCGAAGATATCCACGGCAAGGATGACCCGAGGGCGGAGCTTGCCTTCCCGCAAAACCTGCTCAATGGCGGCCTCCAGGGCCTGGGGGGAAAGATTGAAGGTGCGGGGGTCGATATCCACGGGAACGGGGGTGGCCCCCACCACGGGAGCGCAGCCCGCGGAAGCGAAAAAGGTGAAGTCCGAGGTAAACACCGCATCCCCTGGCCCAACGTTCCAGGCCATGAGCAAGAGAACCAGCGCGTCCGTACCGTTGGCACAAGAAACGCAATGCTTGCGCCCCACATAGGCGGCCAGCTTTTGCTCCAGTTCCTCCACCTGTTCGCCCAAAATATAATGCCCCTTGTGAATCACACGGGCGATTTGGGCATCGATTTCCGGTTTCAAAGCCGCATACTGAGCGGCCAAATCATGAAATTCCATTATTCCACTTCCTTTAGTCCGGCGTCCTTTGGTTCAAAGCGGCGGCCACAAACCTGGCAATGCAAGCCTTGCAAGCGCTCCCCGCAGGTGCACACAAAGCCTGCAGCTCTCGCCGGAACGCCTAGCATGAGCGCATGATCCGGGACGTCGGCGGTGACCACCGCCCCCGCGCCGATCATGGCGCAACGGCCGATGGTATGCCCGCAAACAATAGTGGCGTTAGCGCCAATGGATGCGCCATCCTGCACTTGCGTTTTCACAAACTTCGCGCTGCCCTTGGGGAACTGGGCGCGGGGGGTCAAATCGTTGGTAAAAACGCAGGAGGGGCCGCAAAACACATGATTACCTAAGGTTACGCCCTCGTATAGGCTCACATTGTTTTGCAGCTTGCAGCCATTGCCGATGCGCACCTGGCTGCCTACGTACACGTTTTGCCCTATACGGCAGTTTTCGCCAATGTAAGCTCCGGTTTGCACATGGCAAAAATGCCAAATTTGCGTACCTTCGCCGATTTGCACCCCTTCGTCGATATACGAGGAAGTATGCACAAAAAAGCTCACTTGGCAAACCTCCCCGCAAAATCGGTGGTGGCGCAATCCGTTAAAGGCAGGCGAACCGGTTTGCCTTGGGCGGCGGATAGATAGATGGCCAGCACCAATTCCAGCGCGCGAAGCCCCGCCTGGCCGTCCACATAGGGCGGGCGGTTGGTTTGAATGGCGTCGATCACGTCGGCGTACAGCGGAGTGTGGCCAAAACCGTACACATTGGGCGGGTTTTCACCAAACTCCATTTTGATGGTGGCCGGATCCCCCCGGCCATCCCGAAAGTCCCACTCCTCAATGATGTTCACACTTTTGCCGCCCGCTTTCACGGTTCCGTCCTGCCCGAAGAGGTAGAGGGTTTCCTCTAAGTTATGGGGGTACACATTGGTGGTGCCTTCGATAAGGCCATAGGCCCCGTTTGCAAATTTGACCAGGGCCATGCCCAGGTCTTCCGCTTCGATATATTCGTGCTCCAAATTGTCCGTATAGGCCATCACTTCAGTGACGTCGTCGCCCATCATCCAGCGGAGCAGATCGATGTTGTGGATGCATTGGTTCATGAGCGCGCCGCCGTCTTGAGCCCAGGTGCCCCGCCAAGGCGCGTGCACATAATAGTCCGGACCGCGATTCCAGCGAACATGGGCCGCACCGTGGAGCATCTTGCCAAAGCGCTTTTCCTCCACCGCGGAACGGATTTTTTGAATGGATTTATTAAAACGGTTTTGATGACAGGCACAGAGTTTGACGCCCTTTTCCTGGGCGGCGGCAATGAGGGCGCGGGCGTCTTTCAGGGAAAGCGCCAGGGGTTTTTCAATCATCAGATGGCAGCCCGCCGCGATACACGCTAACCCAATGGCGGCATGCTTGCCGCTTTCGGTGGCGATGGCCACCAGCTCCGGCTTGGCTTCCAAGAGCATCTGGCGATAATCGGCATAGCGGGCAATGGCTTGGCGTTCCCCTTCGGGAATAGGGGCCAAAACAGCCTCTCGATGTTCGGGCACGGGGTCACAAACCGCGACGATTTCCAAGGAATCGGCGTTGTGCAGCGCGGCGGCAATGTGATTGGGGGCGATTCGCCCGCAGCCGATGAGCGCGTAGCGGAGTTTTGAGCTCATATGCGGATACTCCTTTCGGCTCATAGCAGTTCGATATTATGGCGATCCTGGATGTGCTTCAGGGCGTTTTTTGTATCCAGGATCAGGGGGGCATGCTGGGCCACCAAAGCATAATCCACGTTCTGGTGAGCGGTGGTCACCACCACCAAATCTACGGCCCGCAGGAATTCGGGGGTAAGGGCAGGGAGGCTCTTTTCCACGTTTCCCTCGTAGCGGTACTCCGGCACATAGGGATCAAAGTAGGAGATTTCCGCGCCCATGGCCCGCAGGGCATCGATGACGTGCAGAGCGGGGCTTTCACGGTAGTCGTCGATATCCTGCTTGTACGAAACCCCAAGCACCAGCACCTTGGCGCCGTTCATGGCCTTGCGCTGCCCGTTTAAGGCGCGCATGGCGCGGCTGGCGCAGTATTCCGGCATACGGTCGTTGATGATCATGCTGCTTTCGATCATGGAGGTGTGGAACCCAAACTCCCTGGCCTTCCAGCTGAGATAGTAGGGATCCAGGGGGATGCAATGACCGCCCAGGCCTGGGCCGGGATAAAAGGCCTGAAAGCCGTAAGGCTTGCTTTTGGCGGCGTCGATGACCTCCCAGATATTGATGCCCATGCGGTCGCAAAGGATGGCCAGTTCATTGATCAGGCCGATATTTACATTGCGGTAGGTGTTTTCCAAAATTTTTTCCATTTCCGCGATGGCGGGAGAGCTGACCCGATGAACCGGCGCTTCCAACACGGCTTCATATAAGGTGGCGGCGATGTCGGTGCATTGGGGCGTGATGCCGCCCACCACCTTGGGGGTGTTTTTGGTTTTGTAGAAGGCATTGCCTGGATCCACCCGCTCCGGGGAGAAGGCTAAGAAGAAGTCTTTGCCACAAATAAGGCCGGAGGATTCAAAAATGGGCTTGAGCAGCTCCTCGGTGGTGCCAGGATAGGTGGTGGACTCCAAAACGATCAGCATGTCCTTGTGCATAAAGGGCAGGATGCTTTCCGCCGAGGAACGCACATAGCTGATGTCCGGCTGCTGGTGAGCGTCTAGCGGGGTGGGAACGGCAATGCAGACACAGTCGCAGGAGGCCACGGAGGCAAAGTCTGAGGTGGCTTTCAGATGGCCGCTTTTGACCACGGTTTCCAGATCCTGATTCACCACGTCGCCAATGTAGTTGTGGCCCTGATTTACCATGTCCACCTTTTGGGGCTGGACATCAAAACCAATGACGCGAAAGCCCGCCTTTGCCTTTTCTACCGCCAAAGGCAAGCCTACATAGCCCAACCCCACCACGCCGAGCGTAACCGAGCGTTCCTGAATTTTCTGCTTCAAAACGGACATGCTCAATCTCCTTTGCATAAGATCCGGCGGGGATTTCCCAAGAAAACCAGCGCCGAACCGTAAAACTCCAGCTTGTATATTACCGCATTTTACCCAATAATGTCAAATGAAACAGGTTTCCAAACACAGGCAAACATGGGTCTTTGATGGGAATAAAACCCTTCTGTTCGGGCGACAATAGGCTTGGAGGTGATGGTATGAGTCCAAAGGAACTCATTTATCTGGAAGACGCGATGGCCCACGAACAGTTTCTCAAAACCCAATGTGAGCAGGCCATGCAGGCGCTAACCGATCCCGAGCTGAAAAACTATGTGAGGCAACTGGCCACCACCCATAACCAGCTGTTCCAGCAGTTTTACGGGCTTGTGTAAGGAGGCGGGATGATGAACGATCAGGCGATTATGGAAAACCTTTTGCAAACCACCAAGGGAGCTTGCGACCTATACATGCATGGAACCATTGAGTCCGCCACGCAAAATGTGCACGGCGCTTTTGACGGCGCGCTGAAGGAAAGCCTGTGCATGCAGGGCGCTATCTATCAGAAGATGGCCCAAAAGGGTTGGTATCCCATGCAGCAGGTGGAACAACAAAAAATCAACGATCTTAGGAACAAGTTCTCTGGCATGCAAAACATGTGAACCTACAACCAATCCAAGCAAAAAGCATTCGGGAAAGAATCTCGAATGCTTTTTGCTTGATACAAACGCGGCTTATTTCCGCCGCCTGGACTGGGAGGCATGGGCTGGGCGGCCCTGCTCCGCCCGACTCCGAAGGGGAGGCCTACCGCCCTCCGGCGGAACCAGCGCCCGCTTGCCAAAGCCGATCAAATCCTCCCGGCCGCAGAGCCGGAGCGCCTCCCGAACCAAGGGGAAGTTTTTGGGGTTTTTCCATTGCAAAAGGGCCCGTTGCATGGCTTTTTCATGGGGTGTTTTGGGTACGTAGACGGGGGTTAGGGTGCGGGGATCCAGCCCTGTGTAGTACATGCAGGTGCTCAGCGTTCCCGGGGTGGGGTAAAAATCCTGCACCTGTTCGGGTTGATGGCCGGTTTCCCGCAGGTATTCGGTCAGCAGCAGGGCATCCGCAAGGGTGCTGCCAGGATGGCTGCTCATCAAATAGGGAACCAGATACTGCTTGAGGCCCAGCCGCTGATTGACCGCCTCGTACCGTTCCACGAAGCGCTCGTAGACCTCCTTGGGCGGTTTGCCCATCAAGCGAAGCACGTTGGGGCTGATATGCTCGGGGGCCACCTTCAATTGGCCGCTGATGTGATGGCGGCACAGGTCCGTAAAAAAGGCGGGGTCCTTATCGGCCATGAGGTAGTCAAAACGGAGACCGGAACGGATGAACACTTTTTTCACCCTGGGCAGTTGCCGCATTTTGCGCAGAATCTCGGAAAGCTCCTTGTGGCTGACTTTTAGGTGTTTGCAGGGCGTGGGGAAAAGGCATTGCCGGTTCTGGCAAGCCCCTTCCTTGAGCTGCTTTTCGCAGGCAGGAGCGCGGAAATTGGCCGTGGGCCCCCCCACATCGTGGATATAGCCCTTGAAGTCGGGCATCTGGGCGATGAGGCGCGCCTCCTCCAGCAAGGACGTTTCACTTCGGGAGGTGACGATGCGCCCCTGATGGAAGGTCAGCGCGCAAAAGTGGCAGGCGCCAAAGCATCCGCGCACCGCCGACAGGGAAAAGCGGACCTCCTGTAGGGCGGGAATACCGCCCATGGCGTCATAGCTAGGGTGAGCAAGCCGCTGGTAGGGCAGGGCATAGACCCGATCCAATTCCGCTCTGGAAAGAGGCAGATCCGGCGGGTTTTGCACCAAAAAGCGCTGCTTGTCCTGCTGTTGGCAGAGGGCTTGGCCCCGCACCGGGTCTTGCTGCTGGTATTCCAGCAAAAACGCGCGGGCATAGGTTTCCTTGCTTTCCAAAACCTCCTGGTGAGAAGGAAGCAAAAGGGCATCTTCACGGGGTTCCTTGGCCATGTAGCAGCACCCGCGCAAGGAAGGCAATTCTTCCTGGGGCATGCCCCGCCCAAGCCAATCCGCGCAGGCCAAAATGCTCCGCTCACCCATGCCGTACAAGAGCAGGGTGGCGGCTGAATCCGTGAGAATGCTGCGGCGGATCTTATCATCCCAATAATCGTAATGGGAAAAACGGCGCAAGGAAGCCTCCACTCCGCCAATCAAAATGGGGGCTTGGGGGTAGGCCTGGTGGATGCGGTTGCAATACACGGTGGTGGCCCGGTCCGGGCGCAGGCCGGCTTTGCCCCCAGGGGCGTAGACATCGGCATTGCGGCGCTTTTTGGCGGCGGTGTAGTGGTTGACCATGCTGTCGATCACGCCGGAGGTGACCAAAAAGCCCAGCTTGGGGCGGCCAAAGCGCTTAAAATCCGTATCGCTATGAAAATCGGGCAGGCAGAGCATGGCCACGCGGTAGCCGGCGCTTTCCAGGACGCGGCTGATAATGGCATGCCCAAAGGAGGGGTGGTCCACATAGGCCTCGCCCACCACATAGACAAAATCGGGGGCGTCCCAGCCGCGGCGCTTACATTCCTCTGAGGTGAGGGGCAAAAAGTCCATGATGTCATCCTTCCCAACCCAGCCTTCTATGGTGGGGTCGGAAGGATTATATCATAGACTTTAGGGGTTGTGTCAAAGGGAGAGGTTATTTTTCCAGAGATTCCATGAGCCGGATGGGAAAGGTGGCCTCGTGGATGCGGCCGTCGTCCACCAAGATGAGCTTGCCCTCCCGCAGCTTTTCACCGTCGGCCACGGGGAAAGGGCAGTCCTTGGAGGCATGGAGCCGATAGGTGCTGGCGCCAAAGCGGTAGGTGATGGTCAAACCATCCCAGCCGTAAGGCAGGCAGGGGCGAAGCCGAAGGGTGTTGCCGATTTTTTGGAAGCCGAAGAGCTGATCCAAAACCGTATAGTATAGCCAGGATGCGCTGCCTGTGTACCAGGTCCAGCCTCCGCGCCCCCGCTGCTGGGGGTGGCTGTAAATATCGGCGGGCATTACGTAAGGCTCTACCCGGTAGCGCTGGGCCTGCTGGCGGGTCAGGGCGTGGTTGATAGGCAGGGCGGCAAGGGTCAGTTCCCAAGCCAGATCGTCACGCCCCAGCTGGTGCAGGGCGGAAATGGCCCAGGGCACGGCATGGGTGTACTGCCCGCCATTTTCCCGGATGCCGGGCAAATACCCCGCGATGTACCCGGGTTCCTCCAAGCCGTTGAAGGGCGGAGTGAAGAGCTTGAGGATGCCGATGTCCCGCTCGTAGAGCATGCGCCAAACATTGTCCATGGCCACGGCGCTGCGCTCCCGGGACACGCCGGAGAGCACCGCCCAGCTTTGGGGTATGGTATCGATGCGGCATTCCGAGGAACGGGAGCTGCCCAGAGGTTCCCCATCGTCGTACCAGGCGCGAAGGTACCAAGCGCCATCCCAAGCGTGCTGGTCGATCCGCTGCAAAAGCTGATGCCGGCGGTCGGAAAGCCCACGGGCGGTGGCGGAGTCGCAAAAGGGCTGGAAGCGGCGCAGGACCTCGCAATAGAACATGGCCAGCCATACGCTTTCTCCATTGCTGCCACCCACGCTATTCATGCCGTCGTTCCAGTCTCCGCCACCCATGAGGGGCAGGCCATGGGCCCCCAGGCGCACATGGTCGATAGCGCGCAGGCAGTGGTTCAAAAGCGGCTCGCTTAATTCGGAAACCGCGGGCTCGTTGAGGCGCTCGCACTCGTCCTCCTCCAGGGGGAGATCGGAGAGATAGGGCACAGAGGCGTGAAGAATGCTGGTGTCCCCTGTGATTTGTACATACAGGGCGGTGACGAAGGGCAAAAAGAGCAGATCGTCGGAAATGCGGGTGCGAACCCCGTAGCGCGGCGGATGCCACCAGTGCTGTACATCGCCTTCCTCGAACTGGTGGGCGGCGCAAAGCAGGAGGTGTTCCCGCACCATAGCGGGCGAGGTGTATAGCTGGGAGAGCATGTCTTGCAACTGATCGCGGAAGCCATAGGCTCCGCCCGCTTGATAAAAGCCCGCTCGGGCAAAAATTCTGGCGGAGAGTACCTGATAGGGAAGCCAGCGGTTGAGCATGACGGAAAGCGCCGGATCTGGGAGGTCAAAATGCAGTCCGCCCAATTGCTGCTCCCAGTAGAGTTTGACCCAGTGCAGGCGCATGGAGGCGCCGTCGTGACGCAGGGTATTCAGCGCGGCGTCCAGCGCTTCCTTGGTATGGGCAAAGCCAATGGCCAGGGTGATGACCAGGCTTTCCCCAGGTTGGAGGGTGAAAGGCAGATGGGAAACGGCGGTATTGCCCATATCGCTGGGCAGGGCGCTGGGGGTGCACAAGGCCACGGGAGCAAGGCCGGAAAGCCCCTGGAAAACGCCGGAGGCCATGGTGGTGGCTATCGTAGGCAGGGGAGAGAGCATACAAAGGCAAGCAATCCCGTCCAACGAAGGATTTTGCGCATAGATGACCCCGCCCTCCCGATAGGTGGCGGTCAGCTGCTCCTCGGTGGGATGGTTGCTCATGGCAAAGACGCAGGTATGGTTGAATTGCAGGGTGCGCTCGGTAACATCGTCGTTTTTCAGGTGCAAAACCCGAATGCCCAGGGGAAGCTCGCAATCGGTGAAGCAGACCAGCTTTTGGGAAATGCCGTAGGAATGGCATTCGTAGGTGGTCACCCCAGGGGCATGAGTGATTTGCGTATGCTGCATCTGCCCCAGGGGCCAGCGGGTTACAGACCAGAGCAGGCGGTTTTGGGGATCCTTCAAAAAGAAGTTCTCCTCGCCATACAGAGAGACAGTGTCGTTGGGCCAGCGGGTCAGGCGGCATTTGTGGCTATTGTTGGCATAGGTAAAGGCGATGCCGCCTTCGGTGGCCAGGCTCCCAAAGGTGGGCGAAGCCAGCACATTGCTCCAGGGCGCGGGGGTGTCTTTGCCTGCGGGCAGATTGATCACATAGTTACCGTCGGCGGCGGAAAAACCGCCATAGCTGTTGTCAAACACCAAGTCTTCATGGGGAATGGCAACGGGTTTCCAGGCGTTGGTGGGTTTAGGATAGTCCGTGGACTGGGGCTTGACGCTGACCAAAAGCGCCTTGAGCTGGTCCGTCAAAGGGCCTCTGCCCGCGTGGAGCACAATGCGCGCGCAGTGGCTAAGCAGGGTAAAGAGCTCCGCGCTCAGGCTTTGGCGTTCCAGCAGGTGAATGCCGCCATCTCGCCCGATGAGCTCGCGGCTGTGGCTGGATTGGAACATATCGCTCAAGGTGTCCCGAAGGGGGTGGGCATAGCCGGTGATCTGATCGCTGATCACCACCAGATCCAGCCAAAGCCCGCTCATGCGGAAAAAGGCATGGGCTTTGAGCAAGAGCCGCACCTGGGAAAGGTCGTGAGCGTCCTCGCAGAGGACCAACAGGATGGGCAAATCCCCGCTGATGCCCAAGCCCCAAAGTTCCCGCAGGGGAAGGGCCCCCGGGTGGAAGCCGTTTTGCTGGTGAGGCTGGCCTGTATAGCAAAGGCTGCCGCACAGGCGGGAGATGGCGTTTTGAGCGGAGGAATCCAGCCCCAGATAACGGGCTGTGACCAAGCCTTGGGTCAGGGCCAGTTCATACACCTTGGCCGCGCTTTCGGGGTGAACGTAGCGCTCGGCCATGGCGGCGGGGGTATCCTGGGGTGAGGCCAGGAGGGTTGCGAATACGAACTGAGCCTGGCCGTTGGCAGGCAGAACGAATTGCGCCCGAAGGCTGGCGCAGGGCTCGATCACGCTGCCCACCATGTCCGCCACGGCGCTGATGGGCATTTCCAGCGCTCGGGGGCGGTCCATGGAATGCCCACGCCCGATGAACAGGGTCCGGTCGGTCTGCACATGGCACACAGTCAAGGAGGTATCCGTACCCAGGGTGTGCATGAGCCGGTGGGTTTCCTGGCCTGGCTTCCTGGGACGACGAACCGCTAAGACTCCGTATTTTCCAATGCGGGAGGTTTCCATGAAGAGGTTTTGGAAGGCAGGATGGGCGGAGTCCTCCCGCTGGGGCGCCAGGGCCAACTCCAGATAGCTGCAAACCTCCATCATCCGCTCCGTGGAGGATTCGTTTTTCAGTGTCAGGTGATGCAGGACCGTGCCATCCAGGGGGTTGACAAAGATGCGCAGGGTGGATTCTACGTGGAGCCGGCTGCGCACAAAAACCGCTTGGGAGGTTTCAAATTCCGTGTTGCCCTGCAGGAGCGGATCCGTGGCAAACCAGTGGGAGCCGGACTGGGAATCCCGAAGGTACAGGCGCATGCCGCTGGGAATGCGGCATTGCTCCCGAAAGCGGGTGACCATTACGCCGTCGCGGCTAATAAAGCCTCCGCCTTGGGCGTCGATCAAGACCGTGGAGCCGCCCCCGCGAATGAGGTGAGCGTCCAAGGGGAAGTAGAGGGGATAGGCGATGCGGTGGGCATGCAGGGGATCAAAGGCCGGCTCTGTGAGCGCACGCTTTAAGGGATGGTGAATGATGCTGCGGCCCCGCTGGGGCTTTTCCTCCAGCAAAAGGGCATAGGCCTGAGCCCGGGGCAGCTCGTAAAACAGCCTGCCAATATAGTTATCCTCAACGGCATTGCAGATGGCGCACAGGATCATGCCCTGGTGGTGCGCCATGTGGCTGCGGACAATGCGGAAGGCCTGTTTGTCGCCAATGCGCTGTTTTTGAAAATCCGCGGCCTCAAACAAGCCCAGGGGGCCGTCCCAGCCCAGGGCTTGCATTTTTTGCAGGTTGCGAAACGCACGGCGAGTATCCAGGGGCAGGGAGAGGATGGAGGCGTAGGGGGCGATGACCTCCTGGTTTTTGGTGGGATCCAAGGCCAGTGAGGGAATGCCGAAAGCCTTATATTGGTAGTACAAGCTGGGATCAAAGGCGTAATAGCCGCTTTCGCTGATGCCGAAAACGCCATGCAGGCGAGTGCGCTGCTGTTCCCGCAGGGCTTCCAGGCAGGCATGGTGAAGCAGGGTGCCCTTGACAGGCGGGAGGAAGAGGAGGGGCATCATGTATTCAAACATGGTTCCGCTAAAGCTGACCAGGGTTTGGCCATGGGCGGTTTTGGTCATGCCGCGCCCCAAACGGTACCAGTGCTTTACCGGAACATCCCCCATGAAGATGGAAACAAAGCTCAACAAGCGGGACTCGCTGGCCAGCAGATCATAATGGGTCAAGGTATCCAGTTGTTTTTCCGGCTGGATGCCGATGTAGAAAAGCTCCGCATCGTGATCGTAGAGCGCGTCAAAGCGCATGGCATAGGCCAGATCATCCAAACGGGCGCTGAGCTCATGGTTGGAGGGGGAGAGCTTGGGGAAAAGGGCGCGGATGCCCTGGGCGCAGCACAAAAGGCATACGGCCAAATTGCCGCTGTCTACCGAGGAAACGAACAGGGGCCGCATGGGTTCCAGGCTCTGGGTGTCATACCAATTGTACAGATGACCATCCCATTTGGGCATTTTTTCCAAGGTTTCCAGGGTGAGCCGGATGCGCTCGGCCATGCTGTCTGCAGGCAGAAAGCCCAGCCGTTCCGCCACCAACAGGGACACCAGGTACAACCCGATATTGGTGGGGGAGCTTCGGTGGGAAATGCCCTTGTTGGGCTCGATTTGCACATTGTCCGGCGGCAAGAAATGATCAGTTTCCGTGACCACAGTGTCAAAGAAGAGCCAAGTGGAGGCGGCCAGGCGCTTCAACTCATCCCGCATGAAGGCGCTCATGTACTGGGGTTGGCGGTAGGGTTGCTCAAAGAAAGACAGGAACACCACAAACAAGCCCCACAGCCCGCCCACGGCAATGCCCAACGGGAACACCGGCCGAAGCAGAATGGAAAGCCCTCCAAACAAGAGGCCCGCCCCCATGTTGATGTAAAAGAACTGCATGGCCGGCTTCACAGTAGGCTTGCTGAGCTGCGCCGCGGTGGTCCATTGCAGGAGGTTCCGGCGAGAGACGAACAGGCGGTACAAAGTGCGCAAAATAGCGTCCCCTTGCATCACCGCCTCGCAGGGCAACATCAACAGCCGACACAACAGGGTCCCCAGGCTTTGAAGGCTGAGGGGAAAAACAGGCACCAGCTCATTGCTCAAAAGCGCCAGCAGGAAAAGCCATTCCTGGTGGGTGATCAGGGCATACAAAAGCAAAATGAACTTGCAGGGAGCTACCAGGCTTCTCAGCAGGTTTTGCCAGATTTTGTGCTTGCCAACGGCGTCCAGACAGGCCATGGGAGCCCTGGACTGCACGGGGAAGAAGGGAAGCACATAGGGCAGGAGCTGCCAGTCTCCTCGGGTCCAGCGGTGGAGGCGCAGCAGGAATCCCTTGAGGGTGGAGGGCTGACCATCGTACAGGGTGATGTCTGTGGCGACGGAGCAGCCCGTCAGCTCACCCTCCAAAAGATCGTGGCTCAAAATGGCCCGGGGAATGAGCTTGCCCTCCGTGCTCTGCAAAAATCCCTTGGGGTCGATGATTCCCTTGCCCACAAAGGAGCCGCGGCCATAGGCGTCCTGCATCAGGTCCGAGGAAAGGGCGTTGTAGGGATCCGCCCCGCCCCGCCCGCCCAAAAACAGGGAGAGATAGCTGCCCACCGTATGAGTGGCCACCTCCATACGGGGCTGGAGAATGCTCAAGCCGCGCATTTTGCCATGATGCTCTATTCGGCGCTGCAAGGGATGCTCCATGGCCCCCACCATGCGCAGGGCGCTGCCGGGGGGCAAAATGGTATCGCTGTCCAAAGTGATCACATAGCGGTACTTGCCCTGAACAACCGCCCGGGGGCAGGAGCAATAGGCAAAGCTGTCCTCGATAGGGCGGCCGTCGATGAGGCGGAGCAGCGTTTCCAACCCGCCCCGCTTGCGCTCCCGACTCATGAACACATGATCCTGGGGGTGAAATATCCGGGCCCGCTGCATGTATAAAAACGTATGGCCTGTGTCTTGGCAGAGGGCTTCCACCGCGGCGGAGGCGGTGGAAACGATATCGTCATCCGAAGTCAGGGTGCCGGTTAAGCTATCCTGATAATCCCCCAGGAGCAGGAAGTGCAGCCGTGGGTCTGGATTGGCTTGATGGAGCACGGAAAGATGCTTGACCATGGAAAGAGCATGCTCCCGATCGGTCAAGAGAGTCGGGCAGACCACCAGGGTTTGCTGCTCCTGGGAAAGCTGCTCCACCAACAGGCGCGGCACCAGCTTGGGGCTCACAAGCCTCCGACAAAGGCGCACCATGAGTTGCTGGAAGGGCTGCAAGAGCAAAACTCCAAGAGGGAGAAGCAAGAAGGGTGAGACGCCGACGAAATAGCCACCCGCAAGAATTCCCGCAAAGAGCAGCCAGCAGGCGGCGCGGTATAAAGACGCGGCATGAAGCGCGGCAAACATGTGCAGGCGGATGGTTGCGCTTTGGGCATGGAGCTGCGCCAGCAGCATTCTTCTGCCCTGATCCAGCAAATAATAACCCACGTGGGATTCCGGCAATTCTTCCTTGGAGGCGGCGAGGGAAAGCGCAGCCGCGCAGACCAAAAGCTCCGGCTTTCCGCTGACGCGGCTCCAGCGCACCACGCGGCTGCGGTAGTAGGCGCGGCTTTCCGAGTCCATGAGGGGATAGGTTTTGTCCCGCAAGAGTTCGGCATGGACGGCGCTCATGGATTCGCACAGCTTGTGCCAGGGCATATGGGAAACGGTACGAAGGGAGGTGATGGCGTTGCCCACCCAAAGCCGGTTTTCCGTTTGCCGGTCGTGCTCCAATTGCGCCAATTGCGCCGTTTCCCGATCCAATGCCGCGATGTGCTTATCCAGCCAGGCCACCGCCGAGGGCTCCTCGCTGGTGCGGAGGATGGAAAGCAGGTGTTCTAAAAAGGGCGTGCTTTGCTTATATCGCTCAAAAAGCCGCATGGCGGCCGCTTCGCGCTTGTTCTCCAGGTCTCGGGCGAAGAGCGGAGCGGCATTGTACGCCTGCTGCTGCTTGGCGCATAGGATGATCATTTCGTGCAGAATGGTTAATAGCACCGCTTTGAGCGCCAGGGGCAGGCAGTTAATCTCGTCCACGGTAAAGGGGTCCCGCTCCTGCCAGGCGGCCACCGCCTTTTGAAAAGGCTCGGAATGCAGATCCGCGTTGCTATGCCCCAAAAATTCACGGGCAAAGCGAACGATGCGGATTTCGCCGGTTTCGTCCTTGGGGAGCTTGGGCGCGCCCCGCAAATCCAGCTGTAAAGACGCGGTGATCTCCTGCAAGAAGCGTCCGTTATCGCTGAGCCAGCCCGCGGCGGGAAGGCGCTCATCCTGGGGACAGCGGTTCAGCGCGCCAATTTCGCGAAGGATGGTTTGCTGCATGTTGGCGGGAATCTGGATACGGGCCTTGCCATTATGCGCCCCTCGGGTGGCTAGGGTTCCCATGTGGGCGATCAGCTCATCTTCCAGCAAAACATCCCGGTAGGATGGGGCGGCGGATGGCTTGCGGGCGCCTCTGGCCAGAAGAAACAAGATCAAAAGTCCCAAAACCGAAATGATCCACTGCATCACGCAAACCTCCGCTATTCTGTGCGGGTAGTTTGTACCAAGGCAGGCAGATCAATGCATTCCAGCGAAAAGCAGTCCGTAGGGGAAACAAACCGAAAAAATGAAAAAGCGACCCGCTTGCAAGCGAAGGCCGCCTAAGAATTTTGGTTGAAGAACGGGTGGGTCTCGCCTTCCTTATTCCAAAGTGGCAAACAAAAGCAGCTCAAAGCAGGGGTAGCTGGCTTGGGTTTCGTCCTCCTCGCTGGGAACCGACATGCCCACGCAGGTGCCGTACATCATGGTCTGGCTGCCCGCTGGCACGGAGGGTTTGTCATTGCTGGTTACCAGGATTTTGCCGCTGTACTCTTCACCCCGCTTGGTGAGGGCCATTTCGGAAATCCATTCGTCTCCCGCTTGGGTGGTATTGAGCAAGTAGCACTTGTAGCCCATGATGCGGCCTTCGTATCCTTCGATCTTTTTGGTCAGCGTGCTATACCCGGGCTTGATGGCCTGGCTTTTGACCTCGCCAATCATGTCTGTTTCCGACCATTGGCGGGTAAAAGTGTAGGTGATGCGGCGGTCCGCCAGCCCCTTTTTGGAGAAAACCAACACCACTTCATAAGGGCCTTCGGTGGGGGTTTCCAAATCCAGCTTAAATTTTCCGCCAGCATTGACCTTCTTGGTGAAAAGGGGCTCGTTGTTCATCAAGACCTGAATCATGGCCCCCGGCTCCGAGGTGCCCAGAACAGACAGCTCATCCGTGGTCACAATGGCGGGAATGGGGGTGGTCACGTTCAAGGTCAGCAGCGTATGCTGGTAAGTAACGGGGAAGGCCAGTTCCACCACGTCTTCTCCGCCGTATTCGCCGGTGATGGTGATGAGGAATACACCTTCCTTAGGCAGCTTGATGGGCAGCTTGAATTTTCCCGAGGCGCTCACCTCCACCTCCGATAACACAGGGGTGGGATAACTAAGCCCCATCACCACTGCCGTGAGCTTGACGCCTTTGGCGCCGGAGCCCTCGATGGTGAAATTGGCCTGGTTGGTTTCCTTGGGCGGTGGGGTGGTGATGTTGATCTTGGCGCTGGCAGCGGGGGGCAGGGGTAAGACCTCCACGAAGTGGAAGGATTCCCAAATTTTGTTCAATGCCGAATTATCCTTGTTGGTGGGGCTACGGCCATAGACCTGCATGGAAAAGGTGATTTCGTAGCCGTTGCGGATCGTGCGGCGCATCAGCCCCCGATGGGTGATTTCTCCACCGTCGCGCTTGAGATAGCGCAGGATCAAAAAGCGACCGTTAGGGGTGTTCTTCCAATCGGCGCTGGAAAAATCGAAGCCGTCGTTGAGAAAGGCGTTTTCTGGATAATGGCTGAGGCGGTAGGCCGCGCGCACGGAATTATCCTGCTCGTTCACATCGAAGATGTTCAGCGTGGAATCGTTCTGGGTGGCGGAAAGCTCAAAACAAGCGTCCTGGACCTCCGTCCAGCACTGGTACAAGACCCCGCGCTTTTGGAAATCGGCCGTGACCGCGTCCAGGGACAGGCCCCGGGACGTGAGCCACACCTCATTCGTGGCCAGCGTTTCCGGCGTAAGGATGATGTAATTGTCCGGGATGTCGATGGTTGCGCGCAGCTCGTCCAATACATGCACTTCCGCCAGCGCGGGCACGAAGAACACCGACAAGAACAGGACAGCCGCTATCAACAGGAATTTACGCATCATGAACACCGTCCTTTGTGCATTGCAGAGTTTACGGAAGAACCGCAAGCAGCTTCAGCGTGGGATAGGTACCGCTGGCCCAGCGTGTTTGCAGGGACTGGCTTTGCCCGGTAAGGGCGCCGATCAGGGAAAGGGTTTGCCCAAGTTCTACGCCTAGCAGGTTCTCGCAGAGGCAGAGCATGCCCTGCCCTTGCGCGTTTTCCAAAAGGAAGAGGGGAGCGCCGCCTTCATTGGCCAGCGCTTTCACAACGCCTTGGTATTCCACGGTTTTACCCTCATAGGCGGAAGGGCTTTGCGTCAGCTTTTCATAGTTAACGGATTTGACCTTACGCCGTAGGGCGGCGGTATCGCTTTTGGGGTCGCCGGTGCGCTGAAGGGTTACCTGAACTTCCCTCCGCCGGTATCCGGCTGCCTGAGCTGTGACGGAAACCGTGTGGACGCCTACCTTTTTGAGTGGAATCTGGCAGGTAAAGCTGCCGTCCTCCGCCACAGGGACCGTGGCCGTACCGGACCGCCTGACAAGCTGCACCTTCGTGTTTGGCAGGGTGAGCCCTCGCAGGGTGAGGCTTTCCTCGGCCGTTTCCCCAGTGGTTTGGGAAAGCGCCAGGGGGGTATCCTGCCAGTCCACCGCAACAGAAAAGCGGATGGTAGAGGCGGAGGCCGAATCAAAAGCGGTCACCTCTACCTCATTGGGCGCGGAAGTATCCAAATTGGGCACACTTACGGAAAAAGAGCCGTCCTTTTCAGGCTTGAAGCGGGAGGAGGTTCGGCCGTTCACGCTGTACCGAAGGAAGGCGCTAGCGGAGGTGGCGCCGCTGAGGGTAAGCATATTGGTGGGAAGCGTCGCGGGGATTGGGGAGAGGGAAAGAGGAATCGCACCAATGGTTTCTGCAAAAGAGGCGTTGCCCGTGGAAGACGACTCAAGGCCGGAAAGAGAAAGCGGCGCCTCTGCAAGCGGAGTTTCAACGGCTTTTGCCGCGCCAAGGAAAAGAGCGCGGTTCGCGACGGAAAAGAGCGGTTCCAAGTCGGCCTCGGTGGGCACGCGGCCAATGATGGCGGTTTGGAAAGAGTAGATCCTGTCCAGATAGAGGGTGCTGATGCTGATGGTGTGAAAAGGGGAGTTGGCATCGGCGCTGTTTTCATCCGCGGTGGAGAACAACGCAAAGCCGGGGACGGCGCTTTGCCAGGAGGCGGAAAGATAGTGACCAGAGCGGGCCAAAAGCGTGAGGAATTGCTCTTTTTCCAATCCATCCAACTCAAAGAGATTGGACTTTTCCATGCCCGAAGGCTTCGCCTGGCAACGAAGGGAGACCTGCCTTCCCTCCGGCGTGATGCAAATCAGGAACAAGTCGTCCCGCTCCATGGCGGCGAGGGCTGTGGCCTCATCCACACCCAGGCGATCCAGCGCTTCCTTTTGAAACTGATCTCGGGTGATGCACGACTCGTTCTCCAGCAAGAAATACCGCATGCCGATATCCTCCAAGGCGATGGAGGATTCCGCGACAGCCGCTCCGGGCAGCGCGATCCAAAGAACCCACAATGCCAACAGGAGGCAGACGGTTCTTTGAAAACGGAAATGTTGCATGGCAAGGCTCCTCTCCCTAGCGTTATTAGCAGGGGATGCATCTATGCGCACTCCTAATTGTAACACAGAATGGTTACAATGCGCAAGAAAGGGAATGTAACATTGCCAGGCCAAGACAAACCGCGGTTGACCTTGGCGCTAGGCTGTGAAACACCCTGGCGGATTTTTCTTTTTCCGTGGCAGGGTATGCGTAGAGGCCTTGCCAAGGGTTGGAGCGATCCACCGCACCTCACTCCTCAAAGTGTTTCCAAGAATTTGTAAAACTTGATTCGCGTTGCATGCATATGAATTTCACCTTGCGGAAAGCCTAGGGTTGGAAGAGGTGACAGGCATGCGCGAAGGTATCTTGACGGAAAGAGAGTGGCGGAAACACACGTGGCGCGCGCCCAAGCGTCCCCCGCCTTGCTGGGGCGCTCAATGCATGCTGCCCATCATTGTTCGAAAACCCAATCCGTACTATAGATACCGGCGCTATGCCGCCTGGACCCTGGCGGTGACCAGCCTGGGGATCGCAGCGTTTCTCTGGATTTTGTTTAACGCCTCCCCTCCTGAGTACCCCATTCTACCTGCCTTGAGTGAGGCTGTGGAGCGGCCCACAAAGGAAGCGGGCATCCGCGCCAACCGCTCGGTGAGCTTTGGCTATCCTGAGGCGCCTATGCGGCAGGTGGTCTTTAGCCGTGAGGAGCTTCTTCACGGAAAGCTCTTGCGCATCGACGCGGAGCATCCTTTGCCGGAGGATGCCCCAGGCCCCAATACGGTGAGCATCGCCACGTACGGCAAGGGTATGGTGCCCGTGCGGGATTTGACCTTAAAAAGCGGAAAGCAGACCATTGCCGCGTTGTACCAGCTCTTTTTAGACGCTAGGCAGAAAGGAGCCGAGGGGCTGGTGATCTGGCGGGCCTCCCAAAGCCAGGCGGAGCAGCGGGAGATGCAGCTGGAGCGCGTGCGGGTACACGCGTCTGCCATGAGCTTAAACGAAGCGGTGGAAAAAGCGCGTTTAGAGATTGACGATCCCCGCGCTAGTGAATTTCAGCAGGAGTACACGGTGGATATCCGGCTGTATAAGAACCACAGCGGAACCCTGGACGAACGGCCTCATCGCCTGACGGAGCAAGGCCGCTTTCTCATGCAAAACGCGTGGCGGCAGGGATTTGTGCAGCGTTACCCCAGAGAGAATGGGAATCCGTACAAAGCCTATCAGTTTCGCTATGTGGGCATCGCCCACAGCACAGCCATGACTTATTTGGATTTGGACTTGGAAGCCTATCTGGATTTTTTGCACCAACAGCCTATTATTCAGATTCATAAGGACGGCGCGCTGAAATACCTGATCGTGTGCCAGCCCTATGCCGAGGGCTACATCAGCCTAAAGTTACCCGAAGGCGCTTCGTATGAGGCCAGTTACGACAATATGGGATACGCCGTGGTTGCCTGCACGTTTCCCTAAAGAGCCGGATAGCCAATGCCGCCGCTGGAAAAGGGTCGCTTAAGCCATCCGCCCGGTTTTGCAAAATCATCGTGAAAACGGAATGCGCATATCTCATCAAACGTCATATATATGGGGGGCGTACAGCACACAACCGACGCATGTGTGAGGTGAGAAACATGAGGGGCATACGGAAAAAAGTGCTTCTCGCAGTAACGATTTTCTTGCTGTGCGGCATCTCTTTGACGGCGACCATACCCATGGCGGTGGCATCCGCCGATACCTTCCTGTACCGCATTGAACCCGGAGACACCCTGTCCAGGATTGCCAGGCGGTTCGGCGCCAACGTGGACACGCTGGTTGCGCTCAACGGCATTGCGGACCCGCACTGGATCTACGCCGGCGACATCCTTCTGGTGCCGGGCCAAGGCGGCTGGGCCGGCCCAGCCTTTGATTACACGGTGGTGCGTGGCGACACCCTCTATGAGATCGCCAAGAGATACGGCACCACTGTGAAGGCCCTGGCATCGCTCAATGGTATTGACAATCCCAATTTCATTCGCGCAGGGCAGACGCTGCTGATCAAGCCAGGCCAAAGCGGCCCCCCGGCGCCTGTGAACCATTATCTCGTGGTGAAAGGCGACACGCTCAGCAGGATTGCGAGGCGGTTCGGCGTCAGCGTGAAAAGACTGGTGCGACGAAACGGTATTGAAAACCCCAATTTGATTTACATTGGACAATTGCTGCGGATCGATTAATCAGGACGAAGGTGGACGGGCGAAGGAGGTTCGCCCATGGAATGTGCCCACCAACAAACAGAGGCCGTCCTGTGGAAGGACGGCCTCGCAGCTTGCTGATAAAGTCCTGCTTGCTTTGGCGGCTATAGCGGCAAAGTAGTGTCGCGCACGGATTAGCAGGCTCCGCTCCTTGGGCCGCCTTGCTTGTTCGCCATCAAGGCTTTTGGAGGATTTCGCGCCTACTGGATGGCGCGGATGGCGTTGAAGGGGAACAGCACACAGCGGACATGGCCGATGATCTGATCCCGGGTCAGCGCGGCGGGGGAACCATCGGAATAATAGTTGCGGCTATCATGGCTGTTGTCGCGGTTATCGCCCATGACAAAGTATTCCGTTGCACCCAAGGTGAAGGCTTGCATGCTAAAGCCGTTATCGTTCCGGTCCGGGGTGAGGTAGGGCTCGGCCATGGGGTCGCCATTGCGGTAGACGATATTGTTTTTGACCTCGATCACATCCCCTGGGGCGCCCATGAGCCGCTTGACAAAATACTCCGAGCGGCCAGGATATTTACAGATGACCACATCCCCCACCTGGGGGTCGCCCAAAAAGTATTCGGGCTTGGTAACAAACATGATTTCCCCGTTGGCCAGCGTGTCGCACATGCTGCTGCCGTCCACACGAATGGGCTCAAATAGAAACGTGCGGATCGCCAGGGCAATCAGCGCCGCTGCCCCCAGGGTTAAGACCCAGCTCCAAATTTCTTTGGACACGTTTTTTTTCTTAGGGTCAGGGGTAGTTGTTGTGGGCTCTGCCTGGTCTACGGATTGCTGCCCCTCTTGATCGACTTGCACGTTTTCTTCGGTCTGCATGGGAAAGTCCTCCTTTAGCGATGTTGCATCATTTCACGAAGCGTTTCCGCCTCAGGGATCAGTCCTTGGGTGAGTACTTTTTTGCGCCTTTTCATAAAGTCCGCGCGCTCCATCATCACAATTCGGCCGCAACCCGCGCATTTGATCTTGACATCCGCTCCGATCCGAATGACGGACCATTGATCGCTCCCGCAAGGATGTGTCTTGCGCATCTGGACAAGATCGCCCAAGCGTATTTCCTCCATACAGCGCACCTCCGATATCGTTCTTTTGCATTATACAACCCATGTTGTCAAGTTTCAAGCAAAATGCATTGCCAAATCAAAGCCGAACTGTGAATAATTGATGAAAAAGGAATGGAGACGTGGTTTGTTTGCATCAGGCGGGGCGCGGTGAGACACCGCAAAGCCAACGCGTAAGCGCAGGCAGGACAAGGATAATCAGGCAGGCGCTTGGGTCCCGCCGGATAGCGGTGCAAAGTTTGCCAGTGGAGGGGGCAGGGGTTGGCCGTCTGGGAGAGAATTGACAATCCTAGGGGAGGAAAGTATAATATGGACGAGAAAATGCTTGTCTTTGGGGAAAGGAAATCGAGAATGAAGCCATTGGTTTTGCAATCCGATTTTGGCTATGTAGACGGCGCGGTCAGCGCCATGTACGGGGTGGCGGAAAGTGTTTGTGAAGGGCTGAGGATTTACGATCTGACCCACGAAATCCGGCCCTATGATATTTGGGAGGCCAGCTACCGGCTCATTCAAACGGTGGGGTACTGGCCAGCGGGCAGCGTGTTTGTTAGCGTCGTGGATCCGGGTGTGGGCTCCACCCGCCGCAGCATTGCCGTGAAAACCGCAAAGGGGCAGTATATCATCACGCCGGACAATGGAACGCTGACCCATGTGAAACGCGTGGTAGGCATCCAAGAGGCCCGGCAGATTGATGAAACCGTGAACCGCTTGCCGGGAAGCAGCGAGAGCTACACCTTTCACGGGCGGGACATTTATGCCTACACGGGGGCGCGTTTGGCGTCCGGCATGATTTCTTTTGAAGGTATCGGGCCTTTGGTGGAGAACGAATCGGTAATCGAACTGCCTGTGGTGGAGGCCAAGCAAGAAGGCAATGAAATCGTAGGCACCATCGACGTTTTGGATGTGCGTTTTGGAAGCCTGTGGACGAACATTTCCAGGGAAATGTTTCGCGGTTTAGGCATTGGGTACGGGGATCGGGTGGAGGCGGTGATCTGCAACGATACCCGGGTTTTGTACCGCAATATTCTCACGTTTCAAAGGAGCTTTGCCGATGTGTACGTGGGAGAAGCGCTTTTGTATGTGAACAGTTTGGACAACATCGCCGTGGCCATCAACCAGGGGAGCTTCGCCAAGGCATACAATATCGGCACGGGGAATGCCTGGCGGATCACCCTGCGAAAGGGTCCTAAGCTGGTGTATGATTGAGCGGTTTCCACTTCGCCTGCATGGTGAAGTTGAGATAGAATGATTCATAAGGAGTGTTTCCCATGAAAAAGTTCAACGTCAAGACCATCGTGGCCATCGGTATTGGCACGGCCATCTTCTTCCTCCTGGCGCGCTTTGTCTCCATTCCTGTGTTTGCTAACACCACCATCACCTTCCAGTATGCGGTGCTGGGCTTCTTCGCCGCCATCTTTGGGCCTATCGCAGGCCTTCTCATCGGCCTCATTGGTCATGCGCTTACGGATTTGGCCTTCGGCTACGGCCTGTGGTGGAGCTGGATCATTGTTTCGGCGCTGATCGGCTTTGCTTCCGGCTTCCTGCTCAAGGGCGTCAATATTGACGGCGGCGAGTTCGGCAAAAAGGGCATGATTCAGTTCATTGTGGGCACCATTGTGATCCACTTGGTGGGCTGGGGCCTGGTTGCCCCCGTGCTGGACATCCTGATTTACGCGGAGCCCGCGGACAAGGTGTTCACCCAGGGCCTGATTGCCGGCGCAAGCAACATCGTGACCACGGCCATCGTGGGGACATTGCTGCTGTTGGCCTACAGCAAGACCCGCACCAAGTCCGGCACGCTGGACAAGGAATAAGGGGCGCGTATCGAGCCATCGGGACAGAGGCGATCCGTCCCGATGGCTTTTCTTCTGTTAAGGGACGGCACCAATATGAAAGATAGAAAATGGATGGGAAAAGGAAGGTTCGAATGAAAAAGGGAACTCCGTTGATTCGATTTGAGCATTTTGGATTTCAATATCGTGCCCAAAAACAGCCGACGCTGAAAGATATTCAACTGACCATCCACAGCGGAGAAAAAATCCTCATTGTGGGGCCGTCTGGCAGTGGCAAGAGCACCTTGGCTCATTGCATCAATGGGTTGATTCCCTTTAATTACCCGGGAAACAGCACGGGGACACTTTTCGTGGGAGGGGTTCAGACCAAGGATTCCAGCATGTTTGAGCTTTCCAAAATCGTGGGGACGGTATTGCAGGATCCGGACGGCCAGTTTGTGGGGCTCACGGCCGGGGAGGATATTGCGTTTTCCCTGGAAAACAATTGCGTGCCGCAAGGGGAAATGCTTACAAGGGTTCAGCGCGCGGCGGACGCTGTGGGCATTGGCGGGCATTTGGAGCATTCGCCCTTTCATCTGTCCGGCGGGCAAAAGCAGCGGGTGAGCATGGCGGGCGTGATGATCGACAGGGTGCAGGCCCTTTTATTTGACGAGCCCTTGGCCAATTTGGATCCAGCCACGGGCAAGCAGACCATTGAGCTCATTGATCAGATCATGAGCGAGTCCGATACGACGGTGATCATTATTGAGCACCGCCTGGAGGATGTTTTGTATCGCAAGGTGGACCGTGTGGTGGTGATGAACGAGGGGTGTATCGTGGCGGACATGCCGCCCGATGAGCTTTTGAGCGGGAACCTTTTGCAGGAGTGCGGCATTCGGGAGCCGTTATATGTGACGGCCTTAAAATACGCGGGAATTGACATTGCTCCCCAAATGCGGCCTGGCCGCATTGATACCCTGGCCTTGCGCGGAGAGGAGCGGACCCGCGTTCAGCAATGGATGCAATCGCTTCCGCAAAAGTCGGCAGGCGAAGCAAAGCCCTTCATGCTGGAGGTGGAGGCGCTCCAATTCGGTTATCAGCCGGAAGAGCCGGTGCTCAAAGGCGTTAGCTTCGGCGTTCGGGCCGGAGAAATGGCGGCCATTGTGGGTACCAACGGCGCGGGGAAAAGCACGCTGGCAAAGCTCATCTGCGGTTTTGAAACCCCACAGGCGGGAGAGGTGAGGCTCAACGGCCAAGACCTTTGTGCTATGAGTATTGCGCAAAGGGCCGCTCATATCGGCTATGTGATGCAAAACCCCAACCAGATGATTTCGAAAACCATGATTTTTGACGAGGTGGCCATGGGGCTCAAAAGCCGCGGGGTGGCGGAGGAGGAGATTCGTCGCCGCGTAGAGGAGACCCTCAAGATCTGCGGTCTGTACCCGTTTAGGAGCTGGCCCATTTCCGCCTTGAGCTTCGGCCAAAAAAAGCGGGTGACCATCGCCTCCGTATTGGTGATGGATCCGGAAATGATCATTCTGGACGAGCCCACCGCAGGGCAGGACTTTCGCCACTATACAGAGATCATGGAATTTTTGCTCTCTTTGCACCGCCGGGGCGTTACGGTCTTGATGATCACCCATGATATGCACCTGATGCTGGAATACGCCCCTCGAGCCCTGGTGTTTTTTGATGGACAGCTCATTGCCGATACCAGCCCCGCCAAGGTGCTGACCAACACGGAATGGACCCGCCGCGCCAGTTTGAAGGAGACCAGCCTGTTTGCTTTGGCCCAGGAATGCGGGATTGAGGATGGCGCGGCCTTTGTGCAGCACTTTATTGATTACGACCGCGAGGTGAGAAAGCATGGCTAAGGCGAAAGAATCGCAGGCAAGCGCTACGGGCCTGGGATATATCCACCGAGACTCGCCCGTTCACCGGCTTACGGGGGCATCCAAGCTGCTGATGGTGCTGTTGGTGAGCGTAGCGGCCATGATCACCTATGATACCCGCTTTTTGCTGGCGATCATTGTGGGAGCGGTGGTGATGTTTGGGCTGGCGCGTATTGGGCTAAGCCAAATGAAGGGGATCCTGGTGGTCATCGCCGCCTTCATGGTGCTCAACAATGTGTTCATTTTTCTGTTTGCCCCCGAGGAGGGCGTGAAAATCTACGGGTCGCGGCAGGTTCTGTTCCCACTGTTTGGCTCCCATACAGTCACCCAAGAACAGCTTTTTTACCAATTGAACGTGACCATCAAGTATTTTTCCATCATGCCCTTGGCGCTGATTTTCTTTGTGACCACCGAACCCAGCGAGTTTGCGTCCTCCTTGAACCAACTGGGGGTGAGCTATAAGGTGGGCTACTCCGTGTCCCTTGCCCTGCGCTACATTCCCGATGTTCGCCGCGCCTTTCACGAAATCAGCCAGGCCCAGCAGGCGAGAGGGATCGACCTTTCGAAAAAGGCCAAGCTCAGGGATCGGGTGAAGGGCGCCACCGCCATTCTGTTTCCCCTGATTTTTTCCAGCCTGGATAAGATCGAAACCATTTCCAATGCCATGGAGCTTCGCAGCTTTGGCAAGCATAAAAAGCGGACATGGTACCGTGGGCGGCCTTTTAGCAAGGGAGATTATGGGGTCATTGCCGTCAGTGCGCTTTTGGTGGCGGTGGCGATAGGGCTGAATATGCGTAACGGTGGGCGGTTTTTTAATCCGTTCCGGTAAGGGAAAGCGGCTGGATAGCGGTTGCGCGGCTTGCCCAAAGATTACAAACATGCTATACTACTGCCGTTAGCAAAATGGGGGTGAACGCTTTGGCTACGCGCGTGAAAAAGCGGACGGATACCAAGAAGTGGATGGTTCGGATTGTATGCCTTTCCTTGGCCGTGCTGATGATCGGAACCGTCATTTTTTCGGCGGTATTCTCCCGCGTTTTTTAGGGCTTCGCCCTTTTTTTCGGCAACAACGCGTACCTCATAAAAAAGTGCCCATGCTTGACGGCGTTCCGTCGCATGGGCACTTTTGATGGTTATGTGCATTCCTTTGCTATGACAGGGAGAAGAAACCAAAAGGTGGTACCGGCCCCCTCCGCGCTGTCAACCCCATAGGGGAGTTGATGACTGTCCAAAATCCCCCGCACAATGCTCAGCCCGAGCCCCGTGCCCATGGCTGCCCGCTTATGGGGCTTGCTGCCGCGGTAGTAGCGGTTCCAAATATGGGGCAGCTCCTCTGGGGGAATGCCTTCGCCGCTGTCGTGCACCTCAATCCTGACGCGACCCTTCAGCAGGGTTTGGGTCACGGTTACGGTTTTGTCTGGCCCCGTGTAGGTGAGCGCGTTATTGATGAGGTTATAAATCACTTGCCCCACTTTCAATTCGTCGGCGAAAACAGGGACATGCTCTGTATAGTGGAAATCCACCTGGTAGCCGTCTTGCTGGGTGAGCTTTTGGTAGCGGCGCAAAATGCCCAGGATGCTCTCTGTGAGGTCAAAGGTATGGCGAATGGGTTCGTTTTGGCCGTTCTTGCTGGAACTATATTCCAAAACCGCGTTCACCAGCGTGGTGAGGCGCTTGGTTTCCTCAATAATAATCTGCATGTTTTCTGGGGAATTTTCTCCGGGCAGGTCGCGCATGGCCTCGGCATACCCTTCGATCAGGGTTAGCGGGGTGCGCAGGTCGTGGGAGATATTGGCAATCAATTCCCGCTGCATGGTCTCCACCTTGCGCAAATCGGCGGCGGTTTGGGTGAGCTGCTCGTTGAGTTCGGCGACCTCCCGGTAGCTGATGCGGGTGGAGATGGGGGTGAAGCTGCCTGCGGACAGCGCTCGGGCGGCGGAGGTGGTCTCCACAATGGGCTGGGTGATCCGCTTGCTGAGCAACAGGGAAAGGAAGAAGGACAACACCACCAAAACGCCAGTGATGAACAACAATTGAGCGCGCAGGGTCTCCACCGTGGCGTTGACGGGGGTGATGAGGGTGCTAAAAAAGGCATAGAGGGTTTCGCCGCTGGACAGAGGCATTTTGCGGGTGGCGATCATGCTTTTTCCGTTGCCGTTATCAGTGGGGGGAACACGGCCCAGAAATTTGGCCGCGTCATAAGGCCCCACACGGAAGCTGCGCACAGCGAACACATGGAAGGTGGTTTTCTCCGTTTCTCCCATGGCCAGGATGGAGCGGGCCAAATCCAGCCGGCTCATGCGGTGGAGGACGCAATTGGGGGACGCTTCGGCCGAGATGACCGTTTCCAGCCGGTCGTTGATGACCAGTACGCAAAGATCGTTTTGCTCGCTTAGGCGGGCAGCTAGGCTTTGAATATCATCATTTTCGATGTTTTTGGCAATGGCCTCGGCGGAGGCGCTCAGCATAGAGGTCTTCTGAAAGCGGTAAAAATCATCCAACAGCACAGTTTGGAAAAGCCATAACAGCACTAAGAGCAGAGCGGTGAACAGAAGGAAGTAACCGAAAATGCGGCCTCGGATTCCCAGGCGGTTCCAGAGCCCGCAGGGATTTGGGGCAGGGTCTGTATTCGTGGGTTCGGGCTGCGGCGGCTCTTGTTCAGCAGGCTTTTGTTTAAAAAGGGGCGAAGCCCCTGTACTGGTAGGTGCTTGAGGAAGATGCGGTTGGATAAAAAGGGGCGAAGCCCCTATACTGGCTGGTGCTTGAGGAAGATGCGGTTGGATAAAAAGGGGCGAAGCCCCTTCATGGCTTTTCAAAACGGTACCCCACCCCTCGCAATGTGGTGATCAACCGGGCATAGGCCCCCAATTGCTTGCGCAAGAGCTTGATGTGGGTGTCCAGCGTCCGGTCGTCGCCAAAAAAATCGTAGCCCCAAACCTTGCTGATCAGCTTCTCCCGGGAAAGGGCGATGCCGCGATGGCGCACCATGTAAAACAGCAGATCGTATTCTTTGGGGGATAGGGTGAGGGGAGCGCCATCCATAAGCACCTGGCGGGCGGTAAAGTCCACCACAAGGCCGTCTACCGTAACGGTATCATGGACCTCCGCCTGGGCGGCGGAGCCTTGAGCGCGGCGCAGCACCGCGCCGATGCGCAGCATCAGTTCCTTGGGAGAGAAGGGTTTGACCACATAATCGTCAATCCCTAGCTCAAACCCGTGGATCTTATCGTATTCCTCGCCACGGGCAGACAGGAGAATAATGGGGATGTTTTGCGTCTTGCGAATTTCCCGGGAGGCGGAAAAGCCGTCCAACTCCGGCATCATGATGTCCATGACGATGAGATCAAAGTTGCCGTTTTGCGCTTTTTCAATGGCGTCCATGCCGTTTTCGGCGCCCTCCACGGCATAACCTTCAAACACCGCGTATTTGGTAATCAGCTCCCGTATCTTTTGCTCGTCGTCCACGATGAGGATGTTCATACAATGCCTCCGCTTGGATGGTTTGCTTCAGTATACCAGATTCATTCTACGAAAGAAAAGTGAAGTTTGCATGAACGCCGGATGAACCTTCCTTGAAAGCGCGTTTTTTGGGCGTGACGAACGCCCGTCCCCGTGATATAATCACTGGAAAAAGCTGGAAGGTGTGAGTTGATGCAGGAGACCCTTAAACAGCCCGAACGCAAAATGTTGGCAGGTAACGCGGACACTTCTTTTTTGAAGGCCTTGGCACTGCTTTTGATGCTGATCGATCATTTGGGCGTGATCCTTTTTGGCGGGATTGCGGAGTTCCGCGTCATTGGGCGGATGGCTTTTCCGCTGTACGCCTGGTGCCTAGTGGTGGGCAGCGTCAAAACGAAGAATATCTTCCGTTACGGGCTGCGTCTTTTGGTGTTGGGGCTGATTTCCCAGCCCTTGTATATGATGGCCCTTTCCCATACCTGGACGGATTTGAATATTCTTTTCACGCTGCTCCTAGGCCTGGTGGCCATTTACGGCATGCAGGCCCGCCGGTATGGCAGCCAATTTTGGCTGCCCGCCCTTTGCTTTGTGCTTTTGAATTGGCTGAAGGTGGACTACGGTTGGCGCGGGCTTTTGTTTGTTTTGGTTTTGTACATGGCCCGTGAAACCCGCGGAGGGCTGATGGCGGCCTATTTGGTCTACGCGCTGTACTGGGGTTCGGGCAGTTCGCCGGTGAATCAGCTGTTTGGCATGCCCCTTTTCTTTTTATCGTGGCCTGGCATTGGGGTGGCCCTTTCGGGGTTCTTTTGCATGCAGGGCATGATTTGGCTTTCCCTGCCGCTGATTGCGGGCAGCACAAACACAGGGTTCAAAATGCCCCAGTGGCTGGGATACGCCCTGTATCCCCTGCATTTGGTTTTGTTGATCGTCCTTCGGCTGCTCTTTGCCGGAGCAGACTTCGCCCAACTGGTGCGGGGGTTTTAAGCGACGTTATCTCCGCAGGTGTTTTTGGGTTTTGGCCAGCACCTCGTCGATGTTGATAGGCTTGGCCACATGGTCGTTCATGCCTGCTTTGCGGCAGCGTTCCACGTCCTCGGCAAAGGCGTTGGCCGTCATGGCGATGATCGGCACACGCAGCGCCTCTGGCGTGCTTAGGGCACGGATTTTTTGTGTGGCTCCAAAGCCGTCTAAAATCGGCATATGGATGTCCATGTAGATGATGTCGTACCGGCCTTGATTGGCCTTGAAAGTCTCATAGGCGATCTCGCCGTTCTCGGCGCAATCGATTTGAATGCCCGTGCTTTCCAAAAGCGCCATCACGATTTCGCGGTTGATGTCCACATCCTCCACCAGGAGCAGCCGCTTGCCCACAAAGTCATATTTTTCTTGTACCACTTGTGCCGCTTGGGTTTCCATGCGCTCCTTGTTGCGCCCTTTCATCACAGGGATGGTGAAGAAGAAGCGGCTGCCTTTGCCCATTTCGCTTTCCACGCCGATGGTCCCGCCCATCAGCTCAATGATACGCTTGGAAATGGTGAGCCCCAGCCCCGTTCCGCCGAACTTGCGGGAAATGCCGCGGTCGATCTGCTCAAAGGCATTGAATAGAACGCCGATCTTTTCCGGAGCAATGCCGATGCCGCTGTCTTGCACGCTAAAGGTAAGATCGCAACCGGTATCCGTTTCGTTGCTTTTTTTAGCGCTCAGCTGGATGGCGCCGTTTTCGGGGGTGAATTTTACGGCATTGCTTAACAGGTTGGTCACCACCTGAGACAGGCGCAGTTCATCGCTGACGATGGAATAGGGGATATCGTCGGCGACATCCACGATGAAATGCTGGTGCTTTTCCTCGGCCTTGGTGGCGGAGATATTGCAGATGTTGTTGACCATTTTTTCAAAGACGATCTCATCGGAAGAAAGCTCCACCTTTTCCGCCTCGATCTTGGACATGTCCAAAATGTCGTTGATGACGCCCAGAAGGTGGCGGGAAGCGTTTTCGATCTTGATCAGACAGTCGCTGACCCTATCGGGGGAGGCTGCGTTTTTGGCGATGGTGGTCATGCCAATGATGGCGTTCATGGGCGTGCGGATTTCATGGCTCATGTTGGCCAGGAAGGTGGTTTTGGCTTGGGCGTTGGAAAGGGCCTCCTCCTTGGCGGAGATCAGGTTCTTGTTGGTTTCATTGCGAAGCAGCGCGGAACCGATGATCAGGCCGCCGGATTGGAGAATGTTCTCCTCGGACTCGGTGAACAGCCGCTCCTCTTGGCAGTCGTCAAAACCAATAAAGCCCCATAGTTTGCTTTGGATGAAGATGGGCACGATGAGGATGGAAACAATGTTTTGGGTCAGGAGCTTGTCCCGCTCTGCGGGGGGCATGTCTTTCACAAGGGAATTGATGCACTGGCCGGTTTGCAAAAGGTTTTCCCAGGTGGGCATGGCTTGGCTGTACATAAGGGTGGTTTCGCTGTCCTTTTGGGGCGCCACGCGGTCCACCCATTCGCAGACCAGGGAGCAGCAAAGCTGGTCGTCCTTCCAGTGGTTCTGCCACACATAGACGCGGTCCACATCCACGCTCTTGCCCAGGATGCTTAGGCCATCTCGAAGCATTTGGTTAAAGTCGCTTTCCTCCGCGGAAATGAGCAGCGAGGCCACTTCGTTCACGGCATTGAGCAGCACGTCTTGCTTTTCCAGGTCCTGCTGCGCTTTTTTCAGGGTTCGCAAATCCAGCTGGTAAGCGGCTACGGCGTGAGAATCGTTAAAATCGATCCGCTTTAAGATGATGTTCAGGGGAATGAATTCGCCATGGAGCAAAATGCTGGTTTCAAATTCGCAAAAGCCCTGCTCAAAGGCGTAGGGGAGCCGGTCGAAAATACTCACGGCGGGGGCGCCGTCCTCGTTCAAAAAAGGAATCGAGGCATGGAGGCTTTCCGTGATGGATGCGAGGAAATCGGCCTTGTCGTGAATGCCGAAGAAGCGCAAAGCGGCAGGATTGCCGTCGCTCACCTGGTAGCTTTCATCAAAGATCATGCTGGCGTGGGGATTGGCATCGAACATGGCCTGGGAATTCTTCTCCATGGTTTTCAGGTCTTTGATGCCCTTTTGGATCTCGTCCTGCAGGGTGGCGTTGTATTTTTCGATTTCGCGCAAGGCGGATTGTAGGTTTTGCTCCGCCCGCTTGAGTTTATCGATATTCAGATGACCGCCCAGAACCCGGGTGGGCTTGCCGGTTTCGTCCCACTCGGAAATACGGCCCATGTCCAGCGTCCACACATAGTGGCCGTCCTTGTGGCGCATACGGATTTCACAGGAATAGGAATCCGTCTTGCCGCTCAAGTAATCATCCAGCATTTGGGAGGAGATGGGGAGGTCTTGGGGATGGTTGAACTCCTCCCACTCTTCCATGGTGCCGGTGATCTCGCTTTGGGTATAACCCAGCATGTGCAGGTATTCGTCGTTATAAGAAATGGTCTGGGTGGTCAAATCCCAATCCCAGGTACCCAGTTCCGAAAGGGTGGCCACGAAGTCCAATTGAGCCTTTTGCTGCTTTAATTGCTCTTCCACGGTCTTGATGCGCTGGATATCCTGCAAAACGCCCACCAGGCGAACAGGTTTCCCCTGTTCGTCCCACTCGGTGAAGGTGCCCTTATCCTGGGCCCAAATCACGTCTCCGTTTTTGCAAACAATGCGGAACTCCGCCTCATAGGAATTGGTTTTGCCCTCGATATAATCGTTAATGGCTTTGTCCGCCAGGGCTAAATCCTCGGGCAAAACGGCCTTTTCCCAAGACTCTACCGTTTGAGGGAGCTCTCCTTCGTCGTAGCCCAAAATCTGCTCCCATTGGCGGCTGTAAATGACCTTTCCGCTGGGAAGGTGCCAGTCCCAAAGGCCAATTTTGGTTGCCTCAATAATGACTTGCAAGGAATCCCGAAAAACAGATTCATAATAGGATGAGGTTTTTTTCGTTTCCGCCAATGCCAACGCCCCCTTGATGAAGTGAAGGAATTATTTCGTTTCCTTGGTGGGCCATATGGCCGCCAGCGCGATGGCCGCAAAGCCCGCCACCAACTTGGCCACAATCACCGGAAAGACCATCTCCGGATTGACCCCGCCGGTAAAAGCCAGCACATCCCCCAGCACAAAGGAGCCGGATACGGCAAAGGCGATGTTGTAGAGTTTGCCCTTGGGGTTCATTTTTTCGATTTCGTTCCACACGGGAATGCTGTTGGCCAATTGGGTCAACAGCCCGGTGGAGGATTCGGCGTTGATGCCTGTTTTGTCACCAAAGCGGTTCATCACCTTGGCCAGGCGCTTATTCAGAAAATGGATCATGGGGAAGGCGCCGATCAAGATGATGGCGATTTTGCCCACCAGGAGCAGGCCGTTTTCCAGGGGGATGCCGCCCATCACCGGATCCTCAGTGACCATTTTGTCAAACAGGGGAAGGTGAATGCCTGTAAGGTACTGGAACACCGCGATCACCGGCGAAACGGTGACGATGAAGGACACACCCTTTCCAAAACCGGTAAAGGCCCGCAAGGCGCCCTTTTTGAAAAACACCAAGCACAGCGCGATGACCGCCGCCAGCAGGATTACGGGGAGAGTGTTAATCAGCAAGGCGGAAAAAGAAAGCGGTGTAGAGGTGGTGTTCATCATCAAGCCGCCGGCGATGCAGCCCAAGGGCATGGTGACGATGCCGATGAGCATGCCCATGGCAAAGAGGGAGTGATCTTCCTTTTTCAGCACCGTAATGGCATAGGGTATGGTGAAGGACATGGTGATGCCCATCATGGAGGCCACAATGATGCCGGAATACAGTCCGATGGCGGTATTGCTGCCTGCCAATTGCGTGGATAGCGCATAGCCGCCCATATCCAGCGCGAAGAAAGAGGCGGGGAACAGGGAAGGATCCGCGCCCAACAAGGCATACAAAGGCGTAACCAAGGGCTTGAGCACAATGAGCAACACCGGCGACAGAGAAACGATGCCCACCACGGCCAGCGCCAGCGGCCCCATGGCGTGAAAGCCTTCGTCGAACCGTTCGCCATAGCCTAGCTTGTTGCCGCGCAATTTGTCGATTAGGCCTACGATCATAAAGACCACCAGGATGGTCATGATGACGGAACTGACGGAGAGGTTTTGGATATAGGCCTGAAGGGAATCGGTCAAGACTTTCGTATTGGTCACATTTTGAATCAATTCATTGAACATGAGAGAACTCCTATATGAATTTTGTTCCAGTATAAACGATTTTGTCGGGTTTCGCAAGGTTGTGGCCGCAGAAACTGACGGCGGATTTTTGCCGGAAGGCAGGCAAAAACGCCGGTCTGTAGACCGGCGTTTGGCACATTTCAAGAATTGATTTAGGCAACGAGCCCTCGCAGGGTTTCGGCGATAGCATCCAGGAAGCCGTCGCTGCTTAAGCCGATGGCCTTGCCCTCGAACAGGGAAACCAGGTCTTTGGTCATTTGCCCGCCCTCTATGGTGGAAAGGGTGGCCTGCTCCAGCTTCCTGGCGAAGGCGCACAAATCCGGCAGGTTGTCCAGTTCCCCACGCTTCAACAGGGCGCCCGCCCAGGCGAAAATGGTGGCCACGGGGTTGGTGCTGGTTTCTTCGCCTTTTAAGTGCTTGTAGTAGTGGCGGGTCACGGTGCCGTGGGCGGCTTCATATTCAAATTCGCCGTTGGGGGAGACGAGCACGCTGGTCATCATGGCCAGGCTTCCAAAGGCTGTGGCCACCATGTCGCTCATCACGTCGCCGTCGTAGTTTTTCAGCGCCCAGATGAAGCCGCCTTCGCTGCGCATCACCCGCGCCACCGCATCATCGATAAGCGTATAAAAATACGCAATACCCGCCTCTTGAAAGGGTTTTTCGTACTCCGTTTCATAAAGTGCGGCAAAGATGTCCTTAAAACGGTGATCGTAGATTTTGGAGATGGTGTCCTTGGTGGCAAACCACAGGTCCTGTTTCATAGAAAGCGCGTAGCGAAAGCAGGCATGGGCAAAGGAAGTGATGCTTTCATCGGTATTGTGTTGGCCTTGAATGACCCCGCCGCCCTCAAAGGACAAAATGGGGAAGCGGGACTCCTTGCCATCCTGGTCTGTAAAGCACAGTTCGGCTAAGCCTGCCCCAGGCACGGCAAACTCCACATTTTTATACACATCCCCGTAAGCGTGACGGGCGATGGTGATGGGCTTTTTCCAGGTGGAAACACAGGGGGAAATGCCCTTGACCACCACGGGCGCGCGGAACACTGTGCCATCTAAAATGGCGCGGATGGTGCCGTTGGGGCTTTTCCACATTTGCTTGAGGCCATATTCCTCCACCCGCTGGGCATTGGGGGTGATGGTGGCGCATTTCACAGCCACGCCATATTTTTTCGTGGCCAGGGCGCTGTCCACCGTGATCTGGTCATTGGTTTCGTCGCGCTTGACAAGCCCTAAATCATAATACTCCGTTTGAAGCGCGACATAGGGCAAAATCAATTTATCCTTGATTTTCTGCCAGAGAATGCGGGTCATTTCGTCGCCGTCCATCTCCACCAGGGGGGTCGTCATCTGAATTTTGTTCATGGCGCGTTCATCCTTCTTTGTGTGAAAGTATCCCAAGGATCCTGCCCCATTGTAATGGCTTTGAGGCGTCAATGCAAGCCGCATACAGGAAAAGTACAAAAGAGAGCTTGCTCGGGCTGGTTTGTGGTTTGACTTTTTGCTGGAGAGGAGCGAAAATAGGAAAAAGGAAACCAACAGCACGGAAGGGGGATTCCCATGCATCAGGAGTATGATCTGCCCGTTCCCAAGGAGGCCGATGCCTTATATCCCTTTTTGGCCCGCCAGCTGGCATCCCTTCTGGCGGGAGAGCGCAATGCCATCGCCAATCTGGCCAACGCCTCCGCCCTGCTTTTTGGGGCGCTGGAAAACGTCAATTGGGCGGGGTTCTATTTGCGCCAGGGTGAGGAATTGATCTTAGGCCCCTTTCAGGGCAAGCCCGCCTGCATCCGCATTCCGCTGGGGCGCGGGGTTTGCGGGACGGCCGCCAAAGAAGGGCGCACGCAGCGGGTGCCGGATGTGCATGCTTTTCCCGGGCACATTGCCTGCGACAGCGCCTCCCGTTCGGAAATGGTGGTACCGATCCTGGCTGGAGGGCAGGTGGTGGCGGTACTGGACCTGGACAGCCCTCTTTGCAACCGCTTTGAAGAGGCGGATCAACGGGGCTTGGAACGCCTGGCCCAAATGCTGGGGGAAGGGTGCGACTGGTGAGAGCCGCTTGCCCGTATTTTGGGTTTGGCTATCGGTGAAATTACCTATTGATTACATTCATCCCATTTTTGATCGATATAATGCAAAATAGAAAAGCCTTATAGCGCCCCAATATGGGAAAACATTCTAATTTTGAGGTTTGGTTGTATCATCGGCTATTTTTACAATATCCAATATTCATGGCACTTTCAGGTCTTTGCTTTTGCTTTGTATTAAATGTAAGTTCTAGTACTTTGTGGGTTGATTTTATTGGATCGAAAGCATATAATGGTCAATATAATATAGGTAGTTTTTACTCCAATATTCCTATGTAAATTCATTCTTGTACAGTCAAAACGCTTTTTCAGTTACAAAAGCTCAAAAAGAACAATGGTTGACACGGAATACGCTGAGCGGAGGTGTCGATAAATGGAGAATGCGCAAAAAAAGAGCAAGCGCCTGTTTTCGTTACTGCTGGCCCTATGCATGCTGGTCATGTGTATTTATGCGGTTGGCGAGGAAAGCGGTACGGAGCCTGCGAGAGCGGGCGCGCCGGTTGTGGAGGAACAGGAGAAAGCTCCTTCTGCCGGCACAGGTGAGCCTTTGCAACCGCCTGCCAGCCCGCCGGCTTCTACGACTGTAGAACCGCCGCCCCCTGCCGCCGCGCCTGGGGGCCAGAGTCCGGCCGCTACGCCTGCGAAAGCATCGGATTCCCATCAGGAAACACCACCGGAGAGCCCCCCTTCCGCCGGGACGGGAGCTCCTGAAAAGCAGCCTTCTGCACCGGCGGCGGAACCTGCCGATCAGCCTGCGGGAACCTCCAGCGAGCCTCCCAATCCTCCGACAGAACCCACGGTAACGCCTGCTGAGTCCGCCGGTGAGCCTGCTAAGCCCGCGGCCGACCCCGTGGTAACGCCTACTGAGCCTACGGAGCGTACGGAGGGATCCACTCAGTCTACGGAGGGGCCCACGGTAACACCTAGCGAGCCTACGGCCGATCCCACCCTTCAGCCGCCTGCCGCAAGCCCGGCGGACCAAACTGAAACGCCTCCGCCTGCCCCCCAGGAAGCGCGATGGTTTTCCGTGATCTTTTTGGACTGGAACGGCGCTGTGTATACGATCGTGGAGATTGTGGAAGGATCACCGGTGCTACAACCTTCCGGAACCCCTCTGCGGGAGGGATACCGTTTTGAAGGCTGGGTTTGGAAGGACGAAGAAGGCGAGCATGCCTTTGCCTTTGGGACGCCTGCAGGCGGAAGCGCCACGGAAATCAGGCTATACGCCAAGTATGCGCAGGTCGAAGTTTCGCAGCCCGACCTAGAGGCGGAAGGCGCCTTGCCCCCCCAAGAGGATGCGGAGCTACTATTGACGGTGGAAGAGGATGAAAAGCAAGAGGTTGTGCTCCCACCAGAACGCAGCGTGTCCATTTCCTCCAGTTTACAAGGCTTGAAGGAAGTGCCTGCGGGGACGCTCATGGTGCTTAGAAGCGAGCTGGTTGGCTTTGAGGGCGTGGACGTAACCTATCAGTGGCAATGCAAAGCCAGCGGTTCCGCATGGGAAAATGTGAACGGCGCTACTCGCGCCACCTTGTCCGTGGAATTGGACGGTTCCAACGACGACTATTCCTGGCGTGTAAACGTAACGCCTGTGGAGTCCGCTCCACAATAATGAAAAGTCAATACTTGCTGGGCACTGGGAATGCGTCGCCATACCCAGTGTACCTTTGCTTTAGGCGTCATTGCCGCAGCCGCTGAGGAGGAGTTCCAATGAGGAAAACTGGCCGTTGCTTGATTCCCTTTTTATGCATCGTCGTTCTACTGGCTTCGATCATTGGTATTTCCGCGCTGGCCACCGTGGTCAGCAATACCGCGTTTTCGCCCCAAACCGTGGAAGTCGTGGAGCCGAAGGCCGTTTATATTGGAGCGACCACATTTTCAGTCGAAATTCAGTGGGAAGCGGATGGAAATGGTAACCAGGGCGACCGGCCTGCCAGCATCTCTGTGCAGTTGCTGCAGGTTTGTTGGAAAAACGGCGTGGAAATTAAGACCGTTCCCTGGGGTGAGCCGCAGTCATTAAGCCCAACCAATAGTTGGGCCTACCAATGGACCGGCTTGCCCACCTCGGATAGTGATGGGTACACCTATACCTACCAGTTGCAGCCCATCACCCCGGTAACGGGGTATGTTACGACCTACAAACCTGACCCGAAGGGTGGCCAAATCATTCACGCCCATTACGGCGGCAAGGATACCTTTATCATCTACAAGATTTGGGATGACATGGGTGTGGAGCGCCCCACCGGAGACATTCCCATTCAGATTACCTATGAAACCAAAAATGGGGGATCTGATACGGCTGCCGGGACGTTGAAGGCCCCAGACTTTGTGCTGGCGTGGAAGCCGGGTGGGAATGTCAAATCCATAACATCTATTGCCGAAACCGTGGTGCCGGCAGGATATACCGAGACGGTAAAGTCGGTTGACCCGTACACGTGGACGATTACCAACTACAAATCGATCAGCCGCTTGGCGATTGAGAAGAGGGTGGTTAACCTTCCCGCGAATGGGAACTACTTTAGAGTAGGCGAGAGCGTTGATTATGAAATTACGGTAACCAATGTGGGGAATTCTCCCTTGACCGAAATTTGTGTGGAGGATGCCCTGCTGTGGGAGGATGAGGATCACACGCAAAAGGTTGCCTCCCTGGCTGTGGATGCGTCTGAAAAATTCACAGGTTCCTATACGGTGTTGGCGGCTGATGCGGAAAAGAAAACCCTGAAGAATACGGCTACGGCCTCCTGTGCTGAGGCGGCGCTGCCCGTTTCCGATTCCGTTACGCTTACGATTGCCCAGTCAAACCTAACCGTTACCAAGAGTTTTGGCAAGGACCCTTCCGGGCATGTGAATACAGGCCCCTTCAATATTGGGGATACCATTTACTACATGATCAATGTCGAAAATACTGGGAATGTGCCCCTCACAGGAATTTGCATGGACGACAGCCTTGCTGGCGAACTCCTTAGCGCTGATGAAAAAATAGGAGACGCTGGAATCATCAATGCCGAAGGCCGGAATGTTCTTGCTGTGGGAGATTCTTTCTCCATTGGCTATGGATATCAAGTTGCGCCAGGGGATGTTGCCGCCGGATCCTCTTTGGGCAATGCGGTCACCGTAACGTCCTTTGAAGGCGGCAAAGGCTCCGCCAGCCTTGACGCGCCCCTTGTGCAAAATCCGCAGTTGATGATTAGCAAGGTGATTACGGCCCCGGCGGATTGGGACACAAGAACTTTCAAACTGGGCGAAGAAATATCCTATAAAGTAACCGTAGAAAATATCGGCAATGTGCCCCTTCAAGGCATCCGAGTCAACGACTCCTTGCCAACAGTAGGCCTGTTGGAAAACGGCTTTACACTGGGATATGGCGCGCCTGCTAAGGAATACCAATACACCTACACCATAGCTTTGGAGGATTTGGGCTATGGAGCGGAAATCATGTTCAAAAACAGAGTGAGGGCGAGCACGCTATGGGCCGATGCGGAGGGCCATTCACGTGTCATCTCCACGGAAGCCAGTGTGTCGGTTACGGTAGAAAAAGCTGATCCGACCTTCTCGGTGGTCAAAGAGGTCATCTCCTCGCCAGCCAAGGGCCCTTACTATGGCGAGGGCGAGACGATCCGCTATCGAGTGACCGTAGCAAACACCAGCAACATTCCGTTGGAAAGTGTGGAGATCACGGATGTGCTCATGCCCAATGGCAAAGGCGATACAGGGAAACTGGCGCCCGCCGGGAAAGAGGGCAGTACAAAGGTCTTCGAATATGATCATCAAGTGTCGCTCGGGGAATTGGGTACCAACGGCGTTCCCGGAACGGTTATCAATGTAGCGGCTGTTTCCGGCATTCCTGTGCTAACCCAATCTCCAGGCATTGTGATTCCCGCGGTGGCAGATACGTCGCGGAATACGGTGGCAGCCGAAACCCGCATGCTGCTGACCCTCTCGCCCGCGAATACGACCGTGAATTACACCGGAAAAGCCCAGGGTGTTAGTGGCGTGAATGCAACAGGGCTTGTGCCAAATGATGAGTTGACCTATGATATGCCCACGCGGATTGATCCAGGGGTTTATATCCTTCAGCCCAGCAATGCAAGGATCACACGAGGCGGGGCCGATGTGACGGATGAATACCATATCGTTTATGAACAGGCGGAGCTCACCATTAACCGCATCTATACGGTTCGCGTGGTTTGGCAGGACAGTGCCGATCGTTATGGCCTCAGGCCCGCCAGTGTGAACGCGCAACTTCGCCAAAATGGGAAAGACTTTGGAAAAGCGGTGAGGCTGGACGCTGGCAACAGCTGGTCTTACACGTGGGTGTTGCCGCCGAATGTGAAGGACGTTTATACCGTGGTGCAGGCGCCTCCGCCTGACGAGTATACTGTGACCACCAAGAATCCATCGCCGCATGCTTGCGTGATCACCAATAGCGTCATTGTTCCTCCGCCGACGCCCGAACCGCCACCGACGCCGACGCCCGACCCTGACCCTGACCCCGATCCTACCCCCACCCCCACCCCCACACCCACACCGAACCCCAACCCTAATCCTAATCCTAATCCCAATCCGAACCCCACCCCAGACCCCGTAGATCCCCAGGGACGCGACCAGCTGATCACCATTTTTGACGGCGAGGTTCCCTTGGGCGGCGCCACGGGAAACAACATCGGCGATTGCGTAGAATAAGCCCCCCTGGAAGAGTGAACGACAAAAGGCTGACGGAGGCGGGAAACGCCTCCGTCATGCCCTGGCAGAGGACGTAAGGAGGAACGGATATGCGCAAACGTATCGTTACTTTGCTGCTGGCGCTGGTTCTGTTGGTAAGTGCCGCGGCGTTGGGGGAAGGTATCACCGTTGTGGCCACCGCGCCGCCATTGGAAGAAGCGCAAAAGCCTCAAGGGGTGCAGGAAGGTACCCGCATTGTGGTGGGTACGGTCACGCCGATGGCCGGTTATTTCTATTCCGATATGTGGGGTTACAACACCTCGGATATGGATGTGCGGAGTTTGCTGCATGGATATGGCACACTGACCCTCACACGAGAGCTGGACTATCAGATCGACCCAAGCGTAGTGGTGAATGCGTACACGGAAATGACGCCTTCCGGCGGCAAGCGCTACACCTTCACCCTGCGCCAAGGCCTTACCTATAACGATGGCGCGCCCCTGACGGCCAAGGACTACGTATTTGCCATCTTGCTGCAGTCCGCGCCGGAAACCAAGGGCCTTGGCGCCAGCATCATTAAGTATGCCCACTTAAGCGGGTATGCTGACTTTGCCAAAAACTCCGCCTCCCCGTTTGTTGGGGTTCGGCTGCTCAGCGATCGCCAGTTTTCCATGGAAATCGCCAAGGAATATTTGAAGTATTTCTATGAGCTTTCCTATGTGGATGTGGTTCCCGCTCCGCTCCACGCCATCGCCCCCCAGTGCGAACTGGCGGACGACGGCAGCGGCGCTTACATCAAGGGTGGGTTTACGCTGGCCCAATTGCAAAGTGGGTTGCTGGATCCTCAGGTGGGCTACGCATTTGCCCCCAAGGTCACCAGCGGGCCCTATCAACTGGAAAGCTACGATGCCGCCGCCCATGAGGCGACGTTTGTGGTGAACCCCGCCTACCAGGGCAACTATGAGGGAAAAAAACCGCATATTGAGCGTATCCGCTTTGTCCCTGTCACCAACGAAAATATGATCGAGAAGCTGGAAAAGGGCGAAGTGGATCTGCTCAACAAGGTGGGGCAGGCGGAAAACATTGACGCCATGCTTTTGAAGACCAGGGAGGGGCAATACCGCACCATGAACTATATGCGCGCCGGATATTCCTTTTTGGGCTTTGCTTGCGAGCAGGGACCCACTGCTTCCGTGAACGTGCGCAAGGCGGTGGCCCATTGCCTGAACCAGGAAGAGATCATTGGAGCCTTTGCGGGCAGCTATGGCGTGGAGGTGTACGGCAGCTACGGGATGGGGCAATGGACGACACAATATCGGGACGGAACGCTGGACGCGATGGCGGAGTTGGAACAGTTGAAACACTATGAGTATAGCGTAGCGGCAGCTGTGAAGCTCCTGGAGCAGGATGGTTGGACATTGGATGAAAAGGGGAAGGCCCTTGGAGATGCAAAGGGTAAGGTGCGCTATAAGCAAGTGGATGGACAACTGGTACCCCTGGAGCTTCGATGGGCCATGGTGGAGGGGAGCGCCGCGGCGGAATCTGTGAGGCAGCTGGTGGAGGAGCCCTTGGCCCAGGCTGGTATTCAGCTCATCGTGATTAAGATGCCCTTTGAACGTATGCTTGCCCAATACTATCGCCAAGAGAAGCGTGAATACAACCTATTTTCCCTGGCTACCAATTTCAATTATGTGTTTGACCCTTACACGCTGTACCATACAGGAGAGGAATACCAAGGGACAGCCAATGTTTCGGGCTTGAAGGATGAGCAACTGATGAGTCTCGCCCTGAAGCTGCGCGAAACACCCCCAGGGGAAAGCCAGGCCTATGTGCGAAAATGGCTGGATTTTCAAAAACGCTGGGTGGAGGTTTTGCCTGCGGTTCCCTTGTACTCCAACGTTTACTTTGATTTTTACCGAAACGATTTGATGGACTATGAGATCAACAGCTTTACCACATGGTCGCAAGCCATGAACTATGCGTATCTGCAGGAAGTGATGGCCCCATAAGGGGGATAGAAAAATCTGCTTAAGCAAGGCCGTTTCGAAAGGAACGGTCTTTTTTGTGGAAAAAAGGCCGAGATAGGGGCTTTCCGCGTGCTACAAACTTTCTTCCAACCCATGCTTTGCCCCGCAGCACGCGACAAAGGGGATCGGTACGCCTTTTTGGCTTTTGCTTGACGGGCAAAGCACATTCCGGTAAGATGGGGCGCAAGGAAAATTCTTGTTAGAAACACGGCGGACCGCAAGGCTGGCGGCGCTGCGTAGAAAATAGGGAATCCAGGAAGGGAGTGCCCATGGAACGGCCGTTTTTTGAAAGTGTTTATGAGGTGGTCAAGCGGATTCCCCCAGGAAAAGTGGCCACCTACGGGCTGGTCGCCAAGCTGGTGGGACGGCCCCGCGCGGCGCGGCATGTGGGTTTTGCTATGCGCGTCGCGCCGGAGGGGCTTCCCTGTCACCGCGTGGTCAACCATACCGGACATTTGGCGCCCCAAGACGTTTTTGGGTCGGTGGATTTGCAGCGGCATTTGCTGGCCTCGGAAGGGATCGGTTTTTTGCCGGATGGACGGATTGATCTGTCAAAGTATCTGTGGAATGGGGAGCCCTAAGTACGCGGAGAGCGGCAGTAGGACCGCAGTCCCAGCCCTGGAGTTTTTCACAAGCCTGGCCGCGCCTTCTTGCAAGCGCGCGGTTTTTCCTGTACAATACATCTGTTTACAGTGCCTAGAACTTTGGGTGATTTAGGATTGAGGGAATGATGCGGATGAGAAAGCAAAAGTGGTTTTCTCCCCAGACCATGGCACAACTTGCGCTTTTGGTGGCCCTGCAAGTGGTGCTGGGGAATTTGGTACAAATCCCGCTGTTATCCAAGCAGTTTAACCTTGGCTTTTTGCCCATTGCGGTGGCGGGGGCGGTTTTTGGCCCTGTGGCCGCCATGGTGGTGGGCGGATTGGGAGACCTGATCGGCGCCCATGTGTTTCCGGCGGGGGCGTATTTCTTTGGGTTCACCTTGTCCAACCTACTGGCGGGTTTTTTGTACGGCTTGATTTTGAAGGGGCAAAAGCCTTGCATTTGGCGTGTGCTGATCTCGGTGGGAGTGGTATCGGTTTGCTACTTGTTTCTCAACTCCTTATGGCTGAGCATCATCGTTCCGGCCAAGAGCTACTGGACTTGGGTGGGTCTGCGCTGGTGGACGTACTTGATTGAAATCCCCTTAAACAGCGCTGTGCTGTATTTGACCCTGCGGGGGCTTTCCAAATGGAAATGGGTTCAGGAGAAGGCGCCATGAAAAAAGAGCAAACGGCCATTTTGGCCGAATTGAAAGCCCTTTATCCCGAGGCCAAGCCGGAACTGCATTTTTCCAATCCTTATGAGACATTGGTGGCCACCATGCTTTCCGCTCAATGTACGGACAAGCAGGTCAATAAGGTGACCCCAGCGCTGTTTGAAGCCTATCCCACGGTGGACGCTATGGCTGAGGCCAGCGTGGAGGACGTATATGGGATGGTCAAAAGCTGCGGATTTAAGACCAAGGCGCGCAATATTGTGGAGGCTTGCAGGCTGATCATGATGGAGTATGGCGGGCTGGTACCCCACACCCTGAAAGAATTGACTGCCCTGCCCGGGGTGGGGCAAAAAACCGCCAATGTGGTGTTGGCCAATGCCTTTCAGGTGCCCACCATTGCGGTGGATACCCATGTGTTCCGCGTGAGCAACCGCCTGGGCTTAGCCAATGCCAAGAACGTGGAAGTAACAGAAGGACAGCTTCAAAAGGCTATCCCCCAAGCGGACTGGATTGCCGCTCACCATTGGTTGATCTATCATGGCCGCAGGGTATGCCATGCGCGAAACCCCGCCTGCGAAAGCTGTACCCTGCGCCCATTGTGCAAGGCGGGAAAAACAGGCGAAGCGGTCGCGCCCAAGGAAAAAAGGAAACCCCAAGCGGCCGGTATATAAGGAGGAACAGCGTGGCTTCTTTTGTGGATCGGGTAAAAATTGCCGCCAAGGCCGGAAACGGCGGAAACGGCTGTGTATCTTTTCATCGGGAGAAATATGTACAAAACGGGGGGCCTGACGGCGGCGATGGTGGCCACGGCGGCAATGTAGTGCTGCTGGCGGATCCCAACATGCATACGCTTTTGGACTTTCGGTTTCACACCAAGTATTTGGCGGAAAACGGGGTCGATGGCAGCGCGGGCCGCTGCCATGGCAAGCGTGGGCAAGATTTGATCATCAAGGTGCCTGTGGGCACCGTGTTCTTCCGCGAGGCGGACGATGCCGTGGTGGCGGATATGAACCAGGCGGGGCAAGAGAAGATCCTATTGCGGGGGGGCCAGGGTGGCCATGGAAACGCCCGCTTTGCTACGCCCACCCGCCAGGCGCCAAACTTTGCCAAGCCAGGCATCAAAACCGAGCTGCAGCAGTTCCGCTTGGAACTCAAAACCATCGCAGACGTGGGATTGGTTGGTTTCCCCAATGTGGGAAAGAGCACCATTCTAGCCACCCTGACCGCCGCCAAGCCCAAGATCGCCAATTATCATTTCACTACGCTGACTCCCAATTTGGGGATCGTGAAGCGGTATGAGCAGGAGTTTGTGCTGGCGGACATCCCTGGCCTGGTGGAAGGCGCCAGCGAGGGCGTGGGGCTGGGGCACGCTTTTTTGCGCCATGTGGAGCGCACCCGGTTATTATTGCATGTGGTGGACGCATCCGGCAGTGAGGAGCGGGACCCCTTGGAGGATTTCCGCATCATCAATGAAGAGCTGGACAAGTACGGCGAGCCCATGGGCAGGCCGCAGCTGGTGGTGATGAACAAGTGCGACCTCATCGCTGCCCCCCAGGACATCCAGGCTTTGAAGGCCCAGTTTGAGGCCATGGGCTATCCGGCTTTTCCAGTGAGCGCCGCCACCCAAAGCGGGTTTGATGCGCTGCTGGACGAGGTGATCCGGCTCTTGCCCGAGCTTCCGCCCCCCAGAACCTTTTATGAAACCGAGGTGGAGGAAGCTATCCTTCCGGACAACGGTTTTGAGATCAAGCGGGATAACGAGGTGTATGTGGTGGAAGGAGCGGCCATGCAGCGCTTTATCGACAGCGTGAACTTTGACGATGAGGAAAGCCTAAGCTGGTTCCACCGTACCTTGCGAGAACGGGGCATCATCGAAGCCTTGCGCCAAAAAGGCGCGGGGGAGGGCAGCAGCATCCGCATCGGAGATATGGAATTTGACTTCATTGAATAAGGAGTACCTATGAAAGAGCTTACCAGCAAGCAGCGCGCCAAACTGCGCGGCATGGCCAACACCCTGGAAACGGTTTTATTCATCGGCGTCAACGGGATTACGGAAGCCACTGTGAAGGAAGCCTACGACGCGTTGGAGGCCCGAGAGCTGATCAAATGTTCCGTGCAAAACGGCTGCGAACTTACGGCCAAGGAGGCTTCTGCTATGCTGTGCGAAAGAACCCACGCCCAGCCTGTGCAGTGCATTGGCAAACGGTTTGTACTCTACCGGGAAAGCAGGGAGCACAAGAAGATTGAATTGGAATAGTACCAGCATGATGGTGGGCCCACATGTTATGGTTCCGGGCCCGCATCACCACCAAAGATGCGTCGCTGATTTTGCGCATAGCAAAAAGGCCGCCAGGGGAGGGACTGCCATGACCGAGTTGGTGCTACAAACCTTGACGGCCATGCGCCCTCCCTTTGCCCTGTATGAGTATGATCTCCACCAGATGGTGGAGAGTCAGTTTAGGGAGGCAGGCTTGCCCTATACCCACGAGGCCAGAATCGGCGCGGGCTGCCGCATTGACTATTTGGTGGAGCAGGTGGGTATTGAGATCAAAAAAGGGAAACCCGTGGCAGCGGTTTTGGAAAAGCAGCTGCGGCGCTATGCGGCCTGCGAAGGCATTTCCAGCCTGATTGTGATCACCCAGCGCAGCGTGAAGCTCCCGCCCAGGATCGGGGGGAAGCCCCTGCATGCGCTAGTACTTTCCCAGCTTTGGGGGGTGGCGCTACCATGAATGAGGATTGGGACCAGATCCTGCTGCCGCCCTATTTGGCTGATGGCAGCGGAGCCCAAAGCGAGTGCGGGGAGAACCGCCGCACCTATGGAACCCTCTCCTACCACAAGAAAAGAAAATGCTGGGTGATCAAGGCGGAGCCCAGCGTTACAGAGCTTTGCAAGCGGCTCTTCCCAGGCAGCGAAACCAGCCGGAGGGGAGAGGCGCGCTTTGCTGCCCACCGCCGCATTGTAGGGGACTTAAACTGGCTGATGCTCCGCTACCCGCTTACGGTGAAACAGCAGGATATGGAGCTTTGGCGGGAAGCCCTGCGGGAAGCGCGGGAATATGTGGTCCACAGAGAAACCGCCCGGCGCATGCCCACCCGTGTCACGCCGTCGCCTGCGGCGTTTATGGGGAAGCTTACCGCCTTTCAGGAGGAGGGGCTGGCTTTTTTGCTGCGCACCGACCGATGCCTGCTGGCGGATGAAATGGGATTGGGAAAGACGGTGGAGGCCCTGGCTATGCTGGCGGAGACCGGAGCGTACCCCGCTGTGGTCATCGCGCCTGCCCACCTGATCCGCAATTGGGAAAATGAGATCGGCCGCTTTTTGCGTAAGCCTGACGGTTCGCCCCTGACGGTGCATACCATGAAAGGGCTCAAGCCTTACGCACTGCCCCCGGCCGACATTTACCTGATGCATTATCTCCTGTTGCGGGGCTGGAAGGAGGACCTGCCCGCCATGGGTTTTGATACCGTGATTTTTGACGAGGTGCAGGAGTTGCGCCATAGCGGTACGGAGAAGTATTCCGCCGCCAGCCTTTTGGCCGAGAGCGCCAGCCGCATTGTAGGCTTGAGCGGTACACCCATCTACAACCGGGGGGCGGAAATTTGGAATGTGGTTAATATTTTGGACTTTCACTTTCTGGGCGATTACGACAGCTTTACTCGAGAATGGTGCTATGGGTATGGAAACCAAATCGTGGCTAAGCCAGAGCTTTTGGGAGAGCATTTGCGCAGTGAGGGCATCATGCTGCGCCGCACCAAGCAGGACGTATTAAGCGATCTCCCCCCCAAGCGCAGGCTGGTGATGACCATTGACAGCGACAACATGGTGTACAAAAAGCTGATGCTGCCGATTGCGGAGAAGATTGATCAGCTCAAGCATGGGCTGGAAATGACCCCTTCTGAGCGGGCGTTGATGGAAATGGAAGTGGAGCAGGGGGAGCGGCAGGCTACTGGCATTGCCAAGGCGCCCTATGTGGCACAGTTTGTGCGTGCCCTTTTGGAAGCCGATGAGAAGGTGCTGCTCTTCGCCCACCACCATCAGGTGATGGACCTGTATAAAAAAGAACTGCACGGCTTTTCGCCCGTATTTATTACCGGCCGCGAAACAACCGCGCAGAAGGACCGCTCCGTGGAGCGCTTTATGGCAGGCCGCACCAATTTGTGCTGCATCTCCTTGCGGGCGGCGGCGGGGCTGAATCTGCAAAGGGCCAGCTGCGTGGTGTTTGGGGAACTGGACTGGTCTCCGGCAGTGCACAGCCAGGCGGAGGATCGGGCGCACCGTATGGGACAGACGGATTCAATTCTATGCTACTATTTGGTCTGCAAGGCGGGCAGTGATCAGGATATGCAAGACGCCCTGGGGCTTAAAGTGAGCCAGTTTGTGGCGTTGATGGGGGATACGCCCAAGACCCAGGAGGATGTATTCGCGGGGGCGCAGTATGCCAAGGAATATACGCAACGGTTGGTGCAGCGCCTTTTGGAGCAGGTGGGTTGAATTATTTCGGCAAGATGACGGTAACGCCTTCCTCAAAATCCTGAGGGGCTAAGCAGGGATTGGCTCTGAGGATGGCCGCAACGGGTAGGTTATAGCGGATGGCTACGCTCTCCAGCGTTTCCCCCTCGGCCAGGGTATAGGTGGAGGGAATGGGGCAGGGGATGTTTTCCTTGGGTACGCAAAGCACTTGTCCCGCTGTGAGCTGGTCCAGGTCCACGGTGGGATTGGCGGTGCGCAGGGTGTTGCGGCTGACTAGGTTGCGAAGCTGGATATCCGCTACGGTTTGGCCGCTTTGCACGGTGAGCTGATCCTCTACAGGGCAGGCGGGGCCAGTGGTTCCAGTACTGCCAGCTCCGTTGCTGGGAGGCGGAGGGGTTCCTGTACTACCAGTGGATCCGGTACTGCCGGTGGCGCCGCTTACGTTGCTGGGAGGCGGTGCGCTGCCTGTGGATCCAGTACTTCCGGTGATGCCGCTTACGCTGCTGGGAGGCGAAGGGGTTCCCGTAGTGCCGGTGGAACCTGCGCTGCCGGTAGATCCGTTTTCGGTGGGGGCATCGTCCTCTTCCCGAGGAATGCACAGCACATCGCCGACCATGAGGCGGGCAGGATGGATGTCGCGGTTGGCGGCCAGAAGATCCCGCAAAGGAACGCCTAGCTTGTGGCTGATGAGGTAGAAGCTGTCGCCTCGTCTGACGGTATACTCCTCGGCGCATTTGAGGTTGGTGGGGCTGATGGTGGAACCGTTGTTTTGCGTCATAAGAAAGCTCCTTTCGGATGTTGTCACCTAACCCTATGACGGGAGGAAGCGGAACGTGACAGTTTCGGGCGTGTATATACCGGAAAAAGTATGCTATGAGGAACCCATTGACAAACACACTTGGCCTTTGCCAGGAGAAAGGAGCCAGGGATGCCTCTGAGAAATTATTGCAAAAAGTGTAAGGCGGAGGTGCCTGCGGGGGAGACCTGCCCGCTTTGCTATGGGAAGCTGACCCAAGCCGGACAACGTCTTTCCTTCGGCCTGGTGCGCACTCCGGCGCGGGATTGGTTTGCCTGGAACCAGGCCCTTCGGGTGATTCTGCCAACCCTTCTCCTGGTGACTGTGATTACGCTATGGTTGGAAGGCAGCGTGAGCGGCAGGCAGGGCATTCAGGCGGTTTTTATGCAGGGTTTTCTGGGGGCTCTTTTGGGAGCCCTGGGGCTGATGCTTCTTTTGATGCTGGTATTGTTTTGCTTGCAGGGTAAGGAAAGCGTTCACTATGTGTTGGATAAAGACGGGGTTCACGCCTATACCTATCTGGATAGGCCCGCCCGGCGCAAGCTCTACGCGCGCTTTTTGACCTGGGCGTCGGCCCAGGCCATGCAAAAGGAAGAGCTGGCGGTCAAGGGATTTTTGCTGGTCAAGCGCGTGGACTTGCCCTGGAGTCAGATCCGGCGGGTGCGGTGTTGGCGGGAAACTTATAGGATTTTGTTTTTCAAGCCTGCCTGGTGGCAGGTGCTGGCCATGGCCTGCCCACCCACGGAATATGCCGAGGCGGAAGCGCTTGTTCGCAAGAAACTGAGCAGGGGCGCGAAGGTCTTTCCACCAAAGGATTGCCATCCAGATGGTGTGTTACGCAAATATGACAAAAAGCCTTGACATGCTTAATATTTTGCCATAAAATAGGCATGATATCAGTTTTTACAGAAAACCCACCTTTGCGGAGGTGGGCAGGAACCAGCGCGTCGCGGGACGGCGGATGGAGGCGCATCATGAATCGTATCGTTAGAACAAGCCGGTTATGGGCAGGGGTTTTGTGCCTTTGCTTGTTGTTGGCTGTGGCTGTGTCCGCGTTGGCGGCAACCTATCCCTATGAAACCACCTGCATAGATGGGGTGAACATGCGAAAGACCGCCAGCAGCTCCGCCGTGATTGTAAAGCGGGTTCCGGCGGGAGCAACCGTGGCGGTGCTGGGGGTTTCCGGTGAATACTACAAGCTGCAATATGACAGC
>JAVBVF010000038.1:0-3297 GCA_031554475.1 Eubacteriales bacterium | reverse complement strand
GTTCTCTTTGGTCTCCGCCATTGTCCCAACTGGCCCCGCGCTCCCCCCGGGGGCCGGGGGGGGGTTCCTTGGGGCGCCCCCCCGGAACGGATCTTTTTTGACAGGATAAGCAGGGCCGATGCTTACGCATCGGCCCTGCTTGACTCCATTAATTGTACTCCACCGTTCGCTGATAGGCTTTATAGGTGGACGTGTGCATCATTTCCCGCTTGATTTCCTGCCCGTTTTGGTACCAAACCTTGTAGGTTTCCACCACATATCCCGTTCGGGCTTTGATGGTCTCTTTGCTGGTGCCAAAGGCCATTTTCCAAGGGTCGGGGGCGCCGGGTGGCCACTTGGGCGTCGCCAAAAGCGACCCGCAGGTGGGAGCTTTGACAAGCGATGCGAGCGGCAGCGAAGCAGCGCGCCGATCAAAGCGAGTGGGGCACGCCCTGGACCCTTTATTTCACCGCGTATTCACGCGGTGAAAAGAAAAAAGCAAGAACCAGTTCTTTCAAGAACATTGCTTTATCGACAAGCTGAGGGGCCCTGCTCAGCCTGTCAAAATTCCGTTCCCGAGAGGCTTTCAGGGGCTGCGGTTCGCCCCTTTTCTGGAGGAAGCGACGCTCCAAGCCCCCGATGGGGATGAGATCCTATCCACTGGCTTTCCGGCCTTTCGCACGGCGCACATTTCGCTACCGCTTATGCGCTGGGCTCAAGCCCCATCTCTCGTTCGCATGCCCCCTTTGGGGCAGAACCCACTGGCTTCACGCTCACTGGCGGCGCACTGCGCTCACGGTTCCCCCCCGGTGCCGGACGGATGTTTTCGCGTTAGCGCAAACAGTACCCGTAACATCGAAAAAAGTGGCGCTGCCACTTTTTTGACAAGACTTTTGTGTTATCCCAGGAGGACTAGCGCTTTGGCGGCCGAGGGCACAACGTCCCCTGCCACGGGGGCCTCGGTTATCACTCCGGTCAGTTGTAAAAGGATGACCGCAATGCCCAGCAAAATCACATACAGGGCGAACCAGTTCAGAGAGATCTTGGAAATGAGGCTCAGCATAAAGCGAATGGCGAAATAGCCGCTAATGGCGGCCACCACCATGCCCACCGCGATGGCGGGAAGGTCTGCCGAGGCAAAAAAGGCACCTTCCTTGATGGCCGAATAGCCTTCACTCAAAAGCCCTGCCACGATGGCGGGAGCGCTCATCATAAAGCTGAATTTGGCGGCTTTTTCCCGGGTGAGGCCGGAAGCCACGCCCCCGAAGATGGTGGAACCGCTGCGACTGATCCCGGGGAGCATGCCGATGGCTTGCATGAAGCCCATGCAGACAGCATGAAACAAGCCTACATCCTTGCCCTCTTTTTGGGCAAGCTCATGGCGGCGGGCCAGCCATTGGGTTAAGATCAGGAGCAGTCCCGTAAATAGGAAACATGCGCCCAAGATCACATTATGGGTTTCCAGATAGTCCAGTTGATCACTAAAGATCAATTTGGCAATCAGCGCGGGCAGGGAGGCAATGAAGAGCAGGAGCAGTGTTTTGTTCTGGATGGGATGGCGGATCATGTCCCACCAGTCTTTCCAAAACACAATGATCACGGGGAGCAAAGTGGCCACATGCAGCAAAATGTTGAACAGAAGCTGATGCTCAGTCTGGATGCCGAATAGCGCCTGCAAGAGGTTCAAGTGTCCGCTGGAAGAAATGGGAAGAAACTCCGCCAAGCCCTGGAGCAATCCTAAAAAAGCGGCGAGTAACAAACTCACAACCATCGTTCCTTTCTCAATGCCAAATCTTTGTTAGTATACTACATTTTTCCCTGGCTGTCACGCGTTCTTGCATTGGGGAAGGGGAGGTAAACAGGCAATCAATCTTCCCATTGGAAGAAGGCGGTTCTTTTGGTATACTGGAGACAGATCTCCCTGCTGTGCGCATGACTCCCTTGGGCGCGGGAAAACTTTGCTTGGGAAAGGTGGGGGAATGCGATGAAACGCTCTTGTCCCTGGGTGAGCTGGTTGATCCTGGCGATGCTTGGTTTGGTAATCTTTTCTTCCGTAGCCCTGGGGATGGGAGAAACCGTTGGCGCGGCTCCGAATCCGGATCCCCCGGCGGCACTTTTTATGAACGTGGGGAAAGCCGATAGCGCGGTGTTTTTTGTGGGCGGCAAAACCTATTTGGTGGATACGGGAACCAAGGATTCCGCCGCCGCCATGCTTCGCGCCCTTCAAACCTATGGGGTTACCCGCCTGGAAGGGGTTATGATTACCCATACGGACAAGGACCATGTGGGAGGGTTGAAAGCCCTTTTGAAATCCGATATTAGGGTGGACCGGCTGTACGCGCCCGCGTGGCATAGTGAGGCCAGCGACGAAGAGCATCCGGTGTACGTCGCCTCCCAAAAGTATGATATCCCGATGACGTGGACGGTGGCGGGAGATGTGATCCCTGTGGACGATACCATCCGGTTTTCCGTCCTTGGCCCTCTGCATCAGGATGCGGAGAATGAAAACAACAATTCCATGGTGTTGAACCTGGAAACACCCCATGGCAACATGCTGTTGACAGGGGATATGGAGGAGGCTGAAGAGGCGGAACTGCTGGGGGCGGGAGTCATTTCGTCGGCGGCTGTGCTAAAGGTGGCCCACCATGGGGAGGATGATACGTCCACCAGGCCGTTTGTAGCGCGGGTTCGGCCCCAGTGGGCCATTGTCTCCACCAGCACGGAGGAGGAAGCGGATACGCCCGATCATAAGATCATCAAACTGTTATGGGAATTGAAGGCGGGCGTGGCCGTGACCCAGGACGCCACCTGCGGGATTTTGGTGAAGCTATGGGAAGGCAAGGCATCCACGGAAGCCATCAATTATACGCCTTAGCACCCATTGGCCCCTTGTGCATAGGATGGTCTGAAAAGCGGAAAAGCCGCCAACGCCATGGCGTAGTGCCGCATCCTGTCCATGAAAGGGGAATTTTCATGCATCATCCGCCTTGCGGTTGTCAAATGTGCGGCCAGCCCAAGCCGCAAGAACGTTGTCCTTGCCCGTGTCCAGAGCCTCCGCGCCCCTGCCGTTCCAGCAAACCAGCCCAAGCCCAAGGCGTGCTGATCAACAAGATCGTGGCCTCCGAGCGGAAGTTTATTCCCTCCCTTTGTACAGACCTGCAGGTGGAAGGGATTCCCTGTTGCGCGCAGCCGCCTTTTCTGCTGACCATGGTACAGCAAAGCGGCGCCCAACCCTGGTGGACGCCGCTGGAAAGTCAGGGTGGCTGCCCCCGGCTCTGTTTCAAGGTTTTTATTCCGGTGTGCTGCCAAGTCAAGGAT
>JAVBVF010000048.1:0-2984 GCA_031554475.1 Eubacteriales bacterium | reverse complement strand
ACCCCGGGCCTGGTGGCCATTGGTGCAGGGGCCTGCTTGGCGGGTGTTGCCCTGGGCTTTTTGATGGGGATCCTGGAAAAGAAATATAAAACGGAAGGCTGAGGCCTCCTGGATGTTTCACAAAACCCTCCGCGGGCTTTCAAAGTCCCGGAGGGTTTTTGGCAGGGTCCTTTCTTTACATCAAAAAAGCAGGAGCGGGAGGGGATATGTACTGTTCATGTAACCGGAAGCGTGTTATAATATTCACATTCTAACGTCTTTTTCCATTTCAATATTCAGGAGATGATCCCTTGGAGCCCATGACTTGGATCTTCGCGGGAATCGCGTTGCTCATGGCGGCGGTTTCGCTGCTTCTTTTTTATCGATGTCAAAGGGCCCGCAAGCGGATCCGCCTTTTGGAGCATACGGCCGCGCTGATTGAGTCCGCTCCGTATTATATCGCCTATGACGACAACGGCAAGTCCGATTTATACGCCAATGCAGAGGCCTACCGCATGGTGGGTAAGGTCCCGGGGAAGCCGTTGGCCAAGGAGACCACTCACGACGAAGCGGGCATGCGCCTTTTGGTGGAAAAGGCGTTCCCCGCGGTGAAGAAGTATGGCACCTGGGTGGGGGAAAACCAGCTTTTGCATAGCGATGGACATTTGGTGGATGTGCAGCAGTTCATCTTCCCCGTGAAAGACAAGCAGGGCAACCAGCTGGGCATGGGCACCCTCATGCGGGATATCACAGCGGAAAAGGCGCTCCGGCGGAATTATGACATCCAGCTGGCGTTGCTGGAATCCTCCAGCAATTTTATTGTGGCCTTGGATCAAAACTTTCGGGTGGTTTATGCCAATTCAGGGGTATACAGCATGAGCGGCTATTCCCGGGAGGAGATCGGCATCGGTTTTACGCCCAGCACCTTCCACACGCCGGAAACCTGCCGCCGCATTGACAACGCCTGGCAAACCGCTTTGCGGGAAGGAATTTGCGAGATCGAATCAGAATTTGTTTGCAAGGACGGCTCAAGCCTCACCGTTACCCATAAAACCTTTGCCATCAAGGATCAAAATGGCGCCATCATGGGCGTGGGTTCCATTTTGAATGATATTTCCGAGCTCAAAGAGGTGCAAGAAGAGCTGGTCAGGGCCAGAGACGCCGCCGAGGCCGCCAACAAGGCCAAGAGCTTCTTCCTGTCCAACATGAGCCACGAAATTCGTACCCCCATGAACGCCATCATTGGCATGACCCGCATTGCCAGAGCCTCGGAGGATCTGGGCCGGATTCGGGAAAGCCTCTCCAAGGTGGAAACCTCCTCAGAGCATCTGCTAAATGTGATTAACGACGTATTGGATCTTTCCAAGATCGAGTCGGGCAAACTCGAATTGTACAATACCGAGTTTGACTTGGGAAAGGCCATTGGCGACACGGTGGGGATCATTGGGGTCAAGGCGGAGGAAAAAAAGCTGCGACTTCAGGTTTCCATTGAACCGGACATTCCCCACTGCCTGTTTGGGGATGCCAACCGCCTGTCCCAGGTGGTGATGAACCTTTTGTCAAACGCCGTGAAGTTTACGCCGGAGGGCGGCCACATCACCCTGGACATTCGGGGCAGGCGCTTGCGGGGTGAGGACGTTGAATTGGACTGCCAGGTTTCGGATACGGGCATCGGCATGACGGCGGAACAGGTATCCCGTTTGTTCAGGGCCTTTGAGCAGACCGATGCGGGCATTACCGCCCGGTTCGGCGGAACAGGGCTGGGGCTGGTGATTTCCAAGCGGTTGGTGGAAATGATGGGCGGTGAGATTTCCGCCCAGAGCGTGCCGGGCCAGGGCAGCTGCTTTCGTTTCAGCGTGGTGTACCAACTGGCGGAAGGGCAGGAGGAGGGAAAGGCCCAAGAAAAGGCCTTCTCTGCGGAGGCAATGGATTTTGACGGCAAGACCATTCTTCTGGTGGAAGACATGGAGATCAACCGGGAGATCTTAAAGGCGCTTTTGGAGCCCACCCACGTGAAGATCGACGAGGCGGAAGATGGCCAAATCGCGGTGGAGCGCTTTAGGGAGCATCCTGAACGCTACAGCCTCATTTTTATGGATTTGCAAATGCCCAACCTGGATGGTTATGGGGCCACCCGGGCCATTCGCGAAAGCGGCCTTGCCACAGCTCAAACGGTGCCCATCATCGCCATGACGGCCAACGCCTTTCAAGAGGACGTGGTGCGCTGCTTGGAGGCAGGCATGAACGATCACATCAGCAAGCCCATCAATATGGAGGAAGTTTTGAAAAAAATGGGAGAGCAGATGGGAAAGGCAAAAGGAGTGAAAACCCATGGCCAAGTATGAATGCCGGTTGCAAGGCGATTTTGCGCAATTGCTTCAACGGATCGATGAGGGGATCAAAGGAGGCAGCGTTTCCGCCAGCTTTGAGGACGGAAGCGATTTTACATGCGGCGGGGCGCGCTGTGCTGTACGGGTGTATGAGCGGTATAGCTGGCTGGGCGGGAACCGCGTCAGCCTGAGCGTGACCCTTCTGGGAAGCGAGGAAGGGCTGTTCCTTTCCGCCATCAGCTCCGGCGGCAGCCAAGCCGTGTTTTTCAAAATGAATACCTTAGGGGAAGAGAGCTTTTTAGAAAAGCTGCAAGAGATCGTGGTCGGCTACCGGCAGGGATGAAAAAACAATCAGAACCACCAGCGAAGCGGGTGGTCAGCTTGCTGAAAAACCCTTTTTGGAGGCTCCGCCTCCAAACCACTGCCAGGGCTGTGCCCTGGACCCATCTGTGAAACGCCCATGAAATGGGCGTTTCAGCAAAGGGATTGAAAGGGGCAACAGCCCTTTAGCCGCCGGAGGCCGTCTCCCGGATCTTTTTGAGCAAGCCCCATCCTGATGACAAAGTGGATTGGGACGGGAAATGTGCAAGAAGGAAGCCGAGAAGCTGCACGCCTTGAGGGTGCGGGAGCCAAGGCTCCCGCATAAAGTGAGGCGCCGAGCGACAGGTGCGCGAG
>JAVBVF010000017.1:0-115209 GCA_031554475.1 Eubacteriales bacterium | reverse complement strand
AAACTTCCATTGTCCGGGGCATTGCCAAGGCCGTGGGGCGGGAGTTTGTGCAGATGTCCTTGGGCGGAGTGCGGGATGAGGCGGAGATTCGCGGGCATCGCCGCACTTATGTGGGCGCGATCCCTGGGCGGATCATCGCCGGTATGAAGCAGGCGGGGACCATGAATCCCGTGTTCCTGTTTGATGAGATCGACAAAATGAGTTCGGATTTTCGGGGCGATCCCTCTGCGGCCCTCTTGGAGGTGCTGGATGCGGAGCAAAACGACGCGTTTCGGGACCACTACTTAGAGCTCCCCTTTGATTTAAGCCGCGTGATGTTCATCACCACCGCTAACACCATGGATACCATTCCGCCGCCGCTGTTGGACAGGCTGGAGCTGATTGAGGTTCCCAGCTATACGGAAGAGGAAAAATTGAAAATCTCAAAGCGGCATTTGTTGCCCAAGCAGATCAGCCGCCATGGGTTAGAACCCAACAGCGTGAAGATGGCGGACAAGGTGCTCAAAAGCCTGATCGAGGGCTATACCCGTGAGGCGGGTGTGCGCACCTTGGAACGTACCTTGGCACGGGTGGTTCGCAAGGCCACGGTGGAGATTTTGGACGAGCAAGTGAAAGAGGTCACCGTCACGCCGGAAAAGCTGAAAGCCTATTTAGGCGCGGTCAAATACCTGCGCGACCTGCCCGAAAAGGAAAGCCGTGTGGGTGTAGTGAATGGTTTGGCCTATACGGCGGTAGGCGGGGAGACCCTTGCGGTGGAATGCACCATCATGCAAGGGACAGGCGTATTGCAACTGACTGGCAAGCTGGGCGATGTGATGCAGGAAAGCGCCAGGGCCGCGCTATCCTGGGTGCGGGCGCATTGCCACCCTTGGGGTATTACCCCCGAATTTTTCAAAACCCATGACATTCATATCCACGTACCGGAAGGCGCGGTGCCAAAGGATGGCCCCTCGGCAGGCGTGACCATGGCGACGGCTTTGGTAAGCGCCCTCACGTCCACAGCCGTCAAACAGAGCGTGGCTATGACAGGAGAAATGACATTGCGGGGCCGTGTGCTGCCCATTGGCGGCGTGAAAGAGAAGCTCTTGGCCGCGTACCGCGCCGGAATCTCACTGGTGTTGATCCCCAAGGAAAACGGGAAGGATCTGGAGGAGATTCCCGCCAATGTGCTGCAAAAATTGAACGTTCAGATGGTTTCCGATATCGAGGAGGTTTTGCGGCTTGCCTTGGCCAAGGAGCTTCCCCAATTGCCCATGCCGCCTGTGGATACCCTGGAGCCGTTGCCCGTGAACCTACCTTCGGCGCATAGCAGCGCTTATGGGGGGGCGTGAGCATGGAAATCAAGCAAGCGACCTTTGTGACCAGTCTGGTCCATTATACGGAGGAGCCCCCCATTGGCCTGCCTCAATTGGCGGTGGTGGGAAAGAGCAATGTAGGAAAAAGCTCTTTGATCAATGCGCTGTGCAACCGGCACAAACTCTGCAAAACCAGCTCTACCCCGGGAAAAACAAGGTTGATCAATATCTTTTTGATCAACAACGCCTTTCATTTGGTGGATTTGCCCGGCTATGGCTTTGCCAAGGTGGACAAGGCGGAAAAAGAGCGCTGGGGCGAGATGATGGAGCGATACTTTCGGGAAAGTACGCTGCTGCGGCATGTGCTGCACTTGGTGGACATTCGCCACGAGCCCACCCAGGACGACATCACCATGAACCAATTTCTGCGGCAAAGCGGTATTCCTTTCACCATCGTCGCCACCAAAGCGGATAAGATCAGCCGGGCAGCTAGAATGAAGCATATTGCGCCCATTTGCAGGGCCATGTTGGTGCAGCCCTGGGAAATCGTCCCCTTTTCCAGTGCGGACGGAACCGGCAAAGATGGGCTGCTCACCCAAATGGAGTCCATCGCGGGATAACCGCGCTCCTTCTCACATGTTGAAAGGCCCTGCATAGCATGCAGTAGCCGCTTTTCTGGCAAGTGGGAAGGAGTGTTTTTATGCAGCGGAATATTTGGATGCGCCCCGCGCTGCAAACAAGCGAGGCCGTCATGTTGCCCGCTTTACAGCGTAGAATGGTGGGGGAACCACAGTTTTCAGATCTTTACTATCGCGCCCAGCCGCAGGATAACGTATTTCAGCCGGTTCAAGCAGACAGGGCCACTGGAACAGCCACAGCGCCGACAGCCATCGCAACCACGCCGGTGACGACCACGGCTCTCAGTACATATGTTAGGCCCAGGGGGAGCATGGGGGGACGAAGCGTGCTGCGGGCGGCAGGGGTCTCCTTGAATCCCTTTATCGGGAACATGCGCCCCGTCTTTTTTCAAAGCAATGGGGGTAACCGCGGCTTTTCCATGCGTGGCTTTTTCTAACACCAAAGAAAAAAGGAACGGTCTGAATGCTTGACCGTTCCCTTTTCTTTGCGAACGTGGTTTTTCTGTGTGGTTGCGAACTGTTGCGAACGTTAGGGGATACGATTGCGAACGTGGAGAGGGTTCCATGGCGAACGTGGTTTTGCGAACGTGGTTCTTTTAGCGAACGAAGAGCTGGGTTACGTATACAAATCCTTGGCTGTCATAGCTCACGCCGATTCCGACCTTTTTCCATTGCGAACCTAGAATGTTGGTGCGGTGACCGGTGCTGCTCATAAACGCGGCTTGGGATTTTTCCACTGTGGCATGATGAGCGATGTTCTCACCGACGGAGGTAAACGCATAACCATAGTTACGGAGCATGTCCGCCGCGCTGCCAAGGGTGGGGGACGTGTGGGCAAAGTACTTATTGGCGTTCATATCGCTGCTCTTCAAACGGGCCAGGCTGCACAGCGCAGGATCCAGGGTGAGGGCCCCGCGGCCATTGTTCTGGCGATCCTGGTTCAAAAGCTGAAAAGCAATTTGCTCTTGCGAAGTCACGGAAGGCGTAGTATAATCTCCACCTGTGGAGGGTTTCGGGGTGGCGGTGGGCTTCGGCGTCTGAGCAGGAGTTTGCGTAGGCGTTAGCGTACCGTTGGGATGAAGAGGACAAAATCCCGTTTCACAGGTCGGGGTCGGCGTGGGAAGAATTTGCTGTGCAGGCTTCGAGGTAGGCGTAAAGGGGCAGGTTCCCGTTGGGCAATTGGTCGCTGTGGGTTTTGCTGGGGTAGTAGCAAAGGGGCAAGTTCCCGTTGGGCAAGTGGTCGTAGGCTTTGGGGTTACTGTGGGTTTTGCCGTGGGCTTGGAAGTGGCGGCAGGTTGCACGGTGGGCTTGGGAGTCGCGGCGGGCTTCGGCGTTGTTGCCAAGGGGCAGGTTCCGGTGATGCAGGTGGACGTGGGTTCAGGAGTCGTTTCCGCCTCGGCGGCGACTTCCGTGGGAGCGGGCGCCGGTTCTTCCGTGGCTATTGGCGCCGGCGTGGCGGTTGGCTCGGATTCCGCCACAGGTGTGGGTTTGGCGGCCGTTACCGGACATTTGGCCGCTCCGCAGGTATTGGAAGGGCAATTGCCTGCTTGGCATGCAGGATCGGTTTCACAGGCTTGGGTGGTACAGCCTTGGGTGGGACACTGCGTGCCGCTGCAGCTTTGGGAAGACAGGACGCTTCCGCAGTTGGTGCTTTGCCGGTAAGGCCAACCTTTGAAACCAAATTGTGAGGTCGGCGCGCCACCGGATGCCAATGCGGTTACGCTGATCGCCAAGATGAGGAACACGGCCAGAATCAATGTTTTACGTTTGAAACGCATGGGGCACCTCCGAATGTTAAAAATTTACGTCAAAGACGTAATAAAAATGTAATATATTTCTGTGGAAATTGCAAAGAATATGGATGAACATTTCCATGGGAAAATATGCTTTATGCATGAAAAGCCCGATTTCCAAAACATAGAGGAGGATCCACAAAATGAATCTTGTGAAATGTCCCCGTTGCGACCTGAATTACATTCCTGAAAATGATAAGCTCTGTAAAGTCTGCCTGCGCGAAATGAAGGGCGAGCAAGTGCAAGATGAAATGGAGCTTTGTTCTGTTTGCAACGCGGCTCCGGCGCTGCCTGGGAAAGACGTTTGCTTAAGCTGCCATAAGGAAATGCTTTCTGGCGGTGGCGACGATTCCGCAGACGAGGCGGAAGGTGTGGATGAAAGCGCCATGGGCCTGAATTCCGTCAGCACCATGGATGAGATTATTCCGCAGATTCACGAGGACATTCCTGAAGGGGAGTTTGGCGAAATCGAAAGCGAGCTTTCTTTGGAAAGCGTGATCGAAGACGAGCAAAATGAAGACGATGATGAGGAGGAGGGCAACGACTAACGCGCGTTGCTATAAAGCGAGGATCTCATGTCGATATTCGCGATTGCCGATTTGCATTTGCCTGGGGAAGAGGAGAAACCAATGAATGTGTTTGGCATGCATTGGGATCGCCATTTTGAAACCATTCAGGCGAACTGGCAAGAACGTGTTCACATGGACGATATCGTTTTACTTCCGGGGGATATTAGTTGGGCCATGCAAATGCCGCAGGCCATGAAGGACCTGCAAAGCATTGCCGAGCTGCCGGGCCGGAAAATCCTCCTGCGCGGCAACCACGACTATTGGTGGAGCTCCATTACAAAAATCCGGAGTTTGCTGCCAGAGCGCATGTACGCTTTGCAAAATGATTCCTTGATTCTGGACGATTTTGTGTTTTGCGGGACTCGGGGCTGGATGCTTCCTACGGCCCAGATGCCGCTGGAGCCGCAGGATCAGAAGATTTTTGTGCGGGAAGTGGCGAGACTACAGCTTTCCTTGGAGCATGCGCAAAAGCATGGGCTTGGAAAGCAGCTAATCGCGCTTATGCACTTTCCGCCGCTTTTGGCAGATGGCGAAGAAACCCCCTTTACCCGCTTGCTGGAGCAAGCGCAGACCACGGAAGTGGTTTATGGACATCTCCATGGGGCGGGGATCAAAAACGGATTTTTGGGGGAGCGGCAAGGGGTTGGGTACCACTTGGTTTCCTGCGATGCGATTCAATTTGCGCCATATCGTTTGGTTTAAAGGAAGAAAATAATTAATTTTTAGACGTTTGTTTGTAATAAATATTTAATATTTTAAACTGAGGTTTTCTAGAAATTCTAGAAGTGGGCTTAAAAAAGCGTTGAAATCATTTGATTTCAACGCTTTTTTTGCATACAAGCCATAGTATCCGAACGATTATTCGCACTACGATGAGATTTGGATGCCTTTTGTTGCCAAATCCAGTATTTGCTTTGTTCAAGGACAATTGACAATTGAAAAGAAGTGGGAGATAATGGTGGCGCATCCCAATTGGAGACTGTAAAGTGGGGAATGAGGTGTGGACTTTGGACGGTGAAAACCAGCATCAACAAAACCACCAAGCCCACGCAAGCTCTTTGGCGCCTCGCACCTATACGTTTTTCGGGTCCTATGCCCACGCGATTGATATCAAGGGACGCATGATCGTCCCCAATGCCTACCGCAACGCGCTGGGAGAAACCTTTACCGTAGGGCCTACCCGGGATTTTCAAGGAATCGCGCTTTATCCGGATGCGGTCTACGACCAAATGCTGGCCGAGATCATGGCCATGAATCCCCGCAAACCGGTGGTCCAAAAATACGCCATGCATTTTTCCAAGTTAAGCTACCGGGATATGCAGACGGATGCCCAAGGGCGGCTTTTACTTCCAGCCAAGCTCAAACAGCGGATTTTGGGAGAGGCGAAGGAGCTGGAAATCAGCGGCGCTCTGGATCATATCCGCGTGATGGATAACGCCAAGGCCTTTGACGACGACAAGGCCTTTACGGAAAACTTGGAAGACATTTTAGAACAACTGGGAAACTTGGATGAATAAACCGCCATGGTTCTAGGATCAAGAACAGGAGGATAGGATGACTATGGCACAGCAATATATGACATACGGAAGCTATGATACTGAATATGGGCGTGAATATGTCTACCCCAGCCAGCGCATGTATGTGCATTCCAGCGTCTATCTGCCCAACAGCGAGATTGATCCTCGTACCGGCTTGCTGCGGGCGGATCCGCCGCGCCGTGGCAGAACCCAGGCCATGCGCATGGAATACAGCTACCTGGATAAGGAATACAAGCAACTGGACGAAGCGCTCAAACGGCGGATGGAGCAGCCAGGAATCCGTGTTTCTCTTCGGTCCGGAATCCTATTGATCGCGTTGATGGCCTTTGTACTGGGCTTGCTGCTTTTGTCCCAGCAAGGCACGCTGGCGGAACGACAAAAGGCGTTGAACCGCATGAACAAGTCTGTGGAGGAATGCGCCAAAACCAATGACGCTCTTGCCGCCCAGATTACGGAGGCTTCGGATTCCAGCACCATTTGCTATGCGGCCGCCCGAGACCTGAACATGATTCCAGCGGAAGCGGCGGAAGCCATCCACCTGGTGGCCATGGACACCCGTCCTTTGGAATCCGCGGGGCCGGCCAATCCGGGTACCTTGCAAGGCTCGGCGCAAAACCAGCTAGCCAGCACCGAAGAAACCCAAACCGTAGAGGCGCAAACCACCATGGTTCCCACGCTTGCTTCTGGCGGAATGGCCAGGTAAAGGCGCAAACCCTCCCCCCAACCAACCGAATGAAAGGCTTGTGTTTTCGCAAGCCTTCTCTTCCCGCATAAGGGAAGCAAGGTGAAACATCAGGGGAGTGGAGCAATTGCAAACGGAACTTTGGATTCGCAGACGTGTTTTTGTCCTTTTGCTGATTTTGGTTTTGCTATTTACCATGCTGACGGTACGCATCGGCCTTTTGACCACAGTGGATTCCGTTGCCTTAACCCAGCGGGGAATCCGGCAATGGACAAGGGACGGTATCGTTTATGCCAGGCGCGGAAAAATCTTGGACACCAATTCTCAGGTGCTGGTGATGAGCGCCACGGCTTACATCGTCAGTGTAAACCCAAGGAAGGTGACCGACGGCGCGTTGCTTTCGCAAACCATCGCGCCGCTTTTGAATCTGGAGGAAGCGGCGATCCAAAGCAAGCTCACGGATAAGTCCAAGGCCTCCGTTATGCTCAAAAGGCAGGTTCCCAGGGATACTGTAGATGAATTGCGCCTCTTGCAGTGCAGTGATGATGAACGGATTTCGTCTGTCATGGCCGCGCTGCTTTTTGATGAGGATGTGAAAAGGGTTTATCCTCGGGCCGATTTCTTGGTGCAGACCCTGGGCCTGACCAATGTGGACAGCGTGGGGCAGTCTGGGCTGGAACAGCAGTATGAGACGCTCCTAAAGGGAACGGCTGGCCGGAGCCTGACCAGTGTGGACGCGAGAGCCCAGGCCATTTACGATGATGAAAGCCTGTATGTGGAGCCACAGGAAGGCAATTCCATCAAGCTGACCATCGACGCAAACCTCCAGGAGGTTTGCGAGAAGGCCATGCGGGAATGTTATGCGGTGAACAAGGCGCAGGCTGTGCATGTCATCATGATGGATGTGTACACGGGAGCCATCCTGGCCATGTGTTCCAAACCGGATTACGATCCCAATGCCCCTCCGAGAAACGAAGCGGAAGTTCTCCAAAGCCTGATGCGGATTCGGCTCATTTCTGACGCCTACGAGCCCGGCTCCACCTTTAAGGTTTTGACCGCCGCCGCCGCGCTGGACAGCGGCGTAACCACGCCGGAAGATCATTTTTATTGCAGCGCCAAAATCAAGGTGGACGGGGATACCATTCGCTGCTGGGGAAGCCCCCACAAAGCGGAAACCATGGCGCAAGGGCTTCAAAACTCCTGCAATCCTGTGTTTGTGGAACTGGCACTGCGCATGGGGCAGGAACGGCTTTACCAATATTTACAATTGTTCGGCTTGGGAAAAAGAACGCAAGTGGATTTGCAGGGAGAAGGAAGTGGTATACTAATCCCTGCGAGGTCTGTGAAGAATGTGGATTTAGCAAGGATAGGATTTGGGCAGAGCGTTGCGGTCACGCCACTCCAACTGTTGGCCGCCTCCTGCGCAGTCATCAACGGCGGGCATCTTATGCGGCCCTATCTACTCAAGGAGGTGCTGGCCCCGGATGGCGCCGTGATGGAAAGAACCCAGCCCAAGGTGGTCGCCACACCCATTTCCCAGGAAACCTCCCAAACCATGCGGGAGCTGCTGGAAAAGGTGGTCGCCGAAGGCGGGGCCAAAAACGCGGCCATTCATGGATACCGCATTGGCGGCAAAACGGGAACCGCCCAGGTTTACAAGGAAGGCAAGATCGTACGGGATGTACACATCGGCTCCTTCTTTGGCTTCGCTCCGGCCAATGATCCCAAGATCGCCATGCTGGTGATTGTGGATGAGGCGGATATGCCTGTGGACTATGGCGGTACCACAGCCGCACCATTTGCTAGACAAATCCTGGCAAATGTGTTACCTTATTTAGGTTATAGGCCTGAAGGCGACGCGCCCCAGCCTGAGGTGGAAGTGCCAAGCGTAGTGGGAAAACCCTTGTGGGAAGCGCGTAAATCGCTTTCGGCAATGGGGTTTACCGTCCTGGACGACGGGCAGGGGAAGACGGTCACCCATCAAATGCCTTCCAGCGGGGCAAAGCTGGTCTCTGGCGGCCAGGTGATGCTTTATACCTATGAGGACGCGCCGGCGGAAGTGGCGGAATTGGTCTGTGTGCCAAATGTGAAAGGCTTGCCCATTGTGGAAGCGGCCCGTTTGCTTCGGCAGCGGGAATTGGAAATGCTCATTCAAGGCAGCGGTATTGCCGTTGGGCAAGCGCCCATGGCCGGAGAGTATGTGGAACGAGGAGCGTCCATCACGGTCAGTTTTCAAATGCCTGAGTAGCAGGATGGAGGAATGCGCATGAAGTTGAAGGATCTGATCCAAAATGTGCCGTGTATTTTGGAAACTCGCGGGAACATGGTCGTAGAGATTGAATCCTTGATCATCGACAGTCGGGAAAAGACCCAAAACGGCTTGTTTTTTTGCATTGCCGGCGCAAGGTTTGACGGGCACCTGTTTGCGCCCCAAGCCGCCCAGAACGGGTGCGTGGCCTTGGTGGTATCCCAAATGATAGAAAATTGCGAGCTTCCGCAAGTCCGTGTGGAAAATGTGCGCTCCGCCATGGCCTATGTGGCTTCCGCCTTTTTTGGGCATCCTGCCCGGGGTATGCGCCTGGTGGGCGTTTCGGGCACCAAGGGAAAAACCACCACCAGCTTTTTGCTCAAGTCGATTTTGGAAAAGGCCGGTTTTCGGACCGGCTTGATCGGCACCACCGGCAATATGATCGGCGAGGAAAAGATCCCAAGCAACCTGACTACGCCGGATCCTATTGATTTGCACCGTTGCCTGCGCCAGATGAGGGATGCGGGAGTAGAGGCGGTGAGCATGGAAGTCAGCGCTCATGCCATTGATATGCACCGCCTGGATGGGCTTACCTTTGAGGCGGCTTGCTACACCAATTTGTCTCAAGACCACCTGGACTATTTTGAAACCATGGAGAACTACTTTCACACCAAAAAGAGCTTTTTCATGCACGGAATGGTGCTCAATGCCGCGTTGAACGCAGATGAAGAAACCAGCCAAGAAATCTTGGACGATATCCAAATTCCCTACCTGACCTATGGCATCAGCGCCAATGCGGACGTCTTTGCCCGGGACATTGAAATCACGGAAAACGGGGTTTCCTTTGATATTCTTTTGCGCGGCCTGGAAACCATGAGCATTCGCATGCAAATGACAGGCATGTTCAATGTTTACAACGCTTTGGCCGCCGCCTCGCTGGCCATGATTTTGGGCATTGATCGGGAGGCCATCAAGGCGGGGCTGGAAAGCGTCCGCGCTGTTCCTGGGCGCATTGAAATGCTGGAGACCAAAACCCCCTACAAGGTGATCTTAGACTATTCCCACTCGCCGGACGCGCTGGAAAACATCCTCACCACGGTACGGGCATTTACCAAAAATCGGGTGATCGTGCTCTTTGGCTGCGGCGGGGACCGCGACCAGGGCAAACGGCCCTTGATGGGGGAGATCAGCGGCCGTTTGGCGGACTTTTCGATCTTAACCAGCGATAACCCTCGTACTGAGGATCCCAACGCTATCCTGGCGGCCATTGAAAAGGGCATGCTCAAAACCAGCGGGAAGTACACCACCATTGAAAACCGCAAGGAGGCCATTCGCTATGCGCTTGAGATGGCCCAGGAGGGCGATGTGGTCATTTTGGCGGGCAAGGGGCACGAAACCTACCAAGACATTATGGGTGTCAAGCGTCCCTTCGATGAAAAGCTCGTGGTGCAAGAGCTTCTGGGGGAACTTCGCGGATAAACCGTTACCAAGGAGAGTGCATACATGCTTCGATTGATTCTGGCGCTTGTCTTATCGGTCATTGCCATGCTTTTGATCGGTCCGCGGGTATTGCCTGTTTTGCGCAAGCTCAAGTTTGGACAAACCATTTATGAATTGGGGCCACAAAGCCACAAGACCAAGCAGGGCACGCCGACCATGGGCGGAATTATGTTTTCGGTGGTCGCATGCCTGGTAGCGTTTCTTTTGCACGACAGCTGGTATGGCAAGGACGATTTCATGCTGGCGCTTTTGTGCGTATCCCTTTTGAGCATGGCCATTGGCTTTGTGGACGACTACATCAAGGTGGTCAAGAAGCGGAGCCTGGGCCTGATTTGGTGGCAAAAGGTGGTAGGGCAGGTGCTTTTGGGCTTGGCCTTCTCCACCTACTGCTATTTGAACCCCATGGTAGGAAGCAAAATCATCATTCCGTTTTTCAACACGGAATGGGATTTGGGGATTTTCTATATTCCGCTGATGACGCTGGTCATTATGTTCATCATCAACAGCGCCAACTTGCAGGACGGCCTGGATGGGTTGCTTTCCAGCGTGGCGGTCATCGGCAGCATTGCCTGGGGTATGATGGCGGTGTTTGTCTCCATTGCTTTGGGCGTGGCGCTGCAGCCGCAATGGATTGGGAATTATCAAAATCTGGCCATTTTTGCCATGGCGTTGGCCGGAGCTTGCATGGGCTTTTTGCGGTTTAACAATTATCCGGCGCTGGTCTTTATGGGCGATACGGGGAGCATGTTCATCGGGGGCGCCACGGTGGGCATGGCCATGCTTTTGCGCATGCCGCTTTTTATGCTTCTCATTTCCTTTACCATGGTTATGTCCTCCCTGTCGGTGATGATCCAGGTAACCTACTTCAAGCTGACCCATGGGAAACGGATCTTTAAGATGTCGCCCATTCACCATCATTTTGAGTTGTCAGGCATGAGTGAACAACAAGTGGTGGCCATGTACGCGATTGTCACGGGGATTTTGTCTCTGATCGCGCTTTTGTCCATCAATTTGCTTCCCTAAACGAATGCAAGTCTTTGAGGAGGTGGAAGGGTGAAGATTGAACATAAACGCATTTTGGTGGTGGGCATGGCGCGTAGCGGGATCGCTGCTGCGGAGCTGCTTTTGCGGCATGGCGCTACCCCTATTTTATCCGACAGCAAAAAGGCGGAGGCCTTTCAAGAGGAATTGGATCCGCTTAAGGGCACGGCCTGTGAGTTTCGTTTGGGCGAAGACGCGGTGAAACTGCTTTGTGATGTGGACGGCGTGGTCATTAGTCCCGGCGTGCCCATTGACGCGCCTGTGGTGCTGGCTGCCAAAGAAAAAGGGATCCCTCTGATCGGGGAAATGGAATTGGCCTTTTCCCAATTGCAAGGCGAGGTGCTGGCCATCTCCGGCACCAACGGAAAAACAACCACGGTAACGCTGCTGGGAAAGATGTTTGAAAACGCTGGCCGCGTGACGTATGTGGCGGGGAATATCGGCTATCCGCTTTCCGCTGTGGCGCTGAGCAGCAAGAAGGATGACATCGTCGTTACGGAAGTGTCCAGCTTTCAGCTGGAGAGCATCAAAACCTTTCGGCCCCGGGTGGCGGCGCTTTTGAACATCACGGAGGATCACCTGAACCGCCATGGCACCATGGCCCAGTACAGCAAGCTCAAACAACGGATTTTTGAAAACCAAACGGAAGCCGATGTGGCTGTCCTGAACCTGGACGACCCCCTCATTGCCAAAATGGCCCCGAAAATCAAAAGTCAGGTGATGTACTTCAGCCGCACCCAGCCCGTGACCGAGGGCGCTTGTGTGGAAAACGGCAAAATCATCTGGACTTCCGGCGGAGTGAAGAAGCCGATTTGTGATGCCGACACCATTTTGATCCCAGGGCCTCACAACCTGGAAAATGCGCTGGCGGCAACCACCATGGCCGCCGCTATGGGAGTGCCCGCGCCGGTGATTCGCCATACCCTGCAATCTTTCACCGGCGTGGAGCACCGCATTGAAAAGGTGCGCGTATTCCAAGGCGTGGTTTACATCAACGATAGCAAGGGCACCAATGTGGACAGCACCCTCAAAGCGGTGCAAAGCATGAAAGCGCCCACGGTATTGATTCTGGGCGGGTATGATAAGCATACCGATTTCATGCCCCTTTGCCAGGAGATCCTGGCCTCGGGAACCATTGAAAATGTGGTGGCCATTGGCCAAACCGCCCAGCAGATCTGCCATTGTTTGGAAGAGGCCGGATACACGAAGGTGACGCGGGCCTACAGCATGGAGGAGGCCGTTCAAAAATCTCGGGAACTGGCGGTGGCGGGCGGCAATGTGCTTCTCTCCCCAGCCTGCGCCAGTTTTGATATGTTCCGCGATTATGAGCATCGCGGAGAAGCGTTCAAAGAATTGGTCAACCAGCTTTCCTAACACCTTTGCCCTTCCCCCAAGGGAAAGATCACGTACAAAAGAGGAACGTATCTTTTTCATAGGGAGAGGGGTTTTTTTGATGGTGACGCATGAAGCGCTGACGGACAAGATTGAGCGAAAGAAAAAACGGATGCCCACCCTTTACGGTCAAGCGGACCGGACGCTGCTTTTGATGGTAACCCTGCTTTTGCTGGCTGGCTTGGTAGCGCTTTTTAGCGCCACCTACTATCAGGCCATTGACCAAGGGGATGCGCTGCTGGAAGTCAAGCGGCAGCTCCTTGGCATTGGGCTGGGCATCGTAATGATGTGGGTGACCTCCAGGATCCCGTATACCTTTTGGCGGCAACCCAAGGTAGTGGCCATTGGGCTTGTAATCAGTGTACTATTGCTGGTGGCGGTGCTGATTCCAGGCATCGGCGTGTTTCGAAACGGCTCCCGCCGGTGGCTGAACCTGGGAGGGCTTAGCTTTCAGCCTTCGGAGTTTGCCAAGGTGACCTCCATCATCTATCTATCCGCCACCTTATCCTTTCGCTATCAGCAAATCAAAAAGTTCTGGACGGGCATTGTGCCGCTTTTGCTGATTCCGGCGGTGATGTTCCTGCTGATCTTGGAGCAGCCCAATCTGTCCACCGCTGGCAGCATCATGATTGTGGCGGTTTTGATGATGCTCATCGCGGGCGCTAAATGGCGGCATTTGGGGCTCATGGGTGTTGGCGGGCTGGCTGTGGGCTTTGCCTATGCCTGGAGCGAGCCTTACCGCAGGGAGCGACTGCTTTCCTTCCGCGATCCCTTCGCCCAAATGAGTGACGAGGGCTACCAGCTCTCCCAATCTCTGATCGCCATTGGCTCGGGAGGTTTGTTCGGCAGGGGGCTGGGGCAGGGGAGGCAGAAGTTTTCCTACCTTCCCTATCCGGAAAGCGACTTTATCTACGCCATCATCGGCGAAGACTTTGGACTATTCGGGTGCGTGGTGGTGATCATTTTGTTCGTCGCCTTTGCCTTTGCGGGCATGCGCATCGCGGTGAACTGTCCGGACCGGTTTGGCTGTTTGTTGGCCGCTGGAATCACGGCCATGATTGCCGTGCAGGCGTTTATCAATATTGGAGTGGTCATCGGCATTTTACCCACCACCGGCTTGCCCCTACCCTTTTTCAGCGCGGGAGGCACCTCGGTTACCATCCTTTTGGCCTCGGTGGGAATCCTTTTGAACGTTTCCAAGTACCGCGGATACAGGGTTTGAGGGAATCCCTCACCATTGCCTAGGCACGGCATAGGATGCACTATGCAATGCTTGACGGGGGTGAGGATATGGACTCCTTACGAATCCGAGGAGGACGGCGTTTGGATGGGGAATGGACTGTGCAGCCAGCGAAAAACGCGGTGCTTCCCATCATGGCCGCTTCCATTTTGACCGACGACCGGACCACGCTTTTGGACTGCCCCAAATTGAGCGATATCAAGTACATGGCGGACATTTTGCGTACCCTGGGCTGTAGCGTGACAGAAGGCGACAGGGAGCTGAAAATTGACCCACAGGGAATTTCCAGCTTTGAAATGCCCGATGACTTGGCTAAAAAAATTCGGTCTTCTATTTTTATGCTGGGCCCCATTCTTTCCCGCTTTCACAAAGCCACCGTAACCTTTCCCGGGGGATGCGAAATCGGCATGCGCCCCATTGATTTGCACCTCAACGGCCTGCGGCAATTGGGGGTCCGCATTCGTGAAGAAGGCGGCATGATCTATTGCGACGGAAGCAATATGCGAAGCGCGTCTGTTCATTTCGATTATCCCAGCGTAGGCGCTACGGAAAACGTGATGATGGCGGCAGTGCAGCTTCGCGGAAAGACCTATTTACATAATGTGGCCCGCGAGCCGGAAATCGTGGATTTGCAACACTACATCAACGCCCTGGGCGGAAGGATCAGCGGAGCAGGAACCAACAGCATTTGTGTGGAAGGTGTAACAAGCCTCCATGGCTGCACCTACCGGCCCATGCCCGACCGGATTGTAGCGGGTACCCTGCTGGCGGCGGCGGCGGCCACGGGTGGGCATATCAAGCTGACAAACGTCCCCTGCCCGGATATGATGGCGATTTTCGCCAAGCTGCAGGAAATGGGATGTGTGCTTGGAGAAAAGGGTACGCAGGTCACCTTGAATGCTCCCGCCAGGTTAAATGCCGTTACCCAACTGCAAACCCAGCCACACCCGGGCTTCCCTACGGATATGCAGGCGCAGATGCTGACGCTGACCACCATGGCCAAGGGAACCTCCATTGTGGTGGAAAATGTGTTTGAGAACCGCTATACCCACGCGGGCGATCTGAACCGCATGGGCGGCAATGTGGTGATCAACGGGCGAACGGCGATCATCCAAGGCGTGGAGGCGCTGTATGGTACCCGCGTATCCGCCCGTGATCTGCGGGGCGGCGCCGCGCTGGCCATTGCGGGACTCCAAGCCGTAGGGGAAACCATTGTGGAAAACGCCCATTTCATTGACCGCGGCTATGAGCGGTTGGAACACATGCTATCCGCGCTAGGGGCGGACATCCGGCGTGAAAAAGACCTGTAAGGGAAAGCAAGAGATACAACCCCCAAGGAGAGATACTGTGAGCAAAGCAAAGCGAAAGCGCGGCGATTCCGCCAAAGATTCCCTGGACCAGTTTGAGGCATACGGAGAATACACCTACGCCTACCAGCACCCTTCCCAGCCTGAGGATGAGGGGTGGGAACAAGAGTTGACGGAGAACGGCTCTACCAGCCGCTTGCCGCGCCGTTCCCCAAGGATTCCGCTGGAAAAGGAAGCCCCCAGAAAAAGAAGCCACTCCCTTTTGGGACGGCTGATTTTTCTGTTGGTCTGTGCGGTGGTGGCGCTGCTTGTGCTGCAAGGGACGGTGTTTCGGCTGAAAACCGTATATGTGGTGGGCAATAAAACAAAGACGCCCCAGCAGATCACCGAGGCCTCTGGCCTTGTGCAGGGGCTGAACATCTTTGCCATCAACGAGGCGGAGATCCGGCGGAATCTGGCCTCGGACCATACGCTGGAGCTAAAGGGAATCCAAAAAGAGTATCCAAGCACCATTTACCTTTATGTGCGGGAGCGGGCGCACGTGGCGGCTTTTCAGTGGCTAGGCATTCAGTATATGTTGGATGAGCAGGGGCTTGTGATGGAAGAAAGCAATTCCTTGCTTCTGCCGGAAGGCATTCCCGTGGTTACGGGCTTTCAGATCAGTAACATCCGTGTAGGACAACCTCTGGAAGTCAAAGAACAAAAACAGCTTTCCGCGTATCAATCCATTATGATGGAATTGGGCTTGCAGCTATATATTTCCCAAATTTCGGAATTGAATCTCACCGTGCCGGACAACCTATACTTGATGACTGTCGATGGAATCACCATTCGCCTGGGGAACGGGCAGCATATCCGCGCTAAGATCGGCGCCCTGCGCACGGATATGGCCTATTTACGGCAGTTGGGAAAAACATCGGGAATTTTGGATGTCTCCATTCCGGAGGATGCCAAATATACCCCAGAACGCTAACCCCAAGGAGGTGTTCCCTATAGCACGGATTTTACAAAGACGCATGCGGATCTCTTTGCAAAATTTTACAAAGGAATATCCAAAAAAGTGAAAAAAAGACCGGATTTCACTTGCGAATTCTTGGCAAACAGGTTACAATAAACAATGATACTTTGGGTGTATGTTGTGATATAGGTTGCATCGGTCAACCACCCAGGGTATTTGCACGCAAGTCCAGCTTGCTGCTGATTCCTGACGAACAGGGGAATGCTTTGTTATGAAATCAACCATCGCAGCAATTGATTTTGGCACAAGTAAAATCGTAACGCTCGTGGCTGAAACCAGCGGCACCCAGCGTTGCGACATCGTTGGCGCGGGGATTTCCGCATACGATGGATTTTTGGAGGGCGAATGGAATAACCCCGTTCTTTTGAACGAGGCGATTCAAAAATCCATCAATGAAGCGGAAAATCAATCCAAGCACAAGATTCGCGAAATCAATGTAGGCGTTCCCGGGGAATTTACAAGGGTGTATGCCGTGGAAACCTCTGTGACCATCCAAGGCGCCGATCCCAGGGTCACCGCCCGCCATGTAGAAAAGATTTTTGCGGGCGCGGACAAGCAGCTCTCCCCGGTTCGTGGCGTGGTCGTGCATCGCAGTCCTGCCTGGTTTATGGTGGACGGCGGCAAAAAAACGCTGGAACCTGTTGGACAAAAAGGGACGGAACTGAAAGCGCTGGTTTCTTTTGTGGTGGCGGACACTTTCTTTTTGGACGATGTGATGGCGCGGCTGCGCGATATGAACATTACGGTAAGCGGCTTCTTTAGCAGCTCCACAGGCGAAGCCATGCTCTATCTGCTGGAAGAGGACCGAGACCGCACGGCTCTTTTGATTGACATTGGTTATCTTTGCACCGATGTGATGGCCGTGGAAGGCGATGCGGTGATTTTTCAAAAAACCCTGCCCGTAGGCGGCGGGCATATTGCCGCCGATGTTGCGGAGGGGCTTTCCATTCCACTCTCTTCCGCAGAGCAAATCAAACGAGATTACGTGTATGGAATATCCACAATTACGCAATCCTATGCAGTGTCCAGTGGTGATGGGGTCAAGACGGAAACCTTCTCCCAAGACCAGGTGGCGGCGGTGCTGGAGCCTCGCGTGGATGAGATTGCGGAGCTGATTAAAGAATGCATTGATGAAAGCGGCATTAAGCTGGGCAATTGGTCCACCATTTATTTAACTGGCGGTGGGCTTAGCTTAAACCGTGGCGGGCGCGACTACTTGTCCGGCAAGCTGGACAAGCCCGTTCGGGAGACGATAAAGCGTACCATCAAGCTGTCAAGCCCCATTTATGCCAGCGCCATGGGACTGATGGATCTGATCATTGATACGATTGAATCGCGAAACGTGCCCTCAAGTGGAGTGGCAGGCGGCGTAAAGGATTTCTTTAAGAGCCTGCTGGGAGGCTAAGCGCAAGCGGAGCCACACCAAAGAAGGAAAACAAAGACTAGGGGGATGCACTGTGCTTGAATTTCAAATTGAAGATCAACAAAGTTTTGCGACAATAAAGGTCATCGGCTGCGGCGGCGCGGGCAACAATGCTGTCAACCGCATGGTGGATGCCGGCCTGAAGGGCGTTGAGTTTATCGCCGTCAATACGGACCGGCAGGCGTTGGCGCTGAGCAAGGCCAGCACAACCATCCAAATTGGCGAAAAGCTCACCAAGGGTTTAGGTGCTGGCGCGGTGCCGGACATTGGCCGCAGGGCGGCCGAAGAAAGCCGTGAGGAAATCGCGCAAGCGATTAAAGGCGCTGACCTGGTTTTTGTAACCGCCGGTATGGGCGGAGGCACCGGTACCGGCGCGGCGCCTATCGTGGCGGAAATCGCCCGGGATTTGAATTGCCTCACCATTGCCGTGGTGACCAAGCCTTTTCAATTTGAAGGCAAGCAACGCATGAAGAACGCGGAGATGGGCGTTATTGACCTAAAGCAGCGGGTGGATACCCTGGTGGTGATTCCCAATGACCGCCTCCTTCAAGTGGTGACCAAGGGTACCACCATGCTGGAAGCCTTCCGCATTGCGGATGATGTGCTGCGGCAGGGTATTCAAGGAATCAGCGATCTGATCGCCGTTCCCGCGCTCATCAACCTGGACTTCGCGGACGTGAAAACTGTGATGGAATCCGGCGGCTTGGCCCATATGGGTATTGGCAACGGCAAGGGCGAAAATCGCATGGTGGAAGCCGCCAAGAACGCGATCCAAAGCCCGCTTTTGGAAACCAATATCGACGGCGCCCGGGCAGTGCTCATCAACATCACCGGCGGCGAGGACATGAGCATTATCGATATCAATGAGGCCGCCAACCTGGTGATGCAAGCTGCAGACAGCGAAGCCAATATTATTTTTGGCGCGGGCATCGATGAAAACATGCAAGATGAGGTCCGCATCACCGTCATTGCCACAGGTTTTGAAAAAACGCCGTTCCCCCAGAAGGAAACGGCCAAGGCAAAGCCTGGCCTGGATAGGGATTGGTCCCGCAGCTTTGGCGGGGGAGATACCCGCTCCAACTTCTCCTCTTCCTTCCATTCCCAGGGAACGCCGCTGATCCATCAGGAGTATCCCACGCCCTCCTATGAGGATATGAGCTTTGATTTGCCCATGGACGATGACCGTTCCATGAACGATATTCCCAGCTATATGAGCGGAACCAGCCATATCCCCACGCCGGCCGCCATGCCGCAGGTGATGCAGCAATCGCAGCCCACGGCCTATCAGCAGTCTTATGGCCAAGGCTACCAGCCCCAGCAGCCCTATGGGCAGGGCATGCCGGATTATTCCATGCAGCAGCCACAGCAACCCGCCTATCCTAACGCGCAGACGCAAGGCATGCCCCAGATGGAATATGGGCAGCAATATCAGGGGATGCCTACCATGCAGCCCCAGGCGCCCACGCAGCAAATGCCCATGGGGCAGCCCCAGCAGATGTCGCAGCCTGCTATGGCGGATCATATGCCGCCGCCCGCTGCAGAGCGTGACGATTTGGGTGTTCCGGCTTTCCTGCGCAGACCGAGCAAAAAATAAATACGTTCCACTTTCTAGGCCCTTGCTGAAAAACCAGCAAGGGCTTTTTGACGCAGAAAGGGATAAAGGCATGGGATGTTCTCAAGCGCATATTCTTCAGCGAGGGGTTTGATTGGGGTTGCACACCCAGGCACAAATCTTGAGAGGGAGATAGGCATGCGCTATCGACAGACGGACCGCGCACTGGCTTGTATCGGAGCGATCATTGGCGCGGGTTTTGCCTCCGGACGGGAAATTATGGCTTTCTTTACGCAATATGGAATATTGTCCTGGGCGTTGATCGGGGTTGCGGTCGCAACCATGTCGGCGCTATTCCTGTTGACCATGCGCAGGCTCCGGGCTTTTGGAAACACAGGGGAGTGGTGCGCTATTTATGAAAACCATCCGGGCTGGCTGCGCTTCTTGGGGGAAGGCTGCATGCTTCTTTTGATGGCCATCATTGGGGGGGCAATGATCTCTGCCTCGGGGGAATTGGTGGCGTTGGTGCTGCCTGTGCACGGGGCATATCCCCTAGGTACTCTTGCGACGCTGATGTTTTCATGGATTCTTTCCCAAAAGAGCATTAAGCCCCTGGCGGCCATCAGCGGATTTTTGACCCTTGCGTTGCTCGCGGCTTATCTTTTGGTGATGGTGAACGGCTCGCAAGCCGGGGAGTGGGTGGCCATAGAGCGGCCGCTACGCCTACCTTGGGTTGGCAGGGCTTTTTTGTCGGTGATCGCCTATTGTTGTATGAACATGGCCATTTCATTGGGCGTGGTCTGCGAATGCGCCCAAACCAGCGTTCGAAAAATGTGCAGGACCGTGGTATGGTTTGCGGCGATTCTCACGGCGCTGCTTCTTATGTGCAATTATGTGCTCCAACAGCATCCCGAACTGCAGAGCGCAGCCTTTCCCATTGTGCAGCTTTTAAGCCGACTTGGGCAAGGCGGGTTCTACTTAAGCGCGCTGGTTTTATACCTTGCGGTGTTCACCACCTCCATCGCCGTCCTGCGAACCTTGCGGAAAATGGCGGAATGTCATCTTCCGCAAAAATGGTGGCAAGGGGCAGTCACTCTGGGTACGCCGCTTCTTTTTTCGGTCATCGGGTTTGCGGGCATTGTGGAGGGCGTGTATCCGGCGATTGGTTTGGTTTGCTTGGTGTTTGTGTTTCTGCCCATCGTATTTCCTCGGCGCAAAACCAAAACCGCCTCCACCCACGGGCAGGGTGAAAGCGGCCGAGGCAGGGCATAACATCCACTAGAGGATCCTTACTTGGGAAGAGACGTTGCTCAAAAGCGGTTTTCGGGGAAAATGCGTACTGCCGTTAGGACGCAAATGGGAGGATTTGGGAGGAAGAATCCTCTCAAAGCACAAAAGCCGTCAATCGCCCATGGCGATTCCCATGTTTCGTGCGGTCTGGATTACTACGTCATCCCCGGGTACGGGCTTGGGAATGCCCGCCACATCCTTCAGTTTGTTATGAATGACACGATTTCCGCTTAAAGCCACGGTCACGCCATAGATTTCATCCCGAATCAATTCGGCGGCATGAACGCCGAATTGTGTGGATAGTACCCGGTCATAGGCGCTGGGGCTTCCGCCGCGCTGGATATGCCCGGGGACCACACTGCGGGCTTCCACCCCCACCAATTCTTGCAGCTCTGCCGCAATCCGTTTGCTGACACAATCATAAGGCAAAGAGGCGCGGTAGGCTTCCCGCTCTTTCTTTTTCATCTTGGCTTCGCTCACGCTCATGGCGCCTTCGGCGACTGCGAGAATGGAGAAGGCCTTTTTGCTCTTGGCACGCTCTTCCACCACGTGGGCTACTTTTTGAATATCATAAGGGATCTCGGGAAGCAGGATCACATCTGCGCCGCCGGCCAAGCCGGCATAGAGGGTCAGCCAACCTGCCTTGTTGCCCATAATTTCAATGACCATGCAACGCCCATGGCTGGTGGCAGTCGTGTGAATCCGGTCAATCACTTCCGTGGCGATGTCCACCGCCGTATGGAAGCCGAAGGTAAAGTCTGTGCCAAAGATATCATTGTCGATGGTCTTGGGGAGGCCGATCACGTTCAAGCCTTCTTCACTGAGAAGATTGGCGGTTTTGTGGGTACCGTTGCCGCCCAAGGTCACCAAACAGTCTAGCTTGAGATCCTTATAGGTCTTTTTCATGGCGGCGACCTTGTCCACACCATTATCCGCGATGACTCGCATGTTGCGAAAGGGCTGGCGACTGGTCCCTAGAATGGTTCCTCCCAGGGTGAGAATGCCTGAAAACTGCTTAATGCTCATTTCCTGGTAGTCGCCTTCGATTAACCCGCCATAACCATTGCGAATGCCCACGATTTCCGCGTCAAACAAGGCATAGGCCGCTCGGGCGACGCCACGGATAGCGGCGTTTAATCCGGGGCAGTCTCCGCCGCTGGTGAGGATACCAATGCGTCTTTTCATTTTGTGCCTCCTAAGAACAGACTCTGTTCCGGTATTATAGCATGGGCATAGAAGCCGCGCAATGTGAAAATCCCGCTCATTGTGCCCGCTTAGTGTGCATAGGCGCGGGTGTACTATTGCGGCTTCGGGTTTCCCTGCTCAATGTGGTGGCAAAGGGCTTCAAAGCTCTCCTCGCTTAAATCATGTTCAATTTTGCAAGCATCCTCATAGGCTATTTTTTCTGCAACGCCCAGCGACATCAGGAACTCCATCAACGTGCGATGCCGCTGATAAATACGCCTGGCCACAGCCTCTCCCGCGACGGTGAGCAAAATGTAATTCTCTTCATCCATGGTGATGTAGCCGTTTTCCCGCAGCTGCTTCATCGCGTGGCTCACCGATGGCTTGGTCACCGACAGGGCGGCGGCGATATCCACGGAACGAACATAGCCTTTTTGCTCACGGAGCATCATGATCATTTCCAAATAGTCTTCCGAGGATTCGTGAATATGCATTCCCAAGCCCCCTTCATTGCGTTCATCTTACCATAGAACCCCCAATTTTTCAATGCGGGAAACAGAATCGGGCGGCATGAGCATTTTGGGAATAAGCCCTTGACATTTGTGGTTAGTCATGATAAACTCCAAAAGCGTTAAGAGTTAGCGATGACTAACAATGATCATTTTGGAGCGATTCCAAAGGAGGAGTGAGCATGCCGCTTAGCCTATTGCAAGTCGGGGAGACATCCGTCATTCAGAAAGTCACCGGAAAAGACGAGGTGCGCCAGCGCCTGGCGGAGTTGGGCTTTGTGGTTGGCGCACAAGTGGAAGTGGTCAATAAATTGGGAGAGAATATGATTCTTTCCGTATTGGGCGGGCGTGTGGCCTTGGATCACACCATGACATCGCGCATCATGGTTTAGAGGGCGGCTATCTATTCATCAAAAGAGAATCCACGAGGAGGAAAAGGAATGAAAACACTCAGGGACGCTTGCGTAGGAGATACGGTTACGGTGAAGAAACTGCATGGCGAAGGCGCTTTGAAGCGCAGGATCATGGATATGGGAATCACCAAGGGAACACCTGTGTATGTGCGTAAACTCGCTCCGCTGGGGGATCCGCTGGAGTTGACCGTTCGTGATTATGAGCTTTCCCTTCGCAAAGCGGATGCGGAATGGATTGAGGTAGAGTAAACTCTTGATTTCCGCAATGATTAGTCATGACTAACAAGGAGGAATTTGCATGCAAATGAAAATTGCGTTAGCAGGAAACCCCAACTGCGGAAAAACCACCATGTTTAACGACTTGACTGGCAGCTCCCAGTATGTGGGCAATTGGCCCGGGGTGACCGTGGAGAAGAAGGAAGGGCGGCTGAAAAGCAACCCTGACGTCATGATCCAAGACTTGCCTGGCATTTATAGCCTCTCACCCTATACGCCGGAAGAGGTGATCGCCCGTAACTATTTGGTCACTGATCGGCCGGATGCGATTCTCAACATTGTGGACGCCACTCATTTGGAGCGCAACCTGTACCTGACCACTCAGTTGGCGGAACTAGGCATTCCGATGGTGGTGGCGCTTAATATGATCGACGTGACCCGAAAAGCGGGCGACAGGATTGATCTGCAAAAGCTGGGGTCTGCTTTGGGGTGTACGGTGGTGGAAACCTCTGCGCTGAAAGGCATTGGGCTGCAAGAGGCCGTGCAGGCGGCTCTTTCCAGTGCTAAGGAACACAAGCGTGCGGAGCCGCCCCATGTGTTTATGGGCAGCGTGGAGCACGCCTTGGCTCATATTGAGGATTACATCACCCATGCCGAGTATGATGAAAGCGGCAAGCGAAACGAGCACCATCATCACGCCGATGGGTGCGTGCACATGGGCGGCATCGTGGAAAACCATTTGGCGCGCTGGTATGCCATCAAGTTATTTGAACGGGACGAGAAGGTAAGAAAGGAATTGGCATTGCCCCCAAACCTCCTGCAAGGCATTGAAGAGGCCGTCGTCCGTTGTGAGCAGGAAATGGACGACGACGCGGAGTCCATCATCACCAACCAGCGGTATGCCTATATCCATCAGCTCATGGGCCTATCAGTGAAGCACGGCAAGCCCAAGGGCTCGCTAACCCTTTCCGACCGTATTGACAAGGTGGTCACCAATCGACTGCTGGGGCTACCCATTTTTGCCCTGGTGATGTTCCTGGTCTACTATCTTTCCGTCACAACCGTCGGCGCAATGGTGACGGATTTCACCAATGACACCCTCTTTGGAGAGTGGATCATCGCGCCTCTTTCGCAGTGGCTTCCGGCGCTGGGCACGGCGGATTGGCTGACCGGCCTCATTTGCGATGGTATCATCGGCGGAGTGGGGGCTGTGATCGGCTTTGTACCACAGATGCTGGTGTTGTTTTTCCTGCTGGCCATTTTGGAGGATGTTGGCTATATGGCCCGGGTCGCCTTTATTATGGACAGGGTGTTTCGCCGGTTTGGCCTGTCCGGCAAGAGCTTTATCCCTATGCTCATCGGCAGCGGATGCTCGGTTCCCGGGATCATGGCTTCGCGGACCATCGAGACGGAGCAAGACCGCAGAATGACCATTATGACCACATCCTTTATCCCTTGCGGCGCGAAAATGCCCATTGTTGCGCTGATCAGCGGCGCGATTTTCGGCGGCGCCTGGTGGGTAGCGCCTGCGGCCTACTTTATTGGTGTAGCCTCGATCATCGTAAGCGGCGTGATCTTAAAGAAACTCAAAGCCTTTGCCGGTGAACCCTCACCCTTTGTGCTGGAGCTTCCCAGCTACCACGTGCCCTCCCTGCGCAATGTGCTGCGCAGCACTTGGGAGCGTGGCAGCAGCTTCATCCGGCGGGCGGGTACGGTGATTCTATGCGCCAGCGTTTCCGTTTGGTTCCTCAAGTCCTTTGGGGTGGTAGAGGGCTCCTTGCAAATGGTGGAGAATATGGATCACAGCATTCTGGCGGCCATTGGCGGCGTGCTGGCGCCTGTGTTTGCCCCGTTGGGCTTTGGCACTTGGCAGTCCTCGGTGGCTACCGTCATGGGGCTGGTGGCTAAGGAGGAAGTGGTGGGCGTATTTGGGGTATTGTACGGCGTTGCCGGCGATGCGCTAGCATATGTGGAAGAAGGCGCTTTTGACAGCCTCTCGGCCATTGCCATGCACTTTACCCAGCTCTCCGCGTTTTCCTTCCTTCTGTTCAATCTGCTGTGCGCGCCCTGCTTTGCGGCCATGGGGGCCATCAAGCGGGAGATGAACAGCGCCAAATGGACCTGGTTCGCCATTGGGTACCTTTGCGCATTTGCCTATGCCATTGCCTTTATGGTGTACCAATGGGGAGCGGCGTTTACCTCTGGCTTTACGGTGACGACCGGCCTGGCCTGCTTAATGGGCGTCGCGTTCCTTTACTTGATCCTTCGCAAGAACCCCTATGAACAGCAACCCCGCACATTGAAATCGGCAAGGCAGGTGGAAGCGTAATGGCAACCGCAATTGTGGGTACGCTGGTGTTGGGAGCGGTGCTTTTGGCGGCGAAAAAGCTCCTAAAAGACAAGCTGGCGCATAAGTCCAGCTGTGGCTGCGGCTGTGCCAATTGCCCCAGCGCTGGCATGTGCCATCCTGAACAAAAGGAATAGTTCGCCTTTCGGATCACCTCGTGACAAGTTGACAAAACCTTCTTCATACGCTATGATGGGCGTGCTCATGAGGGAGTAGTTGGCGTAGAAATACGTTGCAAGTCAACATGCTGACCGGTCTAGGTCTGGCTTGCATGAAATAGCAAGACTCATGTGCGGCGTTTGCCGCACCTGTGTCAAAAGCTCGGGTGTTGCAATAGCACCCGAGCTTTGCATGAGGTGAGAGAATGGAACTGGTACTGATCGCGGTAGGGCTCTCCATGGACGCGTTTGCGGTATCCCTTTGCAAAGGGCTGACCATGAAAAAGCTGGACTATGGAAAAGGAACGGTCATCGCTTTCTTTTTTGGCTTATTTCAAGGAATCATGCCTCTGCTGGGCTGGTTTTTGGGCAAGCAATTTGAACAGCATATCGTGGCTTTTGACCATTGGATCGCTTTTGTGCTTCTGGCCTACATCGGCGCACGCATGATTTATGACGCGCTAAAAAGCAAGGACGAACCCGTGGAAGCCTGCCCTGTGGATCAAAAGATCAATTATCGAGAACTGCTGGTTTTATCCGTGGCCACCAGCATCGACGCGCTGGCCGTGGGGATTTCCTTTGCCTTTTTCCAAATGCCCATTCTTCCTGCCGTTGGTTTGATTGCCATCATTACCTTTGTGCTTTGCTTCGCAGGGGTCATTTTGGGCAACCGGTTTGGGGTCAAATACAAAACCAAAGCGGAAGTCGCGGGCGGAATCGTACTGATCCTGATTGGCCTTAAAATTCTCTTGGAGCATCTGGGGATTCTGTAAAAGCCTCCGCGGGTTCCTCCAAGCCCAAGGTGTGGAGGAGCTCTTCTCCGCGCCGGAAAAGATCCTCACGGCTGATGACGGTATTGGTGCCCATGCAGGCATGGCAGCGGTAGCCGCATTCTGGGCAAACACATCCGGTTTGCCCGCTTTCCGATTGGATCATATAGGTGTCACACTGGACGCAGCTGCAACGCATAGGCACTCTCCTTGGAGCGATGTTGAAAGGATTGTATCACATTGCCACAGTACCGTCCATATGCTATACTGGCAGGCGAGAAACCAAAGATGGGGGAATGCTGATGCGCAAAATGAAAGCCGCTTTGCTGGGAATCGGTTTGGTGTTGCTTTCCTTTGTTTTGCCTTCCTGCCAAGCTCGGGAGGAAGTCTCTTATTTCCAACCATTATTGGATTCCTTGGCTGAACGTGGTGATCCATACACCCTCACGCCCCTCGCGCAAACAGATCCAGACGCTAAGGTTCCGATTTATGATGCAACAGTTTGGCAATGCCTAGCAATCAACGGCGAGAATCTTTGGGTCTATTTCGATTCCAGCAACCGCGCCAAGCAGCTGGCGGAACAGTTTTGCAGTGGTCAGGGGACTGGCAAGGTCGTCTATGTGGGAATGCGCTTCATCGTATGTTATCCAGGGGCGGAGGAAGAGATTGCTACTTTGATGGATGAGTGGCAAAACCAATATCCCGTCTAAAAGGAGTGAGAAAGCCTCACTCCTTTCTCCAGTTTTGCGAAAGGGGACCCTGTATGCCCAAGATGACGCTGGGAAGAACCCGCATTCAAACCGAAAAAAATGGCTTTGGCGCTTTGCCCATTCAGCGGATGACCGCCCCTGAAGCCGCCAAGCTGCTCCAAAAGGCTTTTGACCATGGGATCCGCTTTTTTGATTCCGCCCGCTCCTACACCGACAGCGAGGAAAAAATAGGGCTGGCGCTTTCGTCTGTTCGAAAGGACGTGTTTTTGGCTACCAAAACGCCAGCCAAAGACGCACAGGAGTTTTGGCGCGACCTAGAAACCAGCCTGCGCTTATTGAAGACCGATTATCTAGACCTCTACCAATTCCATAACCCTGCCTTTTGTCCCAAGCCTGGCGAAGAGAACGGGCTGTATGCTGCCATGCTCAAAGCCAGGCAGCAGGGAAAGATCCGCTTTATCGGCCTGACCAATCATCGCCTGTTTGTAGCCAGGGAAGCGGTACACAGCGGGCTTTATGACACGCTCCAATTCCCCTTTAGCTACTTGGCGACTGAAAAGGAAGCGGAGTTGGTTTCGCTTTGTGAACAAAGCCAGGTAGGGTTTTTGGCCATGAAGGCCCTTTGCGGAGGATTGATCATGGACGTCGAGGCCGCCTATGCCTTTATCGCGAACTATCCACAGGTGCTGCCACTGTGGGGACTGCAGCGGGAAGCGGAATTGGAGGCGCTTGTGGCGCTCATGCAAAGTCCGCCTACGATGACGCCCGCAGTGCAGGCGAGAATCACAGCGGACCGCCGCCAGCTATCCGGCAGTTTTTGCAGGGGCTGCGGGTATTGCCTGCCTTGCCCCGCTGAAATCGACATTCCCACCTGCGCCCGGATGTCCTTGTTACTTCGACGCTCTCCCTCTGGGCAGTGGCTTGAGCCTCGATGGCAGGAAAAAATGGGCCGGATATCCCATTGTACCGGTTGCGGCCATTGCAAGGCCCAGTGTCCGTATGGGCTTAACACGCCTGAGTTGCTGGGACGTAACGGTAAGGATTATCAGGAGGTTTTGCAGGGAAAGCCGCTTTGAGGTCGCTCGACTTGTACAAAATTTCCATTTGGATTATAATGAAATAGATTTTTTCGGCGTTCTCCGTTTCCCTTTTCCGCCGATCCGCTTTGCCCATAGTCTAATTTTTTCATAGGGTGGTCTGCCAAAGTGAAGAACAGGACAGGTCAGACAATTCAGCCGCGCATCATGCGGCTCCTGGGGAAACTGGGATTAAGCATGCGCGCGCAATTGATTATTATTTTTTTGGTTGTGAAGGTGATCCCGATTTTGCTGTTGACGGTGATCGCTTGGCAGCAAATTGTGAACCTGGGCAACCTGTTGCGCGATATTGCGGTGGCGGACTCCTCCGCGGCGCTCAATGCCAGCGCGGTGGAAAATATCGAGCGCCTGACCACGGATACCGCCAATGAAGTGGCCAGTTTTCTCTATGCCAGAGACGCTGATATTCTTTATGTGGCCTCCTTGGATCCCACGGAACAGAATTTCCGTGAATTTTCCGAAAACCGCACAGGCCGCCTGATCCAAAAGGGGAACTGGGAGCTGGATAAGGAGGGCAAAAAATGGGTCAGAACAGACCCGCCCCCGCCTATCTATTTGGGGGGAGAATCCACAAATCCCGAAAACGATGATATGCAAGGCTTTCACTACCGCTATCCGGAAAATTTTGACTATGACGCAGTTCCCTTGTATGACGAAATCACCTTTCTCGACTTACAGGGCAATGAACAGGTGAAATATGTATCGCCAAACTCCACCAAACGGAATTATCCGCTGAACCCAGCCCTTCGCAATGTTTCGGACAGAGCGAACACCTATGTGAAAGCGGAAACTTATTTTCAAGAACTGACGCAGCTTGCCCCCGGGCAAATCTATGTGTCCGATGTGACGGGCGCCTATGTGGGTTCAAATTTTATTGGCATGTATACGCCGGAAACCCTGGCCAAGGCCGCTGCGGACCGCGCCTACGACATTACCTATGCCCCGGAAAAGCAGGCCTTTGCAGGCCGAGAAAATCCAAACGGACAGCGGTTTGAAGGCATTGTTCGCTGGGCAACCCCAGTCACTGACGCCTGGGGGAAGGTGACGGGTTATGTGACCTTTGCCCTCAATCACGATCATATTATGGAATTTGTGGATCATATCACGCCCATGAATGAGCGGTATACGGACCTTCCCAGCGCCTTTGAGGGCAACTATGCCTTTATTTGGGATTATCAATGCCGCAGCATTTGCCACCCCCGCCATCATTCCATCGTCGGCTTTGATCCTGAAACCGGCGACCCTGAGGTGCCTTGGCTGGAAACCTCTGTTTACGAGGCATGGCAAGCCAGCGGGATCCCCAAGTGGAACGACTTTATTCAAAACGTCTCCACCTTTGACGCGCAATCCAGGAGCAAAAAACCCGCCGCCATTCTCACCAAGGAGGGGTTGGTGGGCTTGGACGGCCGCTATTTGAACAACGCGCCGCAATGCACCGGCTGGATGGACCTGACCGAGGAGGGCGGCTCCGGCTCCTTTTATATCCTTTGGAGCGGGCTGTACAAGCTCACCACTGCCGCTGCCATTCCCTACTATACGGGGCATTACGCGCCTTCGCCGGAAAACCAGTATTCCCGCAGGGGTTTTGGCTTTGTGGCCATTGGCGCGGGGTTGGAGGATTTTACCCGCCCCGCCCAGGAAACCCAGGCAAAGCTGGACCGGGCCATTTCTGCCAATCTGGGAGAAACCTTTACCAAATTGTTTATTACCGCTTCTTCCATCATTGTACTGGTGGTTTTGATCGCCATTTGGCTGGCCTCCTTTATCACCAATAACATTACGCATTTGATCAAGGGCATTTCCCGCTTCCGTTCCGGCGAGCGGCACTTCCGCTTTAAGGCCCAGGACAAGGACGAATTTAGTACCTTGGCCAATTCCTTTGACGACATGGCCGACAGCATTGAAGATAGTGTGAAAAACCCCTTGACCATTACGGACATGAACCAAAAGATCATTTACATGAACCAGGAAGGATTGGACTATATTCATCTGCATTTGCCGGACGTGGTTGGCGCGCCGTTCTCTTTATACAGCGTGTTTCCGCCCCGTTCGGTTTATGATCCAATCCTGGCCTTGGAGGAAAACCGAGAAGCGGATATCTTTTTTGTGAAGGAATCGAACCGCTATTTGCAAGGCGTGGCCAACTATTTTCTTACCAAGGATGGAAAGCGGCTAGGCTATATTGTTCTTGCCATGGACATGACCAGGATGGTATTGGATCAATTGGCCTTGGAAAAGGCTGTGAGCGACGCTAACCGAGCCAACCAGCACAAAGGCGAGTTTTTGGCGCGGATGAGCCATGAAATCCGCACGCCCATGAACGCCATCATCGGCCTGGCCAATATTGTGCAAAGGGAGCTTGGCGAGCCTGCGCTTTCCAGTCAGGACGTGGGCGAGGTGCAAGACCATGTGCGCAAGATCGAAACCTCTTCCCAACACTTGCTGGGCCTGCTCAATGATATTCTTGATCTATCCAAAATCGAGGCGGGGAAAATTGAGCTAACGGCGGATGAAATGGATTTGCCAAAGCTGAACTCCACCGTTTTCACCATCATCAAGCCCCGCTGTGATGAAAAGAACATCCGGTTCCTTACGGAGTTTGAGCCGTTCCAACCCTCTGTTTTCCTGGGAGACGCGCTTCGTCTCCGGCAGGTGCTGATCAACCTTTTGGGGAACGCCGTGAAGTTCACGCCGGAGCTGGGGGAAATCCAGTTCCGTGTCACCCGCAAAGACCGCAAGGACGGCAAATCCCTTCTTGAATTTGTGGTGAAGGATACGGGGATCGGGATCAGCGAAGAGCGGCAAAAGACCATCTTCCAGCCCTTTGAGCAGGCGGATCCTACCATCACAAGGCAATATGGCGGCACAGGGCTCGGGCTTTCCATTAGTCGGCACATTGTGCAGCTCTTTGGCGGAGATATTCAGGTGCACAGCGAGTTGGGCAAGGGGAGTACCTTTACCTTCGCCATTTGGCTGACGGAGGGCGAGGCTGAATCGCTGCCCGTGGATGCCAAGACCTTGGACATTCAAGGCCAATTTGTGGGCCAGCGCGCGCTGCTTGTGGACGATGTGGAGATCAACCGCATGATCGTCATGGCGCTACTGGAGGGTTCCGGCATGGCGATTGAGGAAGCGGTAGACGGCGAGGATGCGGTGGAAAAATTCAAAGCGTCGCCTGAAAACACCTATGATATTGTGTTCATGGACATTCAAATGCCTAAGATGGATGGCTACGAAGCATCCAACGCCATTCGCGCCCTCCACCGCGCTGATGCCCAAAGCGTTCCCATTGTGGCGCTGACTGCCAATGCCTTTAAAGAAGATATCGACAAGGCGCTTCAAAATGGCATGACAGCCCATATGACCAAGCCTGTGGACATGGAAAAGCTGTCGGAAGTGCTTGTGAAGTACGTGCGCAAAAAGGGATAAGGGCAAACTTTCCAAACAGCAAAAAAACTTGCCTTTTGGAGGGCTCTCGTGTAAAATAAATAGGCCGTGTGTATGATGACGGCTGAGTCCTGTGCGATTCCAAGGTGTGAACCCTGTCAGGTCCGGAAGGAAGCAGCAGTAAGCGCTTATTGGGATGTGCTGCGGGGTCGCTCGGCCTGAATACACCGGTTTTTCAAAAGAATGAACTATGCGGGGGGAAGGTATTTTGAATTATTCTCATGTCATGGCGAGCGATCCTGAGCTTTTTCAAACCATCCAGGAGGAAGTGAAACGGCAGAGGGAGCATATTGAACTGATTGCTTCGGAAAACTTTGTATCCCCCGCGGTGATGGAAGCCATGGGTTCCCCCTTGACGAATAAATATGCGGAAGGCTATCCCGATAAACGGTATTACGGCGGCTGCCAGTATGTGGATATGGCCGAAAATTTGGCACGGGAGCGCGCCAAGCAGATCTTTGGCGCGGAGCACGCCAATGTGCAGCCTCATAGCGGCGCCCAGGCCAACACAGCCGTTTATTTTGCCATGCTGGAGCCCGGGGATACGGTCCTGGGCATGAATCTGTCTCACGGCGGCCACTTGACCCATGGTAGCCCCGTGAACATCAGCGGAAAATACTATCATTTTGTTCCTTACGGCGTGGACGAGAGCAAGGGATATATCGATTATGAGGCGGTGCGCGCCCTAGCCAGGGAGCATAAGCCCAAGATGATCGTGGCCGGCGCTTCAGCATACCCTCGGGGCATTCAGTTTGCTCCCTTGCGGGAAATCGCGGACGAGGTGGGCGCCTACCTGATGGTGGATATGGCGCATATAGCGGGCTTGGTGGCGGCGGGGCTGCACGACAATCCCGTTCCCTACGCGGATTTTGTGACCACCACCACCCATAAGACCCTGCGCGGCCCCCGGGGCGGCTTGATCCTTTGCAAGGAAGAATACGCCAAGGCCATCGACAAGGCTATTTTCCCCGGTACCCAGGGCGGCCCCCTTATGCATGTGATCGCGGCCAAGGCCGTTTGCTTTTTGGAGGCCCTTAAGCCGGAGTTCAAGGCCTATCAAAAACAGATCATTGCCAATGCCAAGGCACTGGAAAACGCCTTCCGCCAAAATGGCATTGAAATGGTTTCCGGCGGAACGGACAATCATCTTTTGCTCATTGATCTGTCCAAGACCGAGCGCACGGGCAAGGAAGTGGAGCAGCTTCTGGGGCAAAGCAACATCACCGTCAATAAAAATACCATTCCTGGGGAACAGCGGAGCCCCTTCATCACCAGCGGCGTGCGTGTGGGTACCCCTGCGGTTACCTCTCGGGGCATGGGGGAAAGCGACATGGAGCAAATCGCGGGCTTTATCAAGCGTGTGATTGATGGAGGCGAAGCTGTCTGCCCTGCCGTGCAGCAGGAAGTGCTTCAAATGATGAAGCGCTTCCCGCTCTACGAAGGCTTCCCGAATGCATAACCAGCGTGTGAGCTCCTATGCCAAAGGGCTGATGGGGGAGGATCACGCATTAGCATACTTGCAAAATAGGGGAATGGTACTGCTGGAACGGCGGTACCGTTCCCCTTATGGCGAAGTTGACCTCATCGTCAGGGATGGGGAGCAATTGGTGTTTGTAGAAGTAAAGGCGCGAAGCCGCGCGCCGAAAGGGGCTGGGCTTACCGCCATTACGCCCGCAAAGCAAAGGCGGCTTTTGCAAGCCGCCAGTATGTATTTGGCCCAAAACCATTGGACTGGATCCCTCCGCTTTGATGTGGTGGAAATCACCCAGGAAGGCATTTGCCATATTCAAAACGCTTTTGACGCCACCGGCTTTGAAGGGTAGGCGCCCTTTTTATTTTTCCCCCTTGCTATAGGTATAGCGGGCGACGAGCCATGGTTTGCTGTCGTACATGCCAAAGGCATCCGCATAGAGGTCGTAGGTTTCGCCTTCCACCCAGTTGGTGCGGGAGGAGTTCTCCACATAGATGATCACGGGCTTTTCCTCAGTGCCGCAGTTTACAAAAGCGCGTTGGGGCTTTGTGGTTTCGATGGACTGTATGTAGGCTTTTTTGCAAACGTAAATTTGGGTTTTCTTTTTGCGAACCTCGATGTTGTTCATCAGGTCGTTGTACTCAGTCACGATATCCCAGGCTTTTCTGGAATAGTCGTCAATGGAGGGTACGTAGTACACGTCGTGCTCCACCACGGTGGTTTGCTTACCAGGATAATCCGCGGTGATGGTGATGGTGTTATTGCCGATATGATCAAACAGGGCTTTGAAGGTAAAGGAGCCGTCGGCGGCCGTGTTGGTGATGTTCAAATCGGAATGGGGGGACAGCACCTTCACCACCGCGCCTGGAAGCGTTGTGGCGCGAATGGTCAGCACATTGTCGATGCTGCGCGATGCGATATCCGATGCCAAATCCAGCGGGATATCCTGCTTCTCCCGATAAAGGGTGACCATCATGGAGTTTTCGCGGCAATATTGGCTTCGAACCACTATATCATAGGTGTTTTCCCCAATGGGCTGCACGGTGGCGTTATAGCTGACCTTTCCGCCTTCGGTATTCACAAGGTCGGAATAATCCTGCCCGTTGATGGTGACTTTGCTTCCCTCGCGCACATAAAAAACGATGTTATACATGGCCGTGCTCACCATTTTATACGGCGCGTCCGGCGTGTTGAGGTCAATGGGCGACAGGGGAATATCGATATCGTAAGCAATGGGCTTTAAGGGCTGCTGTTTTCCTGTTTCTGTCATCAAATAGGGGGTCAAGGTTACCGTCATGGTTTCTTGCAGGTAGTCCTCGAAATTGTCGTACCAAATATGGTCTGGAATATCAAAAGTGGCCACGCCGCCTGTGACAATGGCAGAGGTGCGTAATTCCCGTATGGTGATGCGCTGCCCATCGACCCCGGGAATGGTGATAGTATGGGCGGCCAAGTCGTTGCGGATGGTGGGGGTAATGGTCACTTCGGGCAAATCTTGTTCCTGGCTGGCGTTTATAATGGGCAAAACCACACTCCAGCCAATCCAGCCCAAAACCAAAATAACGGAAAGGATGAGCACGGTCCTCATCAGCCTGCGAAAGCCAAGCCGGCGCGGAGCCCAGGACCCCGTGGAGCGCATGCGCAGGGAATGCTCGTACTCGTCCTGGCGAGACTGAGAAGGAAGATAGGCGCTGGTATCATGGTACCCATCATAAACAGGCTGATCCTCCAAGGGCTCGTTCACGTTCATCACCCGTTGGGTGAAACCGTAATCCTGGCCCGATCCTTTTCCTTTTTGGCCCGTGCCCCTGGGCCGGTATTTTTCCGTATAAACGATTTGGGCGTTTGGATCGATTTCACCTTCTTCCACCAGGCCGGGATCCACGGGGCGGAGTGTGGCGTCAGGATTATCATAGGCGGAAAAAAAGGTGCCGCGGTTGCTGGTGGTGCGAACGGTTCTTCCGGAAGGCGCCAGCCCGCGCTCCGCCGCGGAAGCGCGCAGCCGCTTTTGCTGGACTTCTCCGCGGCGCTTACGCACCTTTAGGTCCATCATTTCTTTGGCCAGATCGTCTCGGGGATCGGAAGCGGTATCCATGGCGCCGTCCTGATCCACGCGAAGATAGGTATTGGGCTTTTCACGATCTTTCAGGTCTGAACGCCAAGCAGGATCATGAACGGTGTTCGTGGTCCAATCATCATTGGCAAGCGTTTTGCCGCAATAAAAACAACGCGGCAGCGACGCTTGGTTCCATTTTCCGCATGTGGGGCATTTCATCCTGGCAGACCTCCTTTGCACGGGATGGGAAATGGGGCAGGCGGCTAGGCCAAGCCTTTTTGTTTCAAGTATTCATACTGCAGTTCCATATAAGCGTTTAGCAGGCTAGCCACTTGCATGGCAGCATCGTCGTCGCAAGGCTGATCGGATAAATACGCGTCAAAAATATAGTCAAAGGCCTCATCGTCGTCATACTCATTCTCGCCGCTGTCATCATTTTCATCCAGCACGCCGGTTAAGCGCATGAAGTGCAAATCATAGATGATAAAGGCTTCGATCATGAAGGGGATTTTCGGAGCGATCCCTCGAAATTCTTTCTGGTCCACGCCAGCGACAATAAATGCCAGCGCGTCTTTCGGATCATAGCCCTTCATCGCGAGCCTCCTTTCCTCTTGGCGAAATCGGTTCGCATTATTGTACTCGATTTGGAAGGGATATGCAAGATTGAGCCGTAGGCTGCCACGGTTTTGTGGCATTGTCACGGTTTTGCCCATCAAAAAAACCGCCCGTGAAACGAGCGGCTTTTGGCGAGTTCTCTTAGACGCGCTTGGCTTCTTTGATTTTGGCTGCTTTGCCTTGCAAGTTGCGCAGATAGTACAACTTGGCGCGGCGCACCTTACCTTGCCGAATCACTTCAATGTGATCCACGCGGGGAGAATGCAGCGGGAACGTACGCTCAACGCCAATGCCATAAGACACGCGGCGAACGGTAAACGTTTCACGGATGCTGCCATTACGCTTGGCAATCACAGTGCCTTCAAAAGCCTGAAGACGCTCACGGCTGCCTTCCACAACCTTCACGAAAACGCGAATGGTGTCACCAATGCCAAATGTAGGCAGATCAGTGCGGAGTTGCGCCTTCTCGATGGAACGAATGATTTCACTCATTTCATGGGCCTCCTTCCTTCATAGACGTTCGTGCGCGGAAGCATGGCTTCGGCAGAGGACCGCCCGTTTGTCACAAAAATAATTATACCATGAATGGTCAAGCCGTTGCAAGCCTTTTTTCAGCATTTTCGGCAGTTGCTTAACAAGGAGATTGACTTGCCAAGGACTGTACCCTGCTATATAATGGCGAAAACGGAATGATGGGAGGGATTTTTCTTGGCAGACCAAGGGATTGGCTCCATGGCGAAAAGCGCCAGAGAGGCTTTTTTTACACTCTCCGCCACACCGGTGGAGGAACGCAACCGTGCCCTGGAAAGAATCGGCGAAGAGATCACAGCGGGGCAAAATGAGATTCTAAGCGCCAATGCCCGTGATCTGGAGAAGGCGAAAAAAGAAGGCTTGGCAGCGCCCCTTCTCAGCCGCCTCACCGTAACCCCAGACAAATGCCGCCGCATGGTGGAGGGGCTCACTGCCTTAGCAAAGCTCCCTGACCCGCTTGGGCATGTTCAATATGCCATGGAGCTGGCCGAGGGCTTGAAACTCTACCGTCGCTCCTGTGCCATCGGCGTGATTGGCGTCATCTTTGAAAGCCGACCGGACGCGCTTTTGCAGATTTCCTCCCTGTGTTTAAAAAGCGGAAATGCCGTTTTGCTCAAAGGCGGCCGCGAGGCCCTGGAAACCAATGAGGCCTTGTTTCGGGCCATTCGCAGAGCCACCGACAGCGTTGGGATTCCCAGCCCGTGGTGCGCCCTTTTGCAATCAAGGCAGGACGTGGCGGAGATGCTCAAGCAGGACGATTCCATCGACCTGATCATCCCCAGGGGCAGCAATGCTTTTGTGAAGTATATTATGGAAAACAGCGCCATTCCTGTGCTAGGGCATGCGGATGGGATTTGCCATGTCTATGTGGATGCCCCCGTAGACATGGACCTGGCTGTGAAGGTAACGGTGGATAGCAAAGCGCAAAACCTTTCCGTTTGTAACGCGGCGGAAACCCTGCTGGTTCATCAGCAGGCAGCGGCGGCGTTTTTGCCCAAGGTGGCCGAGAGGCTCCGGGCCAAAGGCATTGAATTGCGGGGGGACGCCGAAACCCGCCGGATCATTGCCTGTGAACCCGCCACAGAAGAAGACTGGCACACGGAATACTTGGACGCGATTTTATCCATCAAAGTGGTTTCGTCTTTGGAGGAGGCCATAAAGCATATCAATCACTATGGATCCGGACACACGGACTGCATTGTTTCTTCGGACGAAGCGCATGTAAAGCGCTTTATGGCCCTGGTGGATAGTGCCGGAGTGTATCACAATTGCTCCACGCGCTTTGCGGATGGCTTTTTGTACGGCCTGGGCGCGGAGGTAGGCATTGCCACAGGAAAAATTCACGCCAGGGGCCCTATGGGGCTGGAAGGGCTGTGCACCTATAAGTATCAATTGTTCGGCAATGGGCATACGGTAGAAGCGTTGAACGCTGGGAAATGGTCGCTGACCCACCAGCGGCTGGACCGAAGAAGCCGGTAACGCCCCTAGGTTAAGGTTCCACCACGTGTTGCAATCGCGGCGCCACCCAGGCCGCTAACAAGCCTTTCACGAGATCCATGGGAAGAAAGGCAAGCCCGTAAGACGTGATGAGGACAGAAAGCGGAATAGGCGCGGAAAGGTAGATTCCCTTCAAAGCGGCGATATAAGCAAGGGCAACCGCATATTGTACAAGAATCCCCAACAGGGACGCCAACATGCGCGTCCCTGTTTTCTTCCCCAGCAAATGGAGGACGGCGGATGTGGAGGCTGCGGCAAAGGGAAAGGCAAGCAGGTAGCCAAAGGAAGGCGTGGCCATTACGGCTATGCCTTGCGTTGCGGAAAAAACCGGAAGGCCCATCAGCCCCAGCAGCAAATAGGCGCCAAGAGTATATAAGCAGACTCGCGGCACGAACAATTGGCCACATAGCAACACAAAGAAAGATTGTGTGGTAAGCAAAACCTCCGTCCCAGGCAGCGGGAACTTCAGCCAGAGGGTGGAGATGATGATCACAGCGCACATCAAGGCGGAAGCGGTCATTTGCCGCGTACGTTGTGGTAAAATTCTTTTGGCTTGGCGATCCCTCTTCAATTCACATCCACTCCGTAAACCATTGATTTTCTTTCGTTGACCCAAATGTGGCGCAAAACAATTAAGTAAACTAATTTCGAGATTTAGGTTTACCTATTTTAATGAATTCCCATCTTTCTGTCAAGCATGCGGGCGGTTCTTCTTTTGATTTTCCTGTCATAAGTTGTTCGCAAAGGGAGGTATCCGAATGTCGTATCCCATTTTACAATCCACAGCCGGAGACGCGGCGGCGTCCAGCGCGAAAGGCCGACACACCCTGCTTTTGGACAACCGGAATCGGGCACAAATCACCGGCGTGACAGATGTGTGCTGCTTTCAAGAAAATGAAGTGGTGCTAAAAATTGATTCTGGAGAAATGCTGGTGACGGGCCAAAACCTGCACATTGCCAAGTTGCTTTTGGAAGAGGGGCAGCTCTATATTGATGGGCGCGTGGATAGCATTGTGTATCAATCCGCCGCGAGGCATGAAGGAAAATTCCGTTTTTTAAAACGGCTGTTTAAGTAAATGTCACTCTATTTTGAAACGGAAATGCAGAGCATCAGCTTTTTGTTGTTGTGCGCCGTAGGTTTTGTCATCGCTTCTTTGTTTGATGGCATCAGCGCGCTCATACCCGACAAATGGAAAATCCTAGGGGATGTGTTGCTTTTTTTAGTGGGTACCGTTGCGTTTTTGTTGGCGCTGGTGATTCTGCGCGAGGGAGCATTGCGTTTTTTCCATTGGTTGGCGTTGCTGGCGGGCGCCATTTTGTACACCTGCGGAGTCCGCAGAGCGGTCCTGTTCTTACTCAGGCAAATCAGGAAACGAAAAAGGAGCAAACCCCCGGCAATGGAAACTTGAAATTCCTGTGGGTGCAAGCAGGAATTTTTTTAATTGTGCCGAAACGATTACACAGTAGGATCAAATCAAAGGAGGTCGCTCTATGCGCAAGAGTATTAGTATTTGGCCCGTATGCGCTTTGCTTGCCTGCATGCTGGCCGCCTTTTTATGGTCCAGTTCCCAACTCACCGGAAGCATTCAAAATGTAGAGGAGAAGTATAACCAAACCCGCGTGAAACTGACCCAATTGCAAAATGAGCAGACTGGGCTAAAAGAAACGCTGGAAATGGTGGACACGGAAGCCTTTATTGAAAATCAGGCGCGTACCATGTATGGGTATATGCGTCCCGATGAAATTCGATTTGTGATTACCAATCCGGAAGTCCTTTACGGTTCAGAGGGCGCCCCCGCGCCATAAGCCCAAATACTTGTACAGAGGTGAGGGACATGCTGGTCGCTGTGATTGGGATTGGTTCCAATTCATTACGCATGTTGGTTGCCGATGTCAAAGACGCGCAGATTCATCGTATCCTTCGGGATCGAGAAGGTCTGCGCGTCTTTGCCGCTTTGGACGCGCAAAAAAACATTTCTCCGGAAATGATGGAAAAGGCCGCCGAAAGCATCCGCGCATTCCTTCGCAAGGCGGAATCCTACCAGGTGGAAAAAATCCACGTGTTTGCCACCAGCGCGGTTCGGGACGCCAGCAATCAGAAGGCCTTTTGCGAATATTTACAATCCGCTACGGGGTACCGGCCGGAGATCTGTTCCGGCGAACGGGAGGCCAGGCTTTCCTTTTTGGGCGCTACGGAAGGCGAGCGTTGCGGCATGATCGATATCGGAGGCGGATCGACGGAATTGGTTATTGGTGGTCGCAAAGGGATCGAATGCTCCGCCAGCCTCCAAATCGGTGCGGTCCGTCTTTTTCGGGAGTTTTCTATCCAGAGCTCACAAGACGCGCACCGCGTAGCGGACCATGCCAAGCAATTGCTGATCCCTACCATGCCAGCCATCCAAAAATGCTCGGCGGTGAACTGGGTGGGCGTGGGCGGCACCTTTACAACCCTGGCGGCTTTGTTGCAAAACATCTCCTGGACGGACAAGAATCGAATTCATGGGTATCAGGCTTCTTTAGGAGATCTTCTTCATTGCATCGACTGGCTGGCGCCTATGCCGCAGGAACAACGCAACCAGTTGCCGGGCCTGCAGCCTCAGCGAGCGGACATTGTGGTTCATGGCATGGCCATCTTGCTGGGGATCATGGAAACCTTTTCGATTGACCGACTGGCGGTTTCCGAATGCGGAAATTTGGAAGGGTATTTGAAAGAGCGCTATTGCTAAGCCCTTAAGAAATTCAGTTCATCAGCGTGAAATTGCGTCTTTCCTTTTTGATCTTTTTCTGTTAGAATTGGTTTTGATTGAATTCGGTTCAAAAGCATCAGGAGAACAACGCATTTCTTAGGCGGAGTGTTTGTGTATCATCCTTATCTCGCGTGGTTTCGGATGCTTTAACATGACATATTACTTTCGATAAGGGGGATCCACATGGCCAGCTATCAAACAAAGGATATTCGGAACATTGCCCTCGTGGGGCATGGCAGCGAAGGCAAAACCACGCTGACGGAAGCATTGCTCTTCGCTGCCGGAATTACCGATCGTCAAGGCAAGGTGGAGGACGGCTCCGCCGTGACCGACTTTGAACCCGAAGAGGTCAAACGCAAGATTTCCATCAGCGCGGCGGTCGCGCCCATTGATTGGAAACAAAAGATGCTTAACATCATCGACGTTCCCGGCTATTTCGACTTCATCGGCGAAATGATGGGGCCGCTACGTGTGGTGGAAACTGCGGCAATCTTGGTCAGCGCCGTCAGCGGCATCGCGGTGGGCACGGAGAAGGCTTGGAATTTTGCCACCAAGAACCATGTGGGCAAAATGTTCATCGTGAACCAAATGGACCGTGAAAACGCCAACTTTATGAAAGTGGAGGACAAGCTCCGCGAAAAGTTCGGCAACAGCGTGGTGCCGATTTTGCTTCCCATTGGCAACGGCCTGGATTTCAAGGGCGTGGTCAACGTGTTGGAAAACAAGGCGTATGAAGGCGCGGGCAAAAATATCAAAGAGATCCCCGTACCCGCCAATATGAGCGGCGATATCGCAAAGGCGCTGGACCAGATCACCGAAGCCGCCGCCGCCGCCGATGACGAATTGATGATGAAGTACTTGGAGGGCGAGGCCCTGACCCACGAGGAGATTTTGGAAGGCTTTAAGGCGGGCATGTTCACGGGCATGATTTGCCCGGTGCTTCCTTGCTCCGCGTTGACGGGCGTGGGTGTGAGCAAGCTCCTGGACGTGATGGCGGACTTTTTGCCTTCGCCTAAGCGGGCGGTTTACAAGGGCGTGAGCCCCAAGACCGGCAACGAGGAAGAGCGCGCCTGCAAAAACGAGGAGCCCTTCTCCGCCTTTGTGTACAAGACCATCGCCGACCCCTTTGTGGGCAAGCTCTCTTTGTTTAAGGTGATGAGCGGTTCCTTAACCAGCAGCACGAACCTCTATAACGCCAATTCCGAAAAGTCTGAAAAGATCGCCGGTATTTATGTGCTGCGCGGCAAGAAGCAGATCAATACCGATCAGCTGAGCGCGGGCGATTTGGGCGCGCTGGCCAAGCTCCAGTTCACCGCCACGGGAGATACCTTGTGCGATCCCGCAAAGCCCATCAAGTATCCCGGCGTGGAGTTCCCCCAGCCCTGCATCAGCAAGGCGGTTTTTGCCAGCAAACAAGGCGAGGAAGATAAGGTCTTTAGCGGCCTGGCCCGCTTGATGGAAGAGGATCCCTCCATTAAGATTGAAAAGAATGTGGAAACCACCGAAACCATTCTTTCCGGCCAGGGGGAATTGCACCTGGACGTAATCCGCAACAAGCTGGCCAACAAATTTGGCGCCAAGGCAGATTTGCAGGATCCCACCATTCCCTACCGTGAGACCATCAAAAAGACCGTGAAGGCGCAAGGACGGCATAAAAAGCAATCCGGCGGCCATGGTCAGTTCGGCGATGTGTGGATTGAGTTTTCGCCCATTGGCGACACCAACCAGGACTTTGATTTTGTGGATGCGGTGGTAGGCGGCGTGGTTCCCCGCAACTTCATTCCTTCTGTGGAAAAGGGCCTGCGGGAAAATCTTCCCCGTGGCGTACTGGCAGGCTTCCCCATGGTGGGTCTCCGCGCCAAATTGTACGACGGTTCCTACCACGCAGTAGACTCCTCGGAAATGGCCTTCAAAACCGCTGCCCGCATCGCCTATAAAAAGGGCTGCATGGAAGCCGGCCCTGTGCTGTTGGAGCCGATCATGCATGTGCAAGTGCTGGTTCCCGACGAATACATGGGCGATATCATGGGCGATATGAATAAGCGCCGCGGCCGGATTCTGGGCATGAATCAGGTGGACGGCCTGCAACAATTGGTTGCGGAAGCTCCTCTGGCGGAAATGTTCAAATACGCCACTGATCTTCGCTCCATGACCCAGGCTCGTGGCAATTTCCAAATGGCTTTTGAGCGGTACGAGGAAGTTCCTGCCGCCGTGGCGCAGAAAATCATTGAAAGCGCCAAGCGTGAAGAGGAAGAAGAAGAATAATCTTTTTTCAAGCGCAGCATGTGCCCTTCCCGCTTTGTGGGAAGGGCACTGTTCATGAAAAGTCCGATGAACAATCTGAAGAAGGAGCGTTTTGGATGATCACCACCGTTTGCCTGAATCCCGCTTTTGATCAAACCGCCACTGTGGACAGGTTCAGCCTAGGGCAAGTCAACCGCCTGAAAGACATCCGCTACGATGTGGGCGGCAAAGGGATCAATGTGGGAATTGCGCTAAAGCGCTTGGGAATGGAGGTTCAATGCCTCTGTTGCTTAGGAGAAGCCAACGAGGCGGAATTTGTGGGCTTGCTGGCCCAGGAGGAGTTGCCTTTTGAGCGCTTTTTGCTGACGGGCAAAACCCGTACCAATACCAAGGTGTTGGATGCCGAAAGCCGCGTGGTCACAGAGTTTAATGAGCCAGGCCTTTGGATGGATGCACAGCAACAAGAACGCTTTCTGGCTTTTTTCGGAAAAAAGGCCCAGGGCAGCGAATATGTGGCGCTAAGCGGCAGCCTCCCTCAGGGGTGCCCATCTTCCTTTTACCAGCGGTGTATGCAGACGTTCTCCAAACCCAAATGGATATTGGACACCGTGGGGGAATCCCTGGAATGGGCGATGAAAGAGAAACCATTTCTCATCAAGCCAAACGCCCAGGAACTGGAAGGCCTTGTGGGGAAACGCCTCCCTACTCTTTTGGAGCTTCGTAACGCCGCCCATGCCCTGACCCAAACGGGCGTCCAGCATGTGGTGGTTTCCCTGGGTAAGCAGGGAGCCCTTTGGGTTACCCTGGAAAAAACCTGGTTTGCACCGGCGCTGTCTGTGAAATCCGAGTCTACCGTGGGTGCGGGGGACGCTATGCTGGCTGGAATCCTGATGGGACTTAGCCAAGGAGGCGGCATCGAAGATGCCCTCCGCTGCGGAACCGCCGCGGGCGCGGCCAGCGTGATGACGGAAGGAACGCAGCTTTTGCGGCTCTCTGACTTTGAAGCGCTGCTTCCCCTGGTAAGGCTGGAAGAACGATGAAAACGTCCCAGCTTCGCCGTTTGGCGTATTATGAACTGTTTCGGCTGCCCTGGGCGGAGGAGGAGGCCATTCTCCTTCGGGTCAAGTCGGTATCCCCCTTTGTAGCGGACATGGGTGGCGCCGCTTGCGTCGCCTTTCACATTGTGGACAAGAAGTCCGGCAAAATCGCCGGAGAAATCGCTTTGCGCATCGGCGAGGACAAATCTTTATTCTATTTAGGGCATATTGGGTATCATATTGATCCACCCTATCGCGGACGCCATTTGGCCCAGCGCGCCTGCCAGCTTTGCCGCCTGTTTTTGGCGCAGCTCGGCATGCGAACAGTCGTCATTACCACGGATGAGGATAACCTTCCCAGCATTCGCACCTGCGAGAATTTGGGGTGCCATCTAGAGTCCATCGTGGAGGTTCCCCAATGGTGCATAGAAGAATTTCAAATCAGCTCCCGAAAGCGAAGATATGTCTTCTTTACCGCATAGGCTAGCCCAGGAAAAAGAGCGTTCGGACTTTTCTTTTTTCACAATTTGGGGTAGAATACCATGGAAAGTTTGTGGGAGGGCGGTGCCGCATTGGAATCTACATTTCAAGGCTGCCGGGTGCATTATGACGTACACCGCTGCCCAGAGGAAAATGCTCCGGCCATTTTGCTTTTGCATGGCTGGGGCTGTGATTCGTCTGTTTTTTCCTTTGTTGCCAGCGCTTTGCTTGCGAAAGCCACTGTGGTCACCCTGGATTTTCCTGGGCACGGAAAGAGCGGCGAACCGCCTGTGCCCTGGGGCGTTGAGGAATACGCGGAGATGGTGATTGTTTTGCTTTCCGAGCTGGGTTTGACGAAGGTAGACATCGTTGCCCATTCCTTCGGGGGGCGGGTGGCCCTGGTTTTGGCCAGCAAGCATCCTGATTGGGTCCGCAAGCTGGTATTAACCGGCGGCGCGGGGATTAAAAAGCCCGCCACTGCCCGCCAAAGCAAGCGAACCAAACGTTTTAAACGGTACAATCAGATTTTGGAAAGCCTGAAAACCCTTCCGGCCATGGCAGGCCCTGTGGACAAATGGCAAACCCATCTTCGAAACCGATATGGATCCGCAGATTATGTGAAGCTGAACGAATTGATGCGAAAGACCTTTGTGAAAGTCATTTCCGAAGATCTCCTGCCGCTTTTAGCCGAAGTTCAAGCCCCTACATTGCTCATCTGGGGCAGTGCGGACACGGAAACTCCGCTATGGATGGGCCAGCAAATGGAACAGAGCATTCCAGACGCTGGGTTGGTGATTTTTGAAGGGCGGGGACATTTTGCCTTCTTGGACGAATGGCAACGCTTTGTGCTTATTTTGAAGCAGTTTTTATGGGAGGAAAGGAGCTGATGGCGCTGAACGCATGGCTTTTGCCGCTGGTACCGGTCATTTGCGCCCTTTTTGCCGCCAAAGGCATTTATCATTATTTTCAACTGGAAAGCTACCAGTTTCCAGGCTATTTTCGTAGCTTGCGTCGCAACCGCAAATCCGCCTGGCTGCCCGGGCTTTGCGTTTGTGTGGCTTCGCTGCTTTTGTATTATGGGTTTGATGTTTTTGTGGTCCGTGAGGAGGGCTCAGTGCTTTCCGTTCTCTACCAGGTTTTGCTTTTGCCCCTGGCGGCGGCGATTGGCGCTTTGATTGCCAAAACCTTTACGGAAAAGCAAGCCAAGAAGAAGTTGGTATACACAGGGCGTGTGAAGCGGCTCTATGGGGTTTCCCTGGTGGTGATGTCCTGCCTCTCCTTTGCGCTTGCGAAAAGCCCCATGGCTATTTTGCCCGCCTTTTGGTCGATTTTGCTTCCCTTTGGGGTGGCGCTTTCCGGCCTGTTGGCCTGGCCCATTGAAAAGCTCATTAGCGAGTTTTATTTCCGCGACGCCCGAAAGAAGCTCCTGCGTAACCCCAATCTCATTCGCATCGGCATTACGGGCAGCTATGGAAAAACCTCCGTTAAGCACATTCTAGGCGCCATTCTTTCCGAAAAATACCCAACCCTCATCACGCCTGCCAGTTTTAATACCCCCATGGGGGTATCCAAGGCCATTCGGGAAAGCCTTACGCCTACTTATCAGGTTTTTGTGGGAGAAATGGGTGCGCGGCATGTGGGGGATATTAAGGAAATGTGCCGGCTTGTGCGGCCCACCATCGGCATCATCACCTCTGTGGGGCCCCAGCATCTGGAGACCTTCAAATCGGTGGAAAATGTGGCTCAGACCAAATATGAGCTGATTGAAGCCCTGCCCAAGGATTCTCACAGCTATTTCTTTGCGGACCATGGCTATTGCGCCCAAATGTATGAAAAGACCCAAAAACCTAAAACCTTGGTGGGCATGGAGGCTGGACAGGTTGATGTTTGGTGTGAGAACATCGCCGTATCCGACCAGGGCAGCCGGTTTGATTTGCATTTCAAGGACAATGGGAGCATTTCTTGTCAGACGGTGCTTTTGGGGGAACACAATATTCAAAATATCCTTCTGGCGGCGGCGGTGGCCCACGATTTAGGCCTGACGTTGAAGCAGATCGCCCATGGGGTCAGGAAGCTCCAACCCGTGAAAAACCGCTTGGAACTGATGACGCGCCCGGGCGGCTTCACCATCATCAACGATGCCTTCAACAGCAATCCGGTAGGCGCCAAAGCCGCCTTAAAGGTACTTTCCCAGTTCCCCAAGCGCCGGATTATCATCACCCCGGGCATGGTGGAGCTGGGGGAGCGGGAGGCGGAGTTCAACCGGGACTTTGGCCAGGAAATCGCCGCCCATGCGGACATCGCCATCGTAGTGGGAAAAAAGCGGGCTCTTCCTATTTTGGAAGGCTTGCGGGAGGGCGGTTTTCCAGAAGGTCGAATCTTCCAAGTGGACAGCTTGGAGGCATCCACCCAGGTGCTTCACACCTTGGTGAAGCCTACAGACACGGTGCTCTATGAAAATGATTTGCCTGACAATTATCAGGAAGCGTAACAGGAGGGGCTTGAAGCATGAGCAAGATGCAACTTGGGGTCATCTTTGGCAGCAGAACCTGCGAGCATGAGGTTTCCATCATCAGCGCGGTTCAACTGATGCGCGCAGCCGACCGGCAGACCTATGACGTGATCCCAGTCTATATCAGCAAAAAAGGGGAGTGGTTTACCGGCGACGCCCTTTTTGACATTGCCACCTATTCACCTTTTGACGAAAGCCGCAAGGATCTGGTCAAGGTCTCTTTGGATCTCACCGCGGGCTCCGGCGCGTTGACCACCTTGGAACCGGCCAAAGGCCTTTTTGGCAAGGAACAGCAGCGCCTGGTGGCGAGGCTTGACTGCGTCATCCCCGTGATGCATGGCATGCATGGCGAGGACGGGACTTTGCAAGGCTTGCTGGAAATGTGCAATATTCCTTATACCAGCTCCGGTGTAGGCGCTTCCGCCATGGGCATGGATAAGGTCTACATGAAACAGTTTTTCCTAGGTGGCGGGTTCCCCGTGCTGCCCAGTTGTTGGTTTCTCCGCTCGGCTTGGGAAGCGGATGAGAAAGCCGTCATGGATCAGGTGGAGAAGGAATTGCCATACCCTGTCTTTGTCAAGCCTGCTTCCTTAGGCTCTTCCATTGGCGTTGGCAAGGCCATGAACCGAGAGGAACTTAAAGACGCTTTGGAAGTCGCCTTTGAGTTTGACCGCAAAGTGCTTGTGGAAAAGGGCATTAACGACCCGCTGGAATTGAACTGCTCGGTTCTTGGCTACAACGGGGAAGCCAAGGCCTCGGAAATTGAAATGCCCATTACCAACGGCGATCTTCTCTCCTTTTTAGACAAGTATGGCAGCAATTCCGCCAAGGGCATGGCGTCCTTAAAGCGCGTGCTGCCCGCGCCTATTGAACCCGATTTGTACGCGGAAATCCAAGCCCTGTCCATTCGGATTTTCCACAGCATGGACTGCAAGGGCGTGGTACGCATAGACTATATGTTCTCGCCCGAAGATAACCAAGTCTATATCACGGAGATCAATACCATTCCCGGGTCCTTGGCGTTCTATCTTTGGGAGCCCTGTGCCCTTCCGTATTCGGACTTGATCGATAAGATGGTCCACTATGCCATGAAAGCGCAGGAGGATAAGAACAACAACAATTTTGCCTATACCTCCGACATTTTAAAAAGCATTTCGCTGGGCGGAAAGACCGGCGCAAAGAACGGATTCAAAACGCCATCGCCGCACTAAAGGAGCCGTATGATTCAATTATCACAGATTCATCAGCCAGCCGACATTCGAAGCCTCACGGCTTGCGAGTGTATGGACCTGGCGGACGATATTCGAACCAAAATCATTCAAACCGTCTCGCGAAACGGCGGGCACCTGTCGTCCAACCTAGGCGTGGTGGAGATCACCATGGCGCTCCACCGCGTATTTGATACGCCCAAAGACAAAATCGTTTTCGATGTGGGGCACCAGTCCTATGTCCATAAACTGCTCACCGGCCGTTACGATCAATTTGATACCCTGCGTACTTTCGGAGGGCTTTGCGGTTTTCCCAAATATGAGGAAAGCGAGCATGACAGCTTTGAAACCGGCCATGCGTCCACCGCCATTTCCGCGGCGTTGGGCATGGCCCGGGCAAGAGACGCTCTACGCCAAGACCATCATGTGGTGGCGCTGGTGGGCGACGGCGCGCTGACCGGCGGCATGTGCTACGAAGCCTTAAACGATTGTGGCAATGATCAAACGAAACTCATCATCATTCTCAATGACAATGAGATGTCCATCGCTAAAAACGTGGGCGCTCTCAGCCAACACTTTTCAAAGCTGCGCGCCAGCTCCAGTTGGAACACCACCAAGAAAAAGGTCAAGTCCAGCCTGCGCAAACTGCCAGCGGTGGGCAAACCCATTGAGGAATTCATTCACAACATCAAAAAGTCCATCAAAAGCTGGGTGGTGGACGAGGGCTTTTTTAGCGCCCTGGGATTTCGGTATCTGGGCCCCATTGACGGCCATGATATGGAAACGTTGGAAAAAATTTTTGAGCAGGCCAAAGACTTTGAAGAGCCTGTGATCATCCATTGCGCCACGAAAAAAGGATATGGCTACTATAACGCGGAGCGAAAACCGGAAATGTTCCACGGGACCCCGCCCTTTTTCATTGAAAACGGCGAGACGCAAAAAAGCGATGCGGAGCTTTATGGTCGCGTGGCGGTGGATACGCTCCTGGACCTTGCCAAGGCCGACCCTTCCATCGCCGTGATCACAGCGGCCATGCCCCTGGGTACGTCTACCGAACACTTTTTGTGCACCTATCCCAACCGCTTCTATGATGTAGGCATCGCTGAGGAGCATGCCGTGACCCTGGCGGCCGGTATGGCCAAAGGCGGGCTTCATCCTTTCTTTTTTGTGTATTCCACCTTTTTGCAGCGCGGATACGACCAGGTGATGCACGACGTATGCATGCAAAATTTGCCGGTCGTGCTGTTATTGGACCGCTCCGGCCTTGCCAATGAGGACGGCAAATCCCACCAGGGCCTTTTTGATTTTGCCTACCTTCGCCATATCCCAAACATTACCTTGCTTGCGCCTGCCCATGGGAAAGAGCTGCAAGCCATGGTCAAAGCAGCCTATGAGCTACAAAAGCCCTGCGCGATTCGTTACCCCAAAAACGCTGTGCATTTGGAGGAGGCTTACGAGTCCGTTCCCTTCCACCTAGGGCTATGGGCAACCCTGCGGGAAGGAAAGGATGCTACCATCTTGGCCGTTGGAACCATGGTCCAGACGGCATTGCAGGTAGCGGAGGCCTTGGCGGAACAGGGGACTTTCCTGGAAGTCGTCAACACTTCCACGGTGAAGCCTTTGGATCGGGCTTGCTTGAAACGTTTGCAAGGAAAGGCCAAGCCCGTATTTACCTTGGAAGAGCATGTGATTACGGGCGGCTTTGGCAGCGCGGTATTGGAATGCAACGCCTTGGAATCCTTAGGGCTTTCGGTTCTGCCTATGGGCGTGAGGGATGAATTTGTCCCCCATGGGGATCATCAAAGTTTGCTCAAGTCTGTGGGCCTGGACAGGGATACCCTGATTGAGACCCTGCGAGCCCTCCTGCAGCCTGATAAGCTGCCTGCAAAAGAGGATGAACATGAGTGAGAAGTCTCGGGCGGATATCGCTTTGGTACAGTGTGGGCTGGCCCCGAGCCGGGAAAAGGCGCAAGCGCTGATCATGGCGGGGCAAGTGTATTTTCGGGAAGTGAAGATCCTAAAACCTTCGGAAAAAATTGAAAACATGGATGAGCTCCGCGTGAAGGGGCATGTTCATCCCTATGTGGGACGGGGCGCTCTAAAGCTGGAAAAAGCCTTGCGTGTTTTTGGCGCAGAGGTAGCAGGACGGACAGCCATGGACATTGGGGCGGCCACCGGAGGCTTTACGGATGTGCTTCTTCAAAATGGCGCGGCCCATGTGTTCGCCATCGACGTTGGGTATGGCCAGCTAGACTGGAAAATCCGCAATGATCCCAGGGTCACTGTGATGGAGCGCACCAACGCCCGCTATTTGACCCCCGCGGATGTGCAGGGTGTGGTTCCCGCCCTGACGGTGATGGACGTTTCCTTTATTTCGGTCAAGTTGATTTTGCCCGTGGCGGCTGCGCTGATGAAGCAAGACGGCGCATTTTACATCCTCATCAAACCGCAATTTGAGGCAGGCCGCGAGCATGTGGGCAAGAAGGGCGTGGTTCGTGATCCCGTGGTCCATGAACAGGTGATCGCCTCCGTGAAAGACTTTGCGCCCAGCTTTGGCTACGCCATGACGCAGCTGGACTTTTCACCCATTGTAGGGCCGGAAGGCAATATTGAATATATCGCCGAATTGCTGCCGAAGGCCCGTGAGCATTCAGCCCTGGACACGCAAAGGATCTGCGCGGTTGTTCAGGCGGCGCATGGGACCTTGGCCAAACCCATGGTTGAATGAATATGCATTTCATGTTATAATCCTGCCTAGGAAGGTGGCTAGGATACGTTGAAATCTGTGTATCTGATGATGCATCGAAGCAAACCGGAGGTGCGGGAGCTCACCAGACAGGTGGTTAGCGCGTTTTCCGCCGTGCAAATCACCGTTGTTTGCGAGCCTTGGCTTGCCCTGGAGATGGGGGAAGAGGCGGCGAAGCTCTTCCAAAATGGAGACGCCGCCACTTTTGATGCGGTTATTGCTGTGGGGGGCGATGGAACGCTGCTTCGCGCCAATCAGTTTGCCATTGATCACGGAGTGCCTATTCTAGGCATCAATGTGGGGCGGATCGGTTTTTTGGCGGAAGTTGAATTGGAACAGCTTCCCTCCGCATGCCAAAAGCTCAAATCCGGCGATTATTGGATTGAAGACCGCATGATGCTGGCATCCACCGGCAGCAATGGAAAACCCCTGCTTGCCTTGAATGATATCGTATTAAGCCGCGGGGGCTTTGAGCGCTTGATTGCTATCAACGCCTGGGTGGATCAGGAACTGGTGGGCCGCTACATTGGCGATGGTCTGATTGTGGCGACGCCCACGGGTTCCACAGGTTACTCCCTTTCGGCAGGCGGCCCCATTGTGTTTCCTGGGGTGGACTGTATTCTTCTTTCGCCCATCTGCGCTCATTCTTTACAGCACAGGCCGGTCGTGATCTCCTCCAAACAAACCGTGACCCTGGAATTGGATTGCGATTTGGCTCAAAGAGCCCAGTTGAGCGCGGACGGACAAAAAGCCTTGCAGTTATCCGCATGCCAAAAAATCACTGTTACCTGCGCAGGCAAGCAAGCGCGCCTGATCCATGTGGAGCCGCAGGATTTTTTCAAGGTGATTCGCCACAAGCTCACCGAGTGGAGCCGCTAAGCCCGCAGGGAGGAATGCTAATGAAGCCGACAAGACAAATGGCCATTCGGGAAATCATCCAGGAAACAGACATCGAAACCCAGGAGGAACTGGCCGATGCCCTTCGAATGAGGGGCTTTCAGGTAACACAGGCCACGGTCTCCCGGGATATCAAGGAATTGCGGCTTTTAAAGGTACTCTCCGCTTCCGGCGCTTATAAGTACGCCACGGCGGACAAAGCGGAAAACGGGCTCAGTGAGCGTTTTAGCCGCATGTTTAGCGAGTCTGTGCTAAGTGTGGCCCATGCCTACAACCAAATCGTGATCAAAACGCTTCCGGGCAGCGCCAATGTGGCGGCCGAGGCCATCGACAGCCTCCATTGGGTGGAGATCATGGGAACGCTGGCCGGCGACAACACCATTTTATTGCTCACCCGTAGCGTGGAAGAGGTCGCGTCCGTGGTGGAGCGCTTGAACGCCATGATGCGATCCTAAAGCCAGCGTTCGGGAAGGAGGGGAATGGGCATGCTGGTTTCCATGAGCATACAAAATATCGCCCTGATTGAACAGCTTCATATTCCATTTCATCATGGCTTGCACGTTTTGACCGGTGAAACAGGCGCTGGTAAATCCATTGTGGTAGACAGCATCAATTTGGTGCTGGGGGAGCGCGCGGATCGTGGCTTGATCCGTTCCGGCTGTGAAAAGGCGTCCGTGGAGGCGCTGATTGATATTTCTGCTTGCCCCCAGGTACAAGCCCTGCTCCAAGAGCAGTCCCTGGAAGCGGAGGGCCATCTGATGGCCATTCAACGGGAAATTACCGTTTCCGACCGCAATCTGTGCAGGGTCTGCGGTGTGATCGTTCCCCTTGCTTTTTTAAAACAAATTTCCGCCTTATTGGTGGATATCCATGGCCAGCATGAACACCAGAGCCTTTTGGATGTCAAAAATCATATGACCTTTTTGGATTCCTTCGGGGAGGAGGCCTTTCGCATCCAGCAGGCGAAGGTGGCGGAGGCGTACCATATTTGGAAGGAGTCCAGCGTGAAATTCAGCGCTTTGCGCAAAGAGAATGCGCAACGGGAGCAACGGGCGGAGTACATTGCCAGCCGGTTGAAAGAGCTGGAGGCCGCTCAGCTGGAAATGGGCGAGAGTGAAAAGCTCGCCCAGGAGCGCGCCAAGATCTTGGGCGCTGAAAAGATCCATGCGGCTGTGCAAACGGCGTATCATGCGGTGCTTGCGGGCGATGGCGCTCAGCAAAGCGCCATCCTGAAATTAAAAAGCGCCGCCGATGCCATGCTGTCCATTGGCAGCCTGGATCCTAAGTATCAAGTCTTGGCTGAGCGATTGTCCGCCGCTTACTATGAAGTGGAGGAAATGGGCATCGAGCTGCGGGAAACCTTGGAAGGGATCCGCTTTGACGCGGACCGAAGTGAAATTGTGCAAGAGCGGCTGGATTTGTTGCGGCGTTTGGAGCGCAAATTCGGCATGCCCGCCGATGAATTGGTGCCGCATTATGAGGAGCTGAAAGAGGAATTTACCCGCCTGGAATCCATGGAAGAACGCCTCAAGCGGGCGGAGGCGGACTACAAAACCAAATTGGCCGTTTACCGCCAGGAGGCCGCGCTGCTCACGCATATGCGCAAGGAACTGGCGCAGCAGTTTCAAGCTCTTATGGAGTCGCAATTGCGAGATTTGGGCATGGCCAACACCCATTTTGAATGTGTGTTTCAAGCCCAAAACGCCGATAGTAAGCCCGTAGTCCCTACGGAGAGCGGCGATGATCATATGGAGTTTTTCATTGCGCCCAACCCGGGCGAGCCCTTAAAGCCGCTTTACAAAACCGCTTCCGGCGGCGAATTGTCCAGGCTGATGCTGGCCCTCAAAGCTGCGGGAGCTAGCCGCAACTTGGTGCCCTGTATGATCTTTGACGAGATCGATACCGGTATCAGCGGGCATATCGCCGGCGTAGTGGCCGAAAAGATGGCGCAGATCGCGCGGTACCGGCAGGTCATTTGCGTCACTCACCTGGCGCAGATCGCCTGTATGGCGGACACCCAGTATGTGGTGCAAAAAAGCGTGGTGGGGGAGAGAACCCTCACCTCTGTGCGGGAGCTTTTGCCGGAGGAGCGGATAGCGGAAATCGCCAGGCTGGTGGGTTCCGCGGAACAGCATATGGACAGTGGCTTGCAACATGCACGGAATATGCTTTTGTCCGCCGGTGAATATAAACAAAAATTTAACTAGCCCCCGTTTCTTCAGTTTTCTATGATATACTGTCACTAATTAGGCGTTGACCGCTACAAACAGGAAGGACGAGTACCATGAGCTTCTTTGGCAAGTTCCCAGGTGGTATCCATCCCCAAGAAGGCGTGGGCGGAAAATCTGCCACTGCGGGCGTTCCTATTGTGGAGCCTGCCCAGCCGCCGCGCGTGATCATTCCTCTGCAGCAGCATATCGGCGCGCCAAGCAAGTGCTTGGTGAAAGCGGGGGATACGGTTCGCGTGGGGCAAATGATCGGTGAGCCGGCAGGCTTTATGAGCGCAGCGATCCATGCCAGCGTCTCTGGCCATGTGGTGGATTGTGTGCCTTGCATTATGCCCAACGGAACCCAACAAGATGCCGTGATCATCGATAATGATTTTCAGGATCATTGGGTGGAACTGACGCCTGCTTCCCATCCGGAAAGCCTGGATGCTGCACAGTTGGCAGAAATTTCGCGTAACGCTGGCATTGTAGGCCTTGGCGGCGCTACGTTCCCGCAGTCTGTGAAGCTGTCAGTACCTGCCGATAAACCTGTGGATGTTTTGGTGGTCAATGGCGCGGAATGCGAACCTTATCTTTCCGCAGATCACCGTTTGATGCTGGAAAAAGCGGAGAAGATCGTGAAGGGCGTGCAGCTGATTCGCAAAGCCCTGAAGATTTCCAAGGTGATCATTGGGATCGAAAACAATAAGCCCGATGCGGTGGAGGCCATGCAAAAGGCCAGTGCGGAGATGGAGGACATCAAGGTGGTTTCTCTGCCCGCCCGCTACCCCCAGGGCGGAGAAAAGCAATTGGTATACGCGCTAACCGGTCGCACTGTCAAAATGGGCAGGTTGCCCCTGGACGAGGGTGTGATCGTGGTCAATGTAGGCTCTGCCTATGCGCTTTGCCGCGCGGTATACGAAGGCATGCCGCTGGTGGACCGTGTGGTAACCTTGGGAGGCTGCGTCAAAAAACCCGCCAACTATCTGGTGCGCATCGGCACGCCTGTGGAGTGGTTGGTAGACGCGTCGGAAGGCTTATCTCCTCAAACCCGCATGCTGATCTATGGCGGCCCCATGATGGGCATGGCCATTAGCCGCCACGATATCCCCGTGACCAAAGGATGCTCCGGTATCGTGGCCTTGGACAAGCTCTCCGCGCTGGAAAAAGAGCAGCCGTGCATTCGTTGCGGCCGGTGTATTGAAGGCTGTCCTGTGAAAATCTCTCCCGCGTTGATTGACCGCTTTATGCGTAAGGACATGTTTGTGGAGGCGGAAAAGTTCCACGTGATGAACTGCATCGAATGCGGCGTATGCTCCTGGAGTTGCCCCGCCAAGCGGAACCTGACCCAGAGCATGAGAGTTTGCAAAGCGATGATCACAAACAAATACAAGCATACGGCCAAACAGAAAGGGGAGAAGTAAGATGCAAAAAAAGCTGGTTGTTTCCTCCTCTCCCTTCCTGCGCAATGGGGAAGTATCCACCCAGGGTATTATGGGAGATGTGCTGATGGCGCTGGCGCCAACAGCCTTGGCCTCCATTTGGTTTTTCGGCAAGCAATCGTTGATCTTGATGATCGTGGCGGTGCTGAGCGCCATGGCGGCGGAATGGATCTATGCCTGGCTCACTCACCAAAAATCCACGCTTTCCGACTTGAGCGCGGCTGTAACGGGTTTGCTGCTCGCCTTTAATCTTCCTTCCAACGCGCCCTGGTGGCTTGCGGTGGTGGGATCGTTCCTGGCCATTATTTTGGTCAAACAGATCTTTGGCGGGCTGGGGCAGAACTTCCTCAATCCCGCCCTGGCCGCCCGCACAATTTTGATGCTCTCCTGGGCCGGACTGATGGCTGCTACAGCGGCGCCTCAAGCGGGCCAGCTTTTTGGGTTGGCCGCCCAAACCGGAGCCGATACCATGGCTTCCGCCACGCCTTTGGCCAGCGGCGCGCCCACCTACAGGCTGATGGACCTGTTTGTGGGCAACGTGCCTGGAATGCTGGGGGAGACGTCCAAAGTGGCGCTGCTGTTGGGCGGCATCTATTTGCTGTTGCGCCGCGTCATCGACTGGCGGGTTCCGGTATTCTTCATTGGAACGTCTCTTCTCTTGTTCTGGCTCCAAACCGGCGTATTCTACTCCGTGGAGTCCGGTTCGCAAAACGCCTTGTATCAGGTACTCAGCGGCGGTTTACTCTTAGGCGCTTTCTTCATGGCCACGGATTATGTGACTTGCCCCATCCATAAAAAGGGCAGAATCATTATGGGCATTGGTTGTGCGCTGATTCTCTTCGTGATTCGCACTTTCAATTCCGCTTATCCGGAAGGCTGCTCCTTCGCCATTTTGTTTATGAACGTTCTGACTCCGCTCATCGATAGATGGACGATGCCCAAGGCCTTTGGCGTCGTAAAGCCCGCCAAGAAGGAGGCGCAAGCATGAAAAAGCAACGTACGCTGGGCGCGGTTTTCACCAATGGATTGTTTGCCGAAAATCCGACGCTTCGTTTGCTCCTGGGCATGTGTCCTACCCTGGCCATCTCCACCGCCGCCTCCCGCGGGCTGGGCATGGGTTTGGCCACTACGGCTGTGTTGATGTTTTCCAACATGGCCATCTCCTCCCTTCGCAAACTTATCCCTGAAAAAATCCGCATCCCCGCGTTTGTGGTGGTCATCGCCACCTTCGTAACCATTGTGGATCTGCTCATCAAGGCGTTTTTGCCTTCCATGTCCGACTCCTTGGGAATTTACATTCCCTTGATCGTGGTGAACTGCATCATTTTTGCCCGGGCAGAGGCGTATGCCTTCAAAAATCCGGTTTTACCCTCCATGATCGACGGGATTGGCATGGGGCTTGGATTTACCCTGAGCATCACCATTCTTTCGGCCATGCGGGAAATTATCGGCAACGGCACCTTGTTTGACGTTCCTTTCATGCCGGAAGGCTATGTTCCCATGGCCATGGTGGTGCGTCCCTCCGGTGGCTTTCTCATGCTGGGCATCTTGCTGTTGATCGTGAATGCCGCCGCAAGCCAGCTGGAAAAGCGCAAACTTGAAAAAGCGAAGGAGGAGAGCCTGTGAACAACCTTGTCATGATCATCATTGGCAGCGTTCTGGTCAACAACTTCGTCATGTCTCAGTTCTTGGGAATCTGTCCCTTCCTAGGCGTGTCCCGCAAGACGGAAACCGCACTGGGTATGGGCATGGCCGTTATGTTCGTGATGGGCATTGCCTCCTTGTTTACCTATCTGATTCAAACCTACCTTTTGCTGCCGTTGGACTTGGAATACATGCAGACCATCGCGTTTATCCTGGTCATCGCGGTATTGGTTCAAATTGTGGAAATGGCACTAAAAAAAATTAGCCGTTCGTTGTATTTGGCGCTGGGTGTGTATCTGCCGCTAATCACCACCAACTGCGCGGTGTTGGGCGTGGCGCTATTAAACACCCGCGAAAACTACAATTTGGTTGAATCCGTGGTGAATGGCGTGGCCGCAGCCGCTGGGTTTACCCTGGCAATCGTGATTTTTGCCAGCATCCGGGAACGTTTGGAGGCCAATGCCAACTTTCCTGCCTGGATGAACGGCTTTCCGGGAGCTCTCATTACGGCAGGGCTCATGTCCATTGCATTCCAAGGCTTTTCCGGACTTTTGCACTAAGAGAAAGGCAGGGCTCACCAATGACAGAAATCCTTATCGGCGCTGGCGTATTAAGCGCTCTCGGGCTGGCGTTTGGGCTTTTGCTCACTTTGACCAACAAAGTGTTTGAGGTTCCCTCGGATCCCAAGCGAGATGAGATTCGCGGTGCGCTTCCTGGCGCCAATTGCGGGGGCTGTGGCTTTGCGGGCTGTGATGCGCTGGCGGATGCCATTGCGGAGGGAAAAGCTCCCGTTAACGCTTGCCCTGTGGGAGGAAACGCGCTGGCCGAAGAATTGGCCGCAATCCTGGGGGTTGAGAATGCGCCTTGCGAAGTGCGCAAGGTGGCCACCGTGGTTTGCCAGGGTGGGCTGGACCGTTGTAAAACCAAGTTCCCATACCACGGCATTACGGATTGCGTGGCAGCTACCCTGGTCAATGATGGCAACCGCGCTTGCAAATACGGCTGCCTGGGCTTGGGAACCTGTGTGAAGGCTTGTAAGTTTGACGCGATCCATATCGACGACCGCATGCAAATCGCGGTGGTAGACGCCGCCAAATGCCAAAGCTGTGGCGCTTGCGTGGCCTCCTGCCCCAAGCAGGTGCTGGATTTGCAGCAGGAAACAGAGCCGGTGCGGCTGTTGTGCAGGGCGGCGGAAGTGGGTTTCCTGGTCAGTGATAACTGCAAAATCGGCTGCGTCGGCTGTGAAATTTGCGCGGATCAATGCAAATTTGGCGCGATTTCCATGGACAACCACATTCCGATCTTTGATATGGAGAAATGTGTAGGCTGCATGATGTGCGCGGAAGTGTGTCCCACGGGGGCCATTTGGGCGGACTATGGCCATCGCAAAATTGCCACCATCGATCACAAAGAATGCATTGGCTGTGGAATTTGTAAAAAGACCTGCCAGTTTGAGGCCATTTCCGGTGAGCTCAAAAGCGCTCATGAGATTAGCGGGGCGTGTACCGGCTGTGGCGCCTGCGTTCCCAAATGCCCTAAAAAGTGCATCTCGCTCCATGTGCGTGAACATGTGCGCGACGCCAATGCCAAGATTGGCACCAAATTGGTGGAAGCCGCGATTCCCAAGGCCGCAGCAAAGGAATGATCGGGTTGAAGCTCGGATTTATTGGCGCCGGCAATATGGCCGGTGCCATCCTTACAGGGGCGATTCGCAAAGGTTTTCTTCCCGCGCAGGAAATTGCCATTCATGATCCCAGCGTAACGCAGTGTGCAAAAATCACCGCGCTTTTTCCAGTGCAGGTGGCAAGCACAAATAAGGAATTGGTTCAAAGCGCGGAGTACGTGGTTTTGGCGGTAAAACCCGTTTTTCTTAAGGGGGTATTGCAGGAGATCAAACCCTATGTAAGCGGAAAGCGGATCATTTCCATTGCTGCCGGCTGGACGTTTTCCATGCTTACCGAGCTTTTGAATCCGCAAAGCGGCGCGCAGGTGTTGCGCGTTATGCCCAATACGCCAGCCTTGGTAGGGGAAGGGTATACGGCTTTTTGTGAAGAGAACACCTTTGATCCCCAGGGCTTGGCTTTTGCCAAGGCGCTTTTTGCAACCCTGGGCAAAACGGAAACTTTTCCCGAGCGGCTTTTCGATGCCGTAATTGCCACCAGCGGCAGCAGCCCTGCCTATGTATACATGTTCATCGAGGCCATGGCGGATGGGGCCGTGAAGCTGGGCATGCCCAGAGCGGCAGCCTATCAGGCGGCGGCGCAAGCGGTGCTTGGGGCGGCCAAAATGGTGCTGGAAACAGGGGAACACCCTGGAAAATTGAAGGACGATGTTTGCTCGCCTGGGGGAACCACCATTGAGGCGGTTGCCGCCTTGGAACGTGGGGGACTGCGGGGCGTGCTTATGGACGCCATGGGGGCTTGCGCCCAAAAGAGCAAGCAAATGTCCGGCGGGAAGTAAACAAAAGAAGGGCTTTGTATGCCAGAAACCAAGAAAACCGTTCAGATCTATACGGATGGCGCTTGCTCAGGAAATCCCGGCCCTGGGGGGTGGGGCGCGATTTTGAACTTTAATGGGAAAACCAAAGAGCTTTCCGGTCATATGCCCAACACCACCAACAACCGAATGGAGCTTTTCGCTGTGATCAGCGCACTGGGGGCCTTAAAAGAGCCTTGTGTGGTAGAGGTGTATTCCGATTCCAGTTATACGGTCAATGCTTTTGTGGATGATTGGATCGGAAACTGGCAAAAGAATGGGTGGATGACCTCAGCAAAGAAGCCGGTGGAGAACAGCGACCTATGGAAACTCTTGTTGCAGATTATCAAAGTCAAAAAGCATGATGTGACCTTCCATAAAGTAAAGGGGCACTCCGATCATCCGGAAAACAACCGCTGTGACGAGCTGGCTCGCGCCGCTATTCAAGAATACCGGCGCATGAACGGAGAAGAAGAGCAGGCGTAGGAGAGTAGCGTGCTTGAACCATGATCAAACCTTGACAATAGAAGATTTCTTGGTTATAATACCCTCATACTATTCGCTAAAGAATACTTTTACGAATAGTATGAGGGATAATGATGCCTAAGGAGTTGCTTGTATGGCTGCCACCAAACCAACCTCCTATCAGGAACAATTGAATGCTCAGCGAACAGAAAAGGTTCGAGATATGCTCAAAGCCCTGCCTATGGCTTGCTCGGAATTCATCCGCAGCATTGCCATGACCACAAGCGCCCTGACCCGCATGGCTTACACCATCGATTTAGGCGTGTTTTTTGAGTATGCGCTGAAGGAATTGCCCTCTTTCGCTTCCAAAACGCTTCTCAGCGTCCAAGATGAGGATTTGGATCAAATCACCGCGCGGGATATTCAGGGCTATACTGACTATCTGACCCTGTATGTTAAAGACGACGCATCCGGCGAGGATAACGGCGATTCTCTCCTTTCTCAACGGATTTTCCGCAACCACGAGCGCGGTGTGATGCGTAAACTCTCTACTTTACGGTCTTTTTTTGATTTTTTGTACCGCGCGCAGCGCGTTAGCGGCAATGTGGCGTCCTTGATCTCCCTGCCAAAGCTCCATGAAAAACCCATTTTGCATTTGCAAAGCGACGAGGTAGCTAAACTTTTAGAGGCCGCTTATTCTGGCGATCACTTGTCGGAAACCCAAAAGCGCTATCACCGCTTCACTCAGCTTCGGGATTACGCCATGCTGATGTTGTTTTTGGGAACGGGCATGCGGGTTAGCGAATGCGTTGGCCTGAACCTGGACGATTTGGATTTGGAAACAGGCGCGCTTTTGGTCACGCGAAAAGGCGGGAATCAAGTGATCCTGTATTTCCCTGCGGAAGTATCTGAGGCGATCACAGCCTATTTGGAACAACGAAAGGAAAGCAAGCCTGTAAAAGGTCACGAAAGCGCCCTTTTTCTGTCCATGCAAAACCGCCGCATCACCCAGCGGGCTGTGCAGCAAATGGTGAAAAAATATAGTTTGTTGGCCGTGCCACTCAAAAAGAAAATGAGCCCTCACAAGCTGCGAAGCACCTATGCCACCCACCTTTACCATGAAACCGAGGATATTTATCTGGTTGCTGAAGCGCTGGGGCATTCGGATGTGAACACCACCCGTAAACATTATGCCGCCATGAGTGACCGCAGGCGGCGGGAAGCCGCTGCCAATGTCCATCTGCCTACCCAAGAGAAGGGCTAACGCGCCCACGTGAAAACATTTGTTCGTGAAATGTTCCCCAATTCGTTGCAAACAGAATTCTCCTGTGGTATGCTATAGGCACCACATCAGAAGGAAGTGAGTTCGATGAGCCATCCGCGCGGTGACAGTCAAGCTCGAATTTTGGAATACATCGAAAAAGCCACCAAGGATAAGGGCTATCCCCCTTCCGTTCGAGAAATCTGCGAAGCCACGGGGCTAAAATCCACTTCCACCGTTCACGGGCATTTGCTTCGCTTGCAAAAAAAGGGGCTGCTCAACCGCGATTCTATGAAGCCCCGCGCCATTACCTTGCCCAGCGGCGCCAAAGCCAGGAATCTGAACGTCATTCCTATCCCCATTGTAGGCGCTGTCACGGCCGGCGTTCCCATTTTGGCTGTGGAGAATATTGAGGACTATATCCAACTCCCCCAAAACATGCTGGGTGAAGGCGAGCATTACGTGCTTCGTATTCGCGGAGAAAGCATGATCAACGCCGGTATCATGAATGGGGATTTCGTTGTGGTGAAAAAACAGCCCCACGCATACAATGGGGATATTGTGGTCGCCATGCTGGAGGACGAAGCCACGGTAAAGCGATACTATAAGGAAAACGGCATGTTTCGTTTGCAGCCGGAGAATGATACCATGGAGCCCATTTTTGCCATGGATGTCACGATTTTAGGGAAGGTGATCGCTTCCTATCGCTTGTTTTGATGTTGCGCGTTGGAGGGAGTGAGACGGTTTGACCTGGTGGGAATGCTGTTTGCGTCTGCTCATTGCCGCACTCTTAGGCTGTGTGATTGGCATCGAGCGGGAGCGTAAGAACCGCCCTGCCGGCATGCGCACCCATGTGTTGGTTTGTCTGGGCGCGGCACTGATCGCCGTGATGGAGCGGCTGATGATTTCCGATACCTTAAGCCTCAATTTGATGCAAGCGGAAAGCGGTATCGGCATTAGTTTTGGCCGAATCAGCGCGCAAGTGATCAGCGGTATTGGTTTTTTAGGTGCAGGCACCATTTTTATCAGCCAAAAGAAAATTACGGGGCTAACCACGGCCGCCTCCCTTTGGAATGTGGCCTGTCTGGGGTTGGCCATTGGCATGGGGTACTATTTGCTTGCGGGTGCAGGCTGCATCATCGTCATTGTGACGCTTTCCCTTTTACAGCGGGTGGTGAAGGTCAATTCCGTGAAGCATGTGGAGATTAAGTTTATTCACAGGGTGGAAACCATCGCTTTCATCAACGATTATTTTCAAAGTATCGGCGTCTTGGTGCTGGACATCGATTTTCACGTGGAAAACAAAGGAAAGTTCAATTTATACACCAATATTTATACCTTGGATATGCAGGGAAAAGCAACGTATAAAGATATTGTGAATAAACTTTCCGAGTATTCCAACATTCAAGGCATCCGAACGAGAAATACCTAAGGGAGGACAGTATGGCATACAGCGTTACGGTCATCGGCGGCAGCAATATCGATATCAGCGCCACGTCCGAATCTTCTTTGGTCTTTGGCGATTCCAATCCAGGCCACGTTGCCCATAGCTTTGGCGGGGTCGGGCGGAATATCGCGGAAAATTTGGCACGGCTTGGCGTTCACACGCAATTGATCACCGCCTATGGGGACGACGCTTTTGCCGCCTTGCTGAAAGCCCAGGCTGCAGAGCTTGGGCTGGATATTTCCCAGAGCCTGGATGTCCCCCACCATTCCAGCTCCCTTTATATCTGCGTTAATCAGCCCGACGGCGAAATTTCCGTTGCTGTGTCCGACATGGAGGTGTGTGAGTGGCTAACGCCGGCTTTTTTGCAAGACAAACTCCCCTACATTCATCAAAGTGACGCGCTGATTTTAGACGCGAACCTTTCTGAGGAAACCCTTACCTTCTTAGCCGAGCACTGTACAGTTCCGCTTTTTGCGGATTCCGTCTCCTCTAAAAAGGTGCGTAGGCTCAAAGCCGTGCTGCCTAAGCTCACTGGACTGAAAATCAACCGGCGGGAAGCGGAATTATTAACGACCATGTCCGTGGAGAAAAACGAGGATGCCATTCCGATTTCCAAGGCGCTTCACAGCCTTGGGGTTAAACAAACGTTGATTACGCTTGGTGAAAAGGGCGCCTTTTTTTCCAACGGAAAGGAAACCTTGTTTATGCCCTCGTTGGTTCAAACCTTGGTCAACACCACAGGCTGTGGAGACGCTTGCTTGGCTGGCATGGTATTTGCAAACCTTCATCAGGAAACGGCGGAAACCATTTTGAAAACCAGCCTGGCCATGGCTGGCCTGTGCGCGCAGGCGCAGGAGGCCGTTTCCCCCCAAATCACGGCCGCTGCCTTAGTGGAATACATGAAACCCTGTTGAATGCATTTGAGGAGGAACACAGATGCCGAATTACCTTCAAATCTCCACGGAAGTACAAGAGGCCATTGCGAACCACCGTCCTGTGGTCGCCCTGGAATCCACCATCATTTCTCACGGCATGCCCTATCCGCAGAATGTGGAGACCGCGCTGTTGGTGGAGAACACAGTTCGTGAGCATGGCGCGGTTCCGGCCACCATCGCTGTTTTGCAGGGAAAAATTTGTGTGGGGATTTCCCCTGAAGAAATCACCTATTTAGGGAAGAAAGGCTTGGCGGCCCACAAAGCCAGCCGCAGAGACCTGCCGGTGCTCCTTTCCAAAGGTGAGGACGGCGCTACCACCGTCGCCACCACCATGATCGCCGCCGCACTGGCTGGGATTCAAGTCTTTGCCACAGGCGGCATTGGCGGCGTGCACCGAGGCGCGGAAACCACTATGGACATTTCTGCGGACTTGGAAGAGCTGGCACAAACCGATGTCACGGTGGTCTGTGCAGGCGCGAAATCTATTTTGGACCTAGGGTTGACCCTTGAGTATTTGGAAACGAAAGGCGTGCCCGTGATCGGCTATCAAACTGCCGAACTGCCGGCTTTCTATTGCCGCCATAGCGGCTTTTCGGTAGATTACCGTTTGGATACGCCCGAAGCCATCGCGGCTGCCATGAAAGCCAAAGAGGCTTGCGGCCTGCGTGGGGGCATGCTGGTTGCCAATCCCATCCCCAAGGAAGCCGCCATGCCGGATGCGCTCATGAAAGAATGCATCGACCAAGCCATTCAAATTGCCCAGGAACAAGGCGTGAAGGGCAAGGCCATCACGCCGTTCCTGCTGGATCGCATCAAGACGCTAACCCAGGGAAAGTCTTTGGAGGCCAATATCCAGCTGGTACTAAACAATGCACGGTTGGGCGCGGCCATTGCCAAAGCCTTCTGTGAGCAGCACTAAAGGAAGTTCTTCGCCCTTTCCCCTACTGTTCCCACCAGTGCCGCCTTTCCCGAAACAATAGCGTATTTCTCCAATGATTCCAAAAAAGCGCCCGCATTCTTTTGCGAAGCGCTCTTTTTTCGCGCCGGTAGTCCATGGCTGCTCGAAGCATGCGTGCTCACCCCACGTCTTATTTGATACTACCAGCCTGTGCCAAATAAGGAGGTTTTATGCATCTGGCCATACACGCAAATGCCCTTTTGGCGTACCTTGATTGTGAGGAACACGCGCAAGGAGGAAAAAACCATGACAAGTAAAAAATATTCACCTTTTACGGCGCTTACTGCCAGAGAGCAACAGGAACGTTGGTTGGAATTTCAAAATAGCAAGCTCCCCTACATCGACGGAGAAGTTGATTCTCTGCTTTCTGAGGACACACCTGAGTGGCTTGGCAGGAGCATTGAGAAAAAGGCGCCCGTTTCTCCCCCAAGCTCCCATGCATCCACGCCCCCAGACACAGCACTTGCTGAAAAAATGGATGCGCAAGCCTTTCAAAAAACCACCCATCGCCAATATGACGCCATCATTCGCCGTATGATGGACGCGGAAAAGCAAACCATGTCATACCAAGCCTTCACCCCAGGAAAGTAATTTGAGAGAAAAGGTAACCGATGGGTTCATCGCAAAGAACGTAGGAATGCCATGAGTTTTTGACTTTGCACTTTGGCATTCTTCTGGGAAAGTACATAGTCTTTTGCGGCGGCGCCCATTTTTTCCCGCGTTTCGATTGGAAGCGCCAGCAAATCGCGGATCGCCTCTAAAATCCCCGCTCCCCCTTCGCCTTGTATATAGCGCAAATAACCGTCATATTCCTTTGGAATTCCTTCGAGCCGAAAGCAAAGCACAGGTTTTCCAGAGCGCATGTATTCCAGTGTTTTGGAGGGAAAGGAATAGCGGGTAAACACACCTGCCCGGGTTCGGGGGTTGATGAGCAGGTCCGCCTGGAGTTGCAGTCGTAGCGCCTTGGATTGGCTCACAAAGCCAAAATAGCGAATTCGTGGATTGGTCTTACAGGCGGCTTTGACTGGGTCTTCCATATCCCCTCTGCCACAAAGCCAAAGCTCGCAATCCTCCACATACTCAAAAGCGGCCAAAAGCTCTCCAATCCCCAACTCCCGATTCAGCGTACCTGTATAGAGCACCACGGGGAACGGCTTGGGTTCTTCCGCCTCTTCTGGCTCTGGCAAAGATGCGGCTGGCGCTTGCGGCAAAATCATGCCTTCCATCACCATCTGCGCCTTGCCGTCCAAAGGTAAGGCTTCCGCCATATGCTTCGTGAGCAGCACAAAGCCGTCCAGCTCGCGGCAAAGCTCCATTTTTTCGCGCCCCATGCGGTATTCCATCCGTTTGAGAAACCCCTGGCGGCCAGAGGCGATTCCCAGTTCATTGGGCAGGTCCGTGACGATGACCGTGGCCCTCAAATCAGGAAAGCTCTTTTTGGCCCGAAGCACCGCTTGAAGATAAGGCAAATACAAGGAGTATATCAAAACGCTGCGATTCTTAGCTGAGGCTTTTGCCCACTGGTTGATCGCTTTGGCCGCCTTACGCTTGCGCTGCCATTGCTTCACCCAAGGCAAATTCCAGCTCCCCAGCTCTGAAAATCCCTCCTGCCACTCGCGGCTGGGTAAAAAGAGCTTGCGGTAGTGTAGCGGAAAGACGCCCACGGGCATAGCGTTCAAGATGGAGAGGGTCTCCCCCTCCCGCAAATTCTCTTCCATACCTTTCACGAATGCCCATTGATAGTTATTAATTTGGTTTTGCAGCCCATCCTTGGAGTCCCGGGTCACTTCGGCCACGGCTTTTTCAGGGTAGAGCAGCGTGAGAAACAAATGATTCATGGGGCAAGCTCCTTATAGAGTTCCAAATACTGCCGGTAACAGGTTTCGGCTTCAAAATGCCTGGCCCTTTTCAAACAGGCTTCCGTGCGCTCCGCTTTTTGAGGCGCAAGCGCTTTGATCGCCTCTCCCAGCGCTTTTGCATCCCCTTGCGCTACCACTTTTCCGCAGCTTTCTTCAACAGCTTCCGGACACCCGCCGGTTTGGAAAACCGCCACAGGCGTGCCACAGGCTAACGCTTCCAGGTTGACCATGGGCATATTGTCTTCCAACGTGGGATTGGCCAAACAATCCGCCAGGGAATACCAGGCTGCCAGCTCCTGTACATTGGAAGTGGCTTCTATGCCAATGATAGACGCTGGCAGCGCTTCGATCTGCGCTTTTAAAAGCCCAATCACTACGCACTGATAGTCCGTTCCAAGCTCCTTGGAAGCCTCCAGAAGGTACCCAAGGCCCTTGCGCTCATCCCACTCCGCCGCCACCGAAAGCACCACATACTTGGCCGAAATTTGATAGCGTTCCCGCAAATACCGCCCGTCCACAGGCCGAAAGACGGCTGGATTGACCCCGTTGGGGATCACGCGGGTGGGTTTTTGTCCCAGGTAAGATTGCGTTACATATTGCCCAAGCCATTGGCAGGGCGTCACCAAGGTCAAGTTCTTCACACTGGAAAACAGCTTTTGCTTCCTTCGCAGGTTCCGCTTGGAGCCGTCCCACCAAAGGCAGGTTGGATAACTCCGAAGCTGGGGACAGTGGCCGCAGGCTTTCTTCCAGCGAAAACACTTGGCGTATTCAAAATAGGCGCAGTGGCCGGTGAGGACCCAGCCATCATGCAGCGTCCAAACCACGGGAACGCCGCTTTTTTGCAAATAGCCAAACAGCAAAGGAAGGTTTACATAACAGCCGTGCACATTATGCAAATGAACCACATCCGGCTGAAACCGTTTCAATTCACGAATCAGCGCAAAAGTCCCCAGCTGGCTGCCATAGCCTTCCCCATCCAAAAACTTGCGAATAGCGCCATGGATCTTTCGTTCGCATTTTCCGCCCACTCGATAGGCAAAACGTTGCAAGGATTCAGGCGCGCTTTCCGCACCGTAGCCTACGCGGCAAACATGCCCCTCCTTTTCCAAGAGCAGCGCGATGTCTGTGGCAATACGCCCCGTACTTTTGATACCGCAAAAGGTATTCAATTGCCAAATCTTCATACCTCTCCCCCTTTTGCGGTCATTTGGGCAAGCAGCGCCTCCAAATGATCCATATGCCGTTTCTGGGTAAAATGCTGCAAGTAGTACTCTTTCGCGTTTTGCCCCATGGCGTTTCGGTGGGGATCCGCTACAAACGCGCGAACCACCTGCGCAAAGGCCGCTGGGTCTTCCGGCGGCGCGCACAGGCCGCAACGAGCCGTTTCAATAATGTTTGGCGTTTCTCCTGTGATGGAACCCAGGATCGGTTTGCCAGCGGCCATATAGCTTTGCACCTTTGCGGGCAAGGTATCGTTTACGCTACGATCATTGCGCATGCTTACCAGCATGGCATCGGCCAAGGCATAGAATTTTGGCATGGCCGAAAGCGGCCGCCTGCCATAGAAGCTCACAATGCCGTCCAGAGCTAATGAGTCCGCCAAAGCGCGACACGCTTCATAGTTGGAGCCATCCCCCAAAAAATGCCAGCGAACCGGTTCATGGCGAAGCAGATTTGCCGCTTTCACCAGCGTTTCCACCCCTTGTACCTTGCCAATGTTCCCAGCGAAAACCAATTGACAATGGTCGCTAGGAGGGCTTTGGGGCAATTGGTCAAAAAGATCGTCCGCGAACTGCGGCAAATACTGCTCATCCGCCACCTCGATCCCATGCACGGATCGCAAATAGCCTTGAAACCGTTTGGAGGAGTAGGTTAGCACATCCGCCTTTCGGTATACCCAGCGGCTTACCCGCTTCATGAACGCGTAAAGAAAGGAGCCTTCCTGCACATTCATGGCGGCCAGGCAGGCAGGCCAGATATCCAGCACATAAATCATCAGCTTCTTTTGGGTGAAACATCGAAGCAACGCTGCGGGCAAGGACATGAGCACCGGCGAGGTGGAGTACGCATAGATCACGTCATAGTCGCGCTTGAGGAATAAAACTTTCAGGCAAGCGGAAACCATATAGCTTACATAGTTCACAGCCAGCCCCAGCTTTGTGTTCCTTCGGCCAATTTCAAAACAGCGCCGGATTTCCACGCCGTTGCGCTTCTCTTTTCGTTTGCGAAACCACTTATATTCCTTGGGCACGATACCAGAGGGATAATTGGGCAGCCCGACCACCGCCGTGACAGCATGCCCACGGCGAATCAAATCCTCACAAATTTCCGTGATTTGAAATGATTCGGGGGCATAATGCTGGCAAACCACTAGCACCTTCATGGTTGTTGCGCTTTCGCTTTTTGCGCCAGGAGTTCGGCCTCCCGTGCGGCATTTTTGAGCACTTGCTCCGCTTGCAAAGTAAGGTACTGGCCATGATCATAGAGCACTTGCCCATCCACCATGGTCATCACCACATCGCTGCCCTGCGTGGCGTAAATTAGGTTGTTTTCCAAATCATTGGCGGGGGTCCACTGGGGCTGATGCATATCCACCAAAATGAGATCCGCCAAGTAACCTTCCTTCAAAAGCCCCAGCCGATCGTAGCCCATGGCAGAAGCGCCCACGGTGGTGGCCGCGGCTAACACCTGGGCGGGTGAAACCACGGTAGGATCCAGCAGGGTTCCTTTTTGAAGCATGGGCATGAGTTTCATCTCTTCCCACAGGTTCAAATTGTTATTGCTGGCTACCCCATCCGTTCCCAAGGCAACTTTGCAGCCCGTAGAGAGCATCTTTTGAATGGGCGCCACACCGCTGGCCAGCTTCAGATTGCTGACGGGATTGTGGACGATGGTGGCGCCTCTTTTGGCAAACAGTTCAATGTCCTCTTCGGTAAACCATACGCAATGGGCAGCGATCACCGGCTCTTCCAAGATGCCCAGGCTTTCCAAATACGCGGGAGGCGTAAGTCCCCGCCGTTGTATGGATTCTTCATAATCCGTCTTTGTCTCGCTTACATGGATGTGAACCGCCAGGCCCATCTCATGAGCCACTTGCTTGATTTTTTTCATTAAGGGCAATGTGGTGGCGCCCTCGGAATGCGGCGCGATGCACACACGGATGCGGTCATTTTCCGTTTTATGCCAGCGTTTGGCAAAGGCGATCCCAGGCTCCAAATCAGCACAGCTTTCATCAAAATCCACCACACCATGCCCTAAAAGCGCCCGCATGCCGCTATTGCGAACCCCTTGCGCCACCATATCCATATGCATGTACATGTCGCAAAAAGAGGTGGTGCCAAAGCGGAGCATCTCCATGATACCCAGGTCTGTTCCGGCGCGGACTGCCTCATCCGTCAAACACCGCTCCAAGGGAAAAATGGCCTGGTGCAGCCAATCATGCAATTGTAAATCGCTTCCCACACTGCGCAAAAGCGTCATGGGAGTATGGGTATGCAAGTTCACAAGCCCAGGCATGGCCAGTGCGCCCTTGCCGTCGATGGTTTGATCCGCCTGAAAGGCGGGCGCGTTTGTTTTAGCGCCCGCGTACAAAATTTGATTCCCCACAATATGAATTTCCGCGTCATGAACAAAGGGAATATGCTTTTCCGTGGTCACCCCAGGGGTCAATAGGATATTGGTAACGCAAACGCGCATGGAGTCGTCCTCCTCGTTGATGTCAGTAGTCTATTATACCATATTATCTTATGTTACAACAAAAAAATCAAAGAGATCGGTTTTCAGCAATTTCCAGAGATTTTCAGACCATTGCGTGCAACTTGCCAATGATTGCGCTGCCTTGTCAATCTTTGCTATAATGAGTCATCTCAATGGCGACAGTCCCTAGTCATATAGGAGGTGCCTCATGCCGAAAACCGAGATGACCAAGCAACTGATCGCAAATGCGCTCAAGCAATTGGCCAGCAGCAAACATCCGGACAAGATCAGCATCGGCGAAATTCTGGAGGCAGCAGGCTTGAACCGCCAGACGTTTTACTATCACTTCCAAGACAAACAGGACCTGATTGGCTGGATTTTTGATGCGGATATTGCAAAGCTCACCGATAAGGCGGAAAATGGCACCTTGCTGGACGACGTTTTGGAATATTTGCATTCTGAACGCACTTTCTACATTGCCGCGCTCACCTCGGATGCGCAAAATAATCTGAAGGAACATATTTTCATGCTGTTTACCAGGCGCATTTCCAATGATATCCTGCGCATAGCAGGCAATCGCGCGATGGATGAGATGGCCATTGTCATGACCGCGCGTTTCTTTGCGCATGGAATATGCGGCAGTCTGGTGCAATGGGCGCAAGAAGGAATGAATGACGACGGCGTGCAATTTTCACAGCGGTATGCGCCACTGGTCCAAGAATTGCTTGCGTTCTCGGTGAATCACTACATCTATTAATGCAGTCATAATCCATGGATCATCACGGGAGAGGCGCCTGCCATGCGCGGGCGCTTCTTCTGTTTTTCTGACAATTTGGGATCGTTGTCGAAATATGCGACAGTTTGCACCCTATGACCAAAAAGCAGACATTTTTACCGGATTGCTAATTTTTTCCTATTTTATTTTATGGTACAGTGATCTGGAAGGCGACCATAAGACGCACACACAACGTAGGGGTGGGCAAAATGCATGAGAGGCTTTTTACTGATTTGGTCATCAAAAACCATACCCTTAAAAACCGAATCCTGTTCTGCGGCCCCGTCACGGGTTTTGCCCATGAAAACGCGCCCACAGACCGGCTTCAGAGCTATTATGTGGAGCGGGCAAAAGGCGGCGCAGGCCTGATCGAGCTGGAACTTGGCCTTGCATATAGGGAGAGTGCCCTCGCCGAATGGGCGGAATTGGCGGAGCTGGTGCATGCTTATGGTGCAAAGCTCATAGCCGCGCTGGAGTATCCCAGCCATTGCGAGACCATGCAGGTGGTGAGACGTGCGGGGCTGGACGGCGTGGCGCTGCATAGAGGCCCAGAGGCAACCAAGGCGGAGCTCTGGCGAGAGTTGGACAAGTGGAATCGGGGCGGCGAATTTTTGATCGGACTCCATATGACTGGAGATATGGACAGCGACGAGTGCGCTCATGGCGCGGACTACCTGGTCGTCCATGGTGACGGATCAGGAGCCTTTCGCCAGAAAGGGACTTGCATGGCGGCCTGCGTGGAATATCCCGACCCCCTGCATTGCGAGGCGCTATTGGAGCAAGGGCAATTTCAGCTCGTCGGACTATCCCGCCAGCTCGTATGCGATCCGTTCTGGCCGGCCAAGGCGGAACTGGGCAATGACCATGTGATCCGGCACTGGGACTGGCTGGAGGAACGCAATGATATACCGTCTCCATGGATCCGCTGCGCCTTGAATCCTTACCTCGGCCATGAGGGGAATCACAGCGAAAGCGCCATGCCGCCCGCCACCCTGGCCAAAACCGTGGCCGTTGTGGGCGGGGGTCCGGCCGGCATGCAAGCGGCCATTGCCGCCTCCAAACGCGGACACGATGTGATGCTGTGGGAGCCAGAAGCGGAACTGGGCGGCAGTTTACTAACACAGCAGCGCCGTGAGGCGGCCCGATGGCTTGTGGAGGAAATGCGGCGGAACCATGTGGACGTTCGGGTGGGTATTCCCGTTACGGTGGAGCATATTGCGGCCATCCGGCCAGACGTCGTGATCCTTGCGACCACGGACGCCAGGAAAAAGGCCCTAGCGCCGCCGTTGCGCTGCAAACAGATCCCAGCCCTGGATGTCAATGATTGTCAACCATCCATTGGCCAGGCCGTCCGAAACGGTTTCCATGTGGCGGTCGGTATTTGAAAACCCGCAGCCAACCCATATGGCGCTCATTGGGTTTATGCTAGTGGAATAAGAAGAAGGGGGTTTTGCCATGGCCAGATATCCGCCATCGAAAATTTGAGATGAGTGATCATGAACGATTTGGAAAAGAATAACCAGGAGGTAATATCATGAAAAGCAACGGAATGCGGTGGGTACTGCTCATCTTTGGAATCTTAATGGTCATCCTGGGTTGCGTACTGTTCGCCACGCCGGCCGCCAACTCTATCGTACTGGCCTATTTGATGTCCGCGCTGATGTTCTTATACGGCATCGCGGAAATTATTTACTTCTTTGCCCGCCGCAACCAGCATGTGTCCGGATGGATGCTGGCGGACGGTATCATCACAGGAATTCTAGGCGGATTATTGCTGTTCACCCAAGGCGCAAAGATTCCGACGATGACGATGCTGTTCTCCATGTGGGTGCTGTTCACCGGCGTGACGCGCATGTCCGCAGCACTTGTCGCCAAGGAACTGGGCTCTTCCAACTGGGGATGGATCCTGGCCGCGGGTATTCTGGGCATTCTGGCGGGTGTCTGGCTGATGTTTGATCCGGTACTGGCGTTTATCAGCATTGGATACCTGTTGCCCGCTACGTTTATGGTACAGGGTGTCTCGGCGGTTGCGGCGTTCTTCTCCACTGGCAACGATGCGTAAAACGGTGGAAGAAGCCATAGGATAGTAAAAGGTACTTTGGCATCCGGGGTGTTTTGCGCCCCCAAACATAACCAAACGATGGCGCGCGGAAGCTGGGTTGGCAGCCGCGCGCCGTTTATTCGATGGGGATTGATGCAAAGGATGATCAAAAGCCGCTGCAAAATCCATCCTTGGTTCCTAAAAGGGAGCATTCTTCGCTATGATCTTGAACAAGTATAGCGGTTGCTGTTGATAGCACACCGACAACAAAAATCAAAATCTGAAAAGCAAAAAGTGTGAAGAATGTTGATTCTACACACTTTTGATTGGTCTGGGTGAGAGGATTTGAACCTCCGGCCTCTTGAACCCCATTCAAGCACGCTACCAAACTGCGCCACACCCAGATATGGGCCTTTGTTTCCAAGGCACAGTGGTGATTATACTGGCTTGATCAGGGTTTGTCAAGAACTTTCTTTTGAAAAAAAGGAAAGAAAATGCAAAGTATGCCTTATGAAAGGTTCTGCTTGTTTTTAAAATACTGGCGATTGAACTCCACGGAGGGATCGTTTGGCTTAAAGGCTGCCGCCCGTTCATTCATTTCCATGGCTATGTCAGTCATGCCCATCCGATCATAGCAAACACATAGCTGTATGCAGGGGAGATAGCCATAGCATTCCAACAGCAAAAAACCACCGCGCTCTGGCATGGGGGTCAGCCCGCGTGCCTGTTCGTACCAAAAAGCGGCTTGGGCGTAACGCCCTTCCGCCATTAGGCATTTTCCGATTTCGCAACAGATTTCCGCCCTAGGGGCATCGAAACGAAAACTTTCCCATAAGGCGCTCAAGGCTTTCTTGGCTTGGTTTTTCGCCAGATAACAGGCGGAAAGATTTTTGCAGGCTTCAATTTGGTTTTCCAACCAGCCGCGCTCGTCTTCCAAAAAGCCGGAAAAGGCGGCGATTGCGTCCTCATACCTCCCGTTGTCCATCAATTCTCTTCCATAATAAAAGGTTTGCCTAGGGTCCAAAACAGCGCCGGAGGCGATGTGCTTTTCCATGATTTTCAAATTGCGGTCAGGCGGGCTGGGCTTGAGTTTTTTGTGAGAGATCGCCGTATTCTGCTCATAAATCACCTTTCCCGCAGGTGTAATGGCTTCGTGCACGGCGCCTTCCCAGCGGAAGCCTTTTTCCCGCCGCATAAGCCGTTCCCGGTAATTGGAAAAAGTAGGCTCGCCGCCTTGGTCGAAAGCCAGATGGTATTGGATCATTACCATATCGACCTCCGGCGAAAGGATGTCCTTCAAAAGTCGAAAGCCCTCCCTATCCGTTTCACGAATTACATCGTCGGCGTCCAGCCAGAGGATATACTCCGATGTGGCCTTGGAAAACGAAAAATTGCGCGCTGCTGAAAAATCGTCTATCCAGGGAAAAGAGAATACGTTTTGCGTGTACCTGTGAGCAATTTCCAAAGTTTGATCCGTGGAGCCCGTGTCCACCACGATGATCTCGTCCACCAAACCCTGGACAGAATCAAGGCATCTCGCCAAAACCTCTTCCTCGTTTTTCACAATCATGCATAAACTGACGCTAGCCATCTTGTCTCACCCTTTCCTTCGACCCATCGGAAAGAAGCCGGCGCGTTTTAGACGCCGACTCTTTCGATTGATTATGCTTATTCCGTCAATTTGGAAACCATGAGCGAAGCGTTCACCGTGTTGGGTCGTTCCCCATCTGCCAGGGTGGCGCTGAAGGACGAATCCACATTCACCAGCGTGATCACCGCCGGCACCAGCGCCACATTGATCAGCGCCTGCCCGTAGACCACACCGGCGGAAGTCACCGTGGTGTAGCGCGTAAGCGGGGCTTCCACGCCGTCAATATAGAGGGCCAGCGTGATATCGCTATTCCACGGAAGCGCATAGAAACTAAATTCATAAATACCAGGCGTGGTGATGACAATTTGGCTGGGCGCAACAAAAGCAATATCCACCGGCAATACCGCGGGAAGCGGTTGCTGGTTAAACTGTACCGACGCGCCCGGCGCTATGGTTTGCATGCCAATATTGCTGAAATAGGCAAAGCTCATCAAGCCAGGAGGTCCTTGCAAACCAGTGCTGCCCGTGATCCCAGTGGCACCCGTTGCGCCTGTAGCACCCGTTGGTCCGGTAGCGCCTAAGCCGCCATTGGCTCCGGTGGGGCCCATAGGGCCCATCAGGCCCGTTGCACCCGTTATACCCGTAGCGCCAGTCGGGCCGGTAGCGCCTAAGCCGCCATTGGCTCCGGTGGGGCCCATAGGGCCCATCAAGCCCGTTGCACCCGTAGCGCCGGTGCCGCCCGTGGCGCCAATTGGGCCCATAGGACCCATCAGACCCGTTGCGCCGGTAGCACCCGTGACCCCCGTGGGGCCGGTAGCGCCCAAGCCACCGCTAGCTCCGGTGGGTCCCATAGGACCCATTAATCCCGTTGCTCCGGTAGCTCCAGTAGCTCCGGTAGCACCCGTGGGTCCCATAGGACCCATCAATCCTGTTGCGCCCGTAGCTCCAGTTGGGCCAGTCGCTCCCGCAAAGCCCATAGGGCCCATGGGGCCGGTGGCACCCGTCGGCCCTGTAATCCCGCAGCAGGGATTGCAGCAACCGCAATTTTCAAAACAACTCATATGGTTACATACTCCTTTGTAGGATACTTGCATTGTATAATCCGAGAAAAGCCGACGCTTTTCCCTAAAATCATAGTATGAAAAATTGCAAAGTTTGACACCAATTTGCCCATAACGCAAAAAACGCAGAAAAGCGACACAATCGCTCCCTGCGCTCTATTCTAATAACACCTTATGCTCTGTTACGTTCCGCCGACGGACAGTTCCCCCACATCTACGCTAGGGCTGCCAATGCCGCTTTGGGGGAACCGCAAATCGCAGCCTATTTGCCGAATCTTGCGAAGCATCTGCCAAAAATTGCCAGCAACCGTGATTTGCTCCACAGGTTTCGCCCTTTTTCCGCATTGAATCACAAAGCCTTTGGACAGCAAGGAAAAATCACCGCTCACCGCATTCGCGCCCGCATGTAGGCCGGAAACCTCTGTAATTAGCAAGCCACCATCCGCGTCCTGCAGCATTTCTTCCAGACTTTGTGAGCCTGCCTGTATATAAAAATTGCTGGGTGCAACCCGAACAGACGCGGCATAACCGGCTTTGCTGGCGTTGCCCGTGGTCTCCACGCCGTCTTTATGCGCTGTTTTGAGGTTGTGCAAAAACGTGAGAAATTTCCCTTTTTCCACCAGCACATGAGCTTTGGAGGGCACGCCCTCGGCATCAAAAGGCCGGGTGGCCAAACCATTTTCCAAAAGTGGGTCATCAATCAGGGTCACTTGCGGCGCCGCGATGCTTTCGCCGATCTTCCCTTTCAGCAAGGACAAGCCTTTTTGCGCATTCTCCGCGGAAAACGCCTCCGAAAACACACTCAGCAAATCCGTCATGGCCGTGTTTTGAAAAATGACTCGATACTGCCCCGAAGGCACGGGCGAGGCATGAAGTCCGTCCACGGCGATTTTCACGGCATCCGCAGCCAGTTGCCGGGCATTCAGCCTGGAAAAATCATGGGCAAACATCACTTCCATGCCTGCCGAAGTGCTTTCCCCTTCATGAGCGATGGGTTGCAAATACGCTCCGCACTCATTTTCGCTATATTGCCGGTCCATACCATAGGTGTTCACAATCCGCGTAGCGTGTTTGCCTGTCAAAATGGTGGTATGCCCTACTTTTTCCACGCGGGGGTCACAGGCTTTGGCCTCCCGCTCCAGTTCCAGCACAAAGGCCAGCTTTTCCTCGGGCGTGACCTCCTCTAGCGCAGGAGAATAAAGCTCCAATGCTGGCACAAGGTCTCTACCTTCATATAAAAACTGTTCATCCTTGTCCTCGGTATAGCGTGCGCTGTCCAAAACACCCTGCACCAGTTGGGTAACCGCCGCATCGTCAAAGGCCTCGGTGGCGGCATAGCCCATGCGCCCCTCCACCATCGCCCGGAAACCAAGCCCGCGAGTGGCATTGGCACTGTATTGGGTGATTTCCTGCTGTGTCGCCACCGCCTGAAAGCTCTCTTCTTCTACCACATAGGCTTCGGCAGCGTCGATGCCGGCTTCTTTGGCCGCTGCGAAGAGCTTTTGCACAAATGCATCCATCGTTCTTCCTCCTTACGCGCGGCCGCCCACCGTCATGGACTTGACCCGAATCATGGGCTGCCCCACATTGGTGGGAATGCTGCCGCTGATGCTGCCGCACATGCCCTGCGCCATTTTCATTTCCTTGCCCACGCGGTCAATCTGCAAAAGGATTTCCGCGCCTTTGCCGATCAACGACGCTCCCCGAACGGGATGAAGGATTTTGCCGCTTTTCACAAGATAGCCCTCATTGACGGCAAAATTGAATTCCCCTGTGGCTGGATTGACCGAACCGCCTCCCAAGCGCTTCGCGTATAGTCCGTCGCCCATGGTGGCGATCATTTCGCTTTCGTCGTCTTGCCCCGCTGCGATATAGGTGTTGCGCATGCGGGAGGTGGGTGCGTAGGCATAGCTTTCCCGGCGGGCGCTGCCTGTGGCGGGCATATTCATGCGCTTAGCGTTAAGGGAATCAATCATGTAATTTTTCAAAATGCCGTTTTCTATGAGCACCAAACGGGTGGTGGGGTGGCCTTCATCATCCACTGTCTCGCTGCCCCATTCGTTGGGCAATGTGCCATCGTCAATGGCCGTCACGCAGGGCGCGGCAATGGCCTTGCCCAGCTTTCCGCAAAACTCGCTCATGCCAAAAGCCACGCTGGTGGCCTCTAAGCTGTGGCCGCAAGCCTCGTGAAAGATCACCCCGCCAAAGCCGTTATCGATCACCACGGGCATTACGCCCGCCGGACAAGGCGGGGCATGCAAGGCGGTAAGCGCGGTTTCTCCGGCCAGCTTGCCTACCTTCGCAGGATCCACCCGCTTTTCAAAAAGCGCATAGCCCATCATGGCGCCAGGGGCGTCGTAGCCCTCCTGATTCTCCGTGCCGTTGGTGGCTACAGCGCTGCAAGCCATACGGGTATAACAACGGAAATCCTCCACAAAAAGACCGTCGCTGTTGGCAATCACCACATCTTGTTCGCTATCGCGATAGGAGCAGATCACCTGGGCAATCTCCTCTCCGGCGCTTCTGGCCGCGCCATTGGCCTGGCGCAAAACCTCTATCTTCTTTTTCATATCGGTCTTGGAAGGCAAAATGGAAATGGGATGAGCATTGGCAAAATCCGCTGTCTGCCAGGCAGAGGGATGCAGCCTGCCCTCCCTTATTGCCTTGACGGCAGAAGCGGCTTGGCGGGCGCACCGCAAAAGCCCCTCCCGATCCGTATCGTTGGTATAGGCATAAATGGCGTTCAAGCCCACAAAAATGCGGATCCCCGCGCCGTGCAGCCGGTTGGAGTTGACGGTTTCAATTTGGTTAGACCGAAGGCTGATCACATGGTTGCGCCGGTCTTCCCCAAAGATTTCCGCAAAATCGCCGCCGGTTCCAAGCGCCGCGTCCAACACATCCCAAGCCGTTCGTTGCGTAAGCATTTCCTTCCCCCTGTTCATCCCAATGAGCCTTTGAGAATCTCTGCAAAATCTATATCCCCAAGATTTTTGGCATGGTAAGCCGCCTTTTTATTTTGTGCGGCAGAGCCTACGCCCAGGGAACGCATTCCCCCCGCGGTGGCTGCCTCCACACCTGAATCCGCATCCTCGACCACCAGGCACTGCGAAGGGGCAAGCCCCAAAAGCCGCGCCGCCAAGAGAAACACCTCTGGGTCCGGCTTGCTGTGGGTGATCTGATTGCCATCCGCCACAGCGTCAAAGGCATTTTCCAAGCCAATTTGTTTCAAAATCAACGGCGTGTTCTTGCTGGAAGAACCAATGGCCAATTGGATACCCCGCTCCCGAAGAAAGCGCAAGGTCTCCCCTACGCCCGGCAGAATGTCCTGGGGGCTTAAGTGATGGATCAACTCCACGTAGTATGCGTTTTTGCGGTTGGCCATATCCTCTATTTGCACCTGTGAATAGTTCTTTTGCGCTTTTTCCAGAATAATGGCCAGGCTTTCCATACGGCTCACGCCCCGTAAGCGTTCGTTTGCTTCGCGGTCGAAAGGAATCCCTTCTTCGTCGGCCATTTTCTTCCATGCCAGATAATGACAGTTATCCGTGGATACCACTACCCCGTCCAAATCAAAGATCACGCCTGCAATTTCATTTGCCATGGTGTGTTTTTTATCCTTTCCCTGTTGTGCATCGGATGGGTTCCAAGGGCCATTATAGCATGTTTTGCAAAAAGATGGCTGGTCACAAAAGAAGAATTTTACATATGCTAGGCAACAGCCACTCGTTGCTTTTTAAGCACCGTTATGCTACAATGGAATGGTCAAAGATGGTCTATATTTTGACCCAAGGAGGCCAACCATGCGACTGAGCGACGCCATTGAACAATTCATCAAAGCCATGCTCGCTGAAGACGAGCAGGAGATTGAGTTAAAGCGCAACGAGCTGGCGGAATATTTTAACTGCGCGCCTTCCCAAATCAATTATGTGCTTGCCACCAGGTTTACGCCGGATCATGGGTATATTATTGAAAGCCGGCGCGGTGGCGGCGGGTACATCCGAATCTTTCGAATGGAGCAGGATACCAGCGAGCAATTGCTCCACTACCTTAACGAGCGGGTCGGCGATTCCATTGGAGCCCTGGAGGCATCCCATTTGGTTTTGCAATTGAAGGAGCGTGGACTTACGGAGCCCTTGGAAAGCGCTCTCATGCAAGCGGCGGTGTCGTCTCAAGCGCTAAGCCTGCCCATCCCAACTACCATGAAGGACGCCCTGCGCGCCAGAATCCTTAAGACCATGCTTTTGGAAATTGCCCGCAAATCCAAGTGTGAACGGGCATAAGGAGGAATGTACATGCTCTGTGAAGACTGTAAAAAAAACCAAGCCACGGTGATGATTACGGTAACTGCCGGCGAAGAAATGACCACACGGCACCTTTGCGCCGAATGCATGAAAAAAATGGAAAACAGTTTTGCGGAAGGGGATGTGCAGAGCTTTCTTTCCTCTCTGTTGTCGCTTTTGTCTGCTAAACCGCAAACCATTTCCACGGTTTGCTCTGAGTGCGGTCTGTCTTATGACGAATTCCAGCGCACCGGAAAACTGGGCTGCGCAAAATGCTACCAAGACTTTGAGGAAGAGCTCCGGCCACTTCTGTTGCGCATCCATGGTCGCAGCCAGCATGCTGGCCGCGCGCCCCAGGAACACGCGGCGGTGCTGAAACAACAGGAAAATCTGAGCGCGCTTCGGGAGCGCATGGAAAAAGCGGTTTTGGCCGAAAATTTTGAAGAGGCGGCCCAATTGCGGGACCAAATCCGAGCGCTTCAAGAACGAAAGGAATCGGAGGTGCAAAAATGAGCGAGCCGCAAAACGAAATCGTGGTTTCCAGCCGTATCCGGCTGGCGCGCAATTACTACGACTTACCTTTTTCCAACACAGAAAACGCCGCCAATGCCCAAATCTGTGTGGACCGCGCCAAAGCGGCCTTTGCGGACGCAAAAACCTCCCATTCCTACCATCTTAGCCGGTTGAAAGACATGTCCATCAACGACAAAATGGCGCTAGTGGAGCAGCATTTGATCAGCCGGGATTTGCTGCAAAACAGCAATGTGGGCGCGGCGTTGATCCGCCAAGACCGGGCCGTTTGCGTCATGGTCAACGAGGAGGATCATCTGCGGATTCAGGCCATGCTCAAGGGCCTTTCCCTGGAAGAGGCCGCCAACCTTGCCTTTGAAACAGAGAAAGCCCTGCAAAAGCAATGCAGCTTTTCCTTTGACGCCCAATGGGGGTACCTTACGGCTTGCCCCACCAATACAGGCACCGGCATGCGCGCCTCGCTGATGCTCCACCTTCCCCTGCTTACCCGCTTTAAGCAAATGGGCAACGTTACCCAGAGCGTGGCAAAGCTGGGCTTGACCATCCGGGGGATTTACGGAGAGGGCAGCGAAGCGTTGGGGGATTTATACCAGGTTAGCAATCAAGTGACTTTGGGCAGAACGGAGCCGGAAATCTGGGAAGCGGTCATCGCGGTGGGCAAGCAGCTTATGGATATGGAAGAGACTCTTCGCAGCCGTGCCAAAAGCGAGGCCACACTTAATTTGCAAGACGGCGTTTTTCGCAGCTACGGCACGCTTCTTTACGCCATGCAGATGAGCGCCAGCGAGTTTATGCAGCATTGGAGCAACCTGCGCTTGGGCGCTTCCCTCAAGCTCTTGCCGGTCACCCTGGAAATGGCGGACGATCTGTTAACCACGGCCCAAGACGCCCATGCAAAGCTATACCGCTTACAACACAACCTCAATCTCTCCACCGATCAAACCCGGTGCGAGATCATCCGTACAAAGCTCAATCCCAAAGCACAGGAGGAATAACATGGCTATTTTCGGACGGTTTACCCAACGGGCGCAGCAGGCGATCAGCGCGGCGCAGCAGGCGGCCGTGGCGTTGCATCAACCCTATGTGGGAACGGAACACATTTTGCTTGGGCTTTTGAAAGAGCCGGGTCCGGTGGTGGCCGCTCTTTTGCCCAGTGAACTCTCCTATGAGGCCGTTTTTGAAAAAGTGCAAGACCTTTCCGATGGTGATGAGAAATACACTGGCGGAATGCTGGAATTGACCCCCCGCAGCAAAAAGATTTTGGAAAGCAGCATTTTAGAAAGCAAGAAGCTGCACCACAGCTTTGTGGGTACGGAACATTTTTGGCTGGCGCTCCTTCGGGAAGGCGAGGGCGTAGCCATCAGCCTGCTTCGGGAAATGGGCGTGGATACCCAGGCTTTTCAGCAAAAACTGTTGGAAATCATGCAAAAGTCCCAGCCGGACAATCAGGAAGAGGCCGAGAACACCGGAGAGATCAAAGGCGGCTCCGTACTGGATAAATACAGCAGGGACCTTACCAAAGCCGCTCAGGACGGAGAACTGGATCCCGTCATTGGCCGGAACAATGAGATGGAGCGCATTATTCAAATTCTAAGCCGGCGCACCAAAAATAACCCCGTTTTGATCGGCGAGCCCGGGGTGGGCAAAAGCGCGGTAGCGGAAGGCCTGGCGCAGTTGATCGTTACGGGGAAGATTCCTGAAACCCTGGTGGGCAAGCGCCTTTTGTCTTTGGATTTGGGCAGCATGATCGCAGGCAGCAAGTACCGGGGCGAATTTGAGGAACGGCTGAAGGAAACCATCAAAGAAGTGCAAAAGCAAGGAAATATCATCCTGTTTATTGACGAATTTCATACCCTGGTGGGCGCGGGCAAGGCGGAAGGCAGCATGGACGCGGCGAACATCTTAAAACCGGCTTTGGCCCGGGGGGAAATCCAGTGCATCGGCGCCACCACCTTGGACGAATACCGCAAAAACATTGAAAAAGACGCGGCTTTGGAACGCCGGTTCCAGCCTGTGAAAGTAGGAGAACCCACGGCGGAGGAGGCTTTGGAAATTCTGCGCGGGCTTCGGGACCGTTACGAAGCCCACCACAAGGTGGAAATTACAGATGATGCCTTAAAGGCCGCTGTGCACCTGTCCGACCGCTACATCAGCGACCGTTTCCTGCCGGATAAGGCCATCGATCTGATGGATGAAGCCGCCTCCCGGGTGCGCCTGCGGTCTTTCACCGCCCCGCCGGATGTGAAGGAGCAGGAGGAGCGCCTGAAAGCCTTGGAAAATGAAAAGAAAGAGGCTATCGCCCATCAGGATTATGAAAAGGCCGCTACCCTTCGAGATGAAGAACGGAAGCTCAAGGCAGCGATCGCGGAACAACGCGCCGCCTGGGAGCATCGCAAATCCGCTTCTCATGAGGTGGTGACAGAAGAGGATATCGCCCAGATCGTGGCCAGCTGGACGGGGGTTCCGGTCAAGAAAATGACCGAGGATGAAAGTGAGCGCCTCTTGCATTTAGAGGGGCTTTTGCACCAGCGCGTCATCGGGCAGGATGAGGCCATCGGCGCGGTCAGCCGCGCCTTGCGCCGCGCCAGAGCAGGCTTGCAGGATCCCAAGCGACCCATTGGTTCCTTCATTTTCCTGGGCCCCACCGGCGTGGGCAAAACCGAGCTTTGCCGCGCCTTGGCCGAGGTGATGTTTGACGATGAGAACGCCATGATCCGCATTGACATGAGCGAGTATATGGAAAAGCATTCCGTTTCGCGCCTTGTGGGCTCCCCTCCTGGCTATGTGGGGTATGACGAAGGCGGACAATTAACCCAAAAGGTCCGAAACAAGCCCTACAGCGTCGTCCTCTTTGACGAGGTGGAGAAGGCGCATCCCGACGTGTTTAACATCCTCCTGCAAATTCTGGACGACGGCCGGCTGACGGATAGCAATGGCCGGGTGGTGAATTTCAAAAACACCATCATCGTGATGACCTCCAACGCCGGAGCCCACACCCTGACCCGCACCCGTTCCCTGGGCTTTGGCAGCGCCATGGAGGCTGTGCGGGATTACGAGGCCATGAAGGAGCGCGTCATGGCGGAGGTGAAGGACATTTTCCGGCCGGAATTCTTAAACCGCGTGGATGATTTGATCGTGTTCCACGCCCTGGAACCGGATGATATTCAAAAAATCGCGGGGCTGATGCTGGGCAGCGTATCCAAGCGGCTCAAAGAGCGCGGCATGACTCTGCGATATGATGAGGAGGTTGTGAAATTTCTGGCCACCGAAGGTTATGATGCCAGCTACGGCGCCCGTCCTCTGCGCCGCACCATTCAAAGAACCGTGGAGGACGCCTTAAGCGAAGAGATCATTGCCGGCAAAATTGCCCTTGGGGATGCGGTTCGCCTGTACGTGGAAAACGGCAAAATCGGGTTTACCAAGGAACCCGCTGAAGCCTCGGCCCATTCTTCCCTTCCCAACAGCGAACCCTTACCGGAGGAACAGGCCTCGCCCTCTTGCTAAAAAGGTTTTCTTGCCCCTTGCGCACGGAATGCGCAAGGGGCTTTTTCGATGTCCTGAACCTCCCAAGCTGGCCTTTTCCAAACCTTGCAATTCCCCCATCCCGCTGGTATAATCAAATGGTTATACGCACGTTGGTTCGCCTCTTGATCCATTGACCAAAGCGCCGCTATCCAGCGGAAATGGAGTGAACACCATGAACGTAGACCAATTGATCACCAAGCTCAAGCGTGACCGTTCCTTCATGGGTTGTGTCACCGACTGGACGGTGCTCCCCGCCCACGACGGAAAGTATGTGGAGTTTCCCAGGGGGCTGGATCCGCGCATTGGGAAGGTGCTTGGGGAGCGTGGCATTCACCGTTTATATACCCATCAGGCGGACAGCTTTGAAGCCGCACAAAGCAAGCAGGATTTTGTGGTGGTGACCCCTACCGCCAGCGGCAAAACCATGTGTTTTAATCTTCCGGTGCTTTCCGCCATCTTGAAAAATCCGGATGCACGCGCCTTATATTTGTTTCCCACAAAGGCCTTGGCCGCGGATCAGGTGGCGGATTTGTATCAATTTGTAGAGGCCTTGGGGGAAGACATCAAAGCCTTTACGTATGATGGCGATACCCAGGCCGCTGCCCGAAAGGCCATCCGTCAGGCGGGTCATATCGTGGTCACCAATCCGGATATGCTCCATGCCAGCATTCTGCCCCACCACACCAAATGGGTAAAGCTGTTCGAAAACCTGCAATACATTGTTATCGACGAAATTCACGCCTACCGCGGCATCTTTGGAAGCAACCTATCCAACGTGCTACGAAGGCTGTTGCGGCTGTGCCAGTTTTATGGGGCCAAGCCTCAGTTTATCCTTTGCAGCGCCACCATAGCCAATCCCGCCGAGCTGGCCAAATCCCTGATCGGCCGCGATGTGCACATGATTGACAACAACGGAGCGCCTATGGGCGAGCGGCATTTTGTCTTCTATAATCCCCCTGTCATCAACCGCCAGCTGGGCATTCGCAAAGGCGTGGTGCAGGAGACCCGCAAAATTGCCGCAGAGCTTTTGAAAAACGCGATCCCCTCTATTGTCTTTGCCAAGAGCCGTTTGCAGGTGGAGGTTCTTACCCGCTATATGAAGGAGCATGTGCGGGATCCCTTTGGATTTTCTGGCCGGGTACGGGGATACAGGGGCGGATATTTGCCCAGCGAGCGACGGGAGATTGAGCGGGGGCTTCGCGCTGGGGAAATCGACATGGTCATCTCCACCAATGCCCTGGAACTGGGCATCGATATTGGGGCGTTAACGGCCTGCGTTTTGTGCGGATATCCAGGCACTGTGGCCAGCACCTGGCAGCAAGCGGGGCGGGCGGGGCGGAGAAAGGAAACCGCGCTGACCATTTTGGTGGCCTCTTCCTCCTCCATTGACCAATACATCATCAACCATCCGGAATACTTTCTCAAGCGTTCGCCGGAGCATGCCTTGGTACAACCGAACAATCTCTACATTTTGCTGTCCCACATCAAATGCGCTGCCTATGAACTGCCTTTTGAAGAAGGCGAGTGCTTTGGCGACGTCAAAGATACGGAACAATTCCTCCAGTATCTAACGGAAAATCACATCCTGCGCAACGTGGATCACAAGTATTACTGGATGGAGGAGGATTTTCCCGCCAGTGAGATCAGCCTGCGCTCCGCCGCCGCGGAAAACTTTGTGATCATCGATATCACCAATCCTGCCCATCATCGGGTGATTGGCGAAATGGACCGTTACACCGTGCCCATGCTGCTGCATGAAAACGCCATTTACATGCATGAGGCCCGCCAGTTTCAAGTAGAGAAGTTGGATTTTGACGCCTGCAAGGCCTTCATTCGCGCCGTGGATGTGGACTACTACACCGACGCAGACCTGAATGTCAGCCTAAATATCCTGGACGGGCTCAAGGAAAAACCGCTTCCAAGCGGCGTGCAGGTATCCCTGGGAGAACTCCGCATCAGCACCATTGTGAAGCTCTTTAAGAAGATCAAAATGGATACCCATGAAAACCTTGGCTTTGGTCCCGTTCGCCTGCCCCAGTCCGATATGCACACCGTGGGCATGTGGTGGACACTTCCAGAGGCCCTGCAAGCCCAGTACCACGACGATGATTTTCAAGGCGCATTGATTGCCATTTCCAACCTGCTGGGCATTGTGGCGCCCATTTATCTCATGTGTGACCCTAGGGATATCTGCGTGGTCTATCAGGTGAAGGCGCCCATCACAGACCGTCCCACCCTGTTTTTGTATGACAGCTACCCGGGAGGCGTAGGGCTAAGCGAAAAGGCCTATGAAATGAACGAACTGCTTTTGGAGCAAGCCCTGCAGGCACTGGAGGAATGCGGGTGTGAGAACGGATGCCCAGGCTGTACGGGCCCCATCGCGGAGATTGGGCTGAACGGGAAAGGCTTTGCGCGCAGCATTCTGCGGGAGATGCTCCCATGAAACCCAGCCTTCTTACGAAATTGCGCATGATGAACGAAACGGAGCCTCGCCATCAGGAACCGGCTTCCCCTTTTGCGTCGCCGCCGGAAGCCTCCCCAGAACCCAGGAGAAATTTCTATTCCACATGCGCAACCTTTCCCTTGTCCAGTTTTTGTGACCGTGGGCATGCTACGGCCGAGAACCTTTCCCTGATCTTTGGCATTCCTTTTTCCAAAGGCATCAAGGAGAAAGACTTTCTGTTTCTGGACACGGAGACCACGGGCCTTTCTGGCGGGGTGGGCACCCTTGCCTTTCAAATCGGCCTTGGGTATATAAAAGACAACCGCTTTGTGGTGGAGCAATTCCTGATGCGGGATTATCATGAGGAGCCGGCCATGCTTTTGGAATTGGCGGCGCGTTGTTCCCGCTTCCCCGTTATCGTGACTTTTAATGGCCGCACCTTCGATGTGCCTTTGCTGAAAAGCCGGCTCCGTATGAATCGCCAAAACGCCGACTGCCTTCCCGCGCTGCACGCGGACTTGCTTTTTCCAGCCAGACGGCTTTGGAAACTGCGCCTGGGCAGTTGCAAGCTAGGCCACTTAGAGGAAGCCTTGCTGGGCGTCCGGCGGGAGGATGACCTCGCGGGAGCCTTGGTTCCTCAAACCTATTTTCAATATTTGAAAGATCGCCGCTTCGGGCCCATCCAGCGCGTTTTAACGCATAATCAGCAGGATATCATAAGCCTTGCCCAGTTGTTTTTCTTTCTTTGCAGACAATACCAAAAGCCGGAGTCCATTCAGCATGGGCAAGACCTGCTGTCCATGGCCCGTTCCCATGAAAAACAGGGCCATGCCGAACAGGCGCTCAAGTGCTACCGCCTTAGTGCCAAAGGAAGCACCTGGGCAGAGGCTTTTGAGGCCATGGCGTCTCATGAAAAGCGAAAAGGCAATGCCAAAAACGCCATGCGCCTGTACCAGGCCATGGCCAAACGTGGCGAGCATGTGGTCTTTGCCTATGAGGCATTGGCAAAACTGTGTGAACACCAAACCGGGGATCTTCGCCAGGCCCTGCACTATACCCGCCAAGCCTTGCTTTTCCTGGCTGAGCCCAGTCTTTTCCCAACCGAGGCTGTACAATCCCAGCGGATTGCGCTACAATACCGTTATGCGCGTCTCTTGCGCAAGGAAGAAAAATACACAAGCCATCAGGAGGAGAATCCATGAATCTCAAATCCATGCTCAAAGCGCGCGCGGCAGCCAACAAGCAGTCTAAAGGCGATATGGCTGGAGCCATGCAACTTTACCAGGAAGCCATGGCCCTGGGACTAGACGAGCCACGGTATATCCTTTCCTATGCAGTGCTCCTGCTACGGGCGGGGCATTATCAGCAAGCCCGTGAGTTGTTGGTCAAAATTCAGCAGTCTCCCGCGTTGACAGCCGAGCAAAAGACCACGCTTTATGCCAACTATGCGGTTTGCGTTTATAAAATGGACGAACTAGACAAAGGCATTTCCGTATTGGAAGGGCAGCTTGCCAAAAATCCTTGTGGCCTTTTTTATGAAACCCTGGGATATCTTTATGTGGAAGCGGGTGAATTGGAAAAAGCGCTGTCTTTGAACGAAAAGGCCATCGAGTACGACGATGAGGACCCCATTGTTTTGGATAACCTGGGGCAGGCGTATTTCCGCCTGGCAGGAGACAAGGAAAAGGCCAAAGAATATTTTGAGAAGGCCTGCGCGCTTAAGCCCACGCAAATTGACACACTATATTTCTTGGCTCAATATGATCTGGCAAACAACGATAAAGGCGCCGCCCGCGCCAAATTGGAGCTGGCCATGAAAGGGCGCTCTTCTCCCCTGAACCATGCCACGCATGAACGGATTGAGGCATTGATGCAGCAATTGTAATGGGCCTTTGCGCACCATTTTGTGTTTTTTTGACCTTTTGGGAAAATAGTACTAGCATTTTGATTCATTCTATGTTAGGATATAGTTAAAGTTGGATGCGCTGTAGTGAAAGCGCTTACAATGGCGTATTCGGCAATATACTATCGTAAAGGGAGAAAAGAATATGAAGAAGTTGTTGTCCTTGGTTCTTGTTTTGGTGTTGGCCTTCTCTGTGTCCGTTGCCATGGCGGAAACCCTGAAGCTCTCCGAAGTTCATGCCGATGGTTATCCCACCTCTCTGGCGGATGCTGAATTTGCCCGTTTGTTAGAAGAAAAAACCGAAGGCCGCCTTAAGGTGGAAGTTTTCACCGGCGGCACCCTGTATGGCGCCGAGCCCGCCGCCATTGAAGCCCTGCAGGTTGGCGACTTAGCGTTTGCTCGCGTGTCCGCTTCCCCTGTGGGCAGCTATGTGCCCTCCATCAACGCGATTCAAATGCCTTATCTCTACAAGAACGGCCAGCACATGTGGGCGGTTCTCAACGGCGAAATCGGCCAGACCCTGCTGGCCGGCATTGAAACCGGCGTGAGCAAGGATGGCAAGACCAGCGGCTTGGTAGGCCTGTGCTTCTACGATGCCGGCTCCCGCTGCTTCTACACCACCAAGGAAATCAATTCTGTGGCCGACATGGCCGGTTTGAAAATCCGCGTGCAGGACAACGCCATGATGAAGAAGATGGTGGAACTGCTGGGTGCGACCCCTGTTTCCGGCATCGGCCCCAATGAAGTGTATTCCGCTATCGCGGCCAAGACCGTGGACGGCGGCGAGAACAATTGGCCTACCTATCAGAACATGGGCGACTATGAAGTGGCCAAGTTCTACACCCTGGATCAGCACACCCGCGTGCCGGAAATCCTTCTGTGCAGCAAGGCCGTGTGGGACACCTTTAGTGATGCCGATAAGGCTATCATCATGGAATGCGCCAAGGCCACCCAGGAATTTGAAATCCAAAAGTGGGCGGAAAAAGAAAAGTCCTCTGAGGAAATCGTGCGTGCCGCCGGCACCACCGTTACCGAGCTCTCTCCCGAAGCCTTCGCGGAATTCCAATCCAAGATGGTTCCCTTGTATGATGAGTTCGGCGCGGACTACAAAGACATCATCACCGCCGTTCAGGAAATGGGCAAGGATTTCTAAGCGACCCATAACTCAAGGGGAAGGGGAGAACTGCGCCTCGCCTTCCCCTTTCTTTATCCTATTGTTTGTAGGAGGTGACCACGTTGGCATCCATTTTAAGGAAGATCAGTGCTGGGATGCATCGTTTTTTCTTGTTCATCGGCAGTGTTTCTTTGATTTTGATGACAGTGATCGTCTGCGTGACCGTTTTTCTGCGGTATGTGCTAAACGCAGGAAATAGCGTTGCAGAAGAGGTTCCGCGGCTTTTGGTTACGTTGCTTGCATTTATTGCCATGGCCATGGGTGTACGCGATCACGCTCATATCAGCGCTGATATTTTGTATAACCGCTTTCCCAAGGGTGGGATAGGACGCAAGGTATTGGATGTGTTTGGTGATATCGTTGTGCTCCTTTGCGGCGTATTCATGCTCTATTTTGGCATTGTCCGCATCATCACCATGCACGGAATGACCGGAAATCTTCCCATGACGGGATTGCCCGTCTGGATTCAATACATTCCCGTTCCCGTTGGCGGGCTTATGATCACCTATGATTCCATTCTGTTTCTCACGGGTGTGCTCAAGCGCGATGACCACCTCTTTGACGATAGCGGCGAAGACGGGATCGTAGAAGCCGCCATTGAGCAAATGAAACAACAAAAAGAGGAGGTGGCGAAGCCATGACAACCGCTACGCTTGCTACCATCGTTCTGCTGGGCGGCTTTGTGGTATTGCTGCTTTTGCGGGTTCCCATTACGTTCGCCCTGCTCATGTCTACCTTGGCCTCCGCTTTGATCAACGGTACGAACTTATCAGTCATGGTTCGTCAGCTGATTGACGGCGTCAATAATTTTTCGCTGCTGGCCATTCCCTTTTTCATCCTCATGGGCGAGTTCATGTCCGCCGGTGGGATATCAGAGAAAATCGTGGATTTGGCCAACCTGCTGGTGGGCCGTTTTCGCGGTGGCTTGGCCTATGTCAACGTGATCGATTCCATGTTCTTCGGCGGCATCTCCGGCTCTGCCGTGGCAGATGTTTCCTCCCTTGGCTCTGTGGTCATTCCCATGATGGTCAAGCAAGGGTACTCCCCCGAATTCTCTGTAGGCCTTACTGTTTCTACCGCTTGCCAAGGTGTGCTCATCCCCCCCAGCCATAATATGGTCATTTACGCATTGGCGGCGGGCGGCGGCGTATCCATCGGAAACCTGCTCATGGCGGGTGCACTTCCCGGCGTTGTCCTGGGCTTGGCGTTAATGATCCTATGCTTTTTCATGGCGGAGCGCTACAAGTTCCCTAAGGGCTTCAAAATCCCCCGTGAACAACGGGGCAAAATCATTATCAACGCCATCCTGCCCATGTTTACCTTGGTGATCATCATGGTCGGCGTTGGCGCGGGCGTATTCACGGCCACGGAATCCTCGGCCGTCGCCTGCCTGTACACCTTCCTGCTTACCTACGTCATCTTCCGCTCCGCAAAAATTCGCAATATTGGTGCGGTGCTGAAAAAGACACTGCGTACCTTGGCCATCGTCATGGCGCTCATCGCTTGTGCCAAAGCCTTTGCCTATATGATGACGGAACTGCGCATCCCCTCCATGATCACAGGCGCGCTGCTTGCTATCACCACCAACAAGGTTTTGATCCTGTTGATCATCAATGTGCTATTGTTGCTATTAGGCTGTTTTATGGACATGGCCCCGCTGATTATGATCATGACGCCCATTTTGCTACCCGTGGTGACCAATCCCGCCATCGGCATGGATCCGGTGCACTTTGGCGTGATGTTGATCTTCAACCTGGCCATTGGCCTGTGTACGCCGCCGGTGGGAAGCGCGTTGTTCGTGGGTTGCGCTGTTGGCAAAACATCCCTTGGTAAAACGTCCATCGCTATGCTGCCTATGTTTGTCGTCATGGTCGTCGCGCTACTGCTGGTTACCTTTATTCCGCAGATTTCTCTCTGGCTTCCCAATATGATGTTCTCGCATTGATCCCTTGAAAAAGTGACAAACGCCACTTTTTCGAATGTACGGGTGCTGTTTCAATAAATACGGAAACGCCCCGCCCCCTGGCAAAGCCAGCCGATACGATTTCAGTGGGAGGGACTGCGGTCCTTCCAAGCCTCCTTACTGGAAAGAGCCGCTGTTAGCGGCTCTCAGACCGTTGACAAAGGCAATTTGGCAACGGGATGGAGCTTGCTCAAAAAGATCCGGTTGCGCGGAAGCAAGGTGGCATAAGGGATGGAGCGTACATGTCCGTACGTGACATCCCTTAGCCACCGAAGCTGACAAAGCAAACGGGCCTTTTTCAGCAAGCTGAGAGCCGCTGTTAGCGGCTCTTTTCGTGTGATCAGCCTCCCTATTTATTTTCAAAAATCATATTGACAGTGACTTGCCTTTATGGTTTAATAAAACCCGCTTTGAAGTTTACTAACACTAAACTTCGCATCCGCTACAAAACGGTTGCAGGAGGTGGCAAAATGGACATTGGCGAACGGCTTCGGGAGCTTCGGATTCAACGGAACCTTACCCAGGAAGAGCTTGCGGATCGCTGTGAGCTTAGCAAGGGCTTCATTTCTCAAGTAGAACGGGATTTGGCCTCCCCCTCCATTGCCACGCTCAAAGACCTGCTGGAATGCCTAGGTTCCAGCCTTCCCGCTTTTTTTAGCGACAATAGCTCGGAAAAAGTGGTTTTCGCTCCTCAGGATATGTTTGAGAAAGACGATGATGAGGAAAAGCACGGCAAGATTACCTGGCTGATCCCCGATGCACAAAAGAACAGCATGGAGCCCATTTTATTAGAACTGCAGCCAGGCTCCAAAACCACCGTCCTGCCCCCTCATGAGGGAGAAGAATTTGGGTATGTTCTGCGCGGGCAAGTCAAACTCCATGCCGGCAAACGAAATTTTGCCGTGAAGCGGGGGTATAGCTTCTGCCTTCACCCCTCCACCCCGCATTTTTTGGAGAATACCGGCCAGATTCCGGCCACGGTGTTGTGGGTATCTACCCCGCCCAGTTTTTAATGCTTGTTCACAAAGGAGCGTTTCCCATGGTTGAGAGCAAACACCTGATTGATCTGCAGGGCATTTCCAAGGACTTTGACGGCACCACGGTTTTGAACCACATTGATCTGTACATCCGCAAAAAGGAATTTGTCACCCTGCTGGGGCCTAGCGGTTGTGGCAAAACCACCACGCTGCGGATTATTGCCGGTTTTGAGTACCCCTCCTCCGGAAAAGTGCTGTTTGAAGGCAAGGACATCTCTTCTGTTCCTCCCTACAAGCGTAAGGTCAACACCATATTTCAAAAATACGCGCTGTTCCCCCACCTCAACGTGCAGGACAACATCGCCTTCGGCCTAAAGCTGAAGAAAATGCCCAAGGATGAAATCAAGGCCCGAGTGGACAAAATGCTGGATTTGGTCAACCTGCGAGGATATGGCAAGAGGAGCGTGGATGCGCTTTCCGGCGGTCAGCAGCAGCGCATCGCCATTGCTCGCGCCTTGGTCAACGAGCCTGAGGTGCTTTTGTTGGACGAACCGCTAGGCGCCTTAGACCTAAAGCTCCGCAAAGAAATGCAGCTGGAGCTGAAAAGCATGCAACAGCGGCTGGGTATCACCTTCCTGTATGTGACCCACGATCAGGAGGAAGCTCTGACCATGAGCGACACCGTGGTGGTGATGCGAGACGGCAATATTTTGCAAATCGGTACCCCTAAGGCCATTTATGACGAACCTGCCAACGCCTTTGTGGCAGACTTCATCGGAGAGAGCAACATTGTACGCGGCACCATGGTGCGGGATGAGTTGGTGCATTTCAGCGGCCACGACTTCCCCTGCGTGGATGCGGGCTTTGGCGAAAATGCCCCTGTGGACGTGGTGGTGCGCCCTGAGGACATCATGATCGTGGGCGAGGATGTGGGGCAGATCAGTGGTGTGGTACAAAGCGTTCTGTTCAAAGGCGTACACTACGAAATGATGATCGAAACGGGTGAAACTGTTTTTAAGGTGCACTCCACCGCCATGCAACCCCAGGGCTCGCAAGTGGGGCTCACCATGGTTCCCTATAATATCCATATCATGAAGCCCATGGACGAGGGAGGCGAAGCATGCGATGAATCGGAGTCTTGAACTCCCCTCTTGGTCGGTTTGGGTTTTCATCGGGGCTTTTGTAGGGCTCATGCTGGCGGCCGCCTTTGCCATCCGAAAGAACCATGGCATCAAGCGTTCCTTTTTCGCCTCGCCCTATACGCTTTGGATGATTCTGTTTACCATCATTCCTTGCCTGCTCATCGGGTATTATGCTTTTACCAGCGCGGACGGCGCCTTTACCCTGGAGAATTTCATCAACTTCTGGGATAGCAACTATACGGTCAACCAAATGTATGCGGCCCTGGGCGAGCAATACAGCATGCTGATCCAGCGGGGCACAGTGAATATCGACATCCTGGTCTACTCTCTTTGGATGGCGCTTTTGTGCACTGGGATTTGCCTGGTAATCGGCTATCCTGCTGCCTTCTTTATGGCGGATCGGGAGATGAAGATCGGTTCTACCATCGTGGTCCTGTTTATCATTCCCATGTGGATGAACTTCCTGTTGCGCACCGTCGCTTGGATGACGCTTCTGGAGGACCAGGGGCTGATCAATACCATTTTGCGCTCCCTAGGGTTCTCCGGCGGGCACCTGATGTACAATAACGGCGCGGTGCTTTTGGGAATGGTGTATAACTTCCTGCCCTTCATGGTCTTCCCCATTTACACCTCCTTAAGCAAGATGGACAGCAAGCTCCTGGAGGCTGCCCAGGACTTGGGCGCCAACCCCGCCCGTACCTTTTTACGGGTGACGATGCCGTTAAGCCTTCCTGGGGTGATCTCCGGCATCACCATGGTGTTCATGCCTTCCGTCACCACTTTCTTTATTCCCCGCATCCTGGGCGGCGGCAACACCATGATGTTTGGCGATTTGATTGAGAACAAATTCCTCACCGAAAACAACTGGGGGGTGGGAAGCGCGCTCTCTCTGGTGATGATGGTGCTGATTCTCTTGAGTTTGAGCGTGTTGCGCAAGGCGGATCCTGAAGGAGAAGGAGGCGGAATGATTTGAAGCGCTTATTCAAAAAATCCTATCTGTTCATCGTTCTGCTCTTCCTCTACGTTCCCATTACGGTTTTAATCGTGCAGAGCTTTAACGCGGGCAAAAGCCGTGCCAAGTGGGAAGGGTTTTCCTTGCGCTGGTACCAGGCTTTGTTCCAAGATCAGGCCATTATGAAGGCACTCTACGTGACACTTTCCGTGGCCGTTATTGCGGCGGTGGTCGCGACGATTTTGGGAACCTTGGCGGCCATCGGCATCTATGCCATGAAAAAGCGCCCCCAATCCGTGATGATGACCATCACCAACCTGCCCATGACCATGCCGGATATCGTCACCGGCATCTCGCTAATGATCCTATTTACCTTTTCCCAGATCGAGCGGGGCTATGTGACGATGCTGTTGGCCCACATCACCTTCAACACGCCCTATGTGATCTTATCCGTACTGCCCAAGCTCAAGCAGATGAACAAGCACACCTACGAAGCCGCCTTGGATCTGGGCGCGACCCCCACCTATTCCCTCATTCATGTGATCTTGCCTGAGATCAGCCAGGGGGTTATCACCGGCGCACTGTTGGCTTTTACCCTGTCTTTGGACGATTTTGTCATCAGCTACTTTACCACCAGCCCCATGGTGCAAAACCTGTCCACCCTCATTTATTCCAAGGCGCGGATCGGTATTGAACCTACCTTAAACGCGCTGAGCGCGCTCATGTTCCTGGCGCTGCTCATGCTTTTGCTCATTGTGAACTATCGCAGCAGCAAGCCGGCCAAAGCCGCCAAATAAACCATTGAGACCACCAACAAAGACGGAGGGTATCGCTATGAAACATCAAGTGGTTCGGATCATCTGCCTGGTTTTGCTCGCCATGCTTCTCCCCATGGCCGCCCTGGGAGAGGGCGTTGTGAATGTATACAACTGGGAGGATTATATCAGCCAGGAAGCGCTGAATCTGTTTACCCAGGAAACCGGTATCACCGTGAACATGATGAACTTTACCACCAACGAGGATATGATGGTGCAGGTACGCAACTCCCCAGCCTCCTTTGACGTGGTGTTCCCCTCCGATTATTGCGTGGAACGCCTGGTGGCAGAGAACCTGCTGGAGGAGATCGACTTTGCCAGCGTTCCTAACTTTCAGTATATTGACCACAACTTGGTCAAGCCAGCCTATGACAAGGAAAACAAGTTCTCTGTTCCCTACATGTGGGGTACTGTAGGGATCCTATACAACCAAACCAAGGTGAGCGCTCCCATCACCAGCTGGGCTTCCCTGTTTGACCCGCAATACCAGAACAATGTGTTTATGATGGATTCCATCCGCGATACCATGGGCATCACCTTGAAACACCTTGGGTATTCCATGAACACCCGGGACCCGCTAGAAATGTTTGCTGCCAAGGAAGCGCTGGTGAAGCAAAAGAAAGATGGCATTGTGAAGGCCTATCAGGTGGATGAAACCAAGGATAAAATGGTGGCCGGAGAAGCGGCTTTGGCGCTCATGTGGAGCGGCGACGCCCAGTACGCCATCGATCTCAATCCAGATCTGGCCTATGTGGTGCCCCAGGAAGGCAGCAATATCTGGGTGGATGCCATGGTGATCCCTAAGGGTGCCAAAAACAAGGAAAACGCCGAAATTTTTATCAATTTTATGAGCCGTCCGGATGTGGCGCAAATGAACTGCAATGAAATCTGGTACTCCAGCCCCAACACGGAAGCTGTGAAGCTCATGGGCGACGATTATATCAACAACCTTACCATGAACCCTTCTCAGGATATTGTGGACCGGTGCGAATTCTTTAACGATATTGAGGATATGATCGCCATCTACAATACCATGTGGCTGGAGATCAAAAGCACGAAATAGGCAATTGGGCATATGTTTTCAAAGTCTCCCAAAGCGGCATCCGGCAGAAGGTTTTCTTCTTACGGGCGCCGCTTTTTCTTTGCTCTGCGCAAAATCCATAGAAAAATGGCAGGAATATGCCCACCCTTTCACGAACCCAACCCTCAACGCATGATACCCATTCCAACCCGTGTAACGCTATGCTGCAAGCGGCATAGCATGAAAGATTGGAATGCGTATGATACCAAAAAGGAGAACCAATATGATCAATACCCTTCCTCTCATTGGCATTTCCGGCGGCATGGAACACGATGAAAGCAAACAGTTTATTGCCCGCGTCTATATGACGGCCATTTTAGCCGCCGGCGGACTTCCGCTTTTGCTGAGCGTGGATATGAATGACGCGCAGATTCAGGACTGTGTGCACCGACTGGACGGCATTTTGTTTGCTGGCGGCACGGATGTGGATCCTCGTTTGTTTGGAGACATGCCCATGCCCCATCTGGGCGAAGTAGACCCTTTGCGGGACAGGTTTGAACTGCGCCTGCTAAAGGCTTGCATTGCTGAAAAAATCCCAGTTCTTGGCATTTGCCGCGGCACCCAATTGATGAACGTGGCCCTGGGCGGAACGCTCTATCAAGATTTAACCAGCCAGCTGGTTGCCCAAACCGGTACTCCCGCCATGCTACATAGCCAGACTAGCCTTCCCCAATATACCAGCCACCCTGTGGTGATCAAAGCCGGAACCGCTTTATCCAAAATCATCGAAACGGATTCACTAGAGGTGAATTCCCTCCACCACCAGGCGGTCAAGAAGCCTGCGCCAGGGCTTGTGGTGTCTGCCGCGGCGCCTGATGGGGTAACCGAAGCCATCGAAAACCCTTCTCTGCCCTTTTTCCTTGGGGTACAGTGGCATCCCGAACGGATCTTTTCAAGCCAATCCGAAGCAAAAGCCCTGTTTGCCGCCTTTTTAAGCGCGTCAGCACAGCATCATCGGGCCAAGGAGGTTTAGAAACGCTTATGGTCAGAAGTGATGGGGGCCCTCATGTCTTTCGTTTGCGCCAGGGCGACGATCTGCTATTGAGCATTCGCGAGTATGCTATCCAGCATAACATCCACGCCGCTTACATCGGCGCCTGTGTGGGCTGTGTGCTGGAAGCCACTCTCCGTGACGCCAGTGGCGTAACGGTACGCCATATCCCTGAATTTATGGAAATTGTGAGCCTGACCGGAACGGTGAGCAAAGAAAGGACCCACTTGCACATTGCCTTGAGCAAAGAGGATCTTTCCACCATCGGCGGTCACTTGATGGAAGGCTGTCATATAAACACCACGGCGGAAATCGTGCTTTGTGAATTGCCCTCCATGGTTTTTCATCCCGTATGGGATCCGGATACCGGTTACCAGGAATTGGCCTGGGAACACCATGCTAACCTTTGATGAGCTTTTTGTTCTTTTCTAAGAATTTATTGGCTTTTTTCTTGACAAGCCAACAGATCGTGTTGTATACTGTAAAACGTGTTCCAAGGGGCATGGTGTAATGGTAACACGTGGGTCTCCAAAACCTTTGTTGAGGGTTCGAGTCCTTCTGCCCCTGCCACGGGTGGCTTGTCTTGCTTCGTGCAGATGGGTCACTTTTTTCATGAAGTAGGTTTCATAAAAAAGGAGCGTAATGCTCGTTTTGACCTAGCCCATAACAAGCTCCGAAACTAGTCAAATCCTGTTTCTACGGTTCCGGCTTGGTGGGCTTAGATGGATGAATCGCGTATAACTGGGAATAGTCGGCCGCCTCATCCTCGTTTTCTACCCCATTGGGAATGAGCCCCGTGCACTCTGTAGACGCCGCGATATTCTCCACATCCACCACTGGCGGATTGGCAATTTGATTGGGGTGCTGAGATTCCATGGAAACCCTCCTTTACTCTTTTCCGCTTTGCCTGGAATAGGCATAGTGTGGGATAAAGGAAACCCTTAGATGTAAGCAAAAACTGGGAATCTCAAGATGATAAAAAACGGCCCATTCGGGCCGTTTCTGGCTGTCAAAAAAGGTTCCGGGAGACGGCCTCCGGCGGCTAAAGGGCTGTTGCCCTTTAGAATCCCTTTGCTGAAACGCCCATGAAATGGGCGTTTCACAGATGGGTCCAGGGCACAGCCCTGGCAGTGGTTTGGAGGCGGAGCCTCCAAAAAGGGTTTGTCGACAAGCTGAAACGGCCCATTCGGGCCGTTTTTTATCACTTAGGAGACGGACTTTGCCTACGATTGGGCCGCCGGTTTCGCCCACCCTGCCTTGCAAAGGGCGCAGGCGCCGTGGCTTCTCTGCCCCGTTCCGGCGTTTTCGGCGCAGAAGGCGGCACAGGAACGGTGGGCTTTCTTCTTTCAGGAGCAGCGCCTTCCTTCCTTGGCTCTCTGGGCGGCCTGGGCTGCTTCACAGTCTCAGTAAATACTTCCATGGGCCATTCGCTCTCCAAGCGCGGAATAGCCTTGCCAATCAGTTTTTCAATGGCTTTGAGATCTTTGCACTCGTCGATGCAGCAAAAGCTAATGGCGATACCCTCCTTGCCAGCGCGCCCGGTTCTTCCGATGCGGTGGACATAGGCCTCCGGCTCATTGGGCAAGTCGTAATTAAACACATGGGACAAGTCCGCGATATCAATGCCCCGGGCGGCAATGTCCGTGGCGATGAGTACGGCGATTTTTCCATTTTTAAACTGGCTTAAGGCCTCCTGGCGGGCATTTTGGCTTTTGTCTCCATGAATGGCTTTGGCGGAAATCCCAAAGCGGGCCAATTCCCGTACCACGCGGTCAGCGCCATGTTTGGTTCTGGTAAACACCAGCGCACTCTCCACATCCTTGCCCCGCAAGAGCTTGGCCAATAGATTTTTCTTGTTGGCCTTATCGATCATATACAAGGATTGCCCGATGCTGTCCACCGTGCTGGATACAGGATCCACCTTCACGCTGACAGGCTCGTGGAGAATGCTGAGCGCCAGTTTTTCCACTTCCGGCGGCATGGTGGCGGAGAACAGGAGCGTTTGCCGTACTTTGGGCAAAAGGGCGATCACCTTGCGCACATCGTGGATAAAGCCCATGTCCAGCATGCGGTCCGCCTCATCCAGCACAAAGATCTCTAGGTGAGAAAGCTCAATATAGCCTTGCCCGATCAAGTCGTTCAGCCGCCCAGGGGTGGCAATCAGGATATCCACGCCCCGGGTAAGCTGATCAACCTGAGGCTTTTGCCCAACGCCCCCAAAAATCACACAGGGACGCAAAGGGAGGGAGCGGCCATAGGCCTGAAAATTTTCAAAAATCTGCAGGGCCAGTTCCCGGGTGGGCGTTAAAATCAGGGCGCGTACAGGGCGTTTTCCCTTGGATTGGCGCATATCTTGAGACAGGCGCTGCAAAATAGGCAAGGCGAAGGCGGCGGTCTTGCCGGTTCCGGTTTGCGCGCAGCCCAGCACGTCTTTGCCTTCTAGTACCAAGGGAATGGTTTCCCGCTGAATGGGCGTTGGTTCCGCATAGCCATTTGCCTTTACCGCTGCCAGCAAAGGCTGAATCAGGTGCATGTCGTTAAAATTCATTTTGTCATCCTATCTTTTTTGATTCAATCCCGTTTCCCTTCAAAAGCCCGTCCACCAAGCTGATGGCATGGGTCAACCTTTGGGCGTAATCTCCGCTCACGATCACCAGCTTATTGTCAAACCCGTGAGCCTTGTACATGGAAATCAGCCGTTCATTCAGCATCCGCCGCTTCTCCTCGTCGCCGTGGAGGCGCTGACCATCGGAAACCCATTTCACGTCCGGCAATAGGTACAATAGCAAATCATAGCGGGTATGATCGATATAAGCCTCTACCAGTGTGTTTCGGTGGCCAGTGTACAATTCGCTGAAATAGTCGGTGTAGGTGGCGTCCGTATCAAAGAAGCAGACGCGATTGGCGGTTCTGAGCGCATGATAGTCCTGCTCAAACTGCAAGTGAGCGATTCGTTCAAAATCCTCGTCGGTGAAAATCGTTTCGTCGTTTCCCAGATAGTCCCGGGCGTAATACCTGCCCACCTCTTCCGACCAAGAGGTATTGTACAGTTTGGCTAGGCATTTGGTCAAGGTGGTTTTTCCGCAGCTTTCGGTTCCGGCAATCAACACCTTTTTGGCAAAAAAAGGACGGGCGGAACCCAAAATATAATCCCAATTGCCCAAAATATCATGACGGATATCAGTAGCGGAAATGGGATAGCGGGTTCTGGAGGGATCAAAAATCTCCACCTTGGATTCGGGAAAATACTGTTCCAAGGTGTCCTGATAGTCCGTATCCCCCACAAAAAACGCGTCGATGGGCTCAGAAATCACGCTGCGCATGCGAGCGCTCCATGCTCGCCAACCGTTGGGGTATTCCGGAATGTCCGTCTCATCCAAAACGCGTACCAGAATATGCTCCATGTCTTGCACCTGTTGGGAAAACCACTGTTTTCGCAAGCGATAGGAAATTTCCGGCAAATGTGCCTGCTCGCAGATGTCCCGGGTCTGGTTCGCGTTGTCCGAGATCACCACAATCAACTTTTCACACCGAGTAGACGCCTCAATGATCTGATACAAATGGCCTCTATGCGGCGGTAAAAACCTGCCAAAATATACCCCGACCTTATACATGCCCGTCCTCCTTGATTGGCTCATAGCTGCCCTCCCCTCTTTTCTACATGGTTCACCCTTCTTCCTTCCTGCGCGCTTCTTTTAGAAGGTAATTCCCAAGAATCAGAAAATATGGTATGCTTTTCAGAGGAAAACACTGACAGTGGAGGGGTATCATGGGGAATTTTCGAAAATTCAAATGGCTTTGCGCGCTTCTTTGCGCTTTGCTCTTTCTGCTCATCGCCCTCCTTTTGGAGCCAATCATGCCCCTGGACACCTTGATTTATGAAGGTGTGTCTAGCCTGCGCTCGCCGTTTATGACGGGTTTTTTCCAGGTTTGTACGGCCTTGGCAGGGCCACTGGTTTTGCTGGTGATTTGCTTTTGGGTAGTCTTTCTCTTGCGGGAAAAGCAGTATCGCGTTCCGGTGATGCTGAACCTGATGCTATCGGTATTATTGAATTTTGGGCTCAAAAGCGCTTTTCAGCGACCGCGCCCCGCATCCATTACAGCGCTAGTGGTGGAGAGCGGCTATAGCTTCCCCAGCGGTCATACCATGGCTGCCGCCTGCTTCTATGGCTTCCTCATTTTTTTGTTATTGCGCTTACCCTATCCTAAATGGTTCCGCAAGCTGGCCATCACTTTCTTGGCAGCGGTGATTGTGCTCATTGGCGCAAGCCGGATCTATCTCGGCGTTCATTATTTCTCGGATGTGTTGGCGGGGTTTTGCATCTCCACGGTTTATTTGATCTTTTTTACCTCGTTTGTGGACAAATATATGGAACATCCCCAGGGCGCAACTCCCCATGCCGTTACCAAGGAGCGGGGCTCGCTGCGCAAGAGCTTTTCTTACGCGTTTGAAGGCATTCTGGCAGGGCTTAGAACAGAGCGCAACATGGTGATCCATTTCGGCGTAATGGCCTTGGTGGTCGTGTTTGGGGTGGTGTTCCAGCTTTCTATCCAGGAATGGATCACATGTATCTTTCTTTTTGGCTTGGTGTTCATGGCGGAATTGGTCAACACGGCCATTGAGGCCATTGTGGATATGGTGATGCCCGAAATGGACCCCCGCGCCAAAATTGCCAAAGATACCGCCGCAGGGGCGGTGTTTGTGGTTTCCATCGCGGCGGCGGTAATCGGCGCGCTCATTTTTGTGCCTAAGATTTTATCCGTCATTCATAGCGGGGCGTTTTCACAAGCTGCAAAATAAGCCATGCTTATTGTTGCTTCCGCTGACGCTTGGCCGCCAGCAGCTGATCCGTGGTCTTTCGCGGATCGGCTTTTTTATCTGATTTTCCTTTGTTGCGTTCCGGCTTTGTTGGCTGCTTGGCGGTCTGCCTTTGCCATTTTTCCGTCGGTTGCGCCGCTTTCTCTTGCTGCTTTCCAAGCCAGTGCATCACCATAGGCTCCCAAGCCAGCCTGCGCAAGGCAATGTCCAGCAGGAGCAAAATCATGGCCAGGGTACATAAAAGTGTGGTCAACTGCCGCCGCGAATGGTACCCTTGGGCCTGAGGCGCAAACGGCTCATCCCCCGCGCCAAGAATCCGCCCGCCGGTTTGGGTGGTCAAGGCCGAAAGCACGCCCTGTTCTCCTTCTTTGCGCAAATCATATTCCTCTGCAAAGCTGACGACGGCGCCGCCCTCTTTCACCCGCACCGTTTCGCTTTCCTTTTGCTGCTCCACACGAAGCGCATAGGCGCCCTGGTGCCCCGCCAAAAACTCGCCTTCGTAGACCCCCGCATCGGTCTGTGTCAAGGAAATGGCTTCCTGCGTGCCGTCCGGCCGCAAAACGACGGCGTTTGTCTGAAGCTCTTCCTGGCCGGAGGTCTCCTGCGGCAGGGTATAGCGCACATGCGCCGTTCCGTTTTCCGCCTTGACTTCCACATCTCCATCCCGGGTGTCCTGGGAAAAGGTTTTGCCAACCAACCCGCCAAAGAAAGCGGCGGCGTTTTCCCACATCAAAAAAGATTTTGTCCAGGAACCCTGAGCATCGCTGGTCCAGGCCAGCACGGTACCAGCCCCATAAGGCCACCAGGCCAACAGTGGATCCTCCCGATCGCTGATCATGGACACTGTGGCCAAGGGCTTGTCCATGGTCGTCAGGTACCCTTGCAGCCTAGGAAAGCCATCAAAGGCCGTCAGTGGTGAGGTTTCCGTGATGATTGGCGTAAACTCGCGATTTTGTACATAAGTCCCGCCGGCCAAGAAGGTCTCCTTGGTAAAAATCTTAGGGATATTATCAAACTCCCCCGCCCGGTAGGCCCGCCCGCCGCCGATGGTGGAAAGCAGCTCCATCAGCTTGGTGTTGGCTCCGCTGCCCACCGCAACGGTGGTCAGCGTGATATCGTTTTGGGTGGCAAGCAAGGCTAACTGTTCAAATCCGCCATCCCCAGGCTCGCCGTCGGACAGGAAAATGATATGCTTTTGTGGGGTATCCACCGCCATCAAGGCCCCCACCGCCTGCTCGAGCGCAGAATAGAAGGCGGTTCCGCCCCCTGGGCGAATGGTGCCGATGGACTCTTGAATCGCGGCCACATCCGTCACTTTTTGCAGGGGGACCACCCATTTGGCAGCGTCGTCAAAGGCGATCACACCCACCTGATCCTTCTCCATCAACACTTCCGTAGACCGCATGGCGGCCTCTTTGGCCACCTCCAGCCTCGTGGTTCCAAATTGCCCGCTGGTCATAGAACCAGACTTGTCGATGACCAGCATCAAGGAAAGGGCGGGCATTTGCAGCTTATTGCGCACATCAATGGTCACAGGCAGCATGGTTTCCAGCACCGTTCCCCGATAGCCCCCCAGGGCGTAGCTGCTGTCCCCGCCCAGCACGCACAGCCCGCGCCCAAACAAGCGTACCGCCGTTTCCAAGGCAGACCATTGCGTTTGCGTAGCCGCGTCAAAATCCACATTGGCCAAAACGAGGGCGTCATACTGCCGCAAGGGATCGGGTGCTATGGGCAGCTCTTCCGCCGCCATGCGCGCCACATGGAAGCCCGTGGCTGTAAGCATTTTCACCATTTCTTCCCCGCTGCCATTTTTCCCTTCCACCACCAGCACCTGTGGCGAGCCTAGGGCATACAAGTAGGCGGATGCGCTGTTGTTTTGGGCCTGGTGATCGCCATCGGCCTGCAGCCTGGCTTCATAGGTCACCACCCCAGTTTTTTCCGCCACATCCTGAAAGGCGAAAAGATTTTCCCCTTTGCGAAGCTCCACTCTTCGCGTGGCGGTAGGGATGCCGTTTTGATAGAGCACCAAGGTCCCCGTTGTCTCCAGGTTGCTATCCACCGTTACTTGAATGGAGAACCCATTGCCTTCGTACACCTCGGCTGGAACGGCCACTTGGGTGACCTGCGCATCCGGTTGATCCGCAGACGGCACCTCCAGCGTGTCCACCGTGATGCCCCTGGCCTTGAGCCCCGCCACCATGCCGCTAGCATCATCGGTCTGCCCATCGCTTATCACCAGCAGCCTTCCGCTGCTTTCCGCAGGCAAAAGCGCGCTGGCGAGCCGCAGGGCATCCGTTAGATGGCTGCCATCAGGCTGCACCGCCGTATGCAACCCGCTAAAATGCGGGTCCTGGGTCATGGGCATTTCCACCATGGCGTCAGCGCCAAAGCTGATAACCCCCACATTCTCGTTGGCAGGCTTCCGCGCCAGTGCCTGGGATACCCACTCCTGCATGGCGCTTTGGGCGGAAGCGGTGGAATCGGACACATCCAGCAAAACCCACGTAGCGCTTTCCCCATTGGGCAGCAACACCGAAGGCATGCCAATAGAAAGCACCATCACGGTCACAAGAGCAAGCCGAACCCAAAGGCTTACCCGTTTCTTCAACGACCGTACCCGCCGCTGGTAACGCCTGTCAATCCAAAGCACCAGCCCAAGGCAAAGCGGTAAAAGCAATAGCGCCCATGGATGGTTCCATTCAACTCCCACGGCGGCTCACCTCCCACTCCACGATTAACAAAGCGAGAAACGCAATCAACGCGTACACCGTCCACTCCATTCCAGTGCCAAAACGCCTTTGAGCGGCGGCATCCTCTGGGGAAGCGGCGGCAACGGTACGGACATCGGACTCCGAAGGTGCGCTATGCAACGCAAAGGGGGTAACGCGGTCAGTCCCGTCCGCGAAATGCTCCAGCAAGGTGTACACGCCTACCTCCTGGGTGTGCGTAAAGGCGCCGCCCACCACAGGATAATGAACGCCCGAAGGCGCAACCACTTCGCTGGATTCCGCCCGTTCGTCCGGCGCAACGGGAATCGTCTGCCCGCAGATTGCGGATTCCATGGTGGTCACGGTGCTTGGAAGCAGGTAGTCAAACAGGTTCTGCATCAAAATCGGGAAATCCGCCTTCATGGACAGATTGCTCTGGTGAAGGTCGAACCCCAATACCGCGAACCTTCTGCCTGCCTCTGCATTGAGCGCCAACAGGCAATCCTCGCCCAAAGTAATCATGCTCTGGCCGCCGGATATTGGCCGATAGCTTTCCAGCGCCAACTCTGTCAATTGCAGATTTTGCGTAATTGCATCAACCCCGTTTCCCATTCCCGCCCGAAGGGTCCCTGCGCTGCTGGCGGGATTCCCCAATGCCATTCCCCCAAGGCTTTGGTTAGGGGCAAAGGCCAAAATGCTTCCTGTGCTTGGCAATGGTTCAGGGCATGTGCCATCCAACACATACAAGTCGTACCCTTCCATGCTCACGGCATCTTTGGCATTGGTTTTGTAGACCGTTACATCCTCCCGCAAGGCCAGCGCCTTTTCCAAAAACACGTTTCCATCACTGACCAGCAGCACCTCATGCTCGCTTGGTGCTTGCTGAACCCACTCGTAGGTATTGTCCACGGCCAGGGCATCCGGCGTTTTGATCTCCACCCAAACGATCTGCGCATTTTCCGGCGCATTCATCTGCACGCTTTTTTGCTCGTTAGGGGGAAGCGAGAGGGTGCGAATATCGCAAAGCGCGCCGTCTGCGTAGCATTCTAGCTTCACATCACAGGCCGGCCCATAATTGGCGATGCGCGCGAAAACCAACAACCCGCCTTCCTGAGGGCTGCAGCGCACGGACAAAACCCCGCGGTTTTCCGCTCCCCTGCCCACCCCATGAAAGGCGATGCCCTCTTGTGAGTCTGTCCGTTCATCGGAATACAGCACAATGGACAATTCCGGCAAATCCCTGCGCATGGCCAGCGCCAAAGAAACCGCTCCCGCCACATCCGCCACGCCATTTTCCGCCACAAGCCGCCGTAGCGCGGTCCGCATTTTCTGCTTGTCTGTGGAGCGGGTTAACACCTGCTCCACGGTTTGCCCGGCTGTAAGAATGCTTAAAGCGTCCCCTTCTTGCATGCCGTCCACCCAAACCAGCGCCTCTTCTACCGCTTCCTGAAGCCGTGATTCGCCGCCTAACTGGGTTTGCATGCTGGCCGAGATATCAAAAATAAACACCGTCTCCCCATGCATGCCGCCCAAAGAGGCGGGGCGCAGCAAAGCAAAGGCTAAAAAGCCCACCAGCAAAAGCTGCAAAAGAAGCAGCCATTGCTTGCGCAGCCTTTGGAAAGGCTTTAACGCCTCCTTGGCTGTTTCGGTTTTTTGCCACAAAAGCAGGCTGGGAACCTCATGCCGCGTCGCCTTGCGGCGCAAAATATACAGGACAATCACAACTGGTATGCCAAGCCATGCCCAAAGGCCAGCAGGATTCAGCCACTCCATCGTTTGTCTCCTTACGCTAAGATTCCCGCGCGCGCCAAATCGCGAAGGATCTCCTTCTCCAGCTCTTTTTCCGCTTGCACCAGAAGGTGCCCCATGCCGCGCTGAAGGCAAAACCCGCGCAACTGCTGCAAAAATTCTTCAACCGTACGGCGGTAGGCCTTGAGCACATCATAGCTGGCCATCAGTTCCAAGTTCTTGCCCGTTTCCTTGTCCCAAAGCTCTACCGCATCCTCCAGCACAGGCTCCAACTCCCGCTCGGATAGGACCTGCAGAGCCATCACCTCTTGTTTACGGTACCAAAGGGATGAAAGCGCGCTTTCATACCCGCTCTCACAGAGAAAATCGGACAAGAACACGGTCAGTCCGCGGCCTGAGGAAAGCGGTAGCCTGGGAATAGCCGCAGTGAAATCCGTTTTCCCTTTGGGCTGGATTTGCCGTAAAAAATCCGCAGCCTCCATATAGCTTTGCCGCCCCTTCAGGGGACGGGTATGCAAAGCGTGCTCTCCTTGCAAGGCGAACAGAACAACGGTATCTCCTCCGATAAGGGCAAGATAGCTTAGCACCTCCGCAAGTCTAGCGGCAGTTTCCCATTTGCTGGGTTCTCCAAAGGCCATGGACGCGCTGGCATCTACAATCAGGTGAACCCTGGCTTCCTGCTCCTCCATGAACAACTTCAAAAACAGCTTGTCAAAACGGGCATAGGCGTTCCAGTCCACCCGGCGCAGGTCATCGCCAATGGCGTACTCCCGAAAATCGGAAAACTCCACGCTGGTCCCCAGGGCTTTGGAACGCCGAAGGCCGCCCGAACCGCCCGCCGAGGGATGCTTCAAACGAAGGGACATGGCATCCAGCCGGCTTAAGAATGCTTCATCCAACATGGTGATATCCCTCAACCTTATGACGCGATTTTCGCAAGGCCTTCCCTCAGTTCTGCGATGACCTCTTCCACCGTTTTCCCTTGGGCCAGGCCCTCGAAGTTCAGGGCGATCCGATGGCGTAGGCAAGCGGGCGCCACGGCGTCGATGTCCTCAAAGGCCACATTGTAACGGCCTTGCATCAACGCCCGCACCCGGGCGGTCAAAATCAGGGCCTGCGCGGCTCTTGGGCTTGCGCCATAACGCACGAAGCTCCTGGTCACCCCCGGTGCTTCCGAAAGCTCGGGATGGGTGTGCATTACCAAGGTCAGGGCGTAGTTTTGCACCGCCTGGGCAATGGGAACAGCGGCTGCCACATCCCGAAGATGGAACAGGGTTTCCGCATTGGCCACGGTTTGAGCCTCTTCCTGTTGCGCCACCGTGGTCAGGCCCACAATTTGCGAAAGCTCCGAAAGGGACGGAAAAGCCACCTGGATTTTCAATAGAAACCGATCCAGCTGCGCCTCGGGCAAAGGGTAAGTCCCCTCTTGCTCTAAAGGATTTTGCGTGGCCAGCACAAAATAGGGCTCGCTCAGCGGCCTGGAAACGCCCGCCACCGTCACATGATGCTCCTGCATGGCTTCCAAAAGCGCTGATTGGGTTTTGGGCGTAGCACGGTTGATCTCGTCCGCCAGAATGATGGATGCGAACAAAGGCCCTGGCTGAAACCGAAATTCATTGCCCGCTTCTGTTCTAACGATCATGTTCGTGCCCGTAATATCCGCGGGCATCAGGTCCGGCGTAAACTGAATGCGGGAAAAAGGCAAATCAAACACCTTGGAGATGGTTCTGACCAGCCTTGTCTTTCCCAGTCCAGGCACGCCTTCCAAGAGCACGTTTCCGCCTGCGATCATGGCCATCAAAAGCTGGTCGATGACCGCTTGCTGCCCGATCATTTCTTTGGCAATTTCCTTGCGAATGACGGCAAGGGTGGTTTCGAACCCCAAAATTTCGTCCTTGGAAATCATACTGTCCCTCCGTTATTCCAGCAAAGACTGGAAATAGTTTTCCACCCACTTTTGCACATAGGCAGGCAAGTCCGCGTGATGGGAGGACTGTACCGCCGATTGCTGGTAATCATAAGCCACATCCGGATAGGGAACGCTTTCCCCGATATTGCCCACGCTTCCCCCGAAGGTGATTTCTGAGGTATCGCCTGCCTGAATGACCCCGCGTTCCTGCGCCGTCTCCCCTGTGCCGCCTAAGCGGGTGGGTTCATAGATCTGTTCATACTCCCCCAGCTTGCGCTCATGGGTCGTGCCGGTGGAATGGGAGGCGGTTGCGGTGTTGTTGGTATATCCAGCATCCTCGTTGGTGCTGCCTTTGCCCGCTCCGCTGCCGCCGCCTTTTCCACCTCCGCCGCTACCCGCGCCCTGCCCTTGCCCCGAGCCGCTCTTTCCTTGAGCGCCCAGAGCCGCAATCGCCTGGGCCGCATTCCCTTGAGACGCCCCCGTCATGGACTGCCCAGCACTGGCGGCAGCCATCTGCGCCATTTGCAAAAGGCCGTTCCCTTGTGCCGTACAAGAGGAGGCGCTTTGTGCCGCAGCCAAAATGGATTGAAGGGTTTGAGGCTGGTTTCCGGCGGAATTGGCGGCATCCTTCAACGCTTGAGCAACTTGCGGATCCTGCAATTCTTCCGCGGCCTTGGAAAGCGCCTCCGCAAGCGCGTTTTGATCCTGTTCGGCCAAAGCGGATTGCAAGGCCTCGGTGTCCTCCTGCTCCAAGGCGTTGGCCACCGCGTCCAATCCGTTTTGCGAAAGAGCGTTGCCAAGGGGGGCGGTTTCCTGCTTGCGAAGCTCCGTCACGCTTCTTCCTGCTTGATCCAACGCCTCCAATGCGGACCTAGGGTCCTCCGCCGTGCGCAAATCCCGGGCTAAATCTCCCAACAGCTTTCGCATGTCCCGCGCTGTTTTTTGATCTGCGGCAGACAGATCCTTCCCGCCTTCTTCCAACAATGTGGCCTGCTTTTGCATTTCCTGCTGGAAATTCGCCTGCGCTTTCAACACCTCGTTTTGAGGATTGGGAAGCAGCAACAGCCCAGCGCCAAGCAAAATTCCCACCACTCCGATCCACATCCAGCGGGGGTTCAGCCGCAACGGCATACTGCTTTTCAAAGGCAGCGCCTGTAGCGCCGCCAAAGCGTCTTGGTGCTGCAGGCTCAGCATGGGCGTCTTCTCCGCTTTTTGAAACTCTACCGCGGTTTGCATCCTTGTGTTCAGGCCGCAGGCATCCGCTCCCCGGGCGGCCCGCAGCAAGGAAACAGGCCAAGCCGCGCCCAAAACCATACCGGTGGCCGTGCCGCACAAGAGCGCTGCCAAGGCATATCCGATGACATGGCGAAACGGCCACAGAAAGGAAGCCGCACAAAGCAAGAGTGCCGCGCAAGCGCTCAGCATCAGCCCCAGGCTGCCCCACCAGGCTGCCCGTTGGGCGCGCATCCGACACGCAACAGGGCGAAGGGCGCCTTTCAGGGTGTTCATAGCCTCCTCCCGCGAGGCGCCTTATCCCGTTTGCTGGCCCGCACCCGCCACGCGGCCAGCAGCACCAGTACGACGGAAAACCCGAACAAAAAGATCATGTGGTACACATAGTACCGTTCAAAATGCAAAAGGTCAAAGGTCACCATCAGCGTATGGCTGTACCCTGCGAACCCCACTTGCATTTGGGTTTGAGAAACCAGCAGGGAAAACAGCCCAAGGGCCGGATTGGTGATAAAGGAAATCGGAGCATACTCAATAGACGTCAAAGGGGTGGGGAAATTCTGGGCCGCGGTGTAGATATCGCCAATCTTTTGCACATCCCAAAAGATGGGCAATATCGTGATGATGCCCAGCGCAAAGACGGTCAAATAGGAAACCACCGTTGCCGTTACCGTGCGCTTGAACAAGGACGAGGCAAAAAGCCCCACGCTTAACACCGCCAAGGCCGTCAGCAGCAAAAACAAAACCGCCACGAGCATTTGCACAAAGCTGGCTCCGCCGGTAAGCAAGATCAGGCTTAAGACCGGCAGGGACGAAAAAATCAGCAGACACAAAAACCCAAAGCTCTCCAGCAGCTTCCCAATGGCAATGCTAAAGGAGCTGGTATTGGTCACCCTGAGCAGGTCCAATGTTTGGCGTTCCCGCTCTCCGGCGATGCTGCCTGCCGTCATGGCCGGCGCCACCAAAATCAACAACCCAAATTGCAAAACCACCAAAAGCGTATAGCCTTCGATTCCCCTTCGCATTTGGGACAGGGTCATGGTGCTTTTAGCAAAGCCTTCAAACGCATAGAAGTACAGCAGCGCCACCAGCAAGGCGCAATAGACGGTGATCAAAAGCGGCGTACGGATGGAGCGCATGCGCCGCCTGGCTGAAGACGCGAGAATGGGATTAATCATCCCTAGTCACCTCCATAAAGACCTTTTCCAAATTCATGGGCATACGGTGAAAGTCCACCACGGGCAGCTCCGCCGCCGCATAACGCAGAAGCTCGGCCGCAGCAAAATCGTCCCCCTCAAACGTGATGCTCAAAAGCGTAGATTCCTCCTGGGCGATTCCGGTAACGCCTGGGAACTGTTTGAGCATGGATACCGCCCGTTCCATGGGTACGCCCTCTTGTGTTGCCAACAGGCGCATTTGCACAGGCGCGTTCCCACTCATGTGGCTGGCAAGCGCGCTCACCGTGCCAGAAAATACCAGCTTCCCATGATCAATGATCGTTAGCGAATCGCACATTTCCGAAAGCTCCGGCAAGATGTGGGAGGAGATGAGCACCGTCTTTCCCATTTCCTTCAAGGTTCGTAAAATCCCTTTCATTTCCGCCCTGGCCCGTGGATCCATGCCGGAAGCGGGCTCGTCCAGAATCAGAAGGCTGGGATCGTGAATCAAGGCTCGGGCTAGGCACAGGCGCTGCTTCATGCCCCGAGAGAGCGAATCCACATAAGTATCCCGCTTGTCCAGCAAGGAAACCAGTTCCAAAAGCCCGTCGATCATGTGCATGCGCTCCGCATAGGAAAAACCATAGCAACGGGCATAGAAGTCCAAGTATTCCCAAGACTTTAACCGGTCATATACGCCGAAGAAATCCGGCATATAGCCAATCATTTTACGGATCTCCTTGGGGTTTTGGGTCACTTCCACGCCATTTAGGGTGGCCGTACCCTCCGAGGGAAGCAACAGGGTGGACAAAATCCGCATAGTGGTGGTTTTTCCAGCGCCATTGGGGCCCACAAAGCCATGCAATTCCCCATCGCCTATGTCTATGTCCAGATGATCCAACGCCAAAAACTTGCCATAATAGCGCGTTAGGCTTTTCAATGCTAACATTACTGCACCGCCCCTTCCAAGATCAGGTGGGGGATGCCCATGTCCGCATAGGCGTCCCCGATGAGCCCTAGCGTGAATTGCACATAGATTTCGCCAGTTTCGCTCATGTGCTTGGAAAGCTGAAACTGATCTTTGAAACTCCGCTTCAGGTCAATGTCCTCCCATTGGCCCGTTTGCACGTTGTACAGTTTCATCCCATAATCGGTATACACGTATTCCGGAAGAATCTCTATATCCGAAATGCTCATGGCGCGAATTTCCTTGGGCAACACGTAGCAAAACATGGGCTTATCGGCCAGGCGAAAGCTCCGGTAACGCTCGGTGATGGGGCTTTCCTTCGCCAAAACATTGCTTTCATCCCGTTGGGCGGTATACACGGGAATGGTGCCCTTGCCATATTTCACAAACCCGCTATCGCTAATGGGCTTGTATTTTAACACCACGTCCACAATATTGGATTGGGCGGACTTGGTGGCCGCTTTGCCGTTAAGCGAAACAGGAATGGTGCACAGGGAATCGTCAAAAACCACATAATGGAACTCATTGCCTATGCCATTTCCGCCGGCGTTCCAGTATCCATACAGGCGGTCATATAGGCCGTTGAGCATTTCCCGCTCCTGATAGATTTTGGAGGTGATGGGAAAGCTGTGCGCATTGTTCGCCCAGGCTTCCGGATAGGTAAGCGCGTTAAAAATGCTGTACAAATCCGAAGAGCTCTGCTGGGCCTTGGAAAGCATCACCCCGTCCACAATGGGGATGTTTCCGTTGGCGTTGGCCACATTCACTTTGGTTTTGTCCGTTTCATCCAACTTTTTCAAGAGGCAATCCACGCTTTGCCCAGGTAACAGCGCGGGAACGCTGCAATACCCCACGGACGTAATCACATGCCCTGCCTTTAGGGGATAAACGCCTTTGTTGGCAAGCTGAATATGCAGCCCGTCATTTTCAAACCAGCAACTGCTCTCAATTTGCAATTGTGGCGGGTGGGTGCCCTGAACCACGATGCCCATGCCTTCCCAGGGGGATACGGCTGGAAACGTCATGCTGGGTTCATCACCCATCCAGTAGGTAAACCGCAGTTCATTGGGTTCCTTGGGGACGTTGGTTTCGTCCACATAATAGCTGTTGGAGTTATCCGCCACAATAAACTTGCCATCACTAACGGCCATTGTCATCGGAGCGGCGTCCGGAACAGCCGCAACCATGTGCGCCTTTTCCGTCACAACCCCTTCCTCATCCTGGCGGAAATAATCGGAAATGGCCAGCACAGGCTGCTTTAGCGTAGTTGCTTGGGAGAGGATCAAAAACGCAATAGCAAACAGCACAGAAAAAGCAGGGATGGTGATCCACATCCATTCTCGCTTGTCCTTTTTCTTAAGATACCAGTAGCTGCCAAACCCAACCAGCACGACAAACAACAACAACAGGAGCAACGGGAACAAAAAGCTGCTGTCGTTGGGAATTTCAATATGGCCCATGACGCTTTGGTAAAGGTATTCGGTTTCCCTGCCATACAGGTTCCGCTGGGCATCCACCTTCTGCTGGTAGCCGCTGGCCATGGCGGTGAGCATCAAGCGTTGCCAAAGCACATTCCGGCTTTGCCAGTTGTTCAGCGGCCTATCGGAAAGAGAGAAGGCGGCTGTCATCACATACCCATTTCCCACGGGCGTGATGTCTAAAATGGGCTGTTCCGCCTTTACGGCCACATTTCCGGCCCCTTGCATTTCGCAAAGCACCATCTGCTCTCCAAAAGGCTTTTCCGCCGCCTTCACATAACTGAGCAGCGCCGGTGTCACATCCGCACTTTGGGAAAGCTCCCCCGCCGAAATCCCCGTCCATTTTTGGAAATAGGGGTATCCGGCACTGGCTTGGGCGGCCCCGCCCAGGATGACAATGCCGCCCTTTTGAAGCCAATTGTTCAGCACCGTTTGCTGGGCTTGGGAGAGCGTACTCACATCCACGCCGTCTACCGCCAAAAACGAGAAACTCTCCATCATGCTGGCGTCTGTGGGAAAGGTGGCGGCGGTTAAGGGCACGGTCTGCCATAGCTCTCCCCGCCGCAATTGATCCTTGGCGTCATAAATCTGCAAATGGGATAGCGACTGGGGGGTATTGGACAAAAGGGCCACCAGCAACGCCTCGGGATTGATGATGCGGGTGGGCGTGATCCTATAGGAAGCGACAACCGCCTTGTCCACCGTCAATTCCACCACGTACTCTTGTTGTTTGGTGCTCAATTGGACCAGCGTGTCCGCCTCCACCACCGCGCCGGAGGCCACGGACACAGGGATTTCATAAAGGTCAAACTGTACGTCATTGCGGTTGACCTTCATGGAGAGCATGCCCGAGAAGTCCGCCCCTTCATTTTTCAAGGTGACTTTTAAAGGAATGTAGCGCAAAAAGGTAATCATTCCATCATATCCAAGCATAGCCTCCATGCTAAGCCCAGGGTACATGGCGGCCTCTGCCATGGAGGGAGAAGCGCTCTGGGCGTTCGCAAAGCCGCCCCCCATTCCGCCACAGAGCCACAGGGACAGGAGCATAACCACCGCTAGAAACTGCTTTTTTCGTTTTGCGGATTCCATCTTTTGTCCTCCTTTAGGGAGTAATGCATCAACATATGGACGATTGACGGCTGGGGATTGTTCCCATTTTCACAATTTCGCGCTAAAGTTTCCCTAGTGCGTTTATGAAGAAAGCAGCTCCGCGGGGAAGCTGCTCTCGGTTTTGTTACAATGATGAAGCCAGGCGATAAATGGCCAGCGCACCCTCGGCGTCGATGGGGTAAAAATTCCCTTGGGGACCACTCCTGGTGGCGCGATTCGCCATTTCCTCCAGCCGCTCTGTGCCGATGTTCGCCTCCTGGAGACGGACGGGCATCTGCAAAGATCGATAAAACGCCTCCAGCCGCGCAATTCCTTCTTTGGCAACCGTTGTTACATCGCCAAAATCTTCCGGTACGCCCATCACCTGCACCGCAAACTGCTTTAGCTTTTTTGTGCCGTGGGGCAACACATGCTTCATCCAGGCGGGAAAAATGATGGCAAGGCCCGCGCCATGGGCCAGATCATACAAGGCGCTTAGCTCATGATCCAGCCGGTGGCTGGCCCAGTCACCAATGCGCCCTGTTTGAAACAGGGTATTATGCGCCAGGCTGCCCGCCCACATCAGTTCAGCGCGGGCGTTGTAATCGTCGGGCTTGCTCATGGCGATGGGCGATTGCTCGATGACCGTGCGCATGCAGGCCTCCATGAGCGCATCCATCAGCGCCACGTTTTCCACCGTGGAAAAATACCGCTCCATGATATGCGCCAAAATATCCACGCAGCCGCAGGCAGTCTGATAAGGCGGAAGCGTATAGCTGTATTCTGGATTCAGCAGTGAAAACTTAGGCACATTGGTTACGGCATTGAAGCCACATTTGATCATGCCGTCTTCCTTGGTGATCACGGCAGAATAGCTCATTTCGCTGCCCGCAGCGGGAATGGTCAAAATGGTCCCTAAGGGAAGAACCTTTTTAGGAAGGGCTTTCCCCGCAAAAAAATCCCATACGTCTCCCTCATAGAAAACACCGCTGATAATGGCCTTGGCCGTATCAATGACGCTGCCACCGCCCACCGCCAGCACCAGCCCGA
>JAVBVF010000013.1:0-18786 GCA_031554475.1 Eubacteriales bacterium | reverse complement strand
CCTGCTTCTTGTAGAAAGGCCGCCAGCTTCTCCTCTTTTGCTTTTTCTTCCGTCGTTCTCCTTGCCATCCTAAAAACCTCCAACCTGTGTCTTTATTCTGTCACAGTTTGGAGGTTTACACAAGTTTCAGGACGGTCTCGTAATGTATTCCATCATTGAAACCGCCAAGGAAAACGGCTTACATCCGCGCAAGTATCTGGAGCATCTTTTCACAACCCTGCCTGGTGCTACCACAAGCGAACTGGATGGCTTGCTCCCCTGGAGCACAACTTTGCCCGATCAGTGTCGCTTGTAAAAGTCCTGCTTTGATTCATCTCCATTTTATGAGTGTCAGATTTTCAAGACACGCTATGATTTGACGGTTACGGTGTTTCTTATATTTTTATATATATCAATTTCAATGATCCATATTCCACTTTTTCCGTCGAAACAGAGATGCCAATTCCCAATTCTTCAAACATAAAAGATCCCCCCCATTTAAAGTTTGCTGTTGAAATGAACAGTCCATATAGCCATCTAACCGCGAACAAACGCGGCAACTTTGATCACATTTCAGAAAAAAGCCTATGCACTTTGAATATGCAATGATATAATGAGCAATGTAAGTTCGTTAAGAAAAGTGGTTATATGCATGAAAAATCCTTTTAAGTCACGTCAATCTCCCGAGTCCATTTTCTTATTTATCCTTCAAATAGCCTGCATTGGAGTGGTTTTGTATTGCCGGATTGCCCCGTCCCCATACGATCCCGTTCCCATTGCTTTTAGTGATGATCTTCCCGCAGCTGTTTGGAACATTCCGTGGGATATCCCAATTGAGGAATGTGCCGAGTTACTTCGCCAAAAAACAGGATTTGTATTAAAGCCCACCTCGTTCGCTCCTTTTGCTTGGGAAAAAGATCCCCTATCTAATTCTCCGATCGTTATGCTACAGGGTGAACTTGTTTATAATTGCATGGCATATTCCGATCGAATTTCTCACAAGTACCAATTCTTTGAATTTCAACTAACACATGACGATCTTAGGGCGTCTTACAGCGAGTTTGCGCTCAGGCTTGGCCATATTATTGATGATTTTTCCTTACGTTATGGCAAGCCAACTGATTCAGCCATGGAGGTCACTTCACACCGAACTGGGAATATCATTTCCTTTGATCTTCCTTGGCAAAAAAATAGAATTGATGAAAGAACGATTCAATTGGCATTAAAAGAATTTGATGATGTCACACTTTTTCTTACATTTTCCAATCTACAGCTTAGCTATGTTGTCGAAAAACGCGACTACGGTCCTTCGGGTGTTAATTTTACACATAACCTTACCGTAACAGTCTATTCTCCAACCCTCACGTCTTGGCCGCTTTATAACGCATATTTACCCAAACACCCCATCTCTGACTTCATCCAATATCGCAAAAACCATTCTTCACAATAGACTCTTTCTTGTGATATCTTGAATTTTCACCTCTTTACAATAACCAAGAAAGCAATGAAAATCTATATTGTCACCCATAAACTAATGCCTGGAGATGCTAATTTCGGTAATGTTCTTATTGATTTTGAATTGTGTTCCAAACCGTCCTTTGATATACTGTAAAGCGCTGAAAGAATTATCTGTTGTTTTCCATAGGGAGGTTTTTGTATGAAACACTTTCTCAGCTTTTGTTTAGCTCTTTGCATCCTCGTTCCCCTTAATGTCCTCGCCGAGAATACGCCTTTAATCACCAGCTTTCATGAGCTTAAGTAACCACTGCATGTTATCCTCTTTCTCGCAATCCCACATCGCCTAGAAACCTCTGCACCCCCTAAAAACGCTCCCTAAAAGCCCTAAAAACACCCAAAGCCCGCCCAAAAGGGCGGGCTTTGTCTTTTGTGTGGCTAGGCAAGCACCTATTCACACCCATTCTCCGCCGTCTCCGAAGAACTCTATAGGATCCACACTTGCTTCATCCTCTCCAGCGTCGCCCCCATGCAGGCGGTTCCAAGCCTTGATTACTTGGGCGATCTCGTCCAAATAATAATCCTCCATCAACTCCCGCTTGGAAATTCCAATGGTTAAGGCAGAAGCGATCAGGCCTTGGAGCCATTGCTCGCCGCTGCCATCACCTTGGCTTTTGCCAACAGTTGGCGAGCGGCGCTGATAAAATTTTCAATTTGATTCACCTCAAGCCAGGAATCCAGGATTTCCGCAAGCCCATCCAGTCCAATGGCTTCGTCATCCAGTAGCTGCTGTTGCGGGATCAGGGTGAGCTTGGCCAGGAGCGTCATGGCCTCCTGGGGGACCACCGTCAGGGCGCGCACCAAAAGCTGGCCGATCATGGCAGAATCGCAATTTTTCAAAGAGAGCAGAATTTCGTCCAAACCTTGGTTGGGAAACATAGCACCAATGGCCTTTTGCGGAAAATCCTGCAATTGCGTCATGGCTTGCAAAAACACGCCCAGGGGCATGCGGCGAATCTCGTAGCCTCGCACAGTCCGGGGGACTGGCAGGGAGAGGCGGATGGTGCTTTCCGTGGTCTTTCCGGTCGATTTCATAGGGGTACCTCCTTGCGTTTATTTAAAGTTGTGTCAATAGCCGAAAATTCCCGCCTCCGACGCGGTCTGTCATACGAACGAACCCTTGTACTATACCGCAATGGGCATTGGAATGCGTACCAGAACCCGATTTCCAGGTCCCAAAGGGCACAGTTCCTGGGGTGGCTATACAAAACCGGTCTCACACCGGTTCGGCGCGGGAATGCGAACCGCGCTCCCGCGCCGAAGAAGAAAAGGACGGGTGCTTTCGCCCGTCAGAAAATGGTTATGCCTCGGGCTTTTGCTCCGCGTCAGTGATAAACGCCGTGCAGGCCGCCAGGTTGGACTTGTCCTCCTTCAATTGCATTACCGCCCAAGGCGCCAACGCGGGCAGCAGCGGGCGCTTGAATACGCCGGTGATGATGACCTCGCAAACGGTCACCGAGTCCTTCTTTGTGGTGAAGTTGTCAAACTTCACGTTGGACATCTCGAACAGACGGTAGTTGAAGTAGTAGGGCAGGCCGTCCACGGTATCCACCACAAAGCGCAGGGCGAACTCCTTGTTGGCAATGGAAAAATCCCCTTCCAGCGTCTGGGTTTCCGCATCGAAGGTGCCCAGGCCGAAATCGGCCATTTTGTCCAGGGGCACTTCCGCCACGCGAATTTCCACTTCCTCGCCGGAGATCTCCTTGATCTGGGCGTAGAGGGTATCGTCGTAATACAGGTCTGTCGAAGATTCCTTGGCCGTGCGGGACATCTGCCCCGCGAACTGCAGGGGCTCAGCCACGTCGGTCTTGTAGCTGGTGAGGGTGTTTTCCGTAACAGGGGCCAACGCCAGCCCTTTGAAACCGGTAGCTGCTCTTTTCTTTGCCATGTGATTGTGTCCTCCTTCAAATTTTAGGTGGTTTGTTGATAGCGGCAAACCAGCTGCCGCGCGCCGTTGCTGGGTTCTTCCCAAAGAAAGGTCTGCTCATATCCCAGCGCCTCCATGGTGGCTTCCATGTCCATAGCCAGCTTCACAAAGCCTTGCTTTTTACCAATGAATAGCCGCAGGTAGAATTCGCGCTGCTTCAAGTAGGGCTTGCCATCTCGACGATCCGTCGTTTTTTCCCCTGCCAGGGTCACCGTGATGCAGGGGCGGGGATCGGCGGTCTCTGGCCACGCGTCGCTCACGCTACGGATGCCGTCAATGCCGCGCAGGGCTTCCATAATGCGCGCTGCTTCCTCAAACGCGTTCATATGTTGATCACTCCTCTTACGCGGGCGGCTACGGCCTCCAGCAGTTGTTCCCTGCCCATTGCAAAGGCAGGGTGTAAAAAGGGCTGTGCGGGGGTATTGCTGGTACCCATTTCCACGTACATGGCGTGGGGGGCGCTGGCAGTCACGCTGCCCGCCACACTGCCTCCGCCACGGTGGACCTGGCCAAAAATACTGCCCCTAAGCCCGCCCGATTCCACCGGCGCCAGCGCCCTGGCCGTAGCCGCAATCATTTCGATCCCCTCGGCCATGCCTTCCTCAGCTGCATCCAGAATAGCTTCTTCCAGGCCTTCCAGCATGTCTTGCACGTTGCTTAGCCCCTGTACGCTAATGGATACGTTCATAGGGGGTGCCTCCTGTCCGCCATGGGGATGAAGGAGAGGCGCGCCCGGGTATGGGTGAGCCAAACCTCGGGCTTGCCCACCATACGGTAGTCAGGCTCGGCCTCCGGCGGCACATCCACGCATACGCCCATGGCCTCGGCCAGTGGCACGCCATTGGGCACCAGCATCCATCGCATGTCCTGCATCCTTTCCCCGTAAAGTTGGGCCTCGGAAGCGCTTTGCAGCGGATAGATCCCCGCAAGGATGCACTGGAACGCCTCTGTGTACTCTCCGTTCAACGCTTCCTTTAGCGCAACCCGGCGCATGCGGCTTTTTCTAAGCGCCATCAGTCCCCCACCTTTCCCAGGCGGTACATCCCCAGCATATCCTTCAAATGTTTGGGCAGGCCGTCGATACCGGCGCTCACACCGCCTTCTGTGTGGTTGCTTTCCCCTTCCAGCCCTAGGTGATGGTAAGCCGCCGCCGCCAATTCCACCACGGCGCTTGCCAAAACTTGCGGTACCCGTTCCCGCGCGGTATAGGCTTTCACCAGTGCTTCCGCGTCCAACAATAGGTCCCCAAGCAGGCTATCTTGCTCCAAAACCGCCGCGCCCAGCCGCCTTTTCAGCCTTTCCAGCATCAGCCCTCACCCCTTTCAGAGGGGATTTCGAGGGCTTTTCCCCTCTTCTTTTCGGGAGCTTCCTCCCTTTTCTTTTTAGAATCTATGTCCCGCTTCTTTTCGGAGGCTTGGCTGGCTTTCTTTTCTTTTGGCTGGTTTCCTTCCCTTTTCACCGTCTCATAAGGCTTGCCCATTTCCCGAAAATCCACAGGGGCAAACGTCAGGCCTACAATGCTGCCCATAGGCGCCTCCTTATTTGTGGTGCAGGTAGATGCCAGCCGCCTTGTTTTCGTACACATCCACCACGCCCACCTGGCGGTAGCCAAACTTCCATGCGTCGGCATCGGGATTTTGCTCAGGGCTGACCACCTTGGGGGCGATATGCTTGGGGAACTGAATCACCGCAGCCTTATGGACGATCATGAAATTGATATCCTTGGCGCCCACGGCTTTCTGATAGCCCCCCTCTACTTCACCCTCCGCCGAGCCGTCCCTAAGCTGGATGGCGGTAAAGAAGCGGTTTTGCGGCACCAGCGTCACGGATGCAAAGCGCGCCATCACCTCGCGACTCTTGTTGGTATCCATGTCCTCCACCATGCCGTACAAGGTGGGGGTGATGAAGAGATGGCAATCCTCCATAGGCACTTCGTCCTCATCCATTTGGGTGATAGCATCCCGCAGTGCCTTCACCACAGCAACTCCATCCGCCAGCGCGGCGCCGGCCGCCACCTTGCTGATTCCCGCCACGCCCGCGTAGGTGGAAAAGCGAAAAGCGTCCAGCTCGGGTACCACTTTGGTGCGGATAAACTCACCCGCCAAAAAGCCAAAGGCGGTACCGGCGGTTTCCACATTGTCCATGGCGTCCACACAGAACATGCGGCCACGATCGTAGTTCACGGGCACAGTTTCTTGGGACATGGTCACGTCCCCCTGGACGTAGCCGCTATTGCGGCTGTAATTGCCCAGGCCGCTCATTTCCAATTTGGGAATGATCAGCTCGCCCGCGTTAGCGCCCGCCTGCACCAATTCCGGATTGCCGTCCAAAACGGCGGTTTTCGATGCTTGCTTGTACACCTCATCCAAGAGGGGGACATAGCTTTTGAAAAGCTCAATACTGTTTGCCATTTATTTTCGTCATCCTTTCTTTGGGACTTCGTCCCTTTTTCCCAGTCGGAGACCTCGTCTCCTTTTTGCCTTCCCTCTTGCCTTCCAGCTTGGTCACTCGATGGCTAATCGGGGCTTTGCCCTTCCATCTGCCCTGGGGCTTCTTCCATTTTCGGGCTTCGCTCCCTTGCTGCTTACCTTTACCGCAATCCCATGCGTTGCCGCATCACAGCTAGATGGAGGTTTTGAGGATCGCTCCCATTGCTCTTGGGCGGCGTACCCCGCATCCTTTCGCGGACCGCCATATCCAGCGACCTTCGAAACGCGTCCTCCACCGCCTCTAGCGAGTCTTTCATGGTATCCTCATCCGCCAGGTTGACCCCAGCGATCAGCTCTTGCGGCAGTCCGCGTTCGCCCATCAGGCTCAAGGCTTGCGCCCGAAGCTCGCGGTTTAACACCGCCTGTTCCCGTTTCTCAAGCTCACGCAGCCGTTCTACAGCTTTTTGCTCCGCCAGTTCCTCAGCGCTCATGCTCTTTTCCCGCTCCCATTTGCCCCTGGCCGTTTCCAACGATTTGGCCACCATCTTGTCAAATTGGCTTTGTAAAGCGGGATCTTTGCCCAATAGCTCCGAGAGCTTAGGCGGTGCATCAGGCTTTTGCGCATCGCCTGCTTTGATTTCCGCCAGGTCGGGGGCAGCTTCCGTGCTCCCCTCGCCCTCCACGGCAAAAAACTGTAAACGCAAAGGGAACCTTGTTTCCACTTTTCTCATGTACCTTTCTCCTTTTAACCGGCACATGCGCTGACTTGGGGCCGCTTTGCGGCTGCCTCTTGCTTGGCGATCTCCCCGCCCTCCGCCCATGCCGTTTTGTATGTAAAAAGCGCCCCCCAAGAGGGTGAGCGCTTGATACCCGTTATTCCCTTACGGGCCTGTCTTGCTTTTGCTCCTGTTGCAAAAGCAACATCGCCGCCTTTGGATCCTGCACAAAGGGAACCTGTGCCAGCAGGATTTCTCTGGGTACTAGCCCGTCCAGATTGGCGACCATGGCAGCGATTTCGCTTTCATTCACCGGCAGGGCACGTTTAAAGGTGATTTCAATTTGATCCACGTCCACCTCCGCCGCGCCCCGCATGGCCAGAAAGGCGGCGAACAAGCGCAGGCGTGAGCGAAGCCCTTCGCGAAACCAGCGCTCCTTGATCCGCGTCAATTGTTCTAACCCCAGCAGTTTAAAGCGCATGGCCACGCCGGAAAGATTGCCCGCAAAGTTTTCATCGGTTAGATCCGGTACCATGGAGAGCTTGTGGATATCGCTTTTGAGGCTTTTGCGCAAGATATCCGCATCTCCTTCAGCAGCGGGTTTCGTTAAGAATTCTGCCTTGGCCCCGTCTCCGGGCATGAACAGGGTTTTGGTTTGCCTTAGGCGTTGGGAGGGAGTCAGCCCGCTTTTGTGTTCCGGCTGTATCTCCTCGTCCTGGGCGGCTGGGTCGTACTCCTCGGTATCTTGCACACCTAGGCCACCCACGCCGTACAGGGCCAGAATGGAATCCGTAAACTGCTGCTTATCGTTCACTCTATCGGATTGCAGGGCGTCATAAGCGTTAATCAAATCCATCACGGACTGGAAATCTCCGCGCTCCCTGCTGTTGTTCCAATATTCGGTCAGGGGCACGCCACCGAAGTAGTGGCGGGCACGCCCCACTTCCGATAAGGGGCCGCCCAGGCTTTTGGATTCAAACATAATCTGCTCGGCGGCAGTATACACCACCACCCGTTCGGCTCTGGGCTTCAACTCCCCGTCCAGCACCTCGCAAACCGATACTCCAAACATGGGCAGATGCTCCACTGTATCATCGTACACCACAAAGGCGTTCAGAGGACTGATCTGCGCGGCACGGGGGCGGGAACCTTCATCGGCGTAGCAGATCTCCACCGCCTTGCCAAAAAGGGCAGCATCCACAGCCAATTCCGCATCCACATTGTCTGTCATGGCAGCCTTAAGAGCTTCCTGTAGGACTGTGAATCCCTGTTCAGCGCCTTGGGCTGCGTAGCTTACCGGCTCGCCTACCAGATAGCCCGCCGCCATGGTGACAATGTAGCCTGGCAGGTCGTGGGGCAGGCGGTTGTTGGGCAAGCCCCGCAGGCGGGTCCGGCTTAAGATCTCATGCCGGCCATCGTACATGTCCTTGAGAACAACCATTTCCTTGACTGTTTGTCCATGAACTTTGCGCACAGCTTCCAATACGGAAGGGGGCGGCGCGCCGTCCGGATTCAGCAGAGCTTTATCAATGGTGATCATGAATGAGATTCCTCCTTATGATGATAAAAAATCAGTTGCACCCCTGCGCCGTTTCAAAACGAACCCAAAGGATAGAGATAGCTCAACTGTGCGTTAGGGTACCGCAATGGCGTTGTGACGGCCCATCACCGGCTCCATGGCATAGCGCACAGCATCGATGGTATGATTGTTGCGGTCTGGATAACGGGGCAGGAAGCCGCCGTCCTTGCCCCTGTCGTATTCATAGGCCCGAAATTCCCGCGCTGCATGGGGACACTTTATGGGATCGATCACAATCCGGCGCAAGGTTTGCAGCCATTTCAATCCCCGCTCCACGCTCCCAGGGCCTTTTCTGGCCGCTACGATCCGTACCCCCTGTGCCCTTAATTCAGCGATTCCTCGGGGATCCGCGCCATCGGCAGTGATGATCTCCTGGCCCGCAATGGCCGTTATCTCCCTAGCCAAGCGTTCCAAACTCAAACCGGTGCCCAACCGCTCTCCCGTCAGATAAAGGGTTCGCCTCCTTTTGTCATACGCGCAGCGCAGGCAGGCGTCTGGATCGGTCGCAAAGCCAAAATCATGCCCTACATAGGCGGGAAGATGCTCCCATTCCCCGGGAGCCAGGGGCCGAACCTCCACATTGGAAAATACATTTCCGCCCACGCCGGTAACCTCTCCTAGGTACATCCAGCGGTATTCCCGCTCATTGGCGGCGCGGAGGCTTTCCGCCTCGTCTAGGAAGCTCTGCCCAAGCCATTCCGGCGGCAAATCGCGGTAGTCGCTGGATAGCGTAAGGCGGCCTTTAGGGTGCATGAGCGCCTCCTCATTCACCCAGTTCATGGCGCTTTGGGGCGGGTTATAGGAATATAAAACCACTGCCCTTCCCCCACGGATGACCGATGCCTTCACCGTGCGAATCTCCTGCATGCTTTGGAACTCGGTCAGCTCTTCAAACCACAGGTACTCAAAAAAACCCTGGGAGATCTTTAAGCCTTTTGATTTTTGAGCATTGTCCGTACCTCGAAACAGGATGCGCTGGCCGGTGGGCAAATAGCAAAGCTCCATCGGGCTGACTCCATATCGCCACAAATGGCTGATTCCCAGCCTTTCAATGGCCCAAATCAGCTGAGGATACACACTGTCCCGCAGGGTTTCGCCCACCTTGCGGTACACCATGGCATGAGCCTGTGGATTGCGCAACATCCCCATCACAATGGCCAAACTCGCAAAAGAGCTTTTTCCGCTGCCCCGCCCGCCCATCAGCCAAATGTCGCTATGGGTTTTTTCCTTGATTGCATGGTAGGCTGGGTAAAAGACCGGTGCGATTAACGCGGACAAGCGGCGTTCAGTCTCCATGGGCATCCCGTCCTGTCCGCTTCGCACTCCGCCAAATGGCGGGTGGTTTGGGCACGTCATCCACGATCATCACAGGCCGGGTGTTTGTCTCCGCGGACCTTTCCACAAAAATTCCGTGACGTTTACCCAAAAGCTCCGCTGCCTTCATCCGCTCCCGAAGACTCACTTCTTCGCCTTCTAGCCCGCCCTTGGTATGCCCCCGTAAAATGTCGGTAAGGTAGGATAGCACCTCTGCTCCTGTAGCGATGCCTGCTTCACACGCCGTTTTCGCCTCCTGAGTGGCTCCCATTACCAATCCGTTGTTTTCCGTACAAGTTTCCGGCTCCGGCACTCCTACCCCTAGAGTCTGCAGCGATGTCCTTTCCTGCTGCGTCTTGAATTCCGCAATGCGTTCCCGCACGCCCTGGTGCCGCATCAACAGGTACGCGTTTTGTTTTGCGCCTTTTAGTGAGTATCCCGCCTTTACATAGGCCCGTTTGGGACTTCCTTCCTGTAAATAGGCAAGGCAGAAACGCTCCTGCATCTCTGTCAGCGCCACACCTCCGCCTCCTTTCTAGCAATGAAAAAAGAGCCGGGAAAACGGCTCTTGTCGGGTGTGGAGCGAAAGGGAACTCCCCCTCCCTCCGCTGCCTCCGCAGTCTCACCCACTACAAGCATATCAGCTTGCGGCGTTACATGTGTTACCACTTTTCCCGCAATAAAAAGCAATGAAAAAAGAGCCGGGAAAACGGCTCTTGTCGGGTGTGGAATGAAAGGGAACTCCCCCCTCCCTCCGCTGTCTCCGCAGTCTCACCCACTACAAGCATATCAGCTTGCGGCGTTACATGTGTTACTAGTTTGGGCTGGGCAGAGCTCGCAATGACATGCTTGCGGGAACCTTTGTCGCTGCTTTCCATCCTGCACCCCATGGGGCCGATCAGCTTGAGTGCGGGGAAACATGGTTTTCCGGCATCGCACAGACGCGTTTGATCCAAAGTATCTGCCTGCATTGGTGAGCAAAAGAGGGAATATGTCCTCGTCATCCGAATCCAACTAAAAGCGCCACCCTATTGAGGCGGCGCTTCGTTTTCATATTGAAGGGCGATAGGAACGCCCCCCCTTAAGCGACCGGAAATAATCCCCGGGAAAGGTGGCCTTACAACTTCTCGGTTATCATGCCCGTCTATCTTCTAAAACCCTTTTACAACACATTAGCGGAAGTGCATTCCACATACACGCTTCCATCCTTGCGGCGTGCGAGCTTCGCCTTGTTTCCTTCTCCGTCGTCAATGGTCATTTTCTCAATATCATTGAGCGCCAAAAAATTGACCACGTCACTTTCCACAAATGCAACCCAGTTTTTCCGGTCACGTTTTTCCTTTTTGCTATCTGCCACAGCTTCCTCCAGGGACAGGGTTTGACGATCCGTCATAAAAAACAGCCTCCTAAAATAAAATCCAGAGGCAATCATAACGGATTTACGCTCCAAACGCAACCCCTCCGCCCAAGCCGTAAAACTTTCTGGATTCTCAGCGCTCGCTCCACAAAAGGCAGTGTATGTACCACATCATTCCACCCGCAAAAACCCGCCATCTTCTGGGCTCAAAGCCTTGAAAATGGCGGGTTTCCCATATGTTTCGCATTGGAGCGGGTGATGGGAATCGAACCCACGTAACCAGCTTGGAAGGCTGGGGCTCTACCATTGAGCTACACCCGCCTGAGACAAGCAGGCTTTCTCCCCCACCAGGGAGACTGGCCAACAGAAGTGGAGCGGTAGACGAGATTCGAACTCGCGACATCCACCTTGGCAAGGTGGCACTCTACCACTGAGCTACTACCGCACGTTCCACAACTCTGTTTCATGAGGAGGCGACTGGTGCGGACGAAGAGACTTGAACTCTTACGCCGTGAAGGCACTAGATCCTAAGTCTAGCGCGTCTGCCATTCCGCCACGCCCGCAGGGAGATTGCCACCGGCAATCAAAATGGTGACCCATCGGAGATTCGAACTCCGGACACCTTGATTAAAAGTCAAGTGCTCTACCGACTGAGCTAATGGGTCTTACTCATCAAGGGTTGACGGTGGGCTTCACTCGGTAAGACCCCTTGACCACGGCGTTGCTTTTGGCAAACCACGAATGGGATAATATCACATCCTTTTCGTAGTGTCAAGGCTTTGGCCAAAGAAAAATACCGCATTCCAAGCCACGGGGGCTTCGCCCCTCTTCTCTCCTCTTCTCTCCTCTTCTCTCCTCTTGGCACTCCCTCGCGTCCCTTTTCTTGTTCCTCTTCACCCTTTTGTCTCCTCCCGTCTTACTTCACCCCTTCCAGCCCAAAGGGCTCCACGCCCAGGGCAGGTAATACCTGTTGCCAAAACACCTCCTGGGCAAACACCAGGGTGGCGGAATTATCGCAGGGATGAAAAGCGATCTCCCGAGTCTGTTGAGTTGCTTTTTCATAACAGAGCTTGATTCGCCGCTCCTTATCAAAATAGAGCCCCAGCGGGCTGAGGGAACCAGAGGTCAAGCGAAGCAGCTGGGGCAACACCTCCGGCGGTGCAAAGCTCAATCGGGAAACCCCCAGCGCCTTGCTCACCACCGCCGTGCGGAAAGGAGTCTCGGGCCGTAAAAGCATCAAATAGTGCTCGGTTTGCTGGCGGTTGCAAAGCAGAATGTTCTTGCAAAAGGTCATATCCGCATTCACAAAAGGCAACTGAAGGCAGTCCTCCACTGTAAAGGCAGGCGCATGCTTAAAATACCGGTAGGCAATGGCCTGCTCCTCCAAAAAATCCACCACCCCCTGCCGCGGGTTTTCCTTTTCTTTGCACATACCACTCCCCCTTTTGGCTTTCGTATGCTATAATGATTTGGTAGTATTTCGGAAAGGATGCATCGCGTGAATATACCCGAGATCTTATGCAAAGAGTTTACTCTCAAACCCTCTCAATGTCAAAATGTCATCGCTTTAATCGACGACGGGAACACCATCCCCTTTATTGCCCGTTACCGCAAGGAGCAAACCGATTCTTTGGACGACCAGGTGCTTCGCGAAATCTATGAGCGCCTGATGTACCTTCGCGGGCTGGACAAGCGCAGGGAAGAGATCAGCGCTTCCCTCACCGAGCAAGGCAACCTGACGGAGGAACTTTCGGCGAAGCTGGCCTCCGCCGCAACCTTGGCGGAATTGGAGGACATCTACCGCCCCTTTAAGCCCAAGCGCCGCACCCGGGCCACCATCGCCAAGGAAAAGGGCCTGGAACCTTTGGCCTTACAGCTTTTGCTGCAAAATGTCAAGACCGGAACCCTGGAAGCGCTTGCAGAGCCCTTTGTGGATGCGCAAAAGGGCGTCGATTCCCCTGAGGACGCCCTGCAGGGAGCCCGGGATATTCTCTCCGAGCAAATGAGTGACGACGCGGATGCCCGCAAGGCCATCCGTGCCCTGGCCTTCCGCAGCGGTATCCTGGAAACCAAAAAGGCCAAAGATGAGGACAGCGTCTACACTATGTATTACGAGTTCTCCCAGGAGGTGAAAAGCCTCCCTGGCCACCGGATTTTGGCCATCAACCGCGGCGAGCGGGAGGAATTTTTGAAGGTCTCCGTCAAAATGGACGATGCCGGCTCTGTGGCCATTTTGCAACGGGCTTTCCTTCGAGAGGGCAGCATCACCACCGCCCAGGTGCGCCTGTGTACGGAGGATGCCTGGGACAGGCTCATCAAGCCCAGCATGGAGCGTGAGGTGCGGGCGGAATTGACGGAGCGCGCCAGTACCGCTGCCATCCAGGTCTTTGGCAAAAACCTCCATCAATTGCTGATGGCCCCTCCGGTGAAAGGTAAGGTCACCTTAGGCGTAGACCCAGGCTTTCGCACGGGTTGTAAGCTGGCCGTGGTGGATGAAAACGGCAAGGTGCTGGATACGGGCGTAGGGCACTTTACCCTGCCCGGGCAGGAAGCAGCCAAAGCCCGCGCCAAGCAAGAGATTCTGGCCATGTGCCGCAAGCATGGCGTTTCCGCTATTGCCATCGGCAACGGCACCGCCTCCCGGGAAGCGGAACAGTTCATCGCCGCCCTTTTGCCCGAACTTCCAAAGGGCACGGCCTATATGATCGTCAGCGAGGCGGGCGCATCGGTATACTCTGCCAGCAAGCTGGCCGCCGAGGAGTTCCCTCAATTTGATGTTTCCCTGCGTAGCGCGGTCAGCATCGCCCGCCGCATGCAAGATCCCCTGGCGGAATTGGTCAAGATCGATCCCAAGGCCATTGGCGTGGGACAATACCAGCACGATTTGAAGGAAAGCCAGCTGGAGGAAGCCTTGGGCGGCGTGGTAGAAGGCTGTGTCAACAGCGTGGGTGTGGAGGTCTCCTCCGCATCGGCAGCGTTGCTTTCTCACGTGGCGGGTATCGGCCCCGCCCTGGCCAAGAACATCGTGGCCTTCCGCGACGAAAACGGGCTCGCCAGCCGCGCTCAGCTCAAAAAGGTGCCTAAGCTGGGGCCTAAGGCCTATGAACAGTGCGCGGGCTTTTTACGGGTGCGGGACAGCAAGAACGTGCTGGACGCTACTGCCGTTCACCCGGAAAGCTACGATGCGGCCAAGGCGCTTTTGGAAACCCTGGGCTTTGCCCTGGAGGATGTGCGAAAAGGTCAATTGCAGGAGCTGCAATCCCGCGCCCTGGAGCGCGGCCTAAAAAGCCTAGCTCAGACCCTCTCTGTGGGGGAACCCACTCTCAAAGACATTCTCAAGGAGCTGCAAAAGCCTGGCCGCGACCCTCGGGATGATTTGCCCAAGCCGGTTTTGCGCACCGATGTGCTGGACATCAAGGACCTGGCCTCGGGCATGGAGCTGATGGGTACGGTCCGCAACGTCATCGATTTTGGCGCCTTTGTGGATATCGGCGTGCATCAGGACGGCCTGGTGCATATCAGCCGAATGGTGAACCGCTTTATCAAGCACCCCAGCGAGGTGGTCAAGGTAGGCGACGTGGTCAAGGTTTGGGTGGTAGAGGTGGATCCAAAGCGCATGCGCATTGCCCTCACCATGCTCCCCCCCAAAGTCTGAGCCACCGCCCACCCCCGTACTCCAAGCAGCCCCTGATCTCCCTCCCCAAAAGAGAAATTGAAAGGAGCTCTCCCCCATGAAACACTCTGTGCAACTCCGCATCCTGGCCCTTCTCCTGATCGTGGCGCTATTCCTTCCCCTGTGCGCCTTCGCCAAAGGCCGCGGCCGTGAAGAGCTGATCACCATCAACATGGATGAGGTACAAAACCCTGACTTTGAAGAAAAGTCTTATTTCCAGGCCCGCTGGATCCAAATCACCGCCACCATCGATGGCACTCACGACGTAACGGTGAAGGTGGTTCGTGACGATAACCACAAACCCGATGCCAAGGATCGGGTGGTGTATTCCAATGTGAAGAAAAAGGTTTCGGGGCAATATGTGTCGCCGGAAATCTTTTTGAAGTTCACCTCCACCAGCATCGAACCTTATCGCATCGATCTGCTTTTGGACAATCAACTGGTGAAATCCGCCAACATTCATCGGATGCTGCTCAACCTGAACGGCAACACCGCCTGCCTGCGTGGCGTCCGCTTTCGGGATATCAACGCCGCCAAGACCGATAAGTGGTTCACCTTCCGCCCCATGAACCTGCATTCCGTCAAGGACGGAACGGAGATCGACATCGTGGGCAGCAACATGTATCTCATTGGCAAGCTCATCATTTACCGCGACGGCGACAACATCATGTTTGAGGTAAAGAACTATGATGAACTCGGCCTTGGCAAAATCGCCGACCTGGGTGATGAGTACGAGGAAGAAACCCACCTGCACCACAAAATCATCTCGGATCATCAAATCCAGTTCTCGGATGTGCGCATCGGCCTGTACCACAAGTTTGCCGATATCGCGGATGTTGCCCGCGCCGCCATCTCCAAGCAAATTGTGCTGGGCCGCACCTATAATTTGAAGAAAATAGGGGCTAACGGCAACGTCATTGTCTACCTTAATGGCCGCGTGAGCTACAACCCCAACGGCCTCCCCCGAGTAAACGCTACTCAGAATAAGGGCGCATTGATGAAACTGCTGGATTCCTTCGCATATTGACAGGAATCCCTTTGGATCGCGTTACACACGTTCCAAAAAAGAGTTGGGGACATTAGAAGTTCCGCCGACAACAAAACGCTTTCCACCAGGCGCGCTTCGCGCCTGTTTTTTTGCTGTTTTTGTAAGCACCCTCTTGACACGCTCATAAAACACGGTACAATGAAGAAGCTATCGGGACAGGCAACTGTTTCCCCGAGAGAATAGAGGCGCGGGCGTCATCAGTACCCTTGCAGGAGCCGTCAGCAGGCGATAATGGCAACGGGAAAGGGATTTCCGCCGAAACAAAAGGATGGGTTGAGCTCCTTTTGTTGGGCAATCAGAAAACATCTGATTGACTGTCACGGCATGCCGTGGGGTGCTATTCGACGGTTTTTATCAACAGATGATAAAAGCAGCGAACGCACCCGCGTTGGCTGCTTTTGCTATGGGAGATTGCAAAACGAAACACCACAAATGAGGAGGACATACGCAATGAAAAAATGGATGGCTGGTTTACTCACCTTACTTTTGGTTCTTTCCTCTATGAGCGCCCTTTCGGAGGGTACTTTCCGCGTGGGCATGGAGTGTAACTATGCTCCCTTCAACTGGACCCAGGCCGAGCCTAGCGAGTTTTCCGTACCCATCGACGGCGGCGTCGGCTATGCCGATGGTTACGATGTGCAAATCGCCAAGAAGGTCGCCGAAGGCCTGAGCAAGGAACTGGTGATCATCAAGACTGAGTGGGACGGCCTGCCCATGGGCGTAACCAGCGGCATGTTCGATGCCATCATCGCCGGCATGAGCCCCACGGAAGAGCGCAAATTCACCCTGGACTTTTCCGATGCCTACTACACCAGCGACCTGGTGGTGGTGGTGAAGAAGGACGGCAAATATGCCAGCGCCAAAGCCTTGGCGGATCTTTCCGGCGCGGCCATCACCGGCCAGTTGAACACCTTCCACTATAGCGTGGTCGGCCAGATTCCTGGGGTGAACATCTGCACCGCCATGGCCGACTTCCCCGCCATGATCGTAGCCCTGCAAAGCGGTGCCATCGACGGCTATGTATCCGAGCGTCCCGGCGCGGAATCGGCCTGCGCAGCCAACTCCGATCTGGCCTATGTCGTGTTTGATCAAGGCAAGGGCTTTGTGGCTTCGGATGCGGACGTGTCCGTTGCGGTAGGTCTGCAAAAGGGGAGCCTCTTGGCCGCCGATATCAACGCCGTACTCGCCGGCATCGACCAAGCCACCCGCACGCAAATGATGGAAGACGCCACCGCCCGCCAACCCCTGAGCGAAGAATAATCTTTTTGGCCGCGTTGCCCCTCTTGTGACTTCGCCTCGCAAGAGGGGCCTTGTGCGTGCCAACCAAAGTTCAGCCATAAGGAGGGACCACCGTGCCCACAGATTTTTTCGGTGCCGTTGGTTTCATTTTGGACAAATATGGCTCCTTGTTCCTTAGCGGAACCGGCATGACGCTGTTGGTGGCGCTTAGCGGAACCATCATCGGTTTTGTGCTGGGGCTTTTGGTGGCCATTTTGAGAACCATTCCCCTGTCTCCCAAGGATTCCCTGTTGAAAAAGGCCCTAGTCAAAGGGCTGTCTTTTTTGCTCAGCGCATACATCGAGGTATTTCGCGGTACGCCCATGATCGTGCAAGCCATGGTGATTTACTATGGTAGCCTCCAATTCTTGCAAATTTCCATGGATACCCGCTTTGCCGCCATTCTCATCGTATCCATCAACACCGGCGCTTACATGGCGGAGATCATCCGCGGCGGCATCATCAGCGTGGACAAGGGCCAATCCGAGGCCGCCCACGCCATCGGTATGACGCACTGGCAAAGCATGATCTATGTGGTATTGCCCCAGGCTATCCGCAATATCATGCCGTCCATTGGCAATGAGTTTGTGGTCAACATCAAAGATTCCAGCGTGTTGAACGTGATCTCCGTGAGCGAACTTTTCTTTATGAGCAAATCCGCGGCGGGCACCTATTTGCGCTATTTTGAGGTGTTTTTCATCACGGCCTGCATCTACCTGACCCTGACCTTTACCATCACCCGCATTCTGCGCTTGTTGGAAAAGAAGATGGAAGGCAAGAGCAATTATACCATTCACGGCTCTCAAACCTACAGCAGGGCCGCCATCGCCCCCCACAAAGGAGGCAAGCGCCATGGAAAATAATCAAAACGCCCCTGCCATTCTCACCATTGACCATTTGAAAAAGTGCTTTGGCGATCACGAAGTGCTTAAAGATATCTCCTTTTCCGTGCACAAAGGGGATGTGACCTGCATCATCGGCTCCTCCGGTTCCGGAAAAAGCACCCTTTTGCGCTGCATCAACTATTTGGAGCAGCCCACCTCGGGCAAGATCTTCTTTGGCGGCAAAAACGCTGAAACCGGCTGGAGCCGCGCCAATTACCATGCCAAGGTGGGCATGGTGTTCCAATCCTTCAACCTTTTTGCCAATATGACAGCCCTGCAAAACTGCATGTCCGGCCAGCAGCATGTGCTGGGGCGCTCCAAGCGCAAGGCGGAGGAAAAAGCGCTTTTCTATTTGGAAAAGGTGGGCATGACACCCTACCAAAACGCTCGCCCCGCCCAGCTTTCCGGTGGACAAAAGCAACGGGTGGCCATCGCCCGGGCCCTGGCCATGGATCCCGAGGTGCTGCTGTTTGACGAGCCCACCAGCGCCCTGGACCCCGAAATGGTGGGCGAGGTACTGGCCGTGATGCGGGAATTGGCCGAGAGCGGCCTCACCATGCTGGTGGTTACCCACGAAATGAGCTTTGCCAGGGATGTGGGCACCCGTGTGCTCTTCATGGACGCCGGGGTCATCCTGGAGGACGCTCCGCCTGCGGAGATCTTCACCAACCCTAAGCAACCCAGAACCCGGGAGTTTTTGAGCCGCGTGTTGTAAGATGAATCATGATCCCCCGGCATAGCTGGGGGATTTTTGCACATCAAAAAAAGTGCCAATCGGCACTTTCAGCTTGTCGATAAACCCTTTTTGGAGGCTCCGCCTCCAAACCACTGCCAGGGCTGTGCCCTGGACCCATCTGTGAAACGCCCATGAAATGGGCGTTTCAGGAAAGGGATTCTAAAGGGCAACAGCCCTTTAGCCGCCGGAGACCGTCTCCCTGAACCTTTTTTGACAGCCTGAAGCCGCCCTCAGAGGTCGGCTTCAGCTTGCTGAAAAAGGCCCGCTTTATGAAGTTTATTCACAACTGCCTTTGACGGTTTTATACACGGTAAAATAAAGGGTTCAGGGCAAAGCCCTGAGCAGGGTTTT
>JAVBVF010000011.1:0-15802 GCA_031554475.1 Eubacteriales bacterium | reverse complement strand
AGCAACGAAGCCAGCGGGAGCGAAGCTGGCGGGAGGGGGACCCTTTTGCAAAAGGGTCCCCCTCCCGCACCCTCCCCCAAAAAACCGGATGGGGAAGAAGCGGAGTTTAGGCACAAGGGGCGCTGAAAAGCGCAGGCTGGGCAAGGAGGAGCGTATCCAGCAGGAAGCGGGCGCCAAGAGCGAAACCCTCTGTAAAACGGCCTACCTCCACAGTGCCTAAGAAGCTCGTCCTGGGCGTTGACAAGGGATAGAAAATGGTGAGGCTCCTCCCTGGCTTCCGGCAGGGCTTGCAAAAACAAGGGTAACAGTTCTTCCTTTTGGGCAATGAGGGTTAAAAGTGCGGTTCGAGGGCTGTCTTGGCGCAAGCTGGGGTCGTTAGGGCGGATATGTCATTGTGTTTTTGTCCAAACGAATGGACAGGCGGATTTCTTTGGGGTTTTCGCAAAAGGGCCGTCCAACCTTTTTTGATGCAGGCGCCTCCTTTTGCAAATATTGGCTGACATTTATGGAATAATGGATGTCATTCGCAAAGTCAAGAGCGATTTCTATATTGGTTTTGGCATATGAAAAAGTGCCGCTCGGCGTTTTGACTCCTAAAAGCAAAACTGATACAACAATAGACCGCGTGAAACGCGGTCTCAGCTTGCTGAAAAAGGCCCGTTTGCTTTGTCGGCTTCGGCGGCTAAGGGATGTCACGTACGGACCTGTACGCTCCACCCCTTATGCCGCCTCGCATCCGCGCAACCGGATCTTTTTGAGCAAGCTCCATCCCGTTGCCAAAGTGCCTTTGTCAACGGTCTGAGACCGCGTGAAACGCGGTCTAAAAAGGGTTCAGGGCGAAGCCCTGAGCAGGGTCTTAGGGGCGGCAGCCCCTAACGTCCTCCCGTCCCCGTCCTCCCGTCCCCCTCACACAAGCATTTTTTCCGCTTCCTTCACGAAAAGCGAAAGCAGATCCTTTGCCGTTTGCTCCACTTTGTGGTTCACATTCACGTACAATTTAATCTTGGGCTCGGTACCGCTGGGGCGCACGCACACGAAGTGGCCGCCCTCCATGGCGAAGTAGAGGACGTCGCTGGACGGATAGTCCAGCTTTTGTACGGAGCCTGTGGAAACGTCCGTTTCGGTGCCGCCCAGCACGTCCAGCACGCGGAGCACCTTGATCCCGCCAATTTTCTGGGGTGGGTTTTTGCGCACCCGCTCCATGATGGCGGCCATCACCTTCAAGCCGTCCAGGCCGGGCAGGGTTTTGGAATCCACGTATTCCAGGTAATAGCCGTAGGTTTCAAAGATCTCTTGCATCACGTCGGTCAGGGTTTTTTGCTGGGTGGCATAGTAGGCGGCGGCCTCGGCAATGAGCAGGGAAGCGTTCACGCCGTCTTTATCGCGCACAAAGGTGCTGCTTAAAAAGCCGTAGCTTTCTTCAAAGCCAAACAGGAAGGTATGCTCGCCCTTGTCCTCAAACTGCTGGATTTTTTCGCCAATAAACTTAAAGCCCGTGAGGGTATCGTACAGGGTCACGCCAAAGTCGTCGCAAATGGCTTTGGCCAGCCCTGTGGACACGATGGATTTGACCACCGCGCCGTCCTTGGGCAGCTTGCCCTGGGCTTTCTTGCCGTTCAAAATGTAGTACAGCATGAGGCAGCCGATCTGGTTGCCCGTCAACAGGCGGAAGGAGCCGTCCTTTTGCCGAACGGCCACGCCCAGCCGGTCGCAGTCAGGATCGGTGCCGAAGATGGCGTCCGCCCCGATTTCATTGGCCAGGGCAATGGCCAGGGTAAAGGCGGCGGGGTCCTCGGGGTTGGGGACTTTGATGGTGGAAAAGTTGGGGTCGGGGTTTTCCTGCTCCTTCACAACGCTTACATTGGTAATGCCAATCTCCTTTAAAATGCGGCGGACGGGCACATTGCCGCTGCCGTGGAGGGGGGTGTAGACGATTTTGAGGTTCTTGCCCGCTTCCCGCACCACATCCGGATAAATGGACAGGGTTTTCACCTGCTCCATGTAGGTGTCGTCCACCTCTTTATCGCCAATGATGCGAAGGAGTCCGCTGTTCAGCGCTTCCGCCTGGGAAAGCCGGCGGGCGTCCGTAAAGCGGAGGGACTCGATGGCCCGGGTGACCGCATCGGCAATTTCGGGGCCGATCTGGGCGCCGTCCTCGCCATAGACCTTGTAGCCGTTATATTGGGGCGGGTTGTGGCTGGCGGTGATCACCACCCCCGCCGCCGCGCCAAGATGCCGCACCCCAAAGGACAATAGGGCCACAGGGCGCAGCGCGTCAAACAAATAGGCGCGGATGCCGTTTCCGCAGAGCACCAGAGCCGTTTCCAGGGCGAATGCTTCGCTCATGCGGCGGCTGTCGTAAGCGATGACCACGCCGCGCTGCGCGTTTTGCGCATCCTGCTTCAAAAAATCACATAGCCCCTGGGTGGCGCGGCGGACGGTATACACGTTCATCCGGTTTCTGCCCATGCCCAAAACCCCCCGCATGCCTGCGGTGCCAAAGCTCAGGTCTTGATAAAACCGGTCTTCCAGTTCTTTTTCGTTTCCCTCGATGGATCGGAGCTCTCGCAGGGCCTCTGCGTCCTGAGAAAAATCACGCAGCCATGCCTCGTAGTGTTGACGATAGTTCATCGTGTCAAGCCCCTTTCCGGATATGCATTTTTTGTTGGCAATAGGAATCTGCCCATTTCCTGTCCATTATAGGGGATTCTTTGGGATATTGCAAACGGAATGTTGGAAGGGGAAATACTAGTCCTTCTTTTGCATAGGCTTTAGCGGCCGCCTCTGTGGCAAAGGAAAGGACGATCGCTGTGAACCGAAGAACCTCCGCCTATGTTTGTCTGCTGCTTACAGCGGCGCTTCTTTCCGTGTTGCCAGGGCTTGTGTCCAACCTAACCCGGCGGGACAGCGGCCGTATGGCCGAGCGCCTTCGTCCGGACCCGGCCCAAACCTTGACCGTGTGGATCGTTTCCGATGCCACGCAAGGCAAGACCCATTTGAGCGAACAGACCGCACTTTTTGAAAAGTCCCATGGGGGCGTGCGGGTCTATCTTAGGCGGGCGGACGCGGCGGAGCTTTTTGCCCAAAGCGCGGTCTTGCCCGATGTGGTGCTGTTTTCGCCCGGGGCCTTTTCCACGCCGGAAAAGGCGCTGATGCCCATTGCCCACCTGGGCGAGGCGGAATTGCCTACAGACGCCGCCATGGCGGCGGGCCGCAGCGGCGGGATTCAGTACGCCATCCCCCTATGGTTTGCGCCTTCGGTGCTGGCGGTTCCCAGCCAGATGTTCCCCACCGAGGATATTCCTACGCCCCGGCCCACCCAGACCTCCCTTTTCAATCTGGGCACGCCGGCCCCCACACAGCTGCCCCAGCAGGGCGGCAAGGACCCCTCCCTGCCCGAGGAAGCGCTGATCCCCTGGGAAGCGCTCCTTACGCCCCAAAGCCTTCCAAAACCCGAAGGCATAGCGCTTATCCAATTGCTTCATATGTGCCCCACCCCCATGCGCCCCGCCCTGGTGGAGGCGCTCACGGGCGGGGCCGCGCAAAACCCCAGTGACGCGCCCAACGGCAATGTGAGCCGTCGCGGCCTTTTTACACCCGCGCCTGTGGCCAAAGGGCCGGTGGCGGCAGCGCCTGTTTCCGCAGCCGTTTTGCCCCTTGCCCAATACCGCCATGCTGTGGAGGAGGGAAGGGCATTGGCGGCCTTTGCCATGGCCCCCGCCTGTACCCAGCAGGTGCTTTTCGCGGGAATCTGTCATGACCATGGGCTGTCTCAAGCCTTTGTGACCCACCTGCTGGGGGGAGAGGCCCAGGCCGCCCTGCCCCCCCATGGGCTATTGCCCACGGTGCCCATGGAAGCGCAAGGCGACGGGCTCACCCGCCAGCTCATGGAAAGCTATGGCCGCAGCCTGCTTTTTCCCAACGCCTTCCAGCATAATCTTCAGGAGCTCAACGCCATTTGTGAGGATGCCTTCCGCCGCAACCAAAGCCCCACAGAAACCCTGCTACGGCTTCGCTAAAATAGGAATTTTACACGTTCGCTCCCGCCAAGCTGTATAAACTTCGGTTCAGGAACCATACTACTCCCATACAACACCATCCATTCAAAGGAGACTTGACAAGATGGAAACGACGAAACAGGTTCACTCTCGAGGCGGCTGGCAGGAGGACGAGATCAATGTGCTCTTTCAGGCGGTGCGCACGGCGGCTGAAAGCGGCCAGGCTTTACGGGATGTCTTTGCGGATGTGGCGGAGGAATTAAAGCGCAAGCCCAACAGTATTCGCAATTTTTATTATGCTCGCTTGCGGGAGCTTCCGGATATGGCGGCGCGCAAAGCACCCTTTCGCACCTTTGACCAAAGCGAGCTTCACGAGCTGCTTCGCACGGTTTTGATGGCGCGGGGAAGGGGCGAAAGTGTCCGTGCCTGTGTGACCCGCATGGCGGAGGGCGATCGTGGGCTGATGCTGCGCTATCAGAACAAATATCGCTCCATTCTCAAAAATCGGCCGGAAATGCTGGAGGCCGTGGCGGCGGAGCTACGAGCGGAGGGCTTGCCCTGTCCAACCCAGGTGGCCAGCGGGCAGCGCTTTCGCGCGGATACCAGCCGCTTGGGAGACGTGATGGAGGAATCCATGCGCCTAAGCGAGGAGCTAGGGGACGATCTTTTGCCCCTGCTTTTGACACGGGTGTGCGAACTCTACCGTCGGGTGCGGGAGGCGGAAAGCAAAGCGCTGTATCGTGCCATGGAGGACAGAGTCCAAGGCAGAGCGGACAACGCCTCCCATGACAACCCCTGTCCGGATTTGGAGATCACCGTGACCGACCTTCGCGCCGGAGAGTTGGAAGCGGAGATGGAAAAAGAGACCGACGAGTTTTACAACCGCTTCCTGGAGGCTCGCCGGGAGGCCGACCGCCTGCGGGTGCAAGTGGATTTATTGAAGCTCCATCTGGAGGATACGGAAAACCAGCATCGGGGCGAAATGAAACAGCTTCGGGACACGGTGCACGAATTTCTCTCCCTGCCCCAGGACCGCAGGGCGAGGGAGATGGACAGCTTTGTGAACCGCGCGGGAGAGGCCTTGCAGGCGCTTGATTTGGAAGAAGAGATGCGGTAAAAGGCGCTGTCAGGCTGCTTTTACCTTGTCTAAAGGCATCCTGTCTTGCAAAAGCGCCCTGTCAAGGGCAAAAGGGTTTGAAATCAGTCTTTGCGCTGCGTGAAACCCAGTGCTCTGGCTGTCAAAAAAGGTTCGGGAGACGGCCTCCGGCGGCTAAAGGGCGGTTGCCCGTTAGAAACCCATTGCTGAAACGCCCATTTCATGGGCGTTTAACAGATTGGTCCAGGGCACAGCCCTGGCAGTGGTTTGGAGGCGGAGCCTCCAAAAAGGGTTTATCGACAAGCTAAAGTGGCGCACACAGCGCCACTTTTCAGTTCTTTCGGGCTCAATAGATCTCAATCTGTACCGGAAGGGCCACCGCGCCGCCGTTGTCAACGGAATCTTCGGCTTCCCCGCTCGCCCCGACTTCGCTGTCCGTTTGCCCTCCGTTTTCCTCCGGGGCAAAGGCGGTTTGCACTGGATCCCCAGAAACCACCCCTCGGGCGAGGTTGAATTCATCAATCCAGGCACGGGGCTTCACAGGGGTGCAAAAATCACAGGGGGTCAGCTTTGCATAGGGCTCGGAGTCCAGCTCCCCATAGGTAAAGCCGGAAAGGGGCAAATATTCGGGCTTCACCCCGCTGCAGTGGGCGGTGGAATGGTAACGGGAGCCGCCCTTTTGGTTGTAGAAAAGGGGGGTGTCGGCAGCGGGATAGGGGTATAGCCGCCCGTCGTCGTCCCAGATGACCACCTTGGTCTCCTTTTTCAGGTTGTCCCACAGCCAGTCGATGCATAGGCCGTCGTCATTGGGGTAGCGGGCCACCCGCACGCAGCCGTGGCTGGCCTTTTGGCCCAGCTTCTTTTCATAGTCGCTAAAGCGCATGGTGCCGTCTCCCAAGAGCAGGTAGGGCACCTGGTGGAGCAAATCCCCATTGTTAAAGCGCATGCCTTTTTGACAAACCAAAAGCTCGTCGGTTTCAAAATCGCCCACCCAGCTGGAGATCAGGTATTCGCCCGAGGCGGTTTCGTTAAAAGCCGTGTCGCCCGTGGGGAGGCCTGTGGAGATGGCGCAGCTGGAAAAGAACTCGCCGTCAATAAACACATACAGCCGCTGCACCAGCTTATCGATGATGACCCCGTACGTTTTGTTGGGCGTTACGGTTTTGAGGAGCTTGGTTTTCACATAGCCCTGAATGAGGCGGTCGTATTCGTCCAGCCCTTCAATAAGCGTCCAGCCGTTTTCATCCTTGCCCAGCACGTGGACGGCGGAGGTGGTTCCGGCAATACAGCCGCCCAAATGGTCGTTTTTCACCTTTTTGCCCCCGGGCTCCGTAAGGGGATAGATCACTTCCCGCTCTCCCACGTTCAGCACGGTGATGGGTTTTTGCAACAGCTCCCAGCAAGCCTTGGTATCGGCAATGTCGTAGGCGTAATCCTCTCCGAACCAGTTTTGGCCGGAGGCGAAGCCTTCCAGCGCGTCCGCCAAGGTTTTGGCCTTGGCGGAGGCAGGGGAAAGCCCCATGGCGCACGCAAGCAGCGCGGCAAGAAAAAGTGCCGTTCCTTTTTGCGAAAGCCCCTTCATGATAACCTCCTTTAGGATTCAGACCTCTGGCGAAGCTCCACCCGCCGGATTTTGCCGGAGATGGTTTTGGGGAGCTCGCTGACAAACTCAATGATGCGGGGATACTTGTAGGGCGCGGTGGTGCGCTTCACATGCTCCTGCAATTCCTGCTTCAAGTCCTCGCTGGCGGTAAAGCCTGGCTTCAATACGATGGTGGCCTTCACCACCTGGCCCCGTAGCTCGTCCGGCGCGCCGGTGATGGCGGTTTCCAAAACGGCGGGGTGCTCCAAAAGAGCGCTTTCCACTTCAAAAGGCCCGATGCGGTAGCCGCTGGACTTGATCACGTCGTCGGAGCGGCCTACGTACCAGTAGTAGCCCCACTCATCGCGCCAGGCCACGTCGCCGGTGTGGTAGATGCCCTTGTCCCACACGGTCTTGGTCAATTCCGGATCCCCGTAATAGCCCAGGAACATGCCCACGGGGGGATGTAAGTCCTGGGTGCGCACCACGATCTCTCCGGTGACGCCCGCGGGGCAGCTCACGCCGTTTTCATCCACCAGGTCCACGTCAAAGATGGGGCTGGGCTTGCCCATGCTGCCCGGGCAGGCCTTCATGAAGGGGAAGGTGGCCAGGGTCACCACCAGTTCCGTCTGCCCAAAGGCCTCCAAGAGGGGGATGTTGGTCCGCTTGAGCCATTCGGCGGCCATATCGGGGTTTAAGGGTTCCCCTGCCACGGCGCAGTGCTGGAGCTTGGAAAGATCGTACCCCGCGAAGTTTTCCTGGAGCATGTAGCGGTACATGGTGGGCGGCGCGCAAAAGCTGGTCACCCCATGGGCGGAGATCTGCTTTAGGATATCCCGGGCGATGAAGCGCTCAAACTCGTACACAAACACGGCGCTGCCCGTAAGCCATTGGCCGTACAGCTTGCCCCACACGCTCTTGGCCCAGCCGGTTTCGCTGATGGTGAAGTGCAGCCCCCCGTCCACGCATTGCTGCCAATACTTGGCCGTGACGATGTGCCCCAGGGGGTAGAAGTGGTCGTGATAGACCATCTTGGGCATGCCGGTGGTGCCGCTGGTGAAGTACAAAAGCAGGGGGTCCTGGTCGCAGGGGTAGGCGTCTCCCTGGGGGATTTGCCAATCAGGGGAACAGGCGGGCAGCTCTTTTTCATAGCTGTGGAAGCCCTCCCGCTGGCCCTGTAAGACCATCGCCGCCTCCAAAGACTCGCAGCCCTTGAGCGCCGACTCCACCGCGGAAAGAATGGTTTCGTTGCGGTGGGTGGCTACAATCAGCTTGATCTTGGCGGCGTTGACCCGGTAGAACACATCCTTTTCCGTGAGCAGATGGGTGGCGGGCACCGCCACCGCGCCGATCTTGTGCAGGGCCATCACAATGGGCCAGAACTGCAAATGCCGGCGCAAAACCAGCATCACCTTATCGCCCTTTTTTACGCCCATTTGCGCAAACAGGTTGGCCGCGCGGTTGGATTCTTCCAAAAGGTTTCCAAAAGTATAACGAATGCTCGCGCCGTTTTCATCCGTCCAAAGCACGGCCAAACGGTCGGGCTCCTCTTTGGCGATCCGGTCCGCCACGTCGTAGGCGAAGTTGAAGCGCTTGGGCCGGTCAATGTGGAATTTCTTGTTGAAATCATCATAGGTGGCATATTGGGTAGGGCAATTGAGGTATTCCAAATACAAAGGCTTCATCATGCTTTGCTTCCCTCCTTCACCACCACGGCGATAAAGCGGCAGTTGCCTTCCATGGCGTACATCACATGGGGCAAGGAGCTGTCATAATACAGGCTGTCCCCGGCTTTGAGGTAGAGCTCGTTCCCGCCCAACACCACTTTCAGCGTGCCTTCCAGCACGTAGTCAAACTCCTGTCCTTCATGGCTGTGGGCTTGCTTCACGGTTCCCGGGGCATCCTGCCCTACGGTGACGATGAAGGGCTCGGCCAGCTTGTCTTTAAAGTTGTAGGCCAGGTGATGGTATTGGTATTGCTGGCGGCGGTGAAACTCCAGGCCCTGGCCGTCCCGGGTAAGGATATATCCATGGAGTTTGGGGCTTTCCCCGGTCAAAAGGTCGCTGATGTCCACGCCCAGAGCTTCGGCAATGTTAAACAGGTGGGAAAAGGAGAAGTCCACGCTGCCGGTTTCATAGGCCTCATATTCAGCGAGGTCAATGCCCGTTTTGTCCGCGACTTCTTGCGTGCTGAGGCCGGCGATATCCCGCAGGTCCTTAATTCGTAAGGCGATCAGTTGAAGTTGCTGTGTGTTTTCCGGCATGGGGTTAACCTCCCTTTTTTGATGTTCGCCTGGGGAAAAGGGTATAAAAAATCCCGACTTTCCCACAAAAGCGGTGGAATCAGGATAGCATGGGGCAGGGCGTATGTCAATGCGAAACGGAAGGAATCCGCAGGGGTCTCTGCGTGCCTAAAGGCGAGAGGAAATGCGGGCGGTGTCCTTCTTGAGTCCGGCGATGAGGAGGTGTTCGTCCGCCGCAAAGACATGATCGGCCCGCATAATGGGGATCATGGTTCCGGCTGGGTTTTTATAGCCAAGGATATTCACGTTGTACTTGGAGCGGATTTCCAGCTCGTGGATGGAGTGGCCCACCCAGGCTTTGGGCGCCTGGGTTTCCACAATGGCATAATCCGCGGAGAGCTCAATATAGTCAAAGACGTTTTTGGAGCTGTGCTTGACCGCCAAGCGCTGGGCCATTTCCTTTTCCGCGTGAACCACCTCGTCCGCGCCGATTTTTTGTAAAAACTTGGCCTGCTTTTCCCGATCGGTCTTGGAAACGATGTACTTGGCGCCCAGGTCCTTGAGCATGGAGGTGATCTCCAAAGAGGACTGGAAATCGGCGCTGACGCATACAAAGCAGATATCAAAATTAGAGACGCCCAGTTCCCCAAGCACCTCATCCTCCTGGCAATCGGCCACCTCGGCCGCTGTTACATAGGGAGCGAGATGGTTCACCTTCACCGGATCCTTATCCACCACCATCACTTCGTTGCCAAGCTGCGCAAGTTTGAGGGCCAGGTGGCGGCCAAACCGGCCCGCGCCGATCACAAGCATTGATTTCACAGGGTTCCCTCCTATCCGATCACGATTTTTTCTTCCGCGCTGCTGATTTTGGTTTTGATCCGCCGGTCCGTCATGGCCATCAAAACCGACAGGCTCCCCAGCCGCCCCACAAACATGAGCACAATCACCGCCGCTTTGGACAAAAGCGTCAGTTGGGGCGTCAGGCCCTTGGACAGGCCCACGGTTCCGATGGCCGATAGGGCCTCAAACAGCGCGGTATGCAAGTCCACTCCTTGAAAGGTGATGATCACGGTTCCCGCAAAAGCGCCAAACAAGTAGAGCGTAGCGCTGTTAAACGCCCGGCGCACCGCCTGATCCTCCACCTTGCGGTGGAACACATTGATGTCGTCGCGGCTACGCACATAAGCAAGCACCGAAAAAAGCATCACGAAGAAGGTGGTTGTTTTGATGCCGCCGCCGGTGGAGCCTGGTGACGCGCCCACCAGCATCAAAAACATGGTGAGCAGGGAGCCGCCTTCGCTGAGCTTACCCATATCCACCGTGGCAAACCCAGCGGTTCTGGGGGTGACCGACTGAAAAAGGGAGGCCAAAATTCGCTGGCCAGGGGTCATGGCGGCAAAGGCAAAGTCCTTTTCCAAAAAGTAGAAACCCACAGCGCCGCCCAGGATCAGAAGGAAGGTGAAGGCCACAACGATTTTGGTTTGCAGCCGATAGGCCCGGACGCGCCATTTGTGTTCCAGAATATCGTCCCAAACAATAAAGCCAATGCCGCCAATAACGATCAAGGCCATCACCACAAGGTTGACCAAAACGTCGTCCGCGAAGGGGATCAAAGAGGCGGAGGGGGCCATGCGCCCCACCAAGTCAAACCCCGCATTGCAAAAAGCGGAAACGGAATGAAAAATGGCAAACCAGATGCCGGTGCGCAAGCCAAACTCCGGACAGAAGCGCAAAGCCAGCAAAACCGCGCCCACAGCTTCCAATAGCAGCGTGCCAAAGACCGCATGGCGAACCAAGCGCACGATCCCTCCGATTTTCAGCGCGCTGATGGATTCCTTGAGCAGGGAGCGTTCCCGTAGCCCGATTCGTTTGCCAAGCGCCATGGAAAAACACATGCCAATGGTCATAAAGCCCAGGCCGCCGATTTGGATGAGGGCCAGGATCACGCCTTGGCCAAATCCGGTAAACTGCGTGTAGGTGTCAAACACCGCCAGGCCGGTGACGCAGGTGGCCGAGGTGGAGGTGAAAAGCGCGTTCATAAAGCACAGGCTTTCGCCGCCCTTATTGGCCATGGGGAGCATGAGCAAAAAGGCGCCGGTGAGGATCACCAGCAGGAAGCCCACGGACAGGAACTGCAAGGGGGTGAGCCGGAGTTTTTGACATCTGATCAAAGAACCGCACCTGCTTTACACACTAGCGTTCTGACGCAGTAGGAGGGTAGGATGACGGAGGGGCGATGTGGCCGCCAGGCCAGGAGCGGGAGGGATTTGCCTAAGGCAGCCCCATGGCCTGAGGCACGACCGGGATGACGGAAAAATCGAAGCCCAACATGCAAAGCGACCCATGCCAGGCACTGGGGGACAACCGCTTTTCCTTCCAAAGTATACCACGAATCAAGGGGATATGCTCAAAGGGTTTTGCAAAAAGGGCGGGCCCCCAAGCCCCTGAACAAAAAAAGGCCGATTGCTTCCGCGCAATCGAGCCTTTTGAAGAAACGGCAGCTTATGCTCCCAGCAAATAGCCTTTGAGGGTTTTCATGAGCTCCTCCATGTCGATGGGCTTGCCCAGGTGGCCGTTCATGCCGCTTTGCAGGCAGCGGTCAATGTCCTCTTTGAACACATTGGCCGTCATGGCCACAATGGGGATGGACTGGGCCCGGGGGATGTTCATGGCGCGGATGCGGCGAGTGGCCTCCAAGCCGTCCACTACGGGCATTTGCACGTCCATTAAGATCAGATCAAAGGCGTCCGGAGTGGCTTGAAAGGCCCTGCAGGCCATGCCGCCGTCTTCGGCGCACTGGATGCTCACCTGGGTATCGGACAAGAGCGCCATCACGATTTCGCGGTTGATCTCCACATCCTCCACCAGAAGGATCCGCTTGCCGGCAAAGATATCGTGAACATCCTCTTTCGCGCCGGACTCTTGCGCCGTTTCTGTTTCCAGCATTTCTTCTTTGGCATAACAGCGGGCGATGCAGTCCAAAAGATCCGAGGTGAACAGGGGCTTGGGCATAAAGCGCTCTACGCCCACGCGCAGCGCTTCCTCCTCGATGTTTTCGCGGCTGGAGGAGGAGATCATGATCACCACGCTGCTGTCTCCGCAGCGCTCCTTGATGCGGCGGGTCAATTCCAGCCCGTCCATTTCGGGCATCATCCAGTCCACAAAGATCACATGATAGGGATCTTTCACATGCTTGATCAGCCCCAGCGCTTCCTTGCCGCTGATGGCCGCGTCACACATGAGCCCTTGCACCTGCCCAAAGGTTTTGAAATAATCCAAAACGTCCTGGGAATCGTCCACCACCAGGATGCGCACGTCTCCCCAAGGAATTTCCGGATACAGGGAGGGCAGGTGCTTCTCGGCGTCTTTGCACTTGTCCGCCCACAGGGTGAAGGTGAACACGGAGCCCTTGCCCGCCTCGGAATCGGCCCAGATGGAGCCGCCCATCATTTCCACAATGTTTTTGGAAATGGCCAGCCCCAGCCCCGTGCCGCCGAACTTGCGGGACACGCCGCTGTCCCCCTGTTCAAAGGAGCGGAAGAGCTTGCGGCGCTGTTGCTCGGAAATGCCGATGCCCGTATCGGTTACGGAGATTTTAAGCTGGACCCGGCCCTCGTTCTCCCCGATTTTTTCCGCCAACAGGCTGACGCGTCCGCTGTCGGGGGTAAACTTCACGGCGTTAGAGAGGAGGTTGGTCACCACCTGGGCGATACGCTGCTCATCGGAGAGGATGAAGCGGGGAATTTCCGGCGAGATTTTGACAAAGAACTCCTGGTGCTTTTCCTCAATGCGGAAGGTTTGCACCCCCGCCACCTTCATCATCATCTTTTCAAAATCGAACATGGTGGGGGAAAGCTCAAACTTGCCCGACTCAATCTTGGACATATCCAAAATATCGTTGATGATGCCCAGGAGGTGGGCGGAGGCGTTGTCGATCTTGTCCATGCAATAGCGCATTTTCTCCAGATCGTTGGTGCTTTTGGCAATGCTGGACATGCCGATGATGGCGTTCATGGGCGTGCGAATCTCGTGGGACATGCTGGAGAGGAAGTTGGACTTGCTGATGCTGGCCTGCTCCGCCTGCTCCTTGGCGCGGATCAGATCGGAAATATCGTGGAGCAAGGCGATGGAACCCTCCACCTCCCCCTGCTCGTCCAGCATGGGGGCGTAGTGGATTTCATAATGGCGGGCGTCCCCCTCGGTGATCTCATAGCGGGCGGTTACGGTTTTGGGGGACGTGCCGTGGGCAGTTTCCTGGGCCATGCGGTCGAACTGCGCCGTCCACTCGCCCAGGCCGTAGGCGGCAAACACATCCCGGTAATGCCGGCCGTTCACCAGGCCAAAGTTGGCAATGCCCGCTTTTTTCAAAAAGGAGTCGGTGCAGTAGGCAATGCGCCCGTTTTGATCCAAAAGGAGGATCATATCCGGGCTGTTGTCCAAAAGGAGCTGCATAAAGCGCTCCTGCCGCTTGCTCTCCTGCAAAACAATGTTGTCCACATTGCTTTTGGCGGAGTTGAAGGAGACGCTGCGCAGGCTCATCTCGGTAGAGTTGCGGATTTGCCGCTCCAGCTTTTTGATTTGCCGTTCCTGCTGGGCGATGATGTCACGAAGCTCCTGCCGGTTTTCGGACTGGGGAGAGAGAATGTCGGGCGCCATGGTTGTCACCGCCTGTTTAGAATTTACACGCCACGCAGGTAAAGCTGTGGAAACGGTTGTGGAGCTTGCCCTTTTGATCGTATACGGGGCAGATTTCCCCGCCGGAATAGCAGACTTGGTAAGCGCAAGCATCGTCCATGCGCTGGTGGAACAGCGCCACCTCCTCGGAGGCTTTGCTGCCCAGCACAAAGAAGTGGGAGGCGCAGGGGAACATGAGCGCGCTTTGTTGGGGCGGGCCGCTCAGGATAAAGTCCATGGTCTCCTGGGCCATGCGCATCACGTCCGCGTATTCCAGGGAGCCAATGGCCAGCGTGGCCCCGATGGGCATATGCCCGCCCACAAGCACGAAGCCTTCCTCTGTAATGCTGTGAAAGGCTCGGGCAACGGGCTTGGTGCCGTCCCCCAAATCGATCACAAAGGGAATGGCGGCAATGCCCTGCTCCGCTTGGCCTCGCTGCAGTCCGATGGACTCCAGATAGTCGATCAAAAGCATATCGTTGACCTTTTTCAAAATATGGCCGTCGGAATCGGTGATGATGGCACGCTGCTTCTGGATGCGGGAGGGAGAGATCTCCGCCACATAGAATTCGGGGGTAAGGTCGCCAAAGGCGAACAGGAACACCAGCCCGTCCTGAAAGGCTTCGCCATTATGCAGCGAAAACACCCGGGAGAAATCCGGCGTGTGGTCCACTGTGAGGGAGCCGAAGATGGGAACGCCGCCGGAGAGCCGGTCCATCACCTCTAAGGCCACCTCCATGTCCGCGGCCATGCCCAGGGGTACAAAGGGGAAAATCATGGAAGGCGGGTTGGCCTGGCCCTTTTGGCCCTCTTGGTATAGCGCTTCCATGGCCTGGGGGCCTCGCTGGGTGGTATGCACAGCCTGAAAAGACACCGTGTCGCTGGTCAAAACGGACAGGGACAGCCCCACCAAATCGGAAAGGCCTTTGGTCACCGTGGCGATGGAGGTTCCGCCCACCACCTCAAAGGGCAGCGCTTCGCCAATTCTTTGCGCCACGCCGGTTTCGATAAAATCGGGATGGCAGAACAAAAAGCCGGCGGAGTGGGCCAGGGCATTCTGGGCCAGGTCCAGCTGCTGCAAAATTTCGGAAATGGCAAAATCTGCATCATCCGCTTCCAGGGTATAGGCGGTCAGCAATTTGATCATGGGGGAAACCTCCGTTACATAGTTTTCAGGGGAGGAGAAGGCAAAACTGCAAAGGCGGAGAGGATCGGTTACAAAAAACATCGTTCAAAGTTCATTATACGCGCAATCTCCAAAAAAGACAATGGGCCTGCAAATTCCCTTTTCGTCAAGCATCATACCATAACGCACGGCACATTTCGGTTACAGCGACAAAAAAAACGATTTATGGTATACTGTTTGGCGAAAGCAGAATGAAACGTCAGAAAAGGAAGGACTGTCAGGCATGCAACAAGAACAGAGGACCTCTGTGGGCGCTTGGATTTGGCGGCTGGTCAAGGGGATCGTCATCGGCACAGGCTTTATCATCCCCGGGGTGAGCGGCGGCGTGTTCGCGGCCATTTTTGGCGTTTATGAACCCATGATCCGCTTTTTTGCCAACATCCGCAAGGATTTCATGAAGAACGTTTGGTTCTTTTTGCCCATTGGCGTGGGTGTGTTAATCAGCATGGTGCTTTGCTCCAAGGTGCTGGGAACGTTCTTTGAGAGCGCGGAAATCCCGCTGATATGGTTCTTTATTGGCTGCGTGGTGGGAACCCTCCCCTCCCTGTTTAAGCAGGCGGGCAAGGAAGGCCGGCAAAGCAAGCATTATGTGATTTTGGCGGTAACCATTGTGCTGACGGGCCTGTTTTTGTTCTTCATCCAGGGCTGGCTCAAGGGGGTAACCATTCCGCAAGATAGCGTACTGACCTGGCTTTTGGCGGGGGCGCTCATGGGCTTGGGCGCCATTGTGCCAGGCTTAAGCCCTTCCAACTTCTTATTGTATATGGGCATTTATGGCGTGATGATGCAGCGCATTGGCGGCCTGGACTGGCTGGTGCTGGTCCCGGTGGTGGCGGGGGCGCTTTTATGCTTCCTGCTTTTATCCAAGGCTTTTGATAAGCTCTTTGACAAGGCCTACGCGGGTATGTACCATTTCATCCTGGGCATTGTCATTGCCTCAACCATCATGATCATTCCCTTCCCGGGCAAGGTGCTGGAGGGTGGCGGCGTGGCGGCCTATACCCCGGGCCTGGTGGCCATT